>JANMOU010000043.1:0-22648 GCA_031369495.1 Novosphingobium sp. | reverse complement strand
TCAGCAACTTGCCACGCGAGGCCGCGATGAACCTGCTTTCCCGCCTGCTCCTGATCGCCGCCGCCTGTGCTGCTACCCCTGCCATGGCCGATCCAACCGCGCAGCAACTGGCCGCTGCAAAAGAAGCCGAAGCGCGCGGGGCGGAGATCTATGCCTATGATCAGGCGGCCTGGCATTCGACCGACCAGTTTCAGATCGACCTGAAGAAGGCCAAGCTGACGCTGGAGCAGGTGTCTGAACAAGGGGTGCGCGGATATGTGGTGGAACCGGCCGAGAAGGGCCTGCTGCTGGCCACATTCTATGCCCAGAAGGACGGCCGGACCTGGGCCTTTGCGCGCTATTGGATGGCGGGCAGTTCGGTCCGGCGCGGCGGGCTGGTCAAATCGGATGAGGACGCGGCGCTATCGCCGCTGGCGCTGAAACTGGTCGAACTGCGCGGCAAGGGGCTTGATGCTGCGCGCGAAACCAAATCGTTCTATTGCGGCAAGGGGGCGCCGAACACGGTGGTCCTGCCACCGCGCAGCGACGGGATCTATCCGGTCTATGTGATGAGCGCCGCGACGCAGGCCGGGAGGTTCCCGGCGGGCGGACATTCGCGGTTCGAATTTGATGGCGCGGGCAAGCTGGTGGCGCACCGGGCCTTCACCAAAAGCTGCATCGATGTTGTCACTGGCATGGAAGGCAAGAAAGCTGTCGGCTATGGCGTTTCGCACTCACTGGATACGCAGCCGACTGAGGTTCACGTATTCGTCAGCTACAACGTGCCGATCAAATTGTTCGTGATCATCGAGCCCGGCAACAACCTGTGGGAGATTGATCGCGGCAAGGTGGCGTTCAAGCAAGTGATGCCGGAGCAGCCGGGGAAGTGATCCCCGGGCGTCAGCTCACTTGGTCGCGTACTGCCCGGCCTTGGCGTCAAAGTTGTTGCGGGCAAAGCTTTTCGCCGCTGCCGAAGTCGCAAAAACAGTGTCCTGCTGGACCCCGGTGACGATTGGATAGCCCTGCGAGTTATAGCGCACATCGCGCACGGTCAGGCTGAACGTGCCATCTTCGTGGCGTTTGATCAGGAACGGCTTGGTGGTTTCATCGGACATGGTCTGGTTCCTCAATCTCGATACGGATACGGTCGCGTTCGGCCCGGCCGGCCTGAATGGTCTGTTCGCGCGCGGCCAAGCCAAGCCAGACTGCACGCGAACGCAAAAGTGTCTCGCGCTGGTTGGCGAGCGGGGCGGCGGCAGCTGCGCGGGCACAGCTTTCCGCCTGGTCGATGTAGAACTTTTCTGACATCACAGCAGCGCCCGCTCCTTTTTCGGTCAGCCCAGCACTTCAATTACGGCTTGGCGGAACTCGGCACGGGTTAGCGTGGCAGAAGTTCGTGGGCCGCGCGGGGCAGTGCCATTCTGGGCACGGTCCCTGGCAATCCGGGCACGGCCAAGGCCGCAGCGGATCGCCGGTATCAAGATAGTCATTTGTCTTATCGTTTCTGGGCGCTTGTCACGCCGCTTGGTCTGGTATTTATTGCGAGGGCGCTAGTGCCGCCGCTTGCCGCTGTGGGGCCCCGGAGGACCGCCACCCGGGCCACGCTCGCGAAACACGATGCGGCCTTTTGATAGGTCATAGGGGGTCATTTCCACGCGGACCCGGTCGCCCACCACCGAGCGGATGCGAAATTTACGCATCTTCCCGGCGGTGTAAGCGATGATCCGGTGATCATTCTCGAGCATGACGCCAAAGCGTCCGTCGGGAAAAATCTCGTCGATCTGGCCTTCGAGGGTAAGTAGTTCCTCTTTGGCCATGATCTTAGGCAGCCGAAAGGTTGACGGCCGAGGTCTTGCCACGGTTGTCGGTTTCCAGCTCGTACTGAACGCGCTGGTCCTTATCGAGCGTGCTCATTCCGGCGCGTTCAACGGCGCTGATGTGAACGAACGCATCGCCGCTACCTTCGTCAGGAGCGATAAAGCCATAACCTTTGGCGGCATTGAAAAATTTTACGGTGCCTACTGGCATAATTAGTTCCTTTCACGAAACTACAAGAGACCCCCCGGCAATGGGCCGAGGGAGCGTAGAAGCAAGATAAGGAACGAAGGGGCGTAGGCCGAAAAGTTCCGTCGCAGGCGACGTTAGCGCAACCTATATACGCCGCAATGGCGGGAATTGCAATGGCGGCTGGTTGCAGGGGCATTGGGCCGGCAAACGGCGCTTGCTTTTCTGCCGCGCCGCGACTATCTGGCCGTCAATCCCGACATTGTGAAGCAACGAAGGGGCTGGCGCCGAAAGGGGCCGGCACGAAACTGCATTGCAACACAGGCCGGATAACGGAGCATTCATGACGGATATCGCACGGATTATCGAGGTTGTGGAGCCTGAGGCGAAAGCCCTGGGGTTCGACCTTGTGCGCGTGCGTCTGTTCAAGGGTGGTGAGATTGGCGATGAGGAGCAGACGCTCCAGATCATGGCCGAACGCCCCGATACTGGCCAGCTGGTGATCGAAGATTGCGCCGCGCTGTCACGCCGGGTTTCGGACGCGGTCGATGTGCTCGAAGCTGCCGGCGAAGATCTGGTCGCGGGCACTTATCGGCTCGAAGTCAGCTCGCCTGGGATCGACCGTCCGCTGACCCGCCCGCAGGACTTCACCAATTGGGCCGGGCATGAAGTGCGGGTCCAACTGGTCAATCCAGTGGAGGGTAACCGCAAGACGCTGACCGGCGATCTGGTCGGCCTTGATGGCGACACTGTTACCCTCACCGACAAGAAATCCGGCGCGGTTACCTTTCCGCTATCTGATATTTATTCCGCCAAGCTGGTCCTGACCGACCGGTTGATCGCAGCAACCCGCCCGCTGGATACCAGCGGTGCGGACGAGATACTCGAAGAACAGGAAGACTGAAGATGGCCAGTCCGATTTCCGCCAACCGCGCTGAACTGCTCGCAATCGCTACCTCGGTCGCGACCGAGAAGATGATCGACAAGTCGATCGTGATTGAGGCGATGGAAGAAGCGATTCAGAAGAGCGCCCGCAACCGCTATGGCGCCGAGAACGACATCCGCGCCAAGCTTGATCCGCGCACCGGCGATCTGCGGTTGTGGCGCGTGGTCGAAGTGGTTGAAGAGGTTGAAGACTACTTCAAGCAGGTCGACCTGAAGGCCGCGCAGAAGCTCGACAAAGACGCCAAGCTGGGCGATTTCATCGTCGATCCGCTGCCGCCGGTCGATCTGGGCCGCATCGACGCCCAGTCGGCCAAGCAGGTGATCTTTCAAAAGGTCCGCGATGCCGAACGTGACCGCCAGTTTGAAGAATTCAAGGACCGCGGCGGTGAATTGGTCACCGGCGTGATCAAGTCGGTCGAATTCGGCCACGTGATCGTCAACCTTGGCCGCGCTGAAGGCGTTATCCGCCGCGATCAGCAGATCCCGCGCGAAGTCGCCCGCGTTGGCGAGCGCGTCCGCGCGCTGATCATGAAGGTCGAGCGTCAGAACCGCGGCCCGCAGATTTTCCTTAGCCGCGCCCACCCCGATTTCATGAAAAGCCTGTTCGCGCAGGAAGTTCCCGAAATCTATGACGGGATCATCACGATCATGGCCGCCGCCCGCGATCCGGGCAGCCGCGCCAAAATCGGCGTGATCAGCCGCGACAGCAGCATCGATCCGGTCGGTGCCTGCGTCGGCATGAAGGGCAGCCGCGTTCAGGCCGTCGTGCAGGAAATGCAGGGCGAAAAGATCGACATCATCCCGTGGAGCGAAGACACCGCGACTTTCGTGGTCAATGCGCTCCAGCCGGCCACTGTCAGCCGCGTGGTGATCGACGAAGAAGAAAGCCGGATCGAAGTGGTGGTCCCCGATGACCAGCTCAGCCTCGCAATCGGTCGCCGCGGCCAGAATGTTCGGCTCGCCAGCCAGCTGACCGGCAGCCAGATCGATATCATGACCGAGGCAGAATCGTCCGAGAAGCGCCAGAAGGAATTCGCCGAGCGTTCGAAGATGTTCGAAGAAGAACTCGACGTCGATGAAACCCTCTCGCAGCTGCTGGTCGCCGAAGGGTTCAGCGAGCTTGAAGAAGTCGCCTATGTCGAACTGGCGGAACTCGCCACGATCGAAGGCTTTGACGAAGAGCTGGCCGAAGAACTGCAGAGCCGTGCGACCGAAGCGCTTGACCGGCGTGAAGCCGGTCAGCGGGCCGAACGCCAGGCGCTCGGCGTCGAAGATGCCCTGGCCGAAATGCCGCACCTGACCGAGCAGATGCTGGTCACGCTGGGCAAGGCCGGAATCAAGACGCTCGACGATCTGGCTGACCTCGCCACCGACGAACTGATCGCGAAGAAGCGCGTTGAACAGCGCCGCCGTGACAATTCGGCTCCGACCCGCCGCAGCGAACGCGCTGAGGACAAGGGCGGCGTGCTGGGCGAATATGGCCTGACCGAAGAGCAAGGCAACGAAGTGATTATGGCCGCGCGCGCGCACTGGTTTGAAGACGAGCCAGCCACAGAGGAGGCCGCCGATGCGGATTCCTCACAATGAGCCGCTAGCTTCCGGCATCTCTGAGCAGCCTGAGCGGCGCTGCATCCTGACCGGGGACCATGGTTCGCGGGACGATCTGCTGCGCCTTGCGATCTCGCCAGACGGACTGGTCCTGCCCGATGCCCTGGCTCGCGCGCCGGGGCGGGGGGCGTGGATTGGCGTTTCACGGACCGATCTGGAAACCGCGATTGCCAAGGGCAAACTCAAGGGCGCGCTGGCCCGGGCTTTCAAGGGCGCTGACCTGACAATTCCTGATGATTTGGCCGAGCGTGCCGAAGTGGCGCTGCGCCGGGCCTTTACGGATCGGCTGGGGCTCGAACTGAAAAGTGGGCGGATGCTGACCGGGTCAGACCGGATCGCGGAAAACGCCCGGAGTGGCAAGGTCGCCTGGTTGGCCCACGCCAGCGACGCAAGTGACGATGGCAACCGCAAGCTCGATCAGGCCTGGCGGGTTGGGCGTGATCTGGAAGGGTCGCGCGCCACCGGGGTAACCTTGCCACTGGACCGAGCAGCGCTGTCTGTGGCATTGGGCCGCGACAATGTCGTCCACCTGGCACTGACCGATCCTGCATCGGCCGCCCGGATTGAACTCCCACTCGGGCGCTTGCTGCGCTTTCTGGGGTTGGTTGAAACGAACGAACAGGACATGGGAACCGCCGCGACCGATCCGGACGCCGCAGCTCCCGTGGCGACGACATGAATTTTGAAGGACTGGTAAGAGCATGAGCGATAGCGAAAACAAGCCGACTTTGGGCCGCAAGCCATTGGGCCTGAAGACCTCGGTTCAGGCGGGCGAGGTCAAGCAGACCTTCAGCCACGGACGCACCAACAAGGTAGTGGTCGAGGTCAAGCGCCGCAAGCTGATGGGCAAACCCGGTTCGGCCGAAGCCGCTCCGCCGGCGCCTGAGCCCGCACCTGCGCCCGCTCCTGCTCCGGTCGCCGCAGCGCCCAAGCCCGCGCCGCGCCCGTCCTCTTCGGCTGGTGAGACACCGCAGGAACGCGTCGCCCGGATGCAGCGTGAGGCCGAAGAGGCCCGGCTCAACGTGCTCGAAGCGCAGACTCGCCGCGAATCCGAAGAGCGCCTGCGCACCGTTGAAGATGAACGCCGCCGCGCCGAAGACAACCGCAAGGCCGAAACTGAACCAGCAGCGTCGGCGCCAGTGAAAGCTGCTCCGGTCGAAGCGCCCGTCAGCGAAGCTCCGGCTGCCGAAGAAGTCGAGGACGCGGCGCCCGCGCAGTCGGGCGGCACCGCCCCGCGCCGGTTCACCCCGGTGGCTGCGCCCAAGCGCCCCGAACCGGTGGTCAAGAAGATTGCCCACCCGCGCGACAAGACCGGCGATCAGCGCCGCCATGCTGGCAAGCTGACCGTGTCCAAGGCGCTCAACGAGGACGAAGGCGCCCGCGCCCGCAGCCTCGCCGCGCTCAAGCGGGCCCGCGAAAAGGAAAAGCGCGCGCACTTCTCTGGCCAGAGTCAGGCCCGCGAAAAGCAGGTCCGCGAAGTGATCGTGCCCGAAGAGATCGCCGTGCAGGAACTGGCCAACCGGATGGCCGAAAAGGTTTCGGATCTGGTCAAGGCGCTGTTCAAGATGGGCCTGCCATCAACCAGCAACGACGTGATCGACGCCGATACCGCCGAACTGCTGGTCGAAGAATTCGGCCACACCATTCAGCGTGTTTCGGAAAGCGATGTCGATATCGACATTGCCGATGACGTCGATCCCGAAGCAACCCTGAAACCGCGCCCACCGGTGGTGGCGATCATGGGCCACGTCGATCACGGCAAGACCAGCCTGCTCGATGCGCTGCGCGGAACCGACGTTGTACGCGGCGAAGCGGGCGGGATTACCCAGCATATCGGCGCTTACCAGATCAAGACCAAGAAGGGTGATCTGGTCACCTTCCTCGATACGCCGGGCCACGAAGCCTTCACCGAAATGCGCCAGCGCGGCGCCAATGTGACCGACGTGGTCGTGCTGGTGGTGGCAGGCGATGACGGGATCATGCCGCAGACGATCGAGGCGATCAATCACACCAAGGCCGCCGGGGTGCCGATGATCGTGGCGATTACCAAGTCTGACCGCCCCGAATACAACCCGCAGAAGATCCGCGAACGTCTGCTCGAACATGAAGTCGTGGTCGAAGCGATGTCGGGCGATGTTCAGGACGTTGAACTTTCGGCCAAGACCGGCGCTGGATTGGACGCTTTGATCGAAAAGATTCTGCTCCAGGCCGAACTGCTTGAACTGACGGCCAACCCGGATCGGTCAGCCGAAGGCACCGTGATTGAAGCCAAGCTCGACAAGGGCAAGGGCCCGCTGGCGACCGTGCTGATCAATCGCGGCACGCTGAAGGTTGGCGATATCCTGGTGGTCGGCAGCCTTTCGGGCCGCGTTCGCGCGATGCTTGATGACAAGGGCCGCCAGATCAAGGCCGCACCGCCTGCGCTGCCGGTCGAAGTGCTCGGCCTTGGCGGAGTGCCAATGGCCGGTGACACCCTGACCGTGGTTGAAAACGAAGCCCGCGCCCGCGAGGTCGCCGCTTACCGTCAGGAAAAGGCCACAGCCAAGCGGACGACGTCTGCTCCGGCAACGGTCGAGAACATGTTCTCGGCACTGACCGCCAAGAACACCGTGATCGAATATCCGGTGGTGATCCGGGCCGACGTGCAGGGTTCGACCGAAGCGATCGTCAATGCGCTCAACAAGCTGTCGAATGACGAGATCAAGGTCCGCGTCCTGCAATCGGGCGTGGGTGCGATCACCGAAAGCGATGTTAGCCTGGCCCAGGCCAGCGGTGCGCCGATTGTTGGCTTCAATGTCCGCCCCAATGCCAAGGCGCGCGAGATGATCGAACGCCAGAAGGTGACCCTGAAATACTTCGACGTGATCTATCACCTGACCGAAGAGATCGCCAAGGAAATGGCCGGGATCTGGGGTCCGGAACGGATCGAACACGTGGTTGGCCGGGCCGAGGTCAAGGACGTGTTCACTTCGGGCAAGCGCGACAAGGCGGCTGGTCTGCTGGTGCTCGAAGGCGGGATCAAGAAGGGCCTGTTCGCCCGGCTTACCCGTCAGGATGTCATCATCTCGAAAACCACCATCGCTTCGCTGCGCCGGTTCAAGGACGACGTGCCGGAAGTCCGCACGGGCCTCGAATGCGGTGTGGTTCTGCAGGACACCAACGACATCAAGGCGGGCGATATGCTCGAAGTGTTTGAAGTCGAGGAGCGTGAACGCACGCTGTGATAGCACGACAAGGGGGCGGCTATGCCTGAAGGATTTTTCAAATCAGGTATGCCGCGCCCGCCCTGCGCTGAGACGCTGGGGTGGGAATTCATTGATCAATGGCCCGAAGAAGGCCGGATCGAGATCGCGTTCCATCCGAATGACGCAATGCTCAACCCGCGCGGCACCGTGCAGGGCGGCTTCGTTGCTGCGATGCTTGACGATGTGATGGGACCGGCGCTGGTGGCGATGACGAACGGGGCCGAAGTGCCGGTGACCATGGACATGAATGTCAGTTTTGTTGCTCCCGTTATGCCCGGCCGAGTGATCGGAAAAGGCCGCGTCATCTCAAAGGGCCGCACAACTGCATTTCTCGAAGGCGAGCTGTTCGACGAGGGCGGCGCGCTGCTGGCCCGGGCTACGTCGACCGCCCGGATCGTTGCGCCGCGCTGATGCCCCGCTACGTTGCCTTCTTCGGTTCGATCAATGTCGGCGGTAATCGGCTGACTATGGCTGACCTGCGCTATGCGTTTGAGCGCGAGGGGTTTGAGAATGTCGAAACGGTCGTGGCTAGCGGCAACGTGCTGTTCGATTTCGACGAACGGCCAACCGACGGACTGGAAGACTTGTTCGCCCACATGATGGCCGACCGGTTCGATATCGTCAGCTTTGTCGCGGTGCGCAGCGTGGCCGATGTCCACTCGTCGATCCATGACAACCCGTTCCACGGCGACGGCGAAGACAAGTTCGTCCATTCGATCTTCCTCAGCAGCCAGCCCGATCCGGACCGGTTTGAAGCGCTGCTGGCCGAACATAAGGCCAAAGGGTCTGAACGGCTGGCGCTGGGGGACCGGGTGCTCTATCTTGACTATGTCCATGGGGTCGGAGTTTCGAGCCTGACCGGCCCGTTCTTGGAACGGCGGCTTGGCTGCAAGGGAACAGCCCGCAATATGAACTCGCTCAAACGCATACTTGAAAAGCTGACCTAATGGTTGTTCCCGCTGCAACGCCCGCGACCCGCTCGGTCCGCCTGCTCAAGGTGGGCGAGCAAGTGCGCCACGTGCTGGCCGAACTGCTGGCGCGGCAGGAAGTGCACGATGACGTGCTGACATCGCACACCGTCAGCGTCACCGAAGTGCGGATGAGCCCGGATCTGCGCCACGCGACGGTGTTCATCAAATCGCTGCTCGGCACGGACGAGGAAGTAGTGCTGAAAGCGCTGCGCACCAACACTGCCTATTTCCAGAAGGAAGTGGCCGGTCGCCTCAAACTCCGCTTCGCCGCCAAGCTCAAATTCCTGCCCGACGAAAGCTTTGACGAGGCCAGCCGGATCGAGGCTTTGCTGGCCGATCCAAAGGTTCAGCGGGACATTGCCGAGGACTAGTGCCGATCAGCCCGGCACCAGCCGCGCCTGGATTGTGATCGCCACTTTTCTACCGACCAACAGGCTGTAGGCGGTCATCCCGAAATCCCGGCGGTTGATTGCAGTGGTTGCGGTCAGGTGGATCGGATCGCGGCCGGTGGCCTTGGCCGGGGGATCGCGGAAAGTGACCGCCAGCACCGCCGGGCGGGTCACGCCGCGTGCGCTGATCTGGCCTTCGACCAGTGCGGTCAGCGGCCCGGTCATCGCCATTCGGCGGCCTGAAAAACGCACCGTGGAATGGTTTGCGACATCGAAAAAGGCCTTGCCCTTAAGGTATTCGGTGTCGGTTTTGCCACCTGCGGTCATCGCTCTGGCATCGAGTTCGACATCAAGGTCGATTGCATCCAGCCGATCGGGCGTGATCTTGATCGAGCCGCGCATCGCTGGAAACCGCGCGGTCTTATGGCCCAGGCCCAGAAACGAAACCCGCGCGCCGACGACCGACGCGCTGCCATCGAGTTGATAGCGATAGACCGGGCCAGCCGACGCGGTGGCCAGAAGCAGAGTCAGGGCAAATGCGATCCGGCGTGTGTTCACGATCTCTGCGGAGTGCCGCTCCACAGCTGCGCTGTCAATCGGGCTGGTGTTTTGAAAGTGAGTGATTATCTCCATCCCTCATGGCCAAGCTCTATTTCTACTACGCCAGCATGAACGCCGGCAAATCGACCACGCTGCTGCAAGCCGATTTCAATTACCGCGAACGCGGCATGGCGACGATGCTGTGGACTGCTGCGCTTGATAGCCGCAGCGACCATCAGGCGATCGAGAGCCGGATCGGGCTGGGCGCCGATGCGCACCGCTTTGCCCCCGACACCAACCTGTGGGAACGGATCGGCGCCGCGCACCGGGTCGAGCCGCTGGCCTGCGTGCTGGTCGATGAGGCGCAGTTCCTGACCGAGGCGCAGGTTTGGCAGCTCGCCCGGCTGGCCGACGAGGCCAAGATCCCGGTGCTGTGCTATGGCCTGCGGACCGACTTTCAGGGCGAACTGTTCCCCGGCGCCAAGGTGCTGCTGGGGATCGCGGATTCGCTGGTCGAACTAAAGGCCGTATGTCACTGCGGGCGCAAATCGACGATGAACCTGCGGGTTGATGCCAGCGGCGCGGCGGTACAGGAAGGCGCGCAAACCGAAATCGGCGGGAATGACCGCTATGTGGCCTTGTGCCGGAAGCATTTTGTGGAGGCCTTGGGCCGATGAACGAAACCATCATCCAGGCGGCGGCGCTGATCGTCCCGCTGATTATCGCGATTGTCTTTCACGAAGTCGCCCACGGCTGGACCGCGCGGGCGCTGGGCGATCCAACGGCGGCCAATCTTGGGCGGCTGACGCTCAACCCGCTCAAGCATGTCGATCCGTTTGGCACGATCATCTTGCCCGCGATGCTCAAGCTCGCCGGGATGCCGATGTTCGGCTGGGCCAAGCCGGTGCCGGTAATCAAGGGCCGGCTGCGCAACCCGCGCCGCGATATGATGATCGTCGCCGCCGCCGGTCCGGGCAGTAATCTGGTGATGGGCTTGATCGGCGCGGTGGTGCTGGGGCTGCTGCTGCGCTCCTATACGGATGGAGTGGAGCCGGGCGCGGTAATGGGCTTCGTCTTGCTCAACCTGTTCAATTTCATTCTGATCAACGTGTTCCTCGCGCTGTTCAACCTGCTGCCGATCCCGCCGTTCGATGGCGGACACATCGTCGAAGGACTGCTCCCGCCGCGGCTCGCCGCAAAATATGCCGGGATGCACAGCAAGGCGCTGCTGATCATGATCCTGCTGATCGTGGTGCTGCCGATGATCTCACCCAGCCTCAATATCGTCGGCTATCTGGTCAGCCCGGCGGTGGACTGGCTGAACGGGATTTACATGGGGCTGGTCGGGATCGTGGCCGGGGGCTAAGCCATGCCCCACGGCTGGATCATACTCGACAAGCCGCTGGGGCTTGGTTCGACCCAGGCGGTCGGCGCGGTCAAGCGGGTTTGCCGGGAGGCCGGGCTGGGCAGGGTCAAGGTGGGCCATGGCGGCACGCTCGATCCGCTGGCGACCGGGGTGCTGCCGATCGCACTGGGTGAGGCGACCAAGCTGACCGGGCGGATGCTGAATGGCGACAAGACCTATGCTTTTACGGTCGCCTTCGGGGCGCAAACCGACACGCTCGATCTTGAGGGCAAGGTTGTGGCGGAGAGTCCGGTGCGTCCGACTTTAGCCGAGATCCAAGCTGTGCTGCCGCGCTTCACCGGCCCGATCGTACAGGTTCCGCCAGCTTACTCGGCGCTAAAGGTCGATGGCCAGCGGGCCTATGATCGGGCGCGGGCGGGGGAGACGGTGGAACTGGCGGGGCGATCCGTTACCATCCACTCTCTCAAAGTCCGTCACCCTGAACTTGTTTCAGGGCCCATCGTGCCTCAAGCCCGGCCGTTTGGGGAAAGCGGGGACGTGGCCGCAGTGCTGCTCAACAACACTTCGGGGCAGTACGTGAAATGGGCCCTCAAACATGTTCTGGGTGACGAAGGTGGTTTGTTGGGAGAAGTAACCCTCATCGCCCACGTTTCCAAAGGCACCTACATCCGCAGCCTCGCCCGTGACATCGCCGATGCGCTTGGCACGGTCGGCCACGTCACCATGCTACGCCGCCTGAAAGCCGGGCCGTTCACGTTGGATCAGGCGATTTCGCTAGACAAATTGAACGAAGTGGGTAAGGGCGCGCCACTTGAGAACGTACTCTTGCCGCTGGAGGCAGGGCTGGACGACATCCCGGCTCTTACCCTCAGTCCGGAACAGGCAAGCATGGTCCGACAGGGCCGGGTTCTGACCGGGCTGCCCCAGACGAACGGGCTTTACTGGGCGAAGGCGGGACTGGTTCCCACCGCGCTGATGGAGATTTTCTCCGGTGAAGCCAAGGTTGTCAGGGGTTTCAACCTTCCCGATGTCGCGGAGTAAATAGAATGTCGGTTTCGCCCGAGAAAAAAGCTGAGATCATCGCGGACAACGCCCAGGGCACGGGTGATACCGGTTCGCCCGAAGTCCAGGTCGCGATCCTGACCAGCCGCATCAATACGCTGCAAGGTCACTTCAAGGATCACCACAAGGACAACCATTCGCGCCGGGGTCTGCTGACCATGGTCAACAAGCGTCGCAGCCTGCTTGACTATCTCAAGCGCAAGGACGTGGCCCGCTACAATGCGATCATCGCAAAGCTGGGTCTGCGCAAATAATCACCGGAGGCGGCCCCATCAGCGGGCCGCTTCTTGTTTCTGGCTACTGCGCGCAATGAGGCGGCAGGGCCAGTGAAGGGGGGCGCAAAAACGCGCTCCGACCGGGCCGGAACGGCATCTCCGGCAAGAGGCCCCGTGCCGCAATATGGCGCCCACGGGTTCACAAGGAAAACTACATGTTCGACGTTAAAACCGTATCGATGGAGTGGGGCGGCAAAACCCTCACTCTGGAAACCGGCCGCATTGCCCGTCAGGCAGACGGCGCGGTCCTCGCCACTTATGGCGAAACTGTTGTGCTCTGCGCCGTCACGGCCGCCAAGAGCGTCAAGGAAGGTCAGGATTTCTTCCCGCTGACCGTCCACTATCAGGAAAAGTTCTTTGCCGCCGGGCGCATCCCGGGCGGCTTCTTCAAGCGTGAACGCGGCGCGACCGAAAAGGAAACGCTGGTTTCCCGCCTGATCGACCGTCCGGTCCGTCCGCTGTTCCCCGAAGGCTTCTACAACGAAATCAACGTCATCGCCCAGGTTCTGTCGTTCGATGGCGAAATCGAGCCGGACGTTCTGGCGATGATCGCAGCTTCGGCCGCGCTGACCATCTCGGGCGTGCCGTTCATGGGCCCGATCGGCGCTGCGCGCGTTGGTTATGTCGATGGTGAATACACCCTCAACCCCAAGCAGGAAGTAGCCGCTGCTGGCGAACTCGACCTGATCGTGGCCGCCACCGGCAATGCCGTGATGATGGTCGAATCGCAGGCCCGCGAGCTGAGCGAAGAAATCATGCTCGGCGCCGTGTTGTTCGCGCATGACGAGTGCAAGAAGGTCTGCAACCTGATCATCGATCTGGCTGAAAAGGCTGCCAAGGAACCTTGGGACGTTGCCGTTTCGGACAATTCGGGCGTCAAGGCCAAGCTCAAGGACCTGATCGGCAAGGACATCGCCGCAGCTTACAAGCTGACCGACAAGTCGGAACGCTCGAACGCGCTTAACCTCGCTCGCGCCAAGGCCAAGGAAGCCTTCGCCAGCGAAGACGCGCAGACGCAGATGGTTGCGATGAAGTCGGTCAAGAAGGTCGAAGGCGATATCGTTCGCGGCGCGATCATCAAGGGTGAGAAGCGCATCGACGGTCGCTCCAACACCCAGGTTCGCCCAATCGAAGCGATGGTCGGCTTCCTGCCGCGGACCCACGGTTCGGCACTGTTCACCCGCGGTGAAACGCAGGCGATCTGCACCACCACGCTGGGCACCCGCGAAAGCGAGCAGATGATCGACGGGCTGGAAGGCCTGACCTATTCGAACTTCATGCTGCACTACAACTTCCCGCCCTATTCGGTTGGTGAAGTAGGCCGCTTCGGGGCGCCTTCGCGCCGCGACACCGGCCACGGCAAGCTCGCCTGGCGCGCGCTGCAGGCAGTGCTGCCGAGCAAGGAAGACTTCCCCTACACGATCCGCGTTGTCTCGGACATTACCGAGTCCAACGGGTCGAGCTCGATGGCTTCGGTCTGCGGCGGTTCGCTGTCGATGATGGATGCCGGCGTGCCGCTGACCCGCCCGGTTTCGGGCATCGCGATGGGGCTGATCCTCGAAGGTGAAAAGTTCACCGTGCTGTCCGACATTCTGGGTGACGAAGATCACCTGGGCGACATGGACTTCAAGGTGGCTGGCACCAGCGAAGGCATCACCACGATGCAGATGGACATCAAGGTTGCCGGGATCACCCGCGAAATCTTCGAAGCCGCGCTGCATCAGGCCAAGGACGGCCGCGCCCACATCCTGGGTGAAATGCAGAAAGCGCTGGGTACTGCCCGGACCGAACTGTCTGACTATGCGCCGCGGATCGAGACGATGCAGATCGACAAATCGAAGATCCGCGAAGTCATCGGCACCGGCGGCAAGGTGATCCGCGAGATCGTTGCTGAAACCGGCGCCAAGGTCGACATCGATGATGAAGGCCTGATCAAGCTGTCGTCGTCTGACCCGGCCCAGATCGAAGCCGCCCGCGCTTGGATCCTCGGCATCGTCGAGGAAGCAGAAGTCGGCAAGGTCTATGACGGCAAGGTCGTAACGATCGTCGATTTCGGCGCATTCGTGAACTTCATGGGCGGCAAGGACGGTCTCGTCCACGTCAGCGAAATGAAGAACGAGCGCGTTGAAAAGCCGACCGACGTTGTTTCCGAAGGTCAGGCCGTCAAGGTCAAGGTCCTCGAAATCGATCCGCGCGGCAAGGTTCGCCTGTCGATGCGGGTGGTCGATCAGGAAACCGGCGCCGAGCTGGAAGATACCCGTCCGGCCCGCGAAGCACGCGAACCGCGTGGTGATCGTCCCGGTGGTGATCGCGGCGACCGCCGTGGTCCGCGCTCGGGCGGTGGTGACCGTGATCGTGGCCCACGCCGCGATGGCGGTGGCGATCGTGGTCCGCGCCGCGAAGGCGGCCCGCGCCGTGATCGTGACGATGGTCCGGCTCCGGATCACGTCCCGGCGTTCCTCAAGAGCGACGACTAAGTCTCAGCCCTAGGGTAAAAATGCAAAGGGGGTCGCCATGGCGGCCCCCTTTTTGCTTGCACTGCTCCCGGCAAAAGCGGATTCTCCGCGTCAGAGGAGATTCCGATGGCCCGTCACTATGCCAAGCACTTCATCGCGCTGGGCGCACTGATGACCTCCACCGCCGTGCTGGCCTGTACCGACGTCGGGTGTGAGGGTGGGTTCAACTTGATCGGGAATGAGCAAAGCTGCCAGGGCCGGGCGATGTTGGCGCCGGGCAATGACAGCCGGATCAATCTGCTGTTTCTGCTGAACGATCGCGGTGGGCGCACCACGGCTGGGATCACGCAGCCTCCCAGCGATGATTACGGCAGCCTCGGCACCGTGTTCTTCGATTGGCGCGGCCTGCGGGCCACGCTCTATCCAACCAAAGAAGTGCCTTGGGAACAGCGCGAGGCGGGCTATGCCGGTATGCGCTGCCAGAGCTTTGCTGGGGGGACCGCGGGGCTGAAGGCCGCAATTGAAGCCAATCGCGGCTTGCCGGCGGCCGAGCGGACGGCGCTGCTCGCAGCGCGGGCCGGGGCGGAGGGGGTTTGCAAGATCGGCACCACCTATGAGCGGAAATACAAGCCCAAGTCTGAACTCGAGCCATTGCCGGTTTATGGCCAATGGCCGGCAGTTTCGAGCACGGCGGGCCGCGAGTTCCTGGCCTATATGCAGGCTGCCGATGCTTTTTACGGTGAGGACTACGAGACAGCCCGGCGGGGATTTGCCGCACTTTCAGGCGCGCGCGATCCGTGGGTCAAGGAAACGGCGGCCTATACCGTAATCCGGGCCGAGTTTGCAGCAGCACAGGCTCCAGCATTCAGCAAGTATGGCGACTTTGACAACCCGGACGGGATTGACCGTGCGGCAGTCAAGCGCGGAATGCAGGCGCTCTCGGCCTATCTTGGGTCCTATCCAAAGGGGCGCTATACGGCCTCGGCTGTCGGGCTGGTCCGGCGCGGTTTGTGGCTGATGGGGGACTATGCCCTGCTCGGCAAAACCTATGGCAAGCTGCTGGGGACGGTGGACCCCAAGCAGGAAAGTTCGGTCGAACTTCTGCAAGAAGTAGATAACAAGCTACTGTTCAACCCAGCCGCCAAGGATGCCCCCGTTGAAGGCCCGATCCTGCTCGCCACGCAGGTGCTGGCGGCGATGCGTGACCAGACCTACGGCACCGAAGCAGTCGGCAAGCCCAGCATCACGGCCGCCGCGATCGATGCACTCGGGCCCAAGCTGGCCGGTCACCCCGAACTGTTCAGCTACCTGCAGGCGACCCACGCGTTTTATTATGGCCGTGATTTCAAGCGGGTGCTGCAGCTGATCCCCGACGACGCCCGCCGCGCCAATCCCACCAACCTGTCATTCAGCCGCCAGATGCTGCGCGGGATGGCGCTGGCCGCGCTGAAGGACCGCAATGAAGCGGGCTTCTGGCAGGAGTTGATCCCGAACGCCAAGGGGCTGTGGCAACGTCCGTTGGCCGAGCTGGGGCTGGCGATGAGCTGGGAGCGAGCCGGTAAGGTCGATGCGGTTTTCGCCGCCGGATCGCCGGTGACTGATCCGATGATCCGGTCGGGCCTGATCCACAATTCGGCCAGTCCCGGACTGCTGCGCACGATCGTGCGGACGGCGTCAAACTCTGCTGATGAGCGTGACAAGGCGCTCTACACCCTGCTCGCCAACCAGTTGGTGCGCGGGCAGTACGGTGCCTTTGGAACTGACGTGAAGCTGCCGCTGGCCAAGCCGACCGGGCAAGCGATGATGTTCACCAGCGGCAAGGTTTCCGATGGTGGATACCCTTGCGCGCCGCTGGCGGTGACCGTGGCAGCTCTGGCCAAGAACCCGCAAGACGTGGCCGGGCGGCTGTGCCTGGGTGATTTCTTCCGCCTGCACGGGCTCGATTATATGCACGGCCAATATGACCGGCGGCCCAAGCCAGACGAATTGGGCGGGTTCGCCGCGGGCTTTACCGGCAAGCGCAATTTCCGCAGCGAATTCTACACCGCGATTGCCGCCGATCCGGCGGCCAAACCTGCTGACAAGGCCTATGCGCTGTACCGCTCGGTGATGTGCTATGCCCCCAGCGCGATGAACGACTGCGGCGGGGCCGATGTGCCCAAGAGCCAGCGCAAGGCCTGGTTTGATCAACTCAAGCGCGATTACCCGCAAAGCGCCTGGGCCAAGAAGCTGCGCTACTTCTGGTGAAAGCGGCGGGGCTGGCACTGGCGCTGGTCCTCGCGGCCTGCGCGCCCACTGCGGCGAGCCGGGTCGAGGCTGAGCGCTATGATGCGTTTTTCCTGTGGGCCGGGGTTAAGCCGCAGCCGGTGCTGGAAAATGCCAAGACGCTGTACCTACTGGCGGGCGAAGTGCGCCGCGATGGGCGCTATGTCTCGCTGCGGGCGGTGCCGCGGATCGGCCAGGGCGAGGTCTGGCTGGTGGTCCGGGCGCAAAGCCTCGATTGGGCGCCGGAGACCACAGAGCGGATCGCGACCGAACTGGCGCGCTGGCTAGCAGCAGGCAATTCCGTGGCGGGATTGCAGGTCGATTTCGATGCCTCCACCAAAGGGCTTGATCGCTACGCGCTGTTTCTCAAAGCTTTGCGCAGCAAACTTGCTCCGAAATTCAGGCTTTCCATCACCGGCCTGATGGACTGGAGCGCCCACGCCGATCCGGCCGCGCTGGCCAGTCTAACCGGCGTGGTCGATGAAGTGGTGGTGCAAAGCTATCAGGGCCGCGAGACGATCCCCGGCTACGAAAACTATCTCGAAAAGCTGGCGAGGGTGCCGGTGCCGCACAAGGTCGCGCTGGTGCAGGGCGGGCAATGGCGCGAACCCGCCGCGCTCAAACGCGATCCGCTGTTTCGCGGCTATGTGGTATTTCTGGTGAATCCGCGCTGACTTGGCCGCGCTGATCAGGCCGCCGCTTCAAGCTGGGGCGGCGCGCAATCCGCTTGGGTGGCAAGCTCGATCCGGTTGCGGCCATTGAGCTTGGCCCGGTACAGCGCCGTATCCGCCGCGCGCAGTGCGGTGCGCGGGTCGCCGCAGGCGAACACGTCCGCGAGCCCGGCGGAGAATGTCACCTGCCCGAACGGCTGATCGTTGGCGCGGTTGACCAGACGGCGCTCGGCCAGCGCCTCGCGCAGCCCATCCAGCTTGGCCTGGGCGTCCTCCAGCTTCTCCCCGCAGAACAGCATCACGAATTCTTCGCCGCCGTGCCGGGCGACGTGACAGCTGTCGTTGGAAATCAGGGCGAGGCTATCGGCCACCAGTTTCAACACCCGGTCTCCGGCTTCGTGGCCGTGGGTATCATTTATCTTCTTGAAATGATCGATATCGCAGAACGCGACGCACATGACCTCGGCACTGGCGCGGGCGGCGCGATAGGATTCTTCGAACAGCACTTCGAAGGCGCGGCGATTGGGCAGGCCGGTCAGGTGGTCCTCCTCGGCGCTGCGGCGGGCCTCATCCAGGCGGCGGCGCAGCGCCCGGGTCTGGGCCTCGCTGCGCAGCATCTGCTTTTCGATATCACGGGTGCGGCGCATCATCACTTTGGCGATGGTGGCGAGTTCCGAGATCACTTCGCCGGCCTTGGTCACCTGCTCCAGTTCGCCGACATGCTGTTCCAGCGCCGAATGGTACTGACTGGTGGCGCTGTGGGCATCGTGGCTGGTCTTGGCAAACTCGTCGATCGAGCTCTCCAGCCGCTTCATCAGCTCGGCCAGCTGGGTGATGTCATCGGCATTACTCCCGCCCAGCGATTCTTCGAGCCACTCGGCAGTCATTGGCAGTCGCTGTTGCAATTGCCGGTCAATAGTCCGCACGACCTGACTGTCGGCGCCGTTCAGATAGTTCCAGGCTACCATCAGCGTCTGCGCGCTGACCGGCAGCTTATGCATCCCCAGAAAGACACCGATTTCACCCACCTGACGCTGTTGCAGCGTTGAGCGGCGTTCTGGCTCGCAGGCGCTATCGTTTGAATCGGGTTGTTCAGTCGCTTGGCGCGAACGGAGGCCGAGCCAGCCGAGTAGTCTGCCGTGCGGGCGGGCGAAATTGGGATTATACGCTGTCATGCCATGGTTAACGGCATGACAGCGATAAGTTTAAGTCCGGCTCAGCGCACCCGCGGGCCGCCGAACGGCAGCGGCGGGGGTGGGCGGCGGTGGCCGCGCGGCAGCTGCGCCTGATAGGCCCGGCCGCAATGCGGAACGCAATAGGGGAAGCCGGGGTTCACTTTTTCCCCGCAGAAATGAAAGTCGGCTTCGCCCGGGTGACCCATCGGCCAGCGGCAGATCCGGTCATTCAGCTCGAGCAGGCTGGTCTTTTCGGCCATTTCGGCGCTGGGCTTGGCCGGAACCAGGCGGCGCGGCGGAGCCGGCGGGATCGGGGCCTGTTGATCGCCGGGGCCTTGCCGAAGGAACCCGCCGGGGCCAACCGAAACGATCCGCGGACCGGGCGTGGGCGCAGGCGCTGGCGTTGTGCCATTAGCGGGCGTAGCATTTGGCGCTGCGGCAACCGGACGCGCAGGTGCAGCCTGACGTGCAGCCGGAGCGGCGCGGGGCGGCAGATCGGCCTTCGCCGCCTTGGGCGCAGGCGCTGCGGCTTCCTTTTCATTGGGCTTGACCGGGCTGGGCCGGGCCTTCAGCCCAAGCCGGTGCGCCTTGCCGATCACGGCATTGCGGCTGACCCCGCCCAATTCCTCCGCGATCTGGCTGGCAGTAGAACCGCCTTCCCACATCTTGGTCAGCTTTTCGATCCGTTCGTCGGTCCAGCTCATCAGTTACTTTCCTCAGCGGCCTGACGCCGCGTTCTTGCCATTGGTGCAGGCTGCGGATAGTCGCCGTAGCATGGCCAATCAACCTTTTCCCGCTCCTGAAAACCCAACTGGGCCCGCTTCCACCAAGGGTGCGGGGCCAGCCAGCTTTCCGGCGCAGGGGGTGCCCCATTTTACCGGGCTGAACCGGCTGGGGCTGTGGACCCTCTATATGAAGGAGGTCCGCCGTTTTTTCAAGGTCCAGACCCAGACGATCTGGGCCCCGGCGATAACTACGCTGATGTTTCTGGTGATATTCAGCGTCGCGATGGGCCGGTCCGACCGGCTGATCCTGGGAGTCAACTTTGCGACCTTCGTCGCCCCCGGCCTGATCGTGATGGGGATGATGCAGAATGCCTTCGCCAATGCCAGCTTCAGTTTTTTGGCCGGCAAGATCCAGGGCACGATCATCGACTATCTGATGCCGCCGCTGTCCGAAGGCGAATTGATGCTGGGTCTGATCGGCGCGGCGGTGACCCGCGCGGTGATGGTCGGGCTGGCGGTGTTCGGGGCGATGATGCTGTGGCCCGGGGTACACCTGACGCTGGCGCACCCATGGGCGGTGGTCTGGTTCGGGCTGATGGGTTCAGTGATGCTGGCCTTGATCGGCCTGTTAACCTCGCAATGGGCCGAAAAGTTCGATCATCTGGCCGCCGCGACCAACTTCGTGATCGCCCCGCTCTCGCTGCTGTCGGGCACGTTCTATCTGATCGATAACCTCTCGCCGCTGTTCCAGTCGATCAGCCGGCTCAACCCGTTCTTCTACGTCATCTCCGGCTTCCGCTTCGGCTTTCTGGGGCAGAGCGATATCGGCAGCACCAACCAGGCCGTGGTCAGCGGCGCGGTGGGGCTCGGGGTATTGAACCTGGTGCTGGGGACAGGGCTCTACTTCCTGCTGCGCAGCGGCTGGAAGCTGAAAAGCTGAGGGGGCGGGGACCAGGGCGAACCGGGGACGCGGTATTCAGTGTCCCCTCTCGCCAGGACACGAGTCCGCTCACCCTGAGCCTGTCGAAGGGTTTGGAGGCGCCGCAAAGGTAACAAAGCTCCCCACGCGGCGCGTTGGGAGTGTTACCTTAGGTCACCCTATGTGACGTTCCACGAACGGTGCCGCACCTGTGCGCGATCGGGATCGGTTACAATGGGAAAGAGCGGGGCAGAGCTTGGCAGATCGGCTGCGTGTAGGAAAGTAGGCGAGCGGCGCAAACGGGCCGGGGAAGCGGTATTCCATGTCCTCTTGCAACAGTGCAGATTTGGACGGATGATGAGGGCAGAGATGGTTGAGGTAGAGTTTGCGGGTTATTGCACCTGTCACCGTAACTTTATTGCATCTGTCACCGTAACTTACCGTAACTCCTGTCCGTGTCACCGTAACTCCGAAGCGGGCTTGGGTGTCGTTGGTCATTGCGATGTCTCCACTCGCTCTAGCCAATCATAAGGGCTTTCTGCCCTAAAATTCAGACGAAAGACTTGGCGAAAGGCGGGAACATCCTCGGCAGTCACAACGACCCGGAAGGATGTGCCATGCCCGAATTTCATTGTTTCGCCAACACCGAGATACAGTCGGAAGTCGCTCATCAATGCCTCACGCATCGCCGCATTTAGACCCCCGTGGCTGATTGCCACCCGATCCTGCGTTGATCGCAAAATCGTGCCGAAACTCCGGATTTCAGGGCTGGTCACAACGAAGCCGACATCAAGGAACTCGATCACTCCATGTCGGATGTCGATGGCCTGATCGCTCGCACCTGTCGCCCGAAAAGAGAGCGCCACCCTGTCGCCCCATTCATTCTCCGCATGTGCCTGCACACGCCGAAGCGTGAGGCCATCCTGGTTCCCGTTCGATACCTGGAGGGCGACGTAGACTGCAAGCAACGGCGTTTCCGCCACCTGCCATTCATCGGTGATCGGCATGCTATCGACATAAAGAATGTTAGCCACGTCTATAGCAGGTGGCGGGGCAGGCGTGGGTTTCGGCTTGAATAATCTCTTCAAATACGCTTCGCCCGCAGAAAGGGCCAGCACGCCAAAGACGAAAACAGCAACAAAAACTAAAACAACAACCCATGGGTGCCCCCATGCTGCGGTTACAGCGTGCATGGGCGGAGACGGCGCGCCAAGGCTCTGCGTGATAAAGGCAAATGACTTGTCGGCTTGTTCCAATGCTTTCGGAATGTCTGTCGTCAGTAGGACCGTTCCAAAGGCGATTGTGGCGACCAGCCCCCCAGCGACTCGCTTGACGTGCTTCTGCATCTGCCCCCTATACCACCCCTAGCCCTACCTGACGCAAGGGGGCAATCCCCATATTTGCTGATAATCTATGTACAGAATCGGCCGAAATCGCTATGAATAACAAATGTATATGGAAATTATGGCATACGTATGATATTGTTATTTCAAAATCTGAATGTAATTTAGCGATTTCTATATTAGAACTGCGGTGAATTAAGGATTACGGAATTGCGGTGACACTTTACTTAACCCCCAGATTTTCACGCCCTATCGTCCATGAAGCGACCGCTGTTGCATAGCTGATCCGTTGCTAGGGCGCTGGCTCCGTAAAAGCGAGGGCCGAAGAAGGTTGCGCTGTGGGTGCTGCTCAAGGAGACACGCAACCCTTCGACAGACTCAGGGTGACCGGACCTGTCCCCGCGTTGCGTTATGACGCGGGCAGCCTCACGCTGCCCTAATGCGTCATGCTCCGCCGCAGCGGATAGCGGCCGCCGTCGAAGTCTTCGAACAGTTCGGGCAGGCCCGGGTGATCGACCGGGCCGCTGTCGGCGTCGCCCAGCAGGTTTTGCTGGCTGACATAGGCGATATAGCTCGAATCGCCGTTTTCGGCGAGCAGGTGGTAGAACGGCTGTTCGCGGTTGGGGCGGACTTCCTTGGGGATCGATTCGTACCATTCCTCGCTATTGGCGAAGACCGGGTCCACATCGTAGATCACGCCGCGAAAATCG
>JANMOU010000041.1:0-53717 GCA_031369495.1 Novosphingobium sp. | reverse complement strand
GCGCAGCGGCTGATCGTCGCGATCGCCCGCCGCCTCGCGGTGGAAGGCACGATCTCGTTCGGATCGAGCGACGACGAGTATGTCTGAGCAGTTCGCGCCCGGCGCGCGCGGCATCGCCACGTTCAGCCGCGACCTGCGCTTTGCCCGGTCGGGCTCCCGACCCGCGGCGCCCGCCGGGCCCGACCCGGCCGAACCGATCGCGCTCGCTTTCGCCGACGGTTACGCCGCCGGGCTCGCCGAAGCGGCAGCCGAGCTAGAGGCCGCTGCGCAGGCCCGCGAGCGCCTGGCGTTCTCGTTCGCGCGGATCGACGCGGAACTCGCCGAAGCGCTGCGCGACAAGCTTCACGCCGCGGTGACCGCGCTGTGCGAGGCCGCGTTGCGGCCGCTGGCGCTCGATCGCGAAGCGTTGCGGCGGCGGGTCGAGGTCGCGGTCGCGATGTTCGTGCGCGCCGACGACGAGCGCGTGATCCGGCTCCATCCCGACGACCTTGGCCTGGCGGGCGAGTGGCTGGCGTCCGACTGGCAAATCCTGCCCGACCCCGCGCTCGAGCGCGGCGCGCTGCGTGTGGAGACGACCGGCGGCGGGCTCGAGGACGGACCCGCCCAGTGGCGCACCGCGATCGAAGAAGCGCTGCGGCTGTGCTGAACTTGTTCGACGCGCTGCTTGCCGACATGGCCTGCGGCGAAGTCGTGCTCGCCCCGCGGCGCTATGGCGTGGTGGCCGCGTGCGACGGGGGCCTGCTCGAAGTGACCGGGCTTTCCGTCCCTATCGGCGCGTTGTGCCGGGTGGCGCACGGTCACGGCGAGCCGCCATCGGCCGAAGTCATCGGCTTCCGCAACGGCCGCACCCTGATGATGCTGCTCGGCGACACCGTGATGCTGAGCCCCGGAGCGCGGGTCCGCCCCGAAGGTCGCCCCGGCCAGCTCGCGGTGGGCGAGGCCTTCCTCGGCCGCGCGGTCGATGGCACCGGCGCGCCGATCGACGGGCTGGGACCGATCCACGCGCGCAGCGAATGGCCAGCTGGCGGGGTCCGGGTCGGCGCGCTCGATCGCAGCCCGGTGCGCGAAAGTTTCGACACCGGGGTCCGCGCGCTCAACGCCTTGACCACCTTCGGCGTCGGCCAGAGGATCGGCATCATCGCCGGTTCGGGGGTTGGCAAATCGGTGCTGCTCGACATGATCGCGCATGGCGCCGAGGCCGAAGTGGTCGTGGTCGGGCTGATCGGCGAACGCGCGCGCGAGGTCTCGGACTTCGTCGAGCGCCACATGGCGGTCGAGAACCGCGCCCGCACGGTGGTGGTGGCGGTGCCCGCCGACCATGCCCCCAACTTGCGCCTGCGCGGAGCGATGCTGGCAACCAGCCTCGCCGAACAGTTCCGCGCGCGCGGCCGCAAGGTATTGCTGATCATGGACAGCCTGACCCGCGTGGCGCACGCCGCGCGCGAGATCGGGCTGCTCCTGGGCGAGCCCGGCGCGGCGCGTGGCTATCCCCCTTCGGCGCTGGCTGCGATCACCAAGCTGGTCGAGCGCGCGGGCAATTCGGCCGAGAGCGGCGGATCGATCACCGGGATCTACACGGTGCTGGCCGATGGCGACAATCAGGACGATCCGGTGGTCGATACCGCTCGCTCGATCCTCGACGGACACATCGTACTGAGCCGCGATCTGGCCCAACGCGGGCAGTATCCGGCGATCGACATTGCCGCTTCGCTCAGCCGTGTCATGGCCGATATCGTGCCCGATGAGCACGACCAGTTGGCGCGCGAATTCCGCGCCTTGACCGCAAGTTACGAGGCGAACCGCGACTTGGTTCTGATGGGCGCCTATCGCGCCGGGGCCGATCCTCAACTCGACCGCGCCATCGCCATGCACGCCGCGCTGAGCCAGTTCCTGTGCCAACCAGCCCGCAGCTCGGTCGGTCTGGCGGACAGTTTTGCCGCCCTCGAAAGTCTGCTCGGCGATGCGCGCTGAGGCTGCGCGGGTGCGCCGTTTGCTACGGCTTGAACAGGTTCGCGCCTTTGCCAAGCAGGCCGCCGCGCGCGATGCCGCGCAGGCCGAAGGAACGCTGACCCAGCTAGAGGCGCTGGCGGCGCGGACCGGCGCTATGGCCGATGACTATCGCGGCCGCACTGGCCTGAGCGACGGGTTGGAACTGCGTCAGCTTGGCAGCTTTGTCGTGGGTCTGGGCGGAATCACCGCGGCCACGCGCAATGATGCAGCGCAGGCCCGGGCCGTGGCCGATCACAAGCAGCAGGAACTGGCCCTGGCCGAACGCCGCCGTGCCGCCGTCGAAGACCGCGCCAGGGCCGGGACACGTGCGCTGGTCCTGCGCCAACAGCAGCCGGTGCTGAGCGGCCGCCGCGCGGTTGGCACGGACCTTGAATAATGAACAGCAAGCCCGCTCTCGCGAAGGACCTGCCGATGATCCAACCTGCTACCCCTGCTCCTTTCCCGGCGCTATCCGTGCTGGGCGATGGGCTTACCCAGCCGACCAGCGAAGCTGCGGATGGCGCGGGTTTCGGGGCTTTGTTGGCGCTCCAGAGCGTTGCGTCTACCCCAGAAGGTGCCGAAGGCGTGCTCCAGCCCGGTGCCGCAACCTTGGCCGTATCGGTGACCGTTGAACCGGCAATGACCGGCAAGTTTTTGCCGCTTGATTTGCCGGAAACGATACAAGCTCAGCCGCGCACCGAACTGCCCGTAGCGATGCCAATTGCAGCGGCCGTCGCAGTTGCAATCCGCCCGGCCAATTTCGCAGCCAAGCTTGAAAAGAGCCCAAAGCCTGAAAAGAACCCAAAGCCTGAAACGCTGCCGGAAACGGATACTCTGCAAGTAGCAACAGCTGCTGCGGCCAGCGAACCGGAACCGCTGCCACCGCTGCCAATTCTTGTCGCATTTCCCCCCGTCGAAGCCGACGCCGCAGCTACAGCTCTGCCTTCAACCGAAGTGCCAATTCTGAGCGCCGCGCCAGCCGCGCACTTGCCCGAAGACAAAGCTAAGCCCGAACGTGATCACGCTGGCCAAGGTCCGGTCCAACGCACGATTCCGACCCTACCCGCAACCGCCAGTTCCCAAGCCCAGGCGCAGATGCAGCGTCACGCAGGTCAGGCCCCGGCTGCGGCGATCGAAACCGCCCTCCCGGCTACCCATCCCGCCCAGCAGAATCCTCAGCCCGCTGCTGTCCCGGCCGAGCAGGTCCGCGTCGAGCTCGCGCTGCCGCGATTGGTCCAGGCTAAGCCGCTGGTCCGCGATGAGCCGCGTCCGCTGGCCAAGCTGGTCGAACCGGCACTGCTAAAATCGACCATGTCCGAACTGGTTCTCCCTGATACGGCGAGCCCGCTGACTTCGTCGCTCGCTCAACCGCAACCCGTTACCGGACAGGTCGCTGCGCCGGTCGGGCCGGTCCGCCCGCATGACTTTGCCGCGCTGATCGAACGTATCGCGGTGGCCCGCGAAGCTGCAGCGCCGCAAGCGGTTTCGATCACCGTGACGCATCAGGACTTCGGACAGGTCCGGCTTAGCTTTCGGCCTGAGGATGCGGGACTGAGCGTCGCGATGAGCAGCGCTGATCCCGGCTTTGCCCGCGCCGCCGCTGCGGTCCCCGCCCCGGCCCTGTCGTCCACTGTCAGCGATCAGACGGGCCCCGGCCAGAATCAGCGCAGCGACAGCGGCGCGGCCCAGACCGGCGGCCAGTCACATTCGCGCGGTGGATCAGGTGATCCCCGCCGCGATAGCCAGCCGCATTCGCAGGCCAATCCGGGACCGCGCACTGGCCGCGATCGTTCGGCTCCGCGCACCGGCATCTTTGCCTGAACCGCCGCTTTGAAGGGAAATAACGGACATGAGTGACAAGCCAGAGGGTGAAGCTGCCCCCCCCAAGGAGAAGGGCAAAAGCCTGCTGATGAAACTGACATTGGGGCTGGTGCTGATCGGCGCGAGTGGCGGCGGCACCTTCATGGCCGTCAAGGCGGGCATGCTTGGCGGCGAACATGGCCCGGACAAGCCGAAGGAGAAGGACGAGCCCAAGCTGGTCAAAAAGGGCGAGGAAGACCCCTATGCCCCCACGGTCACGGCCAAGGAAGGCGAGGGCCCGGCCGAAGTCGAAGGCGAAGGCGGGAGCGAGTACAAGACCAGCTATTACAACTTTTCCGACGATTTCACCTCCAACCTCAAAAACTCGACCGCATTGGTCCAGATCAGCCTGGCCTGTTCAACCCGGCGCGATGGCCGGGTGCTGATGTGGCTGAAAAAGCACGAATTGGCGATCCGCAGCACAGTGCTGGTGGTGCTGGCCGATACGCCTGAGGAAGATGCTTTTACACCCGAAGGCAAAATCCGGCTGGCCAAACGGCTGACCGATGCGATCAACAAGGTCCTGACCGAAACCGAAGGGTTCGGCGGGGTCGACCGGGTCTACTTCAAGGGCTTTTTGGTCCAGTGAAGCAGCAACGCGCCTTCATCGCCGAACGGATCGCGGCGCAGCACTGCCAGGAGCTGCTGCGGCGCGGATCCGAACCGGTTGATCTGGTCCCGGCGCTGGCCCGGCTGGGCGAGCGGTTCGCCCGGTTGCTCGGCCCGGCCTTTGCCGCATTGCTCGGCAGTGATGCGCCCAGCGTAGCGGTTGCCGCGCCGGCCGAACTGACCGAACCGGAACTGCGCGAGGAGGCCGGTGCGCTGGCTGCCAACTGCCTGCTGGCCACTGCAACGCCCGGACTTGCCCTGCTCGCCTCGGTCGATGGGCTGGCGACGCTGCGGCTGGTTGATCGGGCCTTTGGCGGGCGCGGCGATGCCAGCGGGGCGGTGCCGGAAAATTTCCCGATATCGGCCCAATTGATGATCGAGCGGCTCGAACAGCTGCTTGCCCGATCTCTGGGCGAGGCCTTGGGCCAGAGCGAACTGCGCGTGCTGAAGCGCGACAGCCGTCTGGCTGAACTGGCACCATTTCCAGCTGGGGCACGGCTCGCGGTGCTGCGGATCGAAGTAGTGGAAGGCGCCCGCGCGCCGTGGAAACTGCTGATCGCGCTGCCCACTTCCCAGCTTTCCAAGCTGCTCGGCAGCGGTGATACGCCCGCGCCGCGCGAACCCCGCCCCGCCGATCCTGCGGCCGCTCCGTTTGGCGACCTGCCGTTGCCGTTATCCGCGACGCTGGTCGATATGAAGGTGCCGCTGTCGGTTCTGGCCGCGCTCGAACCCGGTTCGGTCTTGCCGGTCGCGCTGGTTCGGGCGGTGCCGCTGTCGATCAGCGGAACCATTCTCGCGCGGGGAACCATCGGCGCGCAGGACGAACGCGTCGCCATCAAACTCAGCCAGATTGCCTGAAGGAACTGATCCGAAATGACTATCCACACCCGCGGATTTGACTTGCTCAAAGAGGTCGACGTGCGCCTCTCGGTTGAGCTCGGCCGCACCGACATGAAGCTTAAGGATGTCCTCGCGCTGGGCGAAGAGAGCGTCGTGATGCTCGACCGGCTGACTGACGAACTGCTCGACGTGATGGTCAACGACAAGCTGATCGCGCGCGGCGAAATTGTCGCCGAGGGCAATCGCTTTGGTCTCAAAATTATCGAGATGGTCGGCGCCGAGCGTCAGCCAGAAGGCGCTGCCTGATGCTGATCTACATCCTCAAGCTGCTGATCCTGCTGCCGCTGATCGCGGGGCTGGCCTGGGGCACGCTCAAACTGGCCCAGAAAATGCAGGCCCGGCTCGGTGCCGCCCAAGGCACCGACAAGGCGGTGCGGATCATCGAGACCACTATGCTCTCGCCGACGCTCAAACTGGTTGTGATCGAATTTCACGGCCGTGAAATTCTGGATTCAGCGTCGCGCAGCGGGTTGTCCCGATTAGCCGAGGCTCCAGCCCGGGAGGCGGGGGAATGAAGCGGTTCATTGCCGGGTTGATCGCACTCCTCACCCCCACCATCGCTCAGGCCCAGACCGCGATCCCCGGCGCGCTCGACCGGGCTTTTGGCGCGACCGGCGCGGCCGGCGGCCAAGGCATGACCCTTTCGCTCCAGCTGCTGGTGATCATGGGGCTGCTGACGCTGCTGCCCGGATTGCTGCTGATGATGACCAGCTTCACCCGGATCCTGGTGGTGCTGTCGATCCTGCGCCAAGCGCTGGGGCTGCAGCAAAGCCCGCCCAATCAGGTGCTGATCGGGCTGAGCCTGTTCCTCTCGCTGTTCATCATGGCGCCGACGCTCGACAAGGTGAACGCCAACGCGATCGCTCCCTACAGCGCGGGCACGATCAACGCCGAACAGGCCCTGGCAGCGGGCGGCGGCGAGTTTCACGCCTTTATGATCCGCCAGACCCGCAAGAATGATCTCGCCATGTTCGCTGGTATGGCGGGCGCACCCAAATTCGCCCGTTCTCAGGACGTCCCGTTCTCGATCCTGCTCCCGGCCTTTGTCACTAGCGAGCTCAAGACCGCGTTCCAGATCGGCTTCATGCTGTTCCTGCCGTTTCTGGTGATCGATCTGGTGATCGCATCGGTGCTGATGAGCCTGGGGATGATGATGATGAGCCCGACGATTGTCTCGTTGCCGTTCAAGCTGTTGCTGTTCGTACTGGTCGATGGCTGGGCGTTGCTGATGGGCAGCCTGGTGGCGAGTTTCGGGTGATGGGTTGGGTAACGACTTCGGGGCTTCGACAGGCTCAGCCTGAGCGGGAACCCCTGCAAACCCAAACCCCGCTCAGGCTGAGCTTGTCGAAGCCCGCCAGCGATGCTGGGATTTTGCCCCATGGATGAAACCACCGCCCTGCTTGCACTGACCGACCGGATGCTATGGGTCACCGCACTGGTCGCTGCACCGGTGCTGCTGGCCAGCCTCGCAGTGGGACTGGTCGTGGGGATCATTCAGGCCGCAACCTCAATCAACGAACAGACGCTGACTTTCGTGCCCAAACTGGCGGTGATCGCGCTGGTGCTGGTCGTGCTGGGCGCGTCGATGTTCGCGTTGGTGGCCGATTTCACGCATGAGATATTCACGACGATTGCCGAGCTGGGCCAATGACGGCGCTCGATTTCGGCTTCGGCGCGGTTGAGGCCGAGCTGTGGAAACTGGTATTCCTGATGACCCGGATCGGAGCCGCACTGATGGTGGCGCCGTTTTTTGCCGCGGCCGCCGTGCCGGTGCAATTGCGGGTTGCGATCACCGGGGCAATTGCGGTGCTGGTTTCGGCCTGGATTCCCGTCGCCACGCCGCCAGCGCTGCTCTCGCTTCCCGGGATGCTGGTGTTGGCCAATGAAGCACTGATCGGGCTCGCGCTGGGCTTCGTCCTGCAGTTGTCATTCGCAGCGCCGATCCTGGCGGCCGAGCAAATCGGCGGCGCGATGGGGATGAGCATCGCCTCCAGCGCCGATCCGGTCAGCGGCGCACACTCGCCTGCGCTGGGACAATACTTCACGGTGATGCTGACGGTGATCTTCCTTGGGCTTGGCGCGCACCTAACCTGGTTGCGGCTGGTGGTAGAGAGCTATCACGCCTTTCCGCCGGGCGGCGCCTGGTTCGGTCCGGCCCAACTGGAGCGACTGCTCGGCTTTGGCAGCGATATGTTCATCGCGGCGGTCGCGATCGCCTTGCCGGTCACGCTCGTCCTGTTGCTGGTGCAAGTCGCCAGCGGAGTGCTCAGCCGCTCGGCCCCCGCACTCAACCTGTTCGCACTCGGCTTGCCGGCCGGCATTCTGGCGGGCCTTGCAGCGCTGATCGCGGTCGCCCCGCTTTACGCCGATCAATTCGCCATGCTGAGCGAGCAGGCGGTCCGGCAGGCCGGAGAACTGCTACTGCGATGAGCGGCGAAAAGACCCTTGCCCCAACCGAAAAGCGCCGCCGCGAGGCTGCGACCAAGGGCGATGTCCTGCGCAGCCGGGAAGTTGCGACCGCAGTGGCCGTGCTGGTCGGCGCGGCCTGGCTCAAATTCGCCGGGCCTTGGCTGTTCGACCAGCTGAGTGGAGCAGTTCGGGCCGGCCTGTCGTGGGATCGCCGTGCGGTAGAGGCGTTCGATCCGGTCAGCGCGATGCTGGCCGCCGCCTGGGCCGTCACCCTGCCGCTGCTGTCGCTGGCCCTCGCAGTGCTCGTTGCCGTCAGCGCCACGCAGCTGGCGCACGGCGATGGCCGCTGGGTCGGCGCCAGCGCGCTGCCCAAGGCTTCGCGGCTCGATCCCATGGCCGGGTTCAAACGGATGTTCGGAGCGCAGGGCTGGATCGAAGTCGGCAAGGGCATTCTGAAAGTCGTCCTGCTGGGCGCGATTGCCTTTTACTGGGCGCAATCGAATTTGAGCGACCTGCTTGGCCTCGGCCGCGCCGCCTCGCTCGGCGGATCGCTGCGGCAGGGCTGGGACGCGCTGACTGCGCTGCTGTTTGCACTCTCCGCCGGACTGCTGGTGATCGCCCTGATCGATTGGCCTGTGCAATGGCTGCGGCGGTTCATGCGGCTGCGGATGAGCCAGCAGGAAATGCGCGACGAGCACAAGGAAAGCGAAGGATCGCCCGAACGCAAGGCGGCGCAGCGCGGACGGGCCCGCCAATATGCCAGCGGCGCGGTGGCCAAGGCGATGCAAGAAGCGCAGTTCGTGCTGACCAATCCGAGCCACTTCTCGGTCGCGATGGGTTATGATCCGCTCAAGGCCGGGGCGCCGGTGGTGCTGGCCAAGGGTCGCGGCGAAAAGGCGCTGGCAATGCGCGAACTGGCCCGTGAGCGAGGCGTACCGCTGCTTGAGGTTCCGGCACTGGCCCGTGCGGTCTATTTTACCACCCGCGAGAACCAGATGATCCGCGAAGAGCTCTACGGCGCGGTCGCGGCAATGCTGGCCTATGTGTTCTCGCTGCGCCGGGGCGAAGTCCGCCCGCTGCCCCCGGTCGAAGTGCCCATGCAGCTGCGGTTCGATGCCGAGGGGCGGCAGGAGCGCAGCGCTTAAGCCAGCACAACCTCTGCCGTTCTACCCGTTATGCAAACCGGCTCGGCCACATCTTCGATCATCTCGTCGCTCGGCGCGGGCAGCGGGATCGATATGGCGGCGCTGGTCCAGAACCTGACCCAGGCGCAGTTCGCGGTTAAGCTTGATCGCAACACCGCCCGCAGTGAAACCGTTGAGCGGCAGATTTCGGCGGCCTCGGCGCTCAAAAGCTCGTTGCTCCAGCTATCGAGCTCGATCGGAGACCGCGTGCGGACCGGCGATCTCTCCAGCCAACCGAGCATCGCCAACACCTCTGTAGCCGCGGTTTCGCGCGGAACCTTGACCGGGCGTGGAACCTATTCGCTCGAAGTGACCCAGCTGGCCGCCAATCAAGTGCTGACCAGCGCGCCGTTCACGGCTGCGACCACCCCGACCGGATCGGGCAGCCTGACTTTCCGCTTTGGCGCCATCGCCGGAACCACCTTTACCGAAGATCTGAGCCATACCCCGGCAACCGTCACGATCCCCAGCGGATCGACGTTGGCCGATGTTGCCGCCGCGATCAATGCGGCCAATATCGGTGTATCAGCCTATGTCGCAACCGGGACCGACGGCGCGCACCTGATGTTCAAAGGCAAGGAAGGCGCCGCCAGCGGCTTCACTATCGAGGCCGCCGAGTCAGCCGGCGAGGAAGGCCTTGCCGCGCTGGCCTGGACGCCTGCCTCTGCCCCGGCGCAGCTGCTGAACACCGCGCGCGATGCTGCCTTCAAGCTCGATGGCCTGACCATGACCAGCGCCACCAATGCCATCACCGATCTGGTGCCGGGGCTGAGCCTGAACCTGACCGGCACCAACACCGGCGCGCCGACCACCATCCGCTTTTCCGATCCGGGCACGGCAGTATCGGCTTTTATGAACGATCTGGTTGGCGCGCTGAATGAACTGGCGGGCGAGCTCAAGACCCAGACCGACCCGTTATCGGGCGATCTGGCCCGCGACAGCGGTGCGCGAGCGATGCGGCGCGCGTTCGGCCTGTTGGCTGGAGCGATCGTGATCCCGGGTCCGGCGGCAGGCGATCCAGCGACGCTGGCTGACCTTGGCCTTGCGACCAACCGCGATGGCACTTTCCGGCTCGATACCAACCGGCTTACCGCCACCCTGAAAGCCGCGCCCGAAGGCGTGGCGGCGATGTTCACCACCGGACTGCGCGGGGTCTATGCCACTTTCGACAAGCTCAGCCGCCGTCTGACCGCGGCGAGTGATCCAGGCACTCTGTCGGGATCGCTCACCCGGCTTTCAGCCCAGAAGCGCGACCTGAGCGAAGAAGCGACCAAGCTGGCCGAGGCCCAGGAGAAACTCCGGGCGCGGTTGACCAAACAGTTCGCCGGGACCGACAGCCGGGTCGCCGCTTCCAAATCCACCCTGTCGTTCCTGCAGAACCAGATCGACGCGTGGAACGCGCGAGGGAATTGAGATGTATAACCTGCGCAGCCCCGCTGAAGCCTATCGCAAGATCGATTTCGACGCCCGCGTGGCCGGGGCCGATCCGGGCCAATTGGTGCTGGTTTGCTACGAACAGCTGGGCACCGCGCTGGGCAGCGCGATCCATGCTGCACAAGCCAGCGACAACGCCCGCAAAAGCGCCGCGCTGACCCGCGCTTTGGCGGCACTGACCGCGTTGCAACTGGGACTCGATCACGATCAGCCGATCGCTGCCACCCTTTCAACCCTGTTTGATTCGGCCCGTCACACGGTGCTGGACAGCGTGATCCAATTCGATGCGTCGGCACTGACCCGGCTTAAGCAAGATGTCACCGAGATCGCCGGGGCGCTGCGCAGTGCCGTCAATGTCCGGGAATGAATCCAATTTGGTTCGTTTTTGCAAGCCATGGTTACGGCATTACTGCGCCGAAACTACGGAGTTACACGCAGCCAAAGCCTCGAATCTCGATTCAACCCAATGCGGCATCGGCGCAGCATCGGCCTAATTCCCTAGGCGGAAATCACTAGGGAGGTACCCAATGGAACGACGCCGCAGTCTGGCTCTGATCGATAGAAATTCACGCCGCCGTGCGGCCATCACCCATGCCCTGGCGGGTAGCGGAATTCATGTGGAACCGTTTGAAGATTTTGATGAAATCGCCAGGCGCTGGCCGCGCTCTGGGTCGATTCTGGCCGCTGACGAAGGCCCGGCGATCGAGGAACTGATCGAACACATGACCGATCATGGCGAGTGGCTGCCGGTTATCGCCTTTTGCGAAGCGCCTGAAACCGATCAGGTGGTCCGTGCGGTGCTGGCAGGCGCGCTCGACTATATCGAATGGCCCTGCGACATCAGCAAGATCATGACCGCGATCGCGCTGGCCGAAAGCGCCGCCGCCAGCATCGGCAGCCTGCGCCTGCGCGAAGCACGGGCCCGCAGCCGGGTCCAGAAGCTGACCCGGCGCGAGCGCGAAGTGCTGACCGGAGTAGCCGATGGCCTGTCCAACCGCCTGATTGGCGAACGGTTGGCGATCAGCCCGCGCACGGTTGAAATCCACCGCGCCAACATGCTCAACAAGATGGGCGCCAACCACACCAGCGAGGCGATCCGGATTGCGATCGAAGCTTCGCTGATCGGTTAGGGTGCACGGCGGCTCATAAGGACAACCCCTGATCGCGTTTTGAACAGAGCTTTGAACCAGCGCCCCTAGAGAGGTTGCTGCGCCAGAAGCGCAAGTCGCCGTTCAATAGAAGCACAACCCATACAATTGCCCTGTCCCCACTACCCCGGCCGTTTCATCCCCGTTCCGGCCGGGGTCTCTTTTCGGATCAAGGCGCACCCCGGCGAACAACACCCCTGATCAAAACAAAGAGGCCCCGGGTTTCCCCGAGGCCTCTCGTTTCGCATCCCTCCCAGGATGATTAGAACTTCATGCCCACTGCAACACCGTAACGGCGCGGTTCGAGGGTGAAGACGTTGGTGAAGTTGCCCGACGACTGATCGGTCACGTAGAGGCCAGTGATCGAGTCCTTGTCGAACACGTTCTGGATCCACGCACGGGCAAACCACTTCTTGTTCGGTCCATCAAGCTGGATCTGAGCATTCACCTGCGTGAAGCTCGGCACTTCGTTGATGAAGCCACCGAAGATATTGCCGACCGACTTACCGGTGTAGATGAAGTCAGCACGCGGAGTCAGAGTCAGATCACCAATCGGAGCAGCGTACTGCATCCCGGCGGCGAACTTGTAGTCCGGAGCGCCGGGCAGCCTGTTGCCCTTGATGTTGGTTGGAATACCCGAGCTGTAGACGGTGACGCCGCCGGTAGGAATTACCCCTGCACCGAAAGCGCCAGCAGCAGCAGCCGAAAGCACACCGCAAATCCCGAACGCGCCGGTGGAGGCGATCCCTGATCCACTGGGGAATGCAGTTGGGTTTTGCAGGTTGGCACCGGCTTTCAGACCCGGAACAAGACCAGCATTGATGATCGAGTTCACGGTTGCGACGAAGGTATTGACGCCCGCGACGTTTCCGCTGTTCGACCCAACCGCGCAGTTTGCACCGTTGGTGATGTCCTTGATAATGACCGCATCTGCACGGCCCGCACCAAAGTCACGCGGATTGGCGAGGAACTTGTCCGAAGATACCTCAGTATGGAGGTAGCTGGCGTTGAAGTTGATCGACAGTTCCTTGGTCGGGTTGATCACGACTTCGGCTTCGAGGCCATAGATCTTGGCACTGACGTTGTCGTTGACCGAGGTCCGGGCAACGATCCGCGAAAGCTGCAGATCCTTGTAGTCATAGTAGAACCCGGTGAGGTTCAGCTGGATCTTGCCAAAGTTGTTCTTCGAACCCACTTCGAAGGCGTTGACGAATTCCGGGCTGAATGTGTCCGAAACCGCAAAGATCGGCTGAAGCGGTGGGTTGATCCCGCCCGACTTGTACCCGCGCGAGTACGACGCATAGACCATATTGTCCGGCGTGATCTCATAATTGAGAACCGCGCGGCCAGTCCATTCGGCAAACTTCACCGTCCGGACCTGGAAGGCTTCGCAGCCTGCGACCGACCCGATCGCACCCAGCACGTTCGATCCCGGAGCCGCACAGACTGTAGCCGGATCGGCGTCAAAACCGGCGCCATAGGGCGTGGTTGTGGCGTTGAGGCTGCCAAAGGGCACCAGGAAGCTGGCCAAGGTCGAGCGGGCCTTCACCGTCTTGCTATCGTTGTTGTAACGGATCCCCAGGGTCAGTTTCAGCTTGTCGTTGAAGCTGACATAGGCTTCACCGAACAGGCCGTAGGTGGTGATCGCCAGATCGTCCGTATTGTTGCGGAAGAACGGCGTTCCCAGATAGCTGGGCGGACGGCCAGTCGACAGCGCGGTGAACGCACCAAAAACCCCGGTGAAATAGTCGATCCCGAAGGCGTTCACGTAGTAGCTGTTTTCGGTCAGGTGGAACTTGCTGTAGATACCGCCGATCAGGAAGTTGAACGGCCCGTCAAAGTCCGAAGAAATGATCGCTTCTGCCGACCAGCTGGACTGGTACTGGTTCGAACGGTCATAATCCTGCGGGGTCGGCGAACAGAACCGATGGCCGCCAAAAGCACCGGTTCCCGTTTCTTCGGCGAGCGACGTGCAAAGCACGCCGTTCGCGCCGTTCGGGATCAGCGCAGCGGCCACCGGGGCAAAGTAGGCTACCGGAAGATTGGCGCCGTTTAGTGGATTGCCGACCGATGCGGGCGTGGCGAGGAACTGCAAAGTGTTGAGCCCGCTGGCATAAACTGACCGGTTCTGAACCGACAGGTTGTAATCCTGTGACGATTCCAGTTCGACCTTCTGGTAGTTGCCGCCGACCTTCAATTTAAGTCCGCCGCCCAGATCCTGTTCGATGCTGGCCTGGACGATCCATTCCGACGTGTCGTAGGTTGGGACATGGTCGGTGCTGACGGTGCGGAAATCCGCCGGATTGACGGCACCGGTGTAGGCATCGGGACCGTAGAGGCTGCCCAGCGCCAATGAGGCCGGCAGACCCTGGGTGGCGAAGAATTCCCGGCTGGTCAGCACCCCAACGAAAGTGGTGTTGGCATTGGTCACCTGGAAATCGCGCTTGCCGTTGAGGCAGCCCAGAACCCCGGTCGGATCGCGTTGGCACATCTGCTTCTGGATCCGCGTCCGGTTGTCCTTTTCATGGAAATACTGCGCCATGAGGTCAATCGTCGTGCCCGGAGCCGGTTCGATCCGGATCGAACCGCGAACGCCGTACATGTCGCGATCGTCGATCTTGGTGTTGTTGAAGATGTTGGTCGTGTAGCCATCGCGGTTCAGATAGAACCCGGCGACGCGCACGGCGGCTATATCGCCCAGCGGCACGTTGATCATGCCCTTGGCCTTAACCGAGTTATAGTTGCCGTATTCCAGCTCGGCACTTGCTGCCACACCGGTCAGGCTTGGCCGGGCGGTGCGGAAGTTGATCACGCCCGAGGTGGCGTTGCGGCCATACAGGGTGCCCTGCGGCCCGCGCAGCACTTCGATCTGGGCGAGATCGTAAAATTCACCTTCGAACAGACGAGTGCCGGCCAGCGGCGCGTCATTCAGGTGAATCGCGGTCGCGCTGTCGCAGGTGGTTCCCACGCACAGATCGCCGATCCCGCGGATCGTGAAGCTGGCGCCGGTGAAGTTGGTTTTCGTGAAAGTAATGTTCGGCAGGCTGAGCTGCAGATCCGAAGTGTTCTTGATCTGCTGCTTTTCCAGCGCTTCGGTGTTGAACGCCGAAACCGCGATCGGAACATCCTGCAGGCGCTGGTTAGAGCGCTGCGCGGTCACGATGATTTCAGTGCTATCAACTTCTTCTGCGGCCGCATCCTGTGCGTAAGCCGGAAATGCGATTGCCCCGGCGCATACGCCCGCAAGCAGGGTTAATTTACCCCTCATTAGCCCACTCTCCTTCAATTGCCCGTCCCTTGACCGGGCGGTTGCGCTTACGAATAGAACACCGTCTGGCCCGCTTGACAACAGGTTTTAACCGGATGGTTGAAACGAAGCTCAACCGTAACCCAAGAGCCACACTGCATTGCGTCCGCCAAGCTCCAGCAACTGTTGCCTTTACCAGCTAGCTGCGACACACTTTGCGCAAGACAGGTGGGGACCGCAATGAGCGACGATTCGGCAGAGATTGCCGCGCCGCATTACCGGGCATTCATAAGCTACAGCCACGCCGATGGGCGTTTCGCTGGGTGGCTGCACCGCAAGCTTGAAGGCGCCCGTCTGCCCGACAAAAAGCGCCTGTCTCCAATCTTTTTTGATCGCGCCGAACTGGCCGCTGGACCCGATCTTTCCGCTCAGGTTCGCGAAGCGCTGGCCCAGTCCGCCGCGCTGGTGGTTATAGCCAGCCCGGCGGCGCGGGTGAGCCGCTGGGTTGGGCAAGAGATCGCGCTGTTCCGCGCCCTGCACCCGGATCGCCCGATTCTGGCCGCGCTGATCGAGGGCGAGCCGGCCGATGCCTTTCCCGACGCGCTGCTGAGCCACGACGGCGCGGCAATCGAACCGCTGGCCGCCGATTTTCGCAAAGGCAAGGATGGCAAACGGCTCGGCCTGCTCAAGATCGTCGCCGGGCTGACCGCGCAGCCGCTCGACCGACTGGTCCAGCGCGATGCCCAGACCCGCCAGCGCCGCGTGATGGCCGTCACGGCGGGAGCGGTGCTGCTCAGCCTAATCCTGTCAGCAGCGCTGGTACTGGCGATCCGCGCCCGCGCCGAAGCCGAACGCCAACGCGCCGACGCCGAAGGACTGGTGGAATTCATGCTGACGGATTTGCGAGATAAACTGAAAGGCGTCGGGCGGCTGGATGTGATGGACGCGGTCAATCAGCGGGTACTGCAACGCTATGCGGCGGAGCGCAATCTCACCGCGCTGCCAGACGACGTCCTGTTGCGGCGGGCGCAACTTCTGCGGGCCATGGCTGAGGATGACCTGGCCACCAGCAACAAGCGTGATGAGGCCAAGGCAAAATTCACCGAGGCCTGGCGGGTGACCGGCGCGCTACTCAAACGCTATCCGACCGACCCAAAGCGGTTATTCGATCACGCTCAAAGCGAATACTGGATGGGTTATGTCGGCTACCTTGATCGCGGCAACAACCCGGCGACTGCACTTGCGGTGACCGAACGCCATTGGCAGGCCTATCTGACGCTTGCCGAAAGGCTAGTCGCGCAGGATCCCGGTTCGCGGACATGGCGCCGGGAACTGGCTTATGCCGAAGGCAATATCTGCACTCTATTGCTCGAGATACCTGCGCGTGCCGCCTCAGCCCTGAAGAATTGCAGTGCAGCGCGGCAGGAAATCCAGAAGATTGCCGATCAATCCCCAACCGATCTCGAACTTCAACTGGACCTGGCCAATCGACTGGCTTGGGAAGCAGACAGCCTGACAGCGCGCGGGCAGCACAAAGACGCAGTCGGGGTTCGACAAAGACAACTCGCAATCGTGAGAGCCCTTGGCCAGCGCTTCCCCAGGGACGCCCGCGTTGCAGAGGCCAACTTGCTGGCAAATTATGGCCTCGCAAAGTCTTTGAAAGCAGACCGGCAGCCAGCGCTGGCGCAATCCGTCGCCGCCAATGCGCGGGCAGCAGCGCAGCGGCTCCGCGAGCTCGATCCGGCCAACCGGAGTTGGCAGGAATGGCAATCAAAGCTCGACCGGGATTTCCCAAGGCAATGATAGAAACCTCAACTCAAGCCAAAAAAAGGAGAATGCCATGACAACGAATGAGCGCCGTGTGTCCCCGCGCCCCAATGTTGATGAACTACCCAGCATGATATCGGTCGACCAAGTGAACAAGACGGCGGAGGTCGAGTTCGACCTCAAACCCGTAGGCAAGTACCTGAAAGTGGTTATGCGTGATCTGCTCTATACCGGAATCATAGATGGCAATGCCGACACCGGATACTATCTCAGAATTGAACCGGGCGAACATTGGCAAATCACCATGACGCTTAGCGATAATTGGAAGTGGACGTTTGACAAAGATCCGATTTCATTCAAGCGTCAAGGGCATGCCAATTATTACAAATTGATCAGTCAACGCCCGCAACAAATCGTTTTCGAGGCGAAATCCAAGCACGCTGCTCCCCCGGCTCCCAATGACCCGCCTTGGCCACCCGAAGATCACCCCTTCAATCTCTATGTCCTGATGAACCAGTCGGCCGGAACGACCTATCCGGTAACGATCGATCCCGACGTCAAGAATCCGCCTTTGGGTGGCAATCGCGAAAGCCCGCCGACGTCCCAAGCTGTGCCACTTGTCTGAAGTATTAACCCTCACCCTCCCCGCGATCGCCGCGCTGGTTCGTTCTGGCGCGGTGGATCGTGGGTGGGCTTTGTTTGAGGCGGGGGGTTACCTTCAACGCGGGGACGATCCGGCGGCGCTGGCCGTCAAAGGACGGCTGCTCAAGGCGCGCGGGCGGCTCGCTGGGGCGAGCCAGCGGCGACAATTGCTGGCCGAGGCCGCTGCCGCCTATGGCGCGGCCCACGCGCTCAGCCCGGCGCCGTACCTTGCGATCAATGCCGCCAGCCTGAGCCTGTTGGCGGGCGATCCAGCTACCGCAGAAGCCGGTGCCCGTGCGGTGCTGGCGCTGCTCGATGCGCCCGAGCCTCCCGCCGACACCCCCTATTTCCTTGCCGCGACCCGCGCCGAAGCTTTTCTGTTGCTGAGCGACCGCGAAGGCGCAGAGGCCGCGCTCGATCAAGCGGTGCAATACGATCCTGACGGATGGGACGACCGCGCCACCACGCTAACCCAGCTCCGTGAAGTGCTGGCCGCACAGGGCCAGGATAGCGCTTGGCTGGACCGCTATACTCCGCCCGCCAGCCTCCATTTTGCCGGGCATATGGGCCTGGCATCGGGCGGAACCGCCGAGGCCGAGCTGGCCCGGCAACTGGCCGGCACAGTACCACCGGGCCGCTATGGCTTTGCCTGGGGGGCGCTGGCCGCTGGAGCAGATATTGTGATTGCCGAGCATCTGCTGGCCGCAGACGCCCGGCTGCATGTCGTGCTGCCATGCCCGGTCGAACAGTTCGAGGCGCAGTCAGTAGCGCCAACGGGGCCGCAATGGACCGAGCGTTTTCGGGCGCTGTTGCCGCAGGCCGCATCGCTGCGGATCGCGGCAACCGGCACCGGATCGGCCCACGATCCGCTGGCCACCGCTCATGCCGGGGAATTGGCAATTGGTGGTGCGCTGAATAACGCAAGCCGCCTTGGCTCCAGCGCCGCGCAGTTGATCGTCACGGATGAGCACGGCGGCGGAGCCAACACCGCGCGGCAGGCGGCGCTGTGGCGCGGTGATCTGGGCACGCAAATGCGGCTCACCCTGCCGCGCGATGCCGCAGTCGAAAAGCTCTTCCCGCCCGAAGCGCCCGATCCAGCCCGCGCGCTGGCGCTGCATGTGGCAGTGGGGCTGGACGGCTTGGCAGGCGCCGAACAATCCAGCTCAGAGCAGATCACCACGCTGATCGCGCCGGTTGCCGCCGTGCTGGCCGCGCTTCCCGCCGGTTCCGTTCGGGCCGGGCCGGGCTTGTGGGAATTTGCGGCAACTGATCTCGATCTGGCGCTTTCGATAATCGCCCGGCTGCTCAGCATCAGCCCCGCACCGCCCGCAATCGGCGCCCATCTGGCGATTTCGACGCTGGTCAAGGATCCGGCCAGCGGCACTTTGGTGCCCTATGGCCCGGCCCCGGATCTGGCCCGGCAATTGCAGCAACTGGCCCCGGCTGGTCTGGCGCTGGCCAGCGATGCCCTGGCTGTCACGCTGGCGGCCCGCCCGCCCGGCGCCTTGCGCAGCGAGCTCTATCTGCCCGACGAGGATGAATTGGGCGGCGCGATCCACGCGCTGCTGGCGCGAAATCAGTAAACCAGTTCTTCCAGCCGGTGCGGAGCGACAACCTGCAGCCCGCCGTCGACCCGTTTGAGCACGCCGCGCTTTTCAAGCTGTGAGACCGTGCGCGAAACCGTTTCGCGGGTTGATTGCACAGTGATCGCCAGATCGGAAAACACCGGCATCGGGCGGATCGTGCGATCATCGCTGGTGCCCGCGCGACGCAGCAGCTCTGCCGCGATTCGCCCAGTGGCAGACAGCATCGCCGCTTCGACCATCCGCCGCCGCATCGTCGCCAGCCGCCCCGACAGGTGCCGGGTAATCGCCAACCCGACGCAGGAGTAGCTTTCCATCAGCCGCACAATCGCGCCGCTGGCAAAGTGCGCGCCCGCGCCGTCGCTGGTTGCTTCGACTTGCGCCTGGTTCTGGTCCGAGCCGACCAGATCGCCATAGAAATCGCCCGGCGCGATCGGCAACAGCACCATCACCGCCCCATCGCGGCCATAAGCGACCTCTTGCGCGGCGCCGCGGGTCAGCAGGGTGGTTTCATCGCGATCGGGCAGCGGCCACAGCATCGCGCCGCGGGGATGGCTGTCTTCGCGGGAAAGCACAGCGATTGTCCCGGCCAAAGCCTCACCGCAGCCAAAGGCGCTGCGGATAACCGCCAAAGTCTGCCCCGGATCGTCGCCTTGCCCCATTGCAGTGATGCTAGCAGCGCCGTCTGCCCCTGAAAAGCGCGTTCACCAGCGCATTTTTGGTCTCAGGCGCATTATGGTGAATCGGATCATTCGGTCAGTTGGGCCGGACAAGGCCTTGGCCAACAGTGTAAATTGATCCCGACCCCAACCAAATCTGCGGTTTGCAGCTAGATCCGCGTTAACCTTCCCCAGTGACCGGGCATTGAGGTTGACGTGGCATTTAGCATCTCGACGAAATTCGGGAGGTCCAATGATGAAACTTTTCAAACTCGGGCTGGTTGCCACCGCCCTCACTGCCTCGATTGCCCCGGCCAACAGCTTTGAGCCGTCGGTCGCGGTTGGTGCGCAGCAGTTCACGATCGGCGTGGTTGGCTATGTGCCGGTCATCTGCCGCGCCAATGTCGATTCCAGCATGGTCGCTCCGGTGGCCGGAACGGTCTCGCTCGGCACGCTCAATGAATTCTGCAACAGCCCCAGCGGCTATCGCGTAGTGGCGGACTATTCGCCGGCTCTGGTCGGGTCGAAGCTGCTGATCGACGGGGTCGAAGCCCCGCTCAGCGAAAGTGGTTCGGTGGTGATCGCTGAATCGGACCAGGCCAATATCGCCAGCCGTGCGGTTTCACTGGAACTAGCCAAGGATGGCCAGACCGGCTCGCTCAGCTTCCGGATCGAACCGCGCTAAGCCAGCGCAGTTGCTCCAAACAAAGCGGCCCGCCTTTCCGATCTGGAGAGGCGGGCCGTTTTGCATCCAAAGCCTGACCGTTCAGGGAACGGTGTAGTTTCCGCAGACGTCGGACGAAACCGTGGAATAGGCCAGCGGGGTTATCGTCACCGTCAGGATGTCAGCATAGTTGGGCGATGGATTCTTACCCTGTCCGCCGTCAATCAGGGTCGCCTGGATCGGCAAGGTCACTCCAGCCGTGGCCAGCCCAGCCCGCTGACAGGTATGGTTGATTGCAGTCGTATCGGCGGGGCTGCGGGTATCACCCAGAAACTTCAGGCTGTAGCGCACCTCATCGCCCACGGTTACCGCGCCGGGCTTCTTCATCTTGTAGCCGTTCTGCGAGGTCAGTGAGACCGAATAGGCGCCCGAGCTTTGCACGAAAATGTAGTTGGTCGGATTGGTCCGCACCGGGGCAAGCGGCACCGGCGGGATATTGCCGATTTCGCCAAAGGCCAGGTCAGTCCCGGCATAATAGGTCCGCAGCGCCGAAAGCACGGTCACCGGGAACACCACCGCGTTGGCAAATGTGCCGGTGTTGGTCGCGCCGTTCGATTTCCCGCCCTGAATGTTGCAGGTGAAAAAGGCATCGAAGGCCAGGTTCTGGATGGCGTTGAGGTTCAAGTTGGCCGGCAGGCTGACGTTGAAATTGACCTGCGCGGTATCCGAGCCCGCATTGTTACCGGTGAAGTTGATCTCCAGATAGCGGTTTGCGCCGGTCGGCGTACCGTTGATCGGATTGAGCGGCAGGGTTGGGAACGGGCCGTTGTAATTGTGGAAGATATTGAGGCCGATGCCTTCGATCGCAGCCTGTCCAACCACGCTGCTGGCGACGATCGATGCCCCATCCGCCGCCCCTGCTGTCGTCGAATTGGCCCGCAGGTAGAAGTTGACGATGCGGGTATCACCCCCGCCGGATGTGTTGACCCGGGTCAGGTTGACCGTGATGTTGGTGCTGGCCAGCCCGCTGGGGTTGAACGGATCGTAAACCACTGGCGCCGCCGAAGCGCTGCCGATGACCCCGCAAGGCGAGTTCTGCGCCTGCGCGCTGGTGGCCATTCCGGCAGCGGCAAGGCCGGCCGCGATGGCAAAGGTTCGGACAATCTTGGCTAGACTGGACATCGTTTTCATTCCTTCACCGGCGTGATCTCACCGAGGCGCACAACACCTTCGGCATCTTCCGGAATGGTAATCAGATAGACAGATTTTTTCGCGTCAAGCATTTCGATTCGCCACTGTCCCGGAGCGAGACCGGTGGCGCCGAAACGGCCCTGGCGATTGGTGAACATCGTAACGGCATTGCGGTCAGGATGGGCCAGTTCGGTTGCCTTGCCTGACACCAGCGCGATCGGTTGGCCATCGATATCGAGCATCGTTCCCATCGCGGTAACGTGATAATCGGACCCGACTTCAAGTACATAGCCGCTGCGATAGCCCGGGAACAGCTTGAACGAGCCCTGCCCGATATCGACCCCGGCTGGGGCGCCTTCGGCATCAACCGTGACCACCCGCTCCGAATAGGATGACAGGCTTGGCATCGTCGCCTGGCCCATCGAACCGGTGTTGGCGGTGTAGCCATAGGGGCTGGGTTCGACCAACACATTGGCGCCCTTCAGGCTCTTATGCGGTTTAACGATCGCAAAACTATCGTAGATCGGACGCCCGACCGAAACTTCGCCGCCGGCAAAGGCGATCGAAGTGCCCAGGCGGAAGCTGGTCCGTTGGCTGTTGCTATCCCCGAAATCGCCCGCGAACGAGCCGAAATGGCTAACCCCCAGCTCGGCCCGGTTGGTGAAGTAGTTGGCGTTGATCCCGACGTTCGAGCCAAAGTCCGACCGTTCGACATCGGCAGTGACGTTGTAGCTGCCCACGCCGTTACCATGGTAGGTCTGGTACGACATCCGCGCCCGGTTATCGCGCGTGTCATATTCGCTGCGGACGCTGGAATTGCGGCCAAACCGGACCGTCAGCGTGACGAAACCGCTAACCTCTTCGCCGCGAGCGTCGTCGGTATAACGTGCCTCGGCGCTCAACGTCGCACGCGGCGAAATCCGCCAGCCGCCGATCAGGCTGTAGTTTTGAACATCGAGATTGATCCCGCGCCCTTTGGCAAAGCGCGCGTTCGCGCCCATGTAGAAATTGGAGTTGAAGGCGTGGGTATAGCCGCCGCCGACTTCGTACTGGTACTGATTGTCAGCCAGGAAGAAGGTAACCGGGGCAAACCGGCGGCTGCGGTGTTCCACGAACAGATTGAAGGTATCGGCCTGGCCGTCTGCGTGCTGCAGGACCCGCTGGAAAGTCGCCTGCAGCGCGAAACCATCGCCTAAACCATCGGTATGGCTAAAGGCAAAGTTCGTTCCGAACGAGCCGATCGGCGTGCCGAACATCGCCTCGATCCCGGCCATCTGCACAAAGTCATCAGCCTGAAAGTTGGCCCCCAGCGTGACATTGTCGCTCAGACCGCGGCGATAGAACCCGCTGACGATCCATTCGTCGCTATAGACCGGACCATGCGGACCCAGCGGTGCCTTGACCCCGGCATAGAGCCCAAATTCGTCCAGCCCTTTGGCCAGCTGGGTCTGATCGAGGAAAATGTTGAACCGCAACACTTCGGTCCGCCCGGTATCGTCGAGCACGTTAAGCCGAATGTCGTTGCCGCCCTGCGCAAACGGAAAATCGCGCAGGTTGTAATTGCCTGGCGCCAGTTGCAGGCGGCGAACCTGCTGGCCGTTGATGATGACTTCAACCGTCGAAGGACGATCGAGCCGGAAGGTCCGGTCCCCGCGCGGGCGGATGATCTGCTGCGGGTTGAGCACCGAATAGGACCGGAAGATCGAGATCCCGGCAATATCCGGCGCGGCCTGAAAGCCGCGGCCCTGCGCTTCTAGATCGCCCAGCGTGAAGCGGATGACGTTCTTGGTGTCATCGTAGACATAGCGCGACCCAAGCCGCTGGAAATCGACTCCGTTCGAACCCGGCGTGTAGATCGCGTCGGTTTCGAGCACCACGCCCTTGAGGTTTACCGCGGCGTTGAGCAAGAACACCGGGGCCTGAAAGCCGGTATCGGGGCCTTCTTCAAACAGATCGACCGATCCGCGAATGTTCAGATAGGCGCTGTAGTCACGTTGCGGCACAAAGGTGCCGATCGAGGCGCGATCGAGCGCCGAAACCGACAAGCGCCGGGCCGCGCGCTTTTCAACCGGAATCACGAACCGCAGTTCGAGCGTGCGGGGATCGTAATCGACCGTGATCCCGGCCGGGGCCAGATCAGCCGGACCGATGCTGGGCTTGCCCGCCAATGTGGTGCGAAGGCTGGACATGACATCGGGGGCGAGCAGCTGATCCAGCAATTGCAGCGCGCGATCGGTCGGGAACGATAAGGTGTCATCCGCGCCGATCGTCAATGGCATATCACCAAGATAGGCCGCGCCGTCCTTGGCCGGAACGGTCAGGACAATCGCCTTGCCGGTCGGATTGAGCCGCTGCGCGCGGGCCGCCGGAACGGACGGGCTGACACTGGCCGCCTGGCCGCCCGCATCCGCGGCACCGGCATCCTCAGCCAGCGCAGGCGTTGCCAGCACCAGCAGGCTGGCGCCAATCAGATAGCTGAAACGATTTGCCCCGTAAGTCATGCTTAGTTGTCGAGCGAGAAGCTCGCCTCCACCGTTCCGTCGGCCGACGACAAGACAACCGGCACCACCACACGCCGGGTCTGCCCGCCACCGATCAGGCCAAAGCCCATTGTCTGCTGAATTTCCGCACCCGAATAGGTCTTTGCCAACAGCTGCTTACCGGCTGCATCCTTGTGGACGATCCGCAGGCTGCCATTGGCCAGATAGCCATGTGCCGGCGAATCATTGGCGACCATCAGCACCGTCACCGGCTTGCCATCGGCATTCTTGCCGATTGAAGCTGAAGTGATCGAAATCTGCGGCTTGACCTTGGCCGGCGCGATCGAGACCAGCACTTGGAAGTTGTACAGGATCTGGATCGCCGACTGGCCTTCGGGCAGCTTCACCGGCAGCTGGGCAACGGTGACGTAATAGTGCTTCGACTTGGCCACGCCCGGATCGCCGACATACTGGATGCGGAAGGTCTGGGTCTGGCCCGGCTCGATGATCGCCTGCGGCGGGAAAACCAGCAGATCGCCCGGATCCTTGCCGGTCTGCTTGACCCCTTCGGAGGTGAGCTCAAGCTCTTGCACGTTGAGTTCGACCGGCAGCGGCGTGGCGAAGGTATTTTCTACCGTCACCACCTGGCTCATCTCGCGCCCGGCGGTCTGCAGGTCGATCACCACTGGCTGGACGGTCATCGCCACTGCGGCCTGAGCCGGCAGCAAGGCCGCACAAAACATGGTTAACGCGTGTCTAAAGCGAGGTTTCACTCAATTTCTCCTGCGACCGGAATGACTTAGTATGACCGGGATTAGTTAGCCGGCTGGACTTCAACAACGATCGAATCGCTGTATTGGCCGGCCACCAGCGGACCGCCACCTGCCGGCGTGGCAATCCGGATAACCATCTCGCCCTTGCCGGGCTGAGCGGCATTGATGTTGGCGCTGCGATTGGCGGTATCAAGCTGAACCGATTGTCCGGCCCAATCGAGCCCGACCGAATAGGCCAGAAATTCACGGAACGCGCCGCCACGGCCGGTTGCTCCGGCGCGTTGCAGGCCGCCATTGGCGCTGCGCAGTTCAACCCGGTGCGAGGCATTGCAGACCACCGGCAAGCTCAGCTCGATCGAACTGGCGCGCGGGGCCGCAGTGGTGCCATCAACCAGCTGCGTGATGCTGACCTGGCCGCTCGATGATCCGGTGTTGCTGTAGGAAGCATTGGCCGCCCCAGACACCGTGGCAGGGCTGATCACGCAGGCCACCGGAGCCAGTGCGGTCAGTTCAAGCTTCTGGGTGGCGCGGGTCAGTTCCTGCGCCTGCGCACCGGCTGGCAGGGCCAGCGCGGCCACGATCAAGATAGGCAGCTTGCGCATCAGCGTGGCTCCAGAAAAATGCGAACCGTATCGACATAGGTTCCGGCGATAACCGGGGCACGGTTCTCTACGTTGGAGGCCCCCTCGGCAATTTCGATCCGCAGATTGAGCTGGCCGGCGGCGGGCGCCGCGACGTTGATCGTCTGCTGGGCGATCCGGCGAGTCTTGGCATCGGCGCTGAACTGCGCATTGGCGACGCCCCAGGTAACCTGAGCGGTATAGGGGACGGCATAGGCGAACCCGCCCGGCACCTGCGTGATCCGGCCATCGACCGGCCACAACCCGTTGTTACTGCTTTCAACCCGCACAGCATGCGGGAAATTGCAGACCGCATCAAAGCTGATCGTGGCGCTGGCTGCCTTCACGCTGAGCGTCGAGGGATCAACGAACTGGATGATCCGCAGCGTATCGCCATCAAGCCCGGCGATATTGACCAGGCTGCCCGACTGGATCGAACCCTGCTGCATCGCGCAGACCTGCGGCACGCTGCCGATGACCGGCATGGTGGTGACAGCGGTGAGGCTTTGTGCGGCAGCCGGAGCGGCAAACAGCGCGAGCGGGAGAAGGCAAAGGCTACGCATGGCTCAATTCACCGCCGCGAGAGTGACAGTAACCACCCCGCGATAAGAGGGATCCCCCACCAGCCGCAGCGATGCGCCGCCTGCGGTGGAGAAGTTGGAAATGGCGACAGTGATGTCCCCGGTGAATGCAGTGCTGCGCGACTGGGTCGCTGCGGCATTGCTGGCGTTGGCGGTGTTGAAGGTTGCCGGAAGCGCGGTCCAACCCGCGGCCGAAGCCTGATAGTGCACCACGCGGCTGAACCCGTTCGGGGCTGCGGCGGTATAATTCTGCGCTTCCATGGGCGACGCGCTGACCGTGATCGAGCTGCGCGAAGTGCAGTAAGAACCGACCAGCAACTTGTTCGGCGCGGTCAGATCCGTCCTCAGCTGGCCGGTGGTCAGATCGACCAGCACGCCCAGATCAAACGTCCCGTCGCCGGTAAGCGTTCCGCCGAAGCACATCGCCGGAACCGTACCGATGATCCCGACAGTTTTGCTGTCGGTCGATCCGGTGCTTTGGGCCTGAGCCAGTCCCGGCAGCGCCATGGCGGCCAGCAGGGCGGAGAAGATGGCGGCTTGCCTGCGCATCTTTTTATTCCTCATTTGGGAACGCGGCCGGACCCAAGGTCACGACGACAGTTCCGCTATAATTGCCCGCAACCAGGATCAGATCGCCAGGGGCGGTGAAGCTGGACAGGGTCAAGGTGATATCCGCCACTCTGGGCAGCGGCTGGGTTGCCCCGGCGCCGCTGGCCGTAGCTGAGCTGCCGTCACGCAGCGCAGCGCTGGTGGCGGTGCTGCCACCGTTGGCCCAGTTGGTGGCCGTTGCGGTATAGTTCACGGCACGGCTGAAACCGGGCTGCGGGGCCGAGGTATCGCTGGAGGTCAGCGCGGTCGCCCGCACTGTCACCACCGAACCGGCAAAATTGCAGTAGCTGGCCGGCAAGGTCACCGTCCGCGGCGCGATCACCGCGATCCGGCCGGTCCGCGGACCGGAACTGGCCGACAACTGGCCCAAATTGACCAGTGCCGGATTGGGATTACCGAGGATGCATACAGGGCGCACCTGGCCCTCCACCGCGACCGTTCCGGTTTCGGTAGTCTGCGCGATCGCGGTGGCGGGGAAAGCCGCCAGTACGATCAGAGCAAGGCCAGGTTTGCACTTCATCTCGATATCCCTGTTAGTTCCGGTCCAAACGGATCGATCAAGTCGGCGGAGCGACGGTTGGCGTCAGCGTGACAACCACATTGCCGCTATAGGTACCCGCGACCATCAGCCCGTTGTTGGGCGATGAGGCGGATGACAGCGTGACCACGATATTCCCGCTGAACAACCCGACGGTCGAGGCTGCACCGGCGCCAGCAGTCAGACTGCTGTCGTTCGCGCTGACCGATCCGGTCACGGCGGTGGCGGTATAGTCCACCCGGTTGTCAAAACCGGTTGGGGCCGCAGTCGCTGTGGTCAGCTGAGTCGTTGTCACCGTCATCGACGCGGCGGTGTTGTTGCACCACCCCTGCAACGTTTCGTTACGGCCGTTGACCTTGCTCACGTCCAACTTGCCATTGCTGGCCAGCGAGATCTCGCCCAGCGAAATGGTTTTATTGGGGATCGTGAACATGCAACGTCCGGCAACCGAACCGTTGATATCGACCGTCCCGGTCACCGCGGTCTGGGCCAGTGCAGGACTGGCCAAGAGCGCGATCGGGGCAGCTAAAATCATGAGCTTGCGCATCATGGATACTCCGGTTGGACCGACTTAGTTCGGCGCGATGACAATAACGATCGAACCCGTGTAGGTCGGGCTGGCAACCAGCAGATCCGTCGCGGTATTGGTGCGATAGTTGCTGGTCGTGATGTTGATGTTGCTCGCGCTGTTGGCCAGCGGATTGCCGATTGGCGTGGCGGCAAGCGCAATATTGGCCGAATCGTTGGTGAACGGACCAGCGTTGGCGCCAACCGTGGTTACGGCCACCGAAGCAGTGAAATCGATGCTGTTGTCATAGCCAGCTGCGCCTGTCGCAGTGGTGGCCAGGGCCGTCGAATCGACCGAGATAGTCGGGGCGGCAGACGTGCACTTCACGGTTGCCGAGCGAGTAGCGAAGGCGGTGGCAAGGTCCGTACGAACCGTGCCGTCAGCCTGAGCCAATTCGCCAAACGCGACGGGTTCACCAAAGGTCGCGCCGTTGCCGGGAACGACGAAGCACTTGGCCGCGACCGAACCGGTCAGGTTAATGGTGCCAGTGACGTTCTGGGCCATCGCAGGCGAGGCAATCGCCGCAGCGGCGGTCATTGCGATCAGAGCAATCTTCTTCATGGGTTTCTTCCTTCCAATTTGCCGGACCGACCCGGCACTTCATTCAAATCCCGGTTGGACCATCCGTCCGGGCAATTCATGTCCCGCCCCTTATGAGGCGGGTGAAATCGTCACGATCAGGATGTCGTTGTAAGTACCTGAGATCAGCACGTCGGGCCCGGCATAGGCCGGTGCAGCAACCTGAATGTACGAACCCGAAAGCCCGAACGAACGCGGGATCACGAGGCCGGTGGTCGGCGCTGCGGTGCCCTTGAACGAGCACGGCGAACTGCCAACCGCTTGATCGATTTCAGCCACCGGGCAAGCTGCGCTGACCGTGCCGCTGTCCGAAGCGACGTTGAGTGACACGGTATACGGCGCTTTGTTCTGATAGCCGGTGGCGGCCGCGCCATTGTTCTTCAGCGCTCCGTTCTGCGAGGAGACCGCGATCCGCCAAGGGGCGGTGCATTCGACCGTGAATGGCACCTGATCAGACCAGCCGGTGGTATCGATATTGGCGTGAAACAGCGTCGCATTGGGCGCCTGACCAGTCGCAAAACCACAGGTTCCGCCGACCGAAGCAGTAACCGGGATCTGGAAAACGGCTTTCGCCGGGCCGGGATAGACATAACCGGTCAGCGCAGGGTCGCGGAAATAGGCGGTGATCGTGGCCGACTGGGCCATCGCCGGATGCGCCAAGGTCAGCGCAAATGCGGTTGCCGCACTCCGCACCATCCATTTTGCGCTGTTTCGACCAAGCAACATCACCAAACTCCACACCGCAGGACCTGCCGGGGGATTCCGGGCGGTCTGCATTAAAACTTTTTGTGCGGCCCTGTTGCGCAAGCTGTCCGAGATTTTGATCTCAAGGCGCTTGTCGTTGCGAAGCCAAGTTAACGCAACGATAGGGGGAGATGCAAAGAAGATTCTTGCGCGGCCCTTTTGTTAACCATCACAAGCCGTCGATTTCGTTCAATTTTGCTGCCCATACCATTGGATTTTAGAGATAAAAAATTACGCGAAAAGGCCACTCCAAGACACCCTCGTATTTGATGGAATTGGTTAATTTTGCTGGTTAATTGGACATTTCCGTCACAGTTTTTCCGCGACTCGGCAGAGAATCGAAAACGACTCGGCAGCGCGCGGCGCTCGCGCTTTAAAATCGGCCTGAAAGGGTTTCGCCTTGCCCCGGCACCAAGCCTGTGGGAGCGTGGCCTGATGCACCGCTGCGAACTTGCCATCCACGGCCATGGGCTGCTCCCCGGCCTGCTTGCCGTACACTTGCTGGGGCGCGATCCGGGGATATCGGTGCTGCTGCTGTCTGCTGACAGGACGATCGGCGGCGAAGTGCCAGAGCCGGTGGTCGCGTCTTCATTGTCGCCCGCAGCGCTCGATCTGGTTGCACCGTTCGTGGTCATGCGCTGGCCGGGCTACTTTGTTCGGCAGGCCGGCGGCGCCCGGCAGCACGAAGATGAAGTGCTGCTGCTTGATCCGGTCCAGTTGTGGCTTGAACTGAAAGGCCTACTCTCACCCGATTGTCTGGCGTTGAGCCACGGCGCGCTGGAACAGGACGGCGATCATCTTGGCTGGCCGGGTGACAGCTGCTCGGTCGCCAGGCTGGTCGATCTGGAACCGATGACCCGGCGCGAGCAGGCCAGCGAGATCGTCGGGCTCGACGCGGCACGCGCGCTGCCGTTGCCGGTGCTGGCCGATTTCGATACCGGCGACGATCACTGGAACGTGTTCCAGCACCTGCCGCTGGGCGACGAGCGCGTGCTGGTCCGCAAGTGCCGGATCGGCCATGACCCGGTGACCGAACTGACAACCGGCTTTGGCAGGATGCTTAGCGAGCTGATTGCCTTTTAGGTTCAGGCGTTCACATCGGCATAGTGGCTGGGCGGCTGGATCACTTCCATCCGTTCGGCCAGCAAGGGCCGGAAGCTCGGACGGCTTTTGAATACGGCATACCAGCCCGCCGATTGCTCATGCCCGGTCCAGTCGAGCGCGCCGAGGTAGTCCGCCACCGAGATCTGCGCGGCAGCGGCCAGATCGGCCATGCTCATCGTTGCGCCGGCCAGCCAGGGCCGATGATCAATCAGATGGTCGATGTAATAAAGATGCTCATGCGCCAGCTTCATCGCCTCGCGGAGTACCCGGCTGTCGGGCGACTGGCGATAGATCAGCCGCTTCTTCATCCGTTCGTGCAGCATCGGCGCGGTGACATCGCCATAGAAATTCTCGTCAAACAGCGCAACCAGCCGCCGGATTTCGGCACGAGTGGTGGCGGTCCCGTTGATCATCGGGTTCTTGTCGACCGTCTCTTCGAAATATTCGCAAATCGCCCGGCTATCGACCAGCGTCAGGCCCTTCTCGCTCTCGTGCAGCACCGGCGTGCGCCCGGCCGGGTTGAGCGCGAGAAACTCGTCGCGGCCCTCCCACGGGTTCTCGCGCCACAATTCGTAGCCGATGCCCTTCTCGCTCATCAGCAGGCGAACCTTGCGGCTGAACGGACACAGGGGGAATTGATAAAGCTGCCACATCGCCGCTGCCATGCCGTAGCGCGATTCGCACGTCCACCCATTGCCAGACCGGGCGAGTGTTAATTTAGGTGGAAAACTCGCTAATGCCCCTTGAACAGCAGCCCTTCGCGCAGGCCTGCGTTCGATACGATCACTTCGCGCGGGCCGATCTCTGCCACTAGCGCCCAGAGCATGGCCGAGGCATGGCCGAGCTGCGCGGCCCGGGCCGAGCTGATCCCCGGCATCGCCGCGAGACGGCGCGGACCCAGTTCGCGCATGGCTGCTTTGAGCTGGCGCGCGTCTGCTGCGGGAAAGGCAGCGCCCAGCTCTCCGCCGAACAGCTGGACCCGTGCCTTGTCGAGCGCGCGCCAGGCGCCGCCGACCAGCAACAGTTGATCCCCCCGGACCGCCTTCAGCCAATCCAGAGGACCCAGCGCAGCCGTGATCGCCCCACGCAATTGCCCACGCCCACCGGCCCGGATCGCCGCAATCGGCAAGATCCCGAGCCGGAACGAGGCGCATTCGAACACTTTGTCATCGGCAATCCGCGCCAGTTCGAGGCTGCCGCCACCAAGATCGGCGACCAGCCCGTGCGCTGCGGGATGCGAGGCGACCACGCCCCAGGCCGCCGCCTGCGCCTCTTCCTCGCCCGAAAGCAGCCGCGCCGGAAGACCTAGCGCACGGACCTGCTCCAGAAACTGCGCCCCATTGGCCGCATCGCGAACGGCTGCGGTCGCCACAACTTGCAGGCTCTGCGGCCCAACCAGCTTGAGCAGCGCGGTGAAGCGCTTGAGCGCGCCCAGCGCCAGGCTCATACTGCGCTGGTCCAGGCTGCCGCGCGCGACCACGCCCCGGCCAAGCCCAGCGATCAGCTTGTCGTCATAAAGCACTTTGGGCTTGCGCTTGCTGCCGCTGAACACGACCAAGCGGATCGAATTGGAACCGATATCAATTATGGCGTGGCGGGCAGGCTTGAGCATTGCAACGGTGGTAGGCTGCACAGCCCGCCCCGGCTAGGCCTAGTCCGCGTTTTCCACTTTCCGATCATAGTGCTTGGCGATCCGCTCGAATTCGGGGGCAGCCTCTTCCAGCACTTCGGCAAATTCGCCCAGCGCGCCAAGCATATCGCCCAGTGCCTCGGCTTTGCGGTAGGGATCGGGCTGGGTTCAACTATCGGCAGGCAGCGGGGGAAGCTGTTCGGCCATCTTCAGACAGCCCACCATTTCTGCATCAACCACGCGCGCCGGGTCGGCAGCTTTGCCATGGTCGGACCGGATCACAGCGATCTGCGCCATGTAGAAGGACTGCATCTGCTCGGGCGGCATCTTGCGTTCTTCGATCAGCCGCAGCCCGGTAGCGACAAAGAAGTTCCGCCCCAGTTCGTTCAGCGGCGGAAAGCGGTCGGCGCCGGGCACTTTGTTTTTCTGCTCGGCTGAGATCAGTGCAAACAGCGCGGCGCAGCGCACCTGCGCGTCGAGATCGGGCAAAGCCGCCGCATTGCCTTGGCTCTGGGCCATGGCGGAAAGCGGGTTCAAGAAAGCGAGCGCCGCAGCGGCGGCCAGAAGGGTACGGTTCATACCAGCAGACCTAGCGGCCAATTCCTGAACCGCAACTGATCTTGATCGCAGCGCGATTGACGACCCGCTGGGAAGCGATAAACGTGGCGAATCGCAACCGAAAGAGGAGAGGCGCTGTGTACAGCCACAATATGGTGGGGACGAATGACGTCGCCAAATCGAAGGCCTTTTATGATGCCACATTCAAGGCGATTGGCGGCAAAGAGGGGATTCAGGATGACAAGGGCCGATTGATCTACATGCACGGCGGCGGACTGTTCTTGGTGACACCGCCGATCAATGGTGAATCAGCCACCCCGGCAAATGGCGGGACAATTGGTTTTGCGATGGAAAACCCGGCGCAGGCCGATGCCTGGCACGCCGCGGGCATTGCCGCTGGCGGCACCGCGATCGAAGATCCACCGGGCGTCCGCGCAGGCGGTTTTGGCGATCTCTATCTCGCCTACTTGCGTGATCCTGACGGAAACAAGCTCTGTGCGCTCCACCGCATGAAATGAGCAATCCGGCATCCACCGGCCCTGAAGGCACCGGCCGCGCTGTACCGCGCGATCGGGCGCCGGAAGGGCGGGCGGCGCTGGAGCTATCTCTGGCTCAGCGTGACAGCAAAAACACCGCGTGTTCAGCGCGCCAGGCGGCCAGCGCCGGATTGGCCAGCTTGTCACCCGACAGGAACCACTGCGCCTCGACCCGGTAGCCTTTGTCAGCCACCAGCTCGCGGAAATCGCGAACGGTTACGTGGTGGATATTGGGGGTTTCGTACCAGGCGATCGGCAGCAGCCGGGTAACCGGCATCCGACCGTTCCACAGCAGGCTGGCCCGCACTTTCCAGTGGGCAAAGTTGGGGAACGAGACAAACGCCTTGCGCCCGACCCGCATCAGTTCGTCCATCACCAGATCGGGCCGTTTGGTGGTCTGCAAAGTCTGGCTGAGCACTGCATAATCGAATGCCGCATCGGGATAGTCGGCCAGATCGGTATCGGCATCGCCCTGCATCACCGACAAACCCCGTGCGACACATTCAGCCACGCCGTGCGGGTCGAGCTCCATGCCCCGCGCATCAACCCCGCTGTCGTCGCGCAGCGCCGCCATCAGCGCGCCATCGCCGCAACCGATATCGAGCACCCGGCTGCCCGGCGCGACATTGGCGGCGATGATCGCGAGGTCTGGGCGGAGGGTCATTCTGGAAACACCTTGGGGTCGATAATCAACATCCGCTCGGGCCACGGGTACTCCCTCCAGCCAAACTGCGCGTAAAGCGATTGCGCATCCTTGGTATAAAGGGCCCAGCGGGCGATATCTTGCAGTTCAGGATGGCGGTGGATGTAGGTCAGCATAGCTTTTGCTATCCCCTTGCCGCCGTGCTCCGCCAGAACATAGACATCGTGTAAATAAGCGAAGGAGACATGATCGGTCAGCACTCGGGCCATGGCGATCTGGGCGCCATCAAACCACACCGACACCAACATGGAATTGGCAAAGGACCGTTCGACCTTTTCAAGGCTGATCCCCTGGGCCCAATAGCTCTCGGTCAAGGTCCGGTGCGCAGCAACCGGATCGGCCCCTTCGCGCAGTTCGTATCCGGCGGGCAGCGTGTTCATTGGTTCAGAAACCCCGCAATAACCCGGTCCTGCGCGGGCACATCGAGCAGGAAGCTGTCATGCCCGAACGGCGCGGATAGTTCGACAAAGCTGACCGGCGCGCCAGCTGCGTTGAGCGCGTGGGCGATGATCCGGCTTTCGGTGGTGGGGTACAGCCAATCGGTATCAAAGCTGATCAAACAGAACCGCGCTTTTGCTCCGGCGAAGGCTTCTGCCAGCTTACCGCCATGCTCCTCGGCCAGATCGAAATAGTCCATTGCCCGGGTGATATAGAGGTAGGAATTGGCATCGAACCGGTCGGTAAAGCTTAGGCCCTGGTGGCGCAGGTAGCTTTCGACCTGAAAATCGGCGTCAAAGCCAAAGGTCTTCTCCGCCCGGTCCTGCAGCCTCCGCCCGAACTTTTCGGTCAGCCCGGCCTCGGACAGATAGGTGATATGCGCCGCCATCCGCGCGACGGCGAGGCCATCGTCCGGCCCCTTGCCCGCCGGATAGTCCCCGCCCTGCCACTTGGGATCGGCCATGATCGCCTGCCGCCCCACTTCGTGAAAGGCGATGTTCTGGGCCGAATGCCGGGCGGTTGAGGCGATCACCAGCACGGCGCGGGTCCGCTGCGGCCAGTTGGCGGCGAATGACAGCGCCTGCATGCCCCCCATCGATCCGCCGATCACTGCGTGGAGCTGGGCAATCTCCATCACGTCAAGCAGCGCGACCTGCGCGCGAACCATGTCGCAGATGGTGATTACCGGGAAACGCATTCCCCACGGCTTGCCATCGTCCGCCAGACTGGCCGGGCCGGTTGAGCCCATGCAGCCGCCCAATACATTGGCGCAGATCACGTAGTAACGATCAGTGTCGATCACTTTGCCCGGCCCGACCGACTTGCTCCACCAGCCCGGTTTGCCGGTGCGCGGGTGGGTGCTGACCACGTGCTGATCCATTGTCAGCGCATGGAACAGCAGGATCGCGTTGCTTTTGTCTGCATTGAGCGTGCCGATTGTCTCATAGGCGACCTCGACGCGGGGCAGGCTTTGCCCGCCGTCCAGCGGCAGCGCACCGGGCAGGACCAGCGTTTGATTGACCAGATTGAGCGCGTCCCCGTTCATGATTGCCGCTTGGGCGAGGCAAAGCGGGCTGTCAATTCCCGGCAAGCCTGCTAAGGGCCAGCGCGCTATGTCGACCGGCCCAACACCCAAACCGTGGATCGCAGGAATCCACGCCTATGTCCCCGGCAAAAGCGCCGCAGCGGACGGGCGCCCGCTGGTCAAGCTGTCGGCCAATGAGAACCCGCTGGGTTGCAGTCCGCAGGCGCTGGCGGCGCGCACGGCGGCGGTTCATCCAGCGCTTTATCCTGATGGCGATAGCGTCGCGCTGCGCGAAGCCCTTGGTGCATTCCACCATATCGATCCGGCCCGGATCATTATGGGATCGGGTTCGGGCGAGCTGCTTTATCTGGCCACCAGCGGCTATGCCGGGCCGGGCGACGAAGTGCTGTTCTCGCAGTTTTCCTTCTCACTCTATGACATTGTCGCGCGGCGCTGCGGGGCCGAGCCGGTCGAGGCGGCAGCAAGCGACTATGGCACTGATGTTGATGCCATGCTGGCCTCAGTTACACCGCGCACCCGGGTAGTGATCGTCGCCAATCCGAACAATCCGACCGGAACCTATCTGCCGGGGTCCGAAATTGCCCGGCTGCATGCGGGTCTGCCAGGCGACGTGCTGCTGGTGCTTGATCAGGCCTATGCCGAATATGTTGATCCGGCAGCTGATGACGGCTCGCTCAGGCTTGCGGCCAGCCAGGCCAACGTGCTGGTCACCCGGACCTTTTCCAAGGCCTATGGCCTGGCCGGAGAGCGGGTTGGCTGGGGCACCGGATCAGCCGAAGTGATTGCAATCCTGAACCGTTTGCGCGGGGCCTTCAACATCAGCAACGAGGCCCAGGCGATGGCGCTGGAGGCACTGGCCGATCAGGACTTTGTCGAACACTCACGCCGCCATAACGCCGCGGTACGCAGCGCTTTCGTTTCCGCGATCGAAGCGCTGGGCAACCACGGCATCAGCGCCGTGCCGAGCGAGGCCAACTTTGTCATGCTGCTGTTCGCTGGCAAGCTGACCGGCGAAGCGGCCTACAAGGGGCTGGCAGAAGCCGGATATATGACCCGCTGGTTCTCCACGCCCGGCCTTTCCATCGGGGTGCGGATCACGATTGGCACGGACGAGCAAATGGCTGCCATTGCCGCCCTGCTGCGCGAACTGGCGGAGGCCGCACGTGGTAGCTAGGGAAGAACCTGGGAGCTTTGATCGGATCGCGATCATCGGGCTTGGCCTGCTGGGCGGATCAATCGGCCTTGCCGTGCAGGATTGCCTGCCCGGCGTGCGGACCACTGGCTACGACGCCGATCCCGCTTCACGCCAGCGCGCGGCGGAGCGCGGTCTGGTCGGGCAGGTTTGCGATAGCGCCGCTGAAGCGGTGCAGGATGCCCAGCTGGTGATCCTGTGTGTGCCGGTTGGCGCGATGGGCGCGGCAGCAGCGGAACTGGCCGGAGCCCTGGCGCCCGGCGCGGTGGTCAGCGATGTCGGGTCTTCCAAGGAATCGGTCGCCAAGGCGCTGACTGAGGCTCTGCCCGGGGTCAGCATCATCCCGGCGCATCCGGTGGCCGGAACCGAGCGATCCGGGCCCGACGCGGGCTTTGCCAGCCTGTTCAAGCAGCGCTGGTGCATTATCACCCCGCCCGATGACGCCAATCCGGCGCAGGTTGCGGCGCTATCGGACTTTTGGGAGGCGCTTGGCGCCAAGGTCGAGATCATGGACGCCAAACACCATGATATGGTGCTAGCCGTCACCAGCCACCTGCCGCACCTGATCGCCTATACCATCGTCGGCACCGCATCTGATCTGGAGGGCGTGACCGAGGGCGAAGTGATCAAGTATTCGGCCGGCGGCTTTCGCGACTTCACCCGGATTGCGGCCTCCGACCCGACGATGTGGCGCGATGTGTTCCTGACCAACAAGGATGCCGTGCTCGAAATGCTGCAACGCTTCACCGAAGACCTGACGGCGCTGCAACGCGCGATCCGGGTCGGCGATGGCGATCAATTGTTCGATCATTTCGCCCGGACCCGCGCGATCCGCCGCTCGATCATCGAGCTGGGTCAGGACGATGACCGGCCCGATTTCGGACGGAGCGATCACGGTGGTTGAACCGGCCACTGCCCACCTGCGCATCCACACTCGCCTGTTTTACCACTTCGCCGAACCGACCGATGTGCTGGTTCAGCTCGAAGCCGCCGCGCTGCACGATCAGCGTGTGATTGAACCAGAGTTGTGGCTGACCCCGGTGCTGCACTTTGCGCGTGTCCCAGGGCATGACGAAATCGGAGAGCGGATCTGGCTTCGGGTCGATGGGCAGTTGGCGCTGGATTACAAGGCCGAGATCGTCATCGAACGACCGGTGATCGATCTGGCTGCCCTGCCCGAAACTGCACCACATCAGTTGCCCGGTGAAGTGATTGATTACCTGATGCCGTCGCGGTTCTGCCCATCGGACCGGTTCAATGCCTTTGTCGACACCGATTTTTCAGGCCTTGCGGGTGGTGCCTGTGTTGCTGCAATCCGCGATTGGGTAGCCCAGCATTTAAGCTATGAGCCTGGCGCCAGCACGGCCGCAACCTGCGCCACTGATACCTTCGTCCAGCGCAGCGGCGTCTGCCGCGACTATGCCCATCTGGTGATCGCGCTGGCCCGCGCCGCCTCGATCCCGGCACGCTATGTCAGCGTTTATGCCCCAGACGTGTCGCCACCCGATTTCCACGCGGTGGCTGAAGTCTATCTGGCCGGGGCATGGCACCTGGTCGATGCGACCGGAATGGCCGCAGCGCCTGAAGTGGCGAAGATCGGCGTCGGCCGCGATGCGGCGGACATTCCGTTCCTGTCGAGCTTTGGTACGGCGGAAATGTTCGAGCAAGTGGTCAGCGTCAGCCGGGTCAGCTGAGCAGAAACACGCCTGCCACCACCCACATGACTGCTGTGGAGAGCCAGCCGCCGAATTTCAGCTTTGGCCCGATCACCAGATCGCCCATCACGCTGCGGTTGCTGGCGATCAGCATCGTCACCACCATCAGTGGCGGGGCCAGCAGACCGTTGACCACCGCCGACCAATAGAGCGCTTTCATCGGATCGATACCGATAAAGTTGAGCGCCACTCCGCCCAGCGTAGCCAGCGCGATCACGGCGTAAAAGGCCTTGGCCTCGCGCGGTTTGCGGTCAAGTCCTTCGGTCCAGCCGAACGCCTCGCTGACCGCATAGGCCGCGCTGCCAGCCAGAATCGGCACGGCCAGCAGCCCGGTGCCGATGATCCCGATGGCGAACAGCGCAAAGGCAAAGTCGCCGGCAATCGGACGCAGCGCTTCGGCCGCTTGCGCCGCGCTTTCGATCTCGCGAACCCCACTGGCATGGAGTGTCGCAGCGGTCGCGATAACGATGAACAGCGCAACCAGATGGGAAAAGCCCATCCCGATCAGCGTATCAGTGCGAATCCGGCGCAGCTCGGCCCCGGCCCGGCGCGGGCTGACGTGGAGCGGCTTGATGTGGCGGCGGTGCTGTTCTTCCACCTCTTGCCCGGCCTGCCAGAAGAACAAGTAGGGGCTGATTGTCGTCCCGAAAATCGCTACCAGCGCCATCGCGTGCGGCTTGTCGAAGGTGAAGTGCGGGACCAGCGTGCCATAGAGTGCCGCGCCCAAAGGCACATCGGCCACGAACACCACCCCGACATAGGCAAACAGCGAGAGCGTGGTCCACTTGAGCACCCGGGCATAGACCGAATAGGACAGGAATACCTCGAGCAAGACGCTAACCACCCCAAAGGCGATCGTGAAGCCCATCACCGGCCCCGGCACGATCAAAGCCAACACTTCGCCCATCGCGCCAAGGTCTGCCCCCAGATTGATGACATTGGCAATCAGCAGCAGGATCACCACCGCGCGCAGCAGCCAGACCGAATAGTGCTGGCGCAGGTTCTGGGCGATCCCCATGCCGGTGGTCGCCCCGATCCGCGCGCAGATCGCCTGGATCGAGGCGAGCAGCGGAAAGCCGAAGAACATCGTCCAGGCCAGGCTATAGCCGAACTGCGCCCCGACCTGACTGTAGGTGCCGATCCCCGAGGGATCATCGTCAGCCGCGCCAGTGACAAGCCCCGGCCCCAGCACTTCAAACGGCGAACGCTTGGGCTTGCCGGGCCGGCTCATGGCCGGTTGAACGCGTTGATGGCCAGACGGACCCGCGCTTCGGCTTCGTCACGCGGCAGGCCGGGCGGCACCACATCGACGATCCGGTAGGTGATAATCCCCGGTCGTTTCAGCCAGGGCTTGTAAAGCTGCCCGGAATCGACCGCGATCGCCACCACGGGCAGGCCGAGCAGTTTGTAGATCCCCGCAAACCCCGCCTGCAATTCAGGGGTATCTCCACGCGCGATCCGCGTTCCTTCCGGAAAGATCACCAGCGGGCGGCCCTCAGCGCTGATCTTCTTGGCGGCGGCCATCATGTGGCGCAGCGCCTTGGCGCCCTGCTCGCGCTTTACTTCGACCAGTCCGTAACGGCGCCCAACCCGCCCCCACAGCGGGATCCGCATCAGTTCGGCCTTAGCAAACACACCGGGCCGGTGAAGTAGCCGGGCGAGATCGATCGCTTCAAAATAGCTTTCATGCTTGATCGCAACGAACACCGGCCCGGCCGGCATTTCGCCCTCAAGTCGCACAGTCTGGCGCAGGATATGCCGCATACAAACGCGGTGCCAGCGGGCCCAAAGATCGACCGTGCTGCGGAACTGTTCATCGTTGCCGAGCAAGGCCACCGCGCTGACGATCACGATCAGCACAGTGCCGCTGTAAAACAGCAGATAGAACAGCAGTGAACGGATCATCGCACTCAGGCGGTCCAACACAGCTTAGCCCCCGACCGCGCGCCAGGCCATGCGGGCCAGCAGCTTGTGGTATTCCAGAAATAGCATCCGCAAGCTCGGCTGGGCCGGCACCGCATCCTCGACGATCGTCACGGTCGCAGGCACTTCCTTGCGCAGTTCCATGACCGCGCGGCGCATGTGCCAATCGCTGGTCACCACCCGCACCGACTTCAGCTTTTGCCCAGCGATCCAGTCGGCCGTTTCGCGGGCATTGGTGGCGGTATCGGTGGCGGCGAAGCCCAGCGTGACGCAACAGGCCATTTGCAGACTGCCGATCCGATACTCGATCGCGAATTCGTGCGGCTTTACGTCTCGGTCAACCCCCGAGACCAGCAGCGTGGGAGCCCAGCCCTGACGCAAGACTTCCAGTCCGCGATCGATCCGTCCAGCAGCGCCGGTCAGCACAACTGCTCCATCGGTGCGAACATCACCCGCGGGCTGCGGCAAGGCCACGGCGAACCAGATGAAGCCAAGCGCCCAGGCCAGCAGCACAGCAGAGATCAAGCGGCGCAGCATCGCAGTTACAGCATCTTCCTAAGTGCGCGCACCACGGTCTGGCGCGCAGTCAGCATGGCCAGCAAGACCCCGGCAATCGGGATCAGCGCCAGCAGCAACCAATCGAACCAGTCAAGCGCGCCCGAATCAACCAGGCCCGCTTCCAGTCCTGAAAAGCGCTGGCCCAAAAACAGCACCGCGACCAGCCCCAAACCGAGGCCGACCGCGCCCCCGCCCGCGGCATCAAAGCCAATCGCGCGCTGGAAGATCCGCGCGATCTGGGCATCGGTACCGCCTAGCAGGTGCACCACTTCGATCGTTTCGCGGTTTACGCCCAAAGCGTTGCGCACCGCCAGCAGCACCGCCGCGGCCAGCGCCGCCCCGAGCAAGGCGACCAAGGCTAGCGCCAGCCACTGCAAGGAATCGATCGCCTTGAACACCGGCTTCAACCAGCTCGACTGGGCATCGACCCGCGCAGCAGGCGCGACGCTTCGCACCTGGGTCCGGATCGCGCCGAGCTTTTCACCGTCAACCGGATCGCGCAGCCGGACATCAACCAGCGCTGGAACCGGGATCTGATCCTCCCCCGTTCGCGCGCCGAGCCATGGCTCGATCAGCTTTTCGACTTCTTCCTGCGAGACGATATGAACATCTTCGACCCCCGGCATCGCCTGGATCACCCGCGCAGCGGCCCGGGCCTGCCGGTCACGCTCGGCCGGATTGGCCTCAACCACTTGCACCGTCACCCCTCCCGACAGCGCATCAGCGGCGTTGCGCGCCGTGTTGCTGAGCGCGAGGCCAGCGGCGGCGGCAATCACCGTCAGCGCAACCATGATCGCGATTACCCACGGCATTGGCCCGGCGAGCCGCCCCTGCGGCATCAGATCGGGGCTGCTGCCGCCCGAAATCGAGCGCAGGCCGCGGGCAATCGAGCCGGTAAAGGCTGGGGGAAACCGCAGCGCCATCGTTCAGCCCCGCGCCCCAAAGCCGCCCGAAGGCCGCGGCGGATAGCGCAGCGCGCCGGTGGGATCGGACAGCCGCCCCTTGTCGAGCCGCATGATCAACGAATCCGGCACCTTTCGCAGCAGTTGGACATCGTGGGTGGCGACCACCACCGTGGTGCCCATCCGGTTGAGCGCTTCGAACAGGCGCAGCAGCTTGATCGCCATATCGGGATCGACGTTGCCGGTCGGTTCATCCGCGATCAGCATTTCAGGGCGGCCGATCACCGCACGGGCAATCGCCACGCGCTGTTGCTCTCCGCCCGAAAGCTGAGCGGGCAGCGCATGCATCCGCTCCCCCAATTTGACCCAGTCGAGCATATCGGCGACCGGCTTGGCCAGGTCTCTTTCTGGCACTCCGGCAACCCGCAGCGGCAGCGCGACGTTATCGAATGCCGACAGGTGCTGGACCAGCCGGAAATCCTGAAACACCACCCCCAGGCGGCGGCGCAGCATGGGCAGACGCTCGCGCGGCAGCGTGATCGCATCGGTCCCGAACATCCGGATCATCCCGCGCGAGGGGCGCTGGGCCAGGTAGAGCAGCTTGAGCAGCGAGGTCTTGCCCGCGCCGCTGGCTCCGGTCAGAAAATAGAAGCTGCCGGGAAACAAAGTGAAGGAAACATCACTCAACACCTCACGGTCGGTGCCATAGCGCAGACCGACGTTGTCAAAGTGGACAATTTCCCCGTCTGTGCTTTTGGTCATCGATCAGGGTCAGTCCGGTCGGTTGTCAGGGGTTGGGCAGGGCTATAACGGCCAATCCATGTGGAAAAAAGGGCATAGCTTGGCTCCTTTCCCCAGCGAGTGCTTGCCGCATGGCCGCTCGTCATGCTTAACGCAAGCATCATGATAATTGCCTGCCCCGCCTGCGCCACGCGTTACGTCGTTCCAGACAGTGCTGTTGGCGTGGACGGACGCACGGTGCGCTGCGCCAAATGCCGCCACTCCTGGTTCCAGGATGGCCCACAGATCGCTATTCCTCCAGCGCCCGAACCGGCCGTCGTTGCAGCGCCGATCCAGCCGGAACCCGCGCCCGCGCCGATGGTTGCACCAGTCGATGCGCTTCCGCCTGTGGCTGAAACCGACACCGAAGCTGATCCGCCGCCGCTCCGCTACAATGACGATGTGGTCCCGCCCGCGCCGCCAGCAGCAGCGACAGTATCGATTGCCCCCGCTGCGTGGGACGAGGATCAATCGCAGTTCGCGCATGAGCCGCCGTTCCGCGCCCGCCGCAATCCAGCCAAACTGTGGACGATCGCCGCGGTGTTGTTCGCCGTGGTCGCGGTCGGCGCGGCCGCCGCGACAGCCTATTGGGGCCTGCCCAACTGGGTCCCGTTTGTTCAGCCGCGCTTTGCCGAAGAGCAGCCGGGCCTCAAGCTCGATTTCCCGGCCAAACTGCAGGGCCAACGCGAGTTGGAGGACAAGAGCTGGTTCTTTGAAGTCAATGGCTCGATCACCAATATCTCGCAGACCTCGCGCTCGGTCCCGACCGTGCTGATGGTGCTCAGCGACGCGCGTGGCCGCCAGGTCTATTCGGCCGAGATCAACGCCCCCAAGCGCGTGCTGGCGCCGGGCGAAAGCGTGCAGATCAACGAGGCGCTGGCCCCGGTGCCCAAGGCCGGCAAGAAGGCGGAATTCGGCTGGAAGCCGGGCTCTTAAGCCTTATTCGAATTCAACCGAGACTTGTCCGTTCGCGCGGTAGCGAACCTGCCGGCGCGCGCCGCCCTCGCCCGGATCGGGGCTGGAGGTTTCGGCCCGCAGCACCTCTGCCGTGACCCGCACGGTAACCTGCGCGCCGCTGGATGGACGTACCTCGCCCGGGCCGGCCTGAGGCACAGCGGCGGCAAGGACAAGGGCGATCAGCGGCGTCATCGCCAAAGGTAAACGCGCGATTCACCATCCGCGCAACGCCGCGGATCGCGCCGTCCCCAGCCGGGACAAGCTGGACGCGCGGGTTAACGCGGGTTTCAAGCTTGCGGCCCCCCGCCCCCTTTGCTAAGGGCGCGCTCCTACCCCCCCGGGGCGCCGGAAATCCCAGTGATTTCGCGCCCCGTTGATTTAGCGGTCGTGGCGGAACTGGTAGACGCGCAACGTTGAGGTCGTTGTGGGCGAAAGCCCGTGGAAGTTCGAGTCTTCTCGACCGCACCAAGCAGTCCAACAAGGTAACACATTCCCGCCTCAGGGCGTGCCGCCTGCGCCGCGCGTTCTGCTATGTCCACCGCCACTACACCGGCTACATCCACTCACTGCCCCGAAGGCATCGCGGCTCCGGCATAAGGATCATAGGCTGGCGGCGTGGGCACCGCAGGCGGCGGAACATCGATAGTGGCCGGGCCTGACACCGCGACAGGCCCGCGCGTTTCCCCGGCCAGACCAAGCAACCCGCGCGCGATGCTCGGCGCGCCGAACAGCACAAAACATCCCAGCACCACCATCCCGCCGCGCCGCAGCGAGAGCCTGCCGCCGAGCAGCGAAAACCCGAACCAAGCCACTGCAATCACGGCAATCCCGGTGCCAAGCGGCCCGGTCAGCCAGCCTTCGATCCCGCTCAGCCCGGCGAAGGGCGCGGGTGCAGCGGCGGAAGCAGAGACGGTGAACAGTTCGGTCATTTCAGGCCGAAGATCGCGCGATGCGCAAAGAATTGCAACACTGCCCGAACGCCCCCGGCAAATTCTTGCAAAGAAGCTGCAAAGCCGCTGGCCCATGCCTGTTCGCTGTGCCAAGTTCACCGCTTCGCATGACGATTCTCTTGGGGTGACGATGTCCTTGAACTTGCGCGGCTTGACAGCACAATTGGTGGCGGCGGCATTTGCGCTGTTGCCGGGCCGGGCGCTGGCGGCGGTGGCGCCCGATCCGGAAGGGTCCGGCGCGATCATCGGCGCGCTGAACTGGCTTCAGGGGACGCTGCTCGGCACAGTCGCAACGGTCGCTGCGGTGATCGCGGTTGCCTCTGTCGGGTTCATGATGCTGACCGGGAGGATGGACTGGCGGCGCGGGGGAATTGTGATCCTGGGCTGCTTCATCCTGTTCGGCGCGGCCAGCATCGTTGCGGGCATCCGCTCGGCCTCGGGCGGATAGGGCGCGGCGGGCCATGGCAGCGATGCTCAACCGCAGCACAGTCTTTGTGGCGCTGACCCGCCCGCAGATGTTTGCTGGGGTGACCTACAGCTTTTTCGTATTGAATGCGGTGCTGGCGGCAGAGCTGTTTCTGATCTTCAAGAGTTTCTGGGCGATTGCGGTGGCGGGGCTGATCCATCTGGTCGGCATGCTCGCCTGCCTGCGTGAGCCGCGTTTCTTTGATCTGTGGATTGCGCAGGTCAGCCGCTGTCCCCGGGTCAAGAATTACAGGTTGTGGGGATGCAACTCGTACCGCCCTTGACCAGCGATCCGCGCGTGATTGCGCGCGAGCAGGCAGCGGGCACGCATTTGCCCTATGCCCGGCACGTCGATGATGTGACGATCGAGACCCGCGACGGGCTGCTGATGCAGACGATCCGGCTGGGCGGGCTGCTGTTTGAAACCGCCGACACGGATGAGCTCAACTACCGCGCGGCCTTGCGCGATGCGATGCTGCGCACAGTCGGCTCGTCGCGCTTTGCGATCTATCACCATGTCGTGCGGCGCAAGGCCGAGACGGCGCTGGAGGGGCGCTTTCCCGACGAGTTCTCGCGCCAGCTCGATGCGCGTTGGCGCGAGCGGCTGGCGGCGCGCGAGATGTATGTCAACGAGCTGTTCCTGACCATCGTGCGTCGCCCGCTACAAGGCCGGATCGGGCTGCTCGACCGGTTGCGCGGGCTGGCGGCACGCACGGTGACCGACCGGGCGGCGACTTTCGCGGCGGAGAAGCGCGCGCTTGATGCGGCAAGTGAAGGCGTGCTGGCGGCACTTGGTTCCTATTCGCCGCGCCTGCTCTCGGTCTATTCTTCCGACGAAGGCTTTCGCAGCGAACCGCTCGAGTTCCTGTCGTGGCTCTACAACGGCGAGATGCGCCCGGTCGGCCTGCCGCACGGCGATCTGGGGCAACACCTGCCGTTCCGCCGGGCGAGCTTTGGCGCCGACGCATTTGAACTCGGCGCGGCGGGCGCGTTCCCGCGCAAGTTTGGCGCGATGGTTTCGATCAAGGATTACCCTGCCGAAACTCTGCCGGGGATGTTCGACGAGCTTTACCGGATGCCGTTTGAGATGACGGTCTCGCAAAGCTTCGCCTTCGTCGAGCGCGGCGAAGCGCTGGGGCGAATGAACCTGGTGCTGCGCCGGATGCGTTCGGCCGAGGACGAGGCCCTGTCGCTGCGCGGCGAACTGACGCAGGCTAAGGACGATGTCGCGGCGGGGCGCGCCGGGTTTGGCGAGCACCACACCACGATTGCGGTCCATGCTGCGAGCCTCGAAGCACTCGATGGACAGGTTGCCGAAGTGATTGCGACGCTGGCCGATCTCGGCATAGTGGCAGTGCGCGAGGATATCGCGATCGAGCCTGCGTTCTGGGCGCAGTTTCCCGGCAACTTTCGCTACATTGCGCGTAAAGGCCTAGTCTCGACTGCTAATTTCGCAGAGCTTGCCAGCCTGCACAATTTCCCGGTCGGGCGGCCGCGCGGCAACCATTGGGGCGATGCCGTAACGCTGTTTGAGACGACCGCGGCGGGGCCCTATTTCTTCTCGTTCCACCAGAACGATCTGGGCAACTTCACCGTGATTGGGCCATCGGGTTCGGGCAAAACGGTGGTGCTCAATTTCCTGCTCGCGCAGGCCCGCAAGTTTGCGCCCCGCATTGTATTCTTCGACAAGGATCGCGGCGCAGAGCTGTTTATCCGGGCGATTGGCGGTCAATATGACCGGCTTCGCCCCGGCGAACCTTCAGGGCTCAACCCGCTGCAGTTGCAGGACAATCCCACCAATCGCCAGTTCCTGATCGACTGGCTGGTGCTGTTGGCGGGCAGCGCAGATGCGGCAGAGCTCGAATTGATCAAGGACGCGGTCGATGCCAACTTTGCCCAGCCTCGCGCGCTGCGGCGGCTGCGCCATCTGGTCGAACTGCTGCGCGGTGCAACCCGGCCCAAGGCAGGCGATCTCTATGCCCGGATGCGGCCATGGTGGGGGCCTGGCGAGCGGGCTTGGTTGTTCGACAACGAAGAAGACCTGACCGATCTGTCCGCTGCCACGGTCGGCTTTGACATGACCGCGCTGCTTGACGATCCGGCGGTGCGGACGCCGGCGCTGTTCTATTTCTTCCACCGGGTCGAAGACCGGCTCGACGGCACCCCTGCGATCATCGTGGTTGATGAAGGCTGGAAGGCGCTCGACGATGAGGTCTTCGTGCGGCGGATCAAGGATTGGGAGAAGACCATCCGCAAACGCAACGGGATCGTCGGGTTTGCCACACAGAGCGCGCAGGATGCACTCGAAAGCAAGATCGCCAGCGCAATCATCGAACAGGCCGCAACCCAGATATTCATGATCAACCCCAAGGCCCGGGCCGAAGATTACATCGACGGATTTGGCCTGACCCCGCACGAATACGAACTGGTCCGCACCCTGCCCGACAATTCGCATTGCTTCCTGATCAAGCACGGCAACGAAAGCGTGGTCGCGCGGCTCAACCTGTCGGGCGAACAGGACATCCTGACGATCCTTTCAGGCCGCGAATCGACCGTCCGGCTGTTTGACGAACTTTCGGCCAAGACCGGTCTCGATCCGACCGCCTGGATGAAACCGCTGCTGGAGCGCGCGAAATGAGCTGCAGCGCGATCCAGACTGGCAACCACTTCCTCGGCGCAGTCCTCAGCCATGTTGATTGCCAGGCGCAGGCCATCGGTGCCTATGGCTATGGCGCGCTAGCTGATCCGGGTTCCCCGATTGCAGTGCTGCTGCTCGCCGCGCTGACCCTGTTCATCGCGTTGTTCGGGTTTCGCCTGATGTTCGGCGAGGCGCCGGCCGGGCGCGATCTGGTGGGTGATGTGATCAAGGTCGGGATTGTCCTGACGCTTGCCACCAGTTGGCCGGCCTGGCGCGCGGTGGCCTATGATACCGTGCTCAGCGCACCAACGCAGCTTGCCGGAACAATCGGGGGGGCGTCCAGTCTGCCCGGCAGCCGGAATGACCTGACCCAGCGGCTCGATAACGCCGATCAGGGGATCGTAGCCTTTACTGCCTTTGGCACCGGGCGGCTAACTGGCGGCGTGGTCGGTAGCACCGATCTGGGCGACTCGACACGCGGCATAGCGCTAGCCGACCAGTCGGGCTTTGGCTGGGGCCGGGTTGCTTTTCTGGCTGGAACAATCGGCCCGCTGGCAGTGGTCAAGCTTACCGCCGGGATACTTCTCGCGCTCGCGCCGTTAATGGCCGCCCTGCTGCTGTTTGCCGGAACCCGCGACATCTTCTTTGGCTGGCTGCGCGCGCTGGGCGCCTGCGCACTTGGCGCTGTGTCGCTGGCTCTGGTCTATTCGGTGGAACTGGCCATGCTGGAGAGCTGGCTGCGCGATGCGCTGGGCCAGCGCGAGGCAGGTGTTCTTACTCCCGCCGCGCCAACCGAATTGCTGGTTCTGGCGTTGGCATTTGCCGCCATAGCTTGGGGCGCACTAGGACTGGTGGTGCGCGTGATGTTCTTCGCCACGCCTGGCTGGCAGCGACTGGCGGCTCGGTTCGCCGACGCAGGTCAGCTTGGGGCAAAATCGACCTTCGCTGCTGAGCCGGTTCTGGCCGGAGTGCCGAGCGAGCCTGCCCGCGTCCAGCGCGTGGTAGATGCCGTTGCCCAAACCATGCGGCGCGAGGAACGCCTGAGCGAGCGAAGCCGCCAACTTGGCAGCGAAGCGCCCGCAGGGACAGCAACCAGCCATGGTGCTAATTCAGCGGCTCCTGCTCAAAGCGAAGCATTGGGCAGTTCATACCGCCGTACCCATCGCCGCAGTTCAGCAGCAGCCACCAAAAGGGATATCGCGCCATGAGCAAGCCCGAAGATCCGGCGCTGGCCGATTACTACCGCGCGGCTGAGACCTGGGCCGAGGACCGCCGTGAAGGCGGGGAGCGCTCGCTCAAAGTTGCGTGGATCGTGGCTGGGATTGCCGGAGCCATTGCGTTGATCGAAGCGTTTGCTTTGGTCGTCCTGATGCCGCTGAAGCAAATCGAGCCTGTGGCGGTGCTGGTTGACCGTCAAACCGGCTATGTCCAACCGCTCAACTTGACCAAGGGCCAATCCATCGTTCCAGAACAGGCGCTGATCCACTCGATGCTCGCGCAATATGTGAATTCTCGCGAGGGGTTCAACACCGCCGCGCTCAAAGAGGACTACCGCAAGGTTGCGCTGTGGTCATCAGGCGATGCCCGCAGCCAATACATCGCCGGGATGCAGGCCTCGAACCCGTCGAGCCCGCTCGCAACCCTGCCGCGCTCGGCACTGATTGCGGTCGAGATACGCTCGATCTCGCCGCTGAGCGCCGACAGCGCATTGGTTCGCTTCTCTACCACGCGCTCCGATCAGGGCGGCGCAGCGCAACCCCAAGGGACATGGGCTGCGGTGATCCGCTACCGCTTCTCCTCGGCGCAGATGAGCGCGGAAAGCCGGTTGGTGAACCCGCTCGGCTTTCAGGTGCTCAGATATTCGAAGAGCGCCGAAATTCCGCCTGGTGTAGTGCAATCTGCACCGACGCCCTCGCTCTTAGGTACTCTGCCGCCAAGTGCTGTTCCGGCACCGAGCGCACCTGGCCTGACACAGACGCCACCTCCGCGATGAAGATACTCGCCGCCGCCTTTCTGTTGCTTGCCGCGACAGCCGGGGCAACACCCGCGCGTCCGCTTAATTTCGACTCCAGAGTCGAAACACTTGAATGGCGTGACGGTGCAGTTTTGACTTTGCGGACGACGGCAGGCGGCAGCGTGACCGTGATCTTTGCGCCGGGCGAGGCAATCCAAACCGTGGTGGTTGGTGACCCTTCGGCGTTTGAGGTGCAAGTGCCGCCGCAAGCCGACTCGCTCGTGCTGCGCACGATACGGCGCCCAGTGAACGATCGTATCGACGTGCGCACACAGCTGCGCCAATACCGGTTCAAAGTGGTAGCAGGCCCAGCCAACGATGTTGCCTATGCTGTCCGCTTCAGTGTTCCTGCGCCCGAAGGTGCCGCCGCGCCAAACCTTGTTCTGCCACCACCCGAAGCCATCAACGCCTATGCCATGAAAGGCGAAATCAGCCTGCGCCCAGCCAAAGTGCTCGATGACGGCAGCCGGACATATATCGAATGGGGACCGGACCAAGCCCTCCCGGCTGTGTTCGCGCTAAGCGCGCTGGGTGAGGAGGAAACCGTCGATACCTATATGCGCGGCGGAGTGATGGTAATCGACCGGGTCTATGCGCGTCTGATCTTTCGGATCGGCAAATACAAGGCGCAGGCGACGCGCCGTTCTTCAGCCCAGCAGGTGCAACGATGACCGAAGCGGCAATCGAACAGGTGCCCGAAGGCAGTGCCCGTCCCTTGGTAGCCCGCAACCTGTCGAACCGCGGGGCATGGGTCTTTGCCGGTGCAGCCGCAATTGGCGCAGTGGCGCTGTTTGCTGTGCTTGAGGCGCGCCGAAGTGATCCCAACATGGATCCGCTGCGGCCCGTTCAAGTCGCTGGCGAGGCGATGATCGTCCCCCCTCCGCCACTCGCTATTCCGGACGTGTCACCCGGCCCCGGCTTGGTTGCGGCGCCTTACCCGGCTTTGGGACTAAGCGTTCCGCCAGCTTTTCCTCAAAGCCCACCAGCGGTTGTTCCGGCAGTCCGATCAACTGGCCGCTTTCAGCCGCAAGGCTATGCACCGGCTTCCCCGGCGCCATACTATCCTGCGGCGCTGCCGCCGCCGCCAAGCGGGCCAGCGACAGTTTACCAAGCTCAGATGCCGCCGCCCGTCGCTGCAGAAGGCCAAAGCAAGGACAACGCGCGGGTTAAGGCCGGTTTCTTCGCCAATCCCTCGCTGACCATTCCGCAAGGTGCGGTCATTCAAGCGGTGCTAGAGACAGCGCTCGATTCGACCCGAGCAGGACCGGCCCGGGCAATCGTCTCGCGCGATGTTCGCAGCTTCGATGGCACCCGCGTGCTGATCCCGCGCGGCAGCCGGCTTTACGGTGAATACAAGGCAGATCTCTCATCCGGCCAAAGCCGGGCGATGATCCAGTGGACCCGGCTGATGCGGCCCGATGGCGTGGTGATCGCGCTGGATTCACCTTCGGCTGATCCGCTGGGCCGGGCCGGAGTGAAGGGCAAGGTCAACTCGCACTTCTTTGCCCGCTTTGGCAGCGCCCTGATGCAGACCGTGCTGAATCTCGGCATCGGCTACGCCACCAATGAAGCAACCAAGGGGACCGTTATTCTAGGCTTGCCCGGCAGTGTCCAGAACGTAGCGACACCGCCGTCTGAGACAATTCGCCCAACTCTGAAAGTCGCCCAAGGCACCCCGGTTTCCGTCTTTGTCGCCCGCGATCTTGACTTCAGCGAGGTCGAGCGGTGAGCCTGCTTGCGGCTCACGTCTATCTTGATAGCTATCTGGCGCCGCTTGGCCCTTGGCTCGGCCGCGATGATGTGACCGATATCTACATCAATCAACCAGGCGAGGTCTGGATCGAAACGCTTGGCGGCGCAATTGAACGATGCGCGAGCCCAGCGCTCGATCACAGCACGCTGCTGCGGCTGGCGCGTCAGATCGCCGCCACGTCGTCCCAAGGGATCAACCGCGAACGCCCGCTCTTGGCCGCCAGTCTGCCAGATGGCTCGCGCGTGCAGGTCGTTCTCCCGCCCGCCACACGCGGCGAAGTGGCGATCGCGATCCGGCGTCACCTGGTCCAGGATCTCGATCTGGAAAGCTATCGACCGGCAATCGCAGGCGCGCCGATCAAGCAAATGGATCGTAGTTCCAGCGACCGCGCCGAACTCAGCGGCGACCCCATTGAGGCGCTGCGCCGCGCGGTTCGCGAACGCCGCAACATCTTGATTTCGGGCGGCACCTCGACTGGCAAAACCACCTTCCTCAACACCTTGCTGCGCGAGATTCCGCCAAGCGAACGCCTGATCCTGATCGAAGATGCTGCCGAACTGCAACTGCGCCACGCGAATGCGGTCGGCCTGATCGCAGCGCGCGGCGGCCAGGGCGAGGCCGACGTCACAGCCGAGGACTTGCTGATCGCCGCGCTTAGAATGCGGCCCGACCGGATCATTCTCGGTGAGATCAGAGGAGACGAAGCGATGACATTCCTGCGTGCGGTCAATACCGGCCACCCCGGCTCACTCACCACCATCCACGCCGACAGTCCCGAACGCGCGATCGATCAACTGGCTTTGCTGACGCTCCAGGCGGGGAGCAAGTTAGGGTGGGATGATGCGGTGCGATACATAAGTAAATCAATAGATATTATCGTCCAATTATCGCGCATCGACGGTGTTCGGCAAATATCCGCAACTGGTACGGCCGCACTGGTTTGATGAGAATTGCCTATTCTACGCATTGTACCGGGATCAAATGTCCAAAAATTCTGCTCTGAACAACTAGAAAGTCATGACTTGTTTTTGGTGTTGCTAACAGCCAAAACTGACGTATCATCGCCCTGCAATCAAAAAGAACAATAAGCCGTGCCACCCTGAAGCCTTTGGCTTCAGAGCTAGAGATATGCGTCTTTTTGGGAGTGCCCCTATGCTGAAATCGATCCGCTATGCCGCTTTATTTTCGTCGGCCACACTCTAGGTCACTTATCATCGACAAGGACGCAGATGTATCAAAATGCTCGACTATCGCAGCCTGCTGGAGATGGAAGGACTTGATCCTGCTTCTACGCTGATTGTTCGCCATAATCCGGTCGAGAAATCGCTCAGGCGCGTTTTGCCCTGGCTCGTGACCGAGCGCCCAGACCTGTGGCTGGCCTACCAGCAGATCCAGTGGGAGAGTCTCGAGAAGGCGATGACCAAGGCCGCCCACATTGCCGCGTTCATCGGTGACCAGCCCGGCAAGGCAACGCTGGCCGGGATCTACCGGATCGGTGCATCGCAGGTACTGGACTTTGCTGGGTACTGCGCCTTCCCGGGCAACCGCGAGCTGGAGGCCTACGGCATGTCGGAGCGCTCGCAGAACATGCCAGATTGCCGGGCCTTCGATCTCGAGGCGCTAAATATCCATGCGAACTGGACCGGACGGTTGGTCATTGCCTGGCCGACACCGCACCAGAACTGGTGGTGCTGGGCCAAGGGCGGCACGTTCGCGGTCGAAGCAATCGCCGGGGAGAGCCGGTTTGCCCTCAGCATGCCGGATTGGCACGATCTGATCCTGAACTGGTCTGAGCTGCAAGCGCTGCCGCGCTCCTGGCAGCTGCGCCTCGCCCAATGGCGCGGGGTCTATTTCATCTTTGATGCCGAGCGCCGCGCGGGCTGCGTCGGTTCGGCCGCGGGCAGCGACAACATCCTCGGACGCTGGCGTGACTATGCAACGACTGGGCATGGCGGCAACCGCGAGCTGCGCGCCAGCGATCCGGCCAACCTGCGCTTCTCGATCCTCCAGCTAACCTCACCCGATCTGCCAGCAGGCTAAGTGGTCGCGCTGGAGGATAGCTGGAAGCAGCGCCTTCACACTCGCGAATTCGGGCTCAACCGGAATTGAAATCTCGCAGGGGTGGGCTTCAAGCCGCCTGCGCGCAATGGCGCAGCTTCGTTAGCCGCCCAGACCCGCTTCAATCTGTCCTTGCGCCGCTGCTGCCTCAGTGATGAGCAGGCCGAGCGCTTTCGCGGTGTCGTCCAGCAGCCCGGCACTAACCGGGCGCTCGCCGTTGATGAACCGCCGGATCGCCCGTTCGTCGATCCCCAGGCGCCGCGATGTTGCCGGGATGCCGCCGAACACCTGCACGCAATGGGCAAAGTGGTCTTGCGCCGCTTGCTCTGAAAATGATCCGATCATTGTTGTCCCTCTCAGCGCTGCTTTTTGGCCTGCGGTGCGGTGAAATCGGGGTCCTTGTTCGCCACCCAATCGACGAATTTGCGGACCGCCGGGTTCGCCAGCAGGCCTTCCACGTCCATCCCATAGCGCTGCAGTTCGGAATTGGTGAAATTGGCGATCAGCGTCTGCTGGCAAACCGGGTGCATCGGCACGACATCGCGCCCGCCCCGGCTCTTGGGGACGGGGTGGTGCCAGACGATGATTGTGCCGGTTGGCCGACTGCAGAGCCAGCAGGCGGGCGCCTCCGCCGGCGCCTCCTCCTCGTCGCGCTGCAGGTCGCCATAAGGATCACGTTTGGAGTGTTTGCGGGCCATCGATCTGCCTGAGCTGCCTGTACTATGCTGCCCCGCTTAGAGCGGCGCAGGCCGCTTTACCACCAGCAAACCGGTCCGGCCAAAATCCGCTGCAAAGCGGCATGCAGCCGGGCCGGCAATCCGGCGCAATGCTGCATTCGCGACCCCCGCCGCAAACACCCGTTGACACCCCCCCAAGCCCCGGCTAGTGGCGCCCTCCTACCCCGCACCGTAGCGCTTTGGCGCGGTGCACCGTGCCCAGATGGCGGAATTGGTAGACGCACCAGCTTCAGGTGCTGGCGCTCGCAAGGGCGTGGAGGTTCGAGTCCTCTTCTGGGCACCA
>JANMOU010000037.1:0-69915 GCA_031369495.1 Novosphingobium sp. | reverse complement strand
GACCCTGGTGGTCAGCAAGGACAAGGGCGGCGACGAGTTCTGGCAGCTCTACACGCTCAAGGACGGGCGGCTGACCCTGTTCACCGACGGCAAGAGCCGCAACCAGCTCGGCACTTTCAGCGCCGACGGCAAGTGGCTGTCCTACACCTCGACCCGCCGCAACGGCACCGACAGCGATATCTACATTGTCGATCCACGCGATCCCTCGACCAACCGGATGGTCGCTGAGGTCAAGGGCGGCGGCTGGGGGCTGGTCGATTTCGCGCCAGGTAATGCGACTGTTGTGGTCGCCAACTACCTCTCGATCGAGAAGACCGACCTGTACTGGCTCGATTTAGCCAGCAGCAAGCTGACCCCGATCGGCGATCACAAGAAGGCGATCTCCTACGGCGGGGGCAAGTTCGCCCCCGACGGATCGCTGTGGGTGACCAGCGATGTCGGCGCGGATTTCCAGCGGCTCGGCACGCTCGATCCCAAGACCGGCAAGTTCACCGCCCGGAGTCCTGAACCCAAATGGGATGTCGAAGGGTTTGATGTTGCCGATGATGGCAGCTTCATCGCCTATACGATCAACGAAGCCGGGGTAAACAAGCTTAAGCTGCTCGATCCCAAAACCGGCGCAGTCCGCGAAGTCACCGGCTTGCCCAAAGGCACCATCGGCGGGGTCGACATCGCGCCTTGGGGCACGATTGGCCTGACCGTATCGAGCGCCAAGGTTCCGGCCGACGCTTATTCGGTTGATCCCACCACGCTGGCAGTGACCCGCTGGACCTTCAGCGAAACCGGCGGGCTTGACCCCGCGGTCAATATCGAACCTGAATTCGTCGAAGTGAAGAGCTTTGACGGCGAACTGGTCAGCGGCTTCCTCTACCGCCCCGATCCCGCGAAATTCCCCGGCAGGCGCCCGCTGATCGTCAATATCCACGGCGGACCCGAAGGCCAGTCCACCCCCGGCTTCCGCGGCCGCACCAACTACCTACTCAACGAACTCGGCGTCGCGGTGTTCTATCCCAACGTCCGCGGCTCGACCGGGTTCGGCAAGCGCTTCGTCAGTCTGGATAACGGCCCGTTCCTGCGCGAAAACTCAGTCAAGGATATCGGCGCTTTCCTCGACCGGCTGGAAGGCGATGCCGGGATCGACAAGGACCGCATCGCGGTTCAGGGCGGCTCCTACGGCGGCTATATGTGCTATGCCACCGCGATCAAATATGGCGGCCGGTTCAAGGCGGCGGATTGCATCGTGGCGATCAGCAACTTCGTTACGTTCCTTGAAAACACCCAAAGCTATCGCCGGGATCTGCGCCGGGTCGAATATGGTGATGAGCGTGATCCCAAACAGCGCGCCAAGCTGCTCGAAATCTCACCCCTGACCAAGATCGACCAGCTGTCGATCCCGCTGCTGGTCGTCACCGGCGCCAACGATCCGCGCGTCCCCAAAAGCGAAGCCGATCAGGCCGTCGCCGCTGTCCGCGCCAAAGGCCGCAGCGCTTGGCACCTGGTCGGCCTGAACGAAGGCCACGGGTTCGCAAAGAAAGAGAACGCCGACTACCAGTTCTGGGTGGAGCTGATGTTCTGGGAAAAGAACCTTCTAAGCAAGTAGCGGCGCGACGTTCCAATCCGGGATGCGGTGAACCTGCATTCCGGATTACCCGCTCACCACTCTACCCGGTCCCCTGCGACAATCCCCAGTTCCGCCGCACGGCCGCCGGGAATTTCCAGCACGGCTTTGGCGAGGCCGACCGAGTTGAGCGGGCTTTCGTCATAGGGGATCGCGCCCGCTGCGATGTTGCTGATCCGGCCATCGACGCCGACGAAAATCAGATCGAGCGGGATCACGGTGTTGCGCATCCAGAAGCTGGCGCCGCGCGGAGGATCGAAGGGGAAGATCATCCCTTCATCGGGGCCGAGCTCGGTGCGGAACATCAGGCCTTTGGCTTGCTCCTGCGGGGTGCGGGCGAGTTCGGCCCGGAAGGCGAAGGTCTTGCCGGCATGGATCACCTTCAGCGGGATCACCGGCAAACCTGACACTGGGTGCACCGATGGCGAACTTTGCGTCGATTGCGCCCCGGCCTCGCCCGAATTGGGCGAGCAGGCGGCCAGCGCGATGGCCAGTGCTGAGATCAAAAACCGGCGCATCATTCGTCCTCATCCGCTTGCCCCGCCCACTCGAGCGCAGCCTGTTCACTGGGGGAATTGACCAATTCGCGGGCGCTGTCCAGCCTGTGCCCGGCGCGCAGCAGCGCAGCGATCTGCTTTTCGCGGACTTGCCGATCGGCCGCACCCGCGCCGAATGGCCCAAACCGGCGTTTGCGGGCCATGGCGAGCGCGGCGCGGCGCTGTTCGCCCTCACCGGCGCGAACCTCCTCGCGCACGTCCTCGGCGATCCCGGCCGCGTGGAGCGCCTGGCCGATCCGCCGCTGACCATAGCCGCGCCGCAGCAGGCTGCCGCTTTTGGCGCGGGCATAGGCGGCATCGTCGATGAAGCCATTGGCGACGAACTTTGCGGCAATCGCGGTAACCGGCGGATCGCCCTCCCCCTCCCAGCCCCGCTCGCGCAATTTTCGCCGCAGGTAATCCTCCAGCTTGGCCGCGCTCGTTGCAAAGCGCGCGACATAGGCCAGTGCCAGCTCGTCCAGCCGGGCTGCACCCAGCGGTTTGGGCGGTTGAGGGATACGTTTGGGGCGGTCGCGGCGGTTCATTGGCCATAATCGTGCCACACTGTGCCGCGAATGGGAAAGCCTGTGATTGCTGGGCCCTGCGCCCAGTGGTTGATATTTGCACCGCGGTGAAGCCGGAAGATCGGCCCATCGCCATGATTAAGAACGGGTTTTCGCGCATGACCGACGCTTCCACGCTGGAGCAGAACGCCGCTATCGGCCTGGTGCCGACGCCAAACCACGACGATCTGCCGCGCCGCTTGTCCACTTTCGCCACATTTGGTGCGGCGCTGGACTATGCCGCACAGGGCAAACGCGGGCTCAATTTCCACGATCCGCGTGGCACCTTGAAGCGGGTCTATCCGTTCAGCGAACTGCGCGAGGATTCGCTGGCGATGGCCCGGCGGCTGCTGGCTCACGGGATCACCAAGGGTGACCGGATCGCCCTGATTGCCGAAACCGGGCCGGAATTTGCCGCGCTGTTCTGCGGCTGCATCTATGCCGGGGCCTGGCCCGTGCCGCTGCCACTGCCGACCAGCTTTGGCGGCAAGGAAGCCTATATCGACCAACTGGCGGTCCAATTGGCCTCCAGCGATCCCAAAACGCTGTTCTACCCGGCCGAGATCGCCGAAATGACCGGCGCTGCGGCGGCCCGGCAGGGCTGTGAGGGGATCACCTGGGAAGACTTCGCCGCCACCGAAGCCCCCGCGCTCGATCTGCCTGCGGCCAGCGGCGATGATATCTGTTATCTGCAATATTCCAGCGGATCGACCCGCTTCCCGCACGGCGTTGCGGTCACCCACAGCTCGCTGCTCAACAACCTTGCCGGCCACGGCGAAGGGATGCTGCTGGAAGCCACTGACCGCTGCGTATCGTGGCTACCATGGTATCATGACATGGGGCTGGTCGGCTGCTTCCTCTCGCCAATCGCCAACCAGTGTTCGGCCGACTATATCAAGACCGAGGATTTCGCGCGGCGCCCGCTGGCCTGGCTCGATATGATCAGCCGCAATCCCGGCAATACGCTCAGCTATTCGCCGACCTTCGGTTATGACATTTGCGCGCGGCGCATTTCCAGCCAGAGCAATGTCGCCGAACGGTTTGACCTGTCGCGCTGGCGGATCGCTGGCAATGGCGCCGATATGATCCGGCCCGACGTGATGCAGGGCTTCGTCAACGCCTTTGCCCCCGCCGGGTTCAAGGCTAGCGCCTTCCTGCCGAGTTATGGCCTCGCCGAAGCCACTTTGGCCGTCACGATCATGCCGCCGGGCGAAGGGATCCGGGTTGAGCTGGTTGAGGAAGAACGCCTGTCCGGCGCCCCGCGCGACCTATCCCGCCCGGCCCGCTACCGCGCGATCGTCAACTGCGGCAAAGCGGTCAAGGATATGACCATCGAAGTGCGCGGCGCCCACGATGAAGTGCTGACCGATCACCACATCGGCAAGGTCTGGTGCAAGGGGCCGAGCGTAATGCAAGGCTATTTCCGCGACGATGAGGCGACCAAGGCCTGCATGGTCAATGGCTGGCTCGACACCGGCGATATGGGCTATCAGGTCGATGGTTACCTGTTCATCGTTGGCCGGGCCAAGGACATGATCATCATCAACGGCAAGAACCATTGGCCGCAGGATATCGAATGGGCAGTCGAACAACTGCCCGGCTTCAACCACGGCGATATCGCGGCCTTCAGTATCGAAACCGAAACCGGCGAGGAATCGGTCGCGGTACTGGTCCACTGCCGGGTCTCCGATCCCGAAGAGCGCCAGAAGCTGCACGATACGATCCGCGACAAGGTCCGCTCGATTCTCGGCCACCCGGCAATCGTCGAACTGGTTCCGCCGCGCACCCTGCCGCGCACCAGCAGCGGCAAACTGAGCCGGGCCAAGGCCAAAAAGCAGTATCTGGCCGGAGAGATCGAGCCGTTCAAGCTGGCGGCTTGAACCGCGGTTGTTGCCGCAACCCTAAGGTAACAAAGTTCCACACAAAGCGGGCCCCGGCTGTTACCTTATGTCACCTTCTGTGAGGTTCCGCGGGTGCGCCGCTATGCGGCAAAGCGATAAGCTACAATGGCAAAGAGCGGCGCTGAGACAGTGTTGCAGATCGGTGGGGTGTAGGAAAATTGGCGTTGAGTTAAGTGTATTTTGTAAAGTGGCACCGTAATTGATGACGCGATGCGACCAGGCTACAAGGCGTAGGTCAATTTCGGGGATAACGCACCTGTCACCGTAATTCGTAATTCGGTAATTCGAATGCGGCTTCGTCGCCGGGGGCGTCGGCTTCGTGATCCTTGGCAAACTGGTCCAGTTTGCCAGCTTCGCGGGCTTGCCGGAGCGTTTTCATATCAGGCCCCATAAAATTCAGGTTGGTCGCGGACGCTCGACAGGTGGCCGAACCCATACGCAACCCTTAGGAACGCCAAAAAGGTCCAAAGGAATAGGGAGAACCAGCCCAATATGAAGAAAAACAACGGTGAACTTGGGTTGGAAATCGCAGGGTTGACGATGGCTAAGGGCAATGAAGCAATTGTCAGAACAAAGCCTCCGATGTTCGCCCTGCGAACATAACCTAAGAATCGACGCATCGCCAATTTGTCTCGGATTTCCTGCACAAAACCGTCATTTTTCCCGACTACAAAGCCATATACGCCAAATGCAAAACCAGTTTGGATAGCGGACCAATTGAACACTGCACCGTAAAGGTTCGACACCTTCCACCCGTCCGAAGGCTCGAATTTCGCGATGATAGAGGGGGCCATAATGTAGATCGCGAGCGCACAGCCCGCTGAAATTACAAGCGGGGCAAACTGCTCGATCAACAAGCCTAAACTCTTGCGGCGGGGGTTATCATCCATGATTGTCAAGCCTTTGTCGCACGAAGGTAGATGTGGCTGCATAAACATCGTCAGGCGCATCGCTGGCGGGAGCGATTTCGCCTTTTTCGGAAAGGAGGCTGTCGAGGAGATTTATATCCTCGTTTTGCAAACCCTCGCCTGCATCAGGCGTTACTGAAATGGCACGAACGTCCTGGCCGTGACCTGCCATTGCTAGAAACCGCTGCACCATCGCCTTTGCGCCGCCGCCCAACTGCCCTTTGTTGTGGCCCATACTCAATTCCACGGTCACCACTGGTGCCTCATATGCTTCCCCAAGGGACTGGATGGCCAGCCCGGCAGCGGACGCCTCATCGTCCAACGCATCGAGGTTTTGAGGCCGTGCGAGCTTCACCTTCAACTTGCGAAGCGGCTGCTCTTGGAAACGGGCAAGCGCCGCCGCATCTAAAACTGGTTCCAGCGTGAATTGGCCCGCATGGTGCAACTGCGTGAGGTAATCAATGAAGCGTCCCGGCGAGACGACCCGCGCGTCATAGTGCATAGCCAAGGTATGGTCCGCCTCGCGAAAGCAAAATGCAACGCCGTCACCGATCGGAACATCGACACCAAGGATCCTAGTTCCGTCAGGATGAACCTCGCATGGCAAATCAGTGTCCCGGACGCGCATCATTTCGCCTGACAAATATCCGGGCGCTAGGACCAGCCTCTCCAGTCGGCATACGAAACCGCCTGTCAACTGGCGCTGTCGCACTGAAGGCGCGCCCAACCCAAATATAGCCTGCAACGTCGTCCGTAAACTGGCCCCTTGGGGTGAAACCTTCCCAACCGTATAAAACCGAACCGTTATCGCCTTCGCCATACAAACCTCCACCGGATTTACGAAAGGCTAGTCGTAATCCGATGCGAGAGTCAAAGGCGGTAACTGTGAGAGTCATGGCCAAAGGCCATACCACCTATTGAACTACCGATCCACGTATGCCAAGGGGATAGACGCCCATGATAACGCCACACCGTGCATAGTTGTGGAATTGGATGACTAGAATTACGGTGATGGTGTGGGAATTGCGGTGGAAATTGCCGAATTACGGAAATCACGGCGACACTTTACTTAACCCCAATCCCTCCCACAAATCAGAAATTACGGAAATTACGGTGACAGGTGCGTTATCCCCGAATTAGCCTTGGCCTTTGGCGCTCGCTTGGCGGGTAACAGCTTTTGCCCGGTCTGTCGCACCATGTCCTCCAGCCATTCGGATGAACCAACCGGTAGCCCCAGACTTTCCGCCTTGCGCAGCGCGGCATAGGTCAGCGCTTCGTCAAAATCCCGGCCGAGGAACGCCGCGAAGTTCCCGGCCCGCTCCATCGCCGCTAGGGCCGGGACTTGACGATATCGCGGCGGTGAGAGGTCAGTTTGGGGACGGCGGGATGACGGCGATGTGTCAGGCGCGACCGACAATCCCCTATCGGGACTCTCCGTCCCGTTGCATTCGCGCCACATCGGCATATCCTGCGCGAAATGGGTCGCGTCGGATTTATGTTGGCGGGGGGAGAGCACAATGAACGGTGCTGCAGAAAATCACGAGAGTTTTGGCGTTCTGGTCGGCTGGGCCCATCATGGGATCGGCAAGAAGCTGGATCTAACGCTGCAATGCGTCAAATCGACCCGCCGCGACAATCCGGCCGAGATCGACGATCACCATTTCGTAATGACCCCCAGCCAGGCCGCGGTGCTGGCCAACTATCTGTTTCAGATTTCGGGCCAAAGCCCGCCGACACAGCGCAAGGGATTGTTGCGGCGGCTGCTCGGCTAAACCGTCCACCCTTGCCGTCCCTGTCTTATCTTGATAACACAGCTTGCATAGTTCGAACAGTGATCCCACATTGGCCGAACGACGCTTTGTGAGGATACGACATGGCTACTCCGCCGACCGCCACTGCCACCCAAACCCCGACGATTACCCTGACCGCGCCCGATCCGGTGCCGGTGGTGCTGCCCGAATCGGCAATCGGGCTGGTTCCGGTTTCGCCTGACGACAAGTCCAAGCTGGAAACCAAGGTCGATGCGTTCATCGCCGATCTGGTGGCGTCGGACGCGAACTCCCCTGAATTTGGCAAAAAGGTCGATCAGATCACCAATATGGGCCGCAAGGAAATCATGGCCGCATCGGGGATGTCGAACCGTTTTCTCGACCGGCCGATCCGGGCGATGGACAAGGATTCGGGCGTCGGTGCCAACCTGGCGGAGCTGCGCCGCACGGTCGAAACGCTCGATCCGGGCAAACAGGGCAAGCTTTCCAAGGGCCGCAAGATCTTCGGGATCATCCCGTTCGGCAATTCGATGAAGCGCTATTTCCAGAGCTATGAGAGCGCGCAGGGCCATATTCAGGCGGTGCTGGGCCATCTCGGCTCGGGCAAGGACGAGCTGCTGATGGATAACGCCGCGATTGATGTTGAGCGGCAGAAGCTGTGGGAGGCGATGGGCCAGCTCGAGCAGATGATCCACATTTCGCGCACGCTTGATGCCAAGCTGGAGGAAAAAGCCGCCGATCTCGACGCGACCGACCCGGCCAAGGCCAAGGCGATCCGCGAGAGCGCATTGTTCTATGTCCGCCAGCGGACCCAGGACCTGCTCACCCAGATGGCGGTCTCGGTGCAGGGCTATCTCGCGCTCGATCTGGTCAAAAAGAACAACGTTGAACTGGTCAAAGGGGTGGACCGGGCCAGCACCACCACGGTCGCCGCGCTGCGCACTGCGGTGACAGTATCGCAGGCGATGGCCAACCAGCGGCTGGTGCTGGAACAGGTCACCGCGCTCAATTCGACCACAGCAGGGCTGATCGATTCGACTGGCACCCTGCTGCGCGAACAGACCGGCAAGATCCACGAAATGGCCGCCAGCAGCACGATCCCGATCGAAACGCTGCAACGCGCGTTCCAGAACATCTATGACACGATGGACAATATCGACACCTTCAAGGTCAAAGCGCTCGAGAGCATGAAGCAGACCGTCACCACGCTGTCATCCGAGGTGGAAAAGTCCAAAGGCTATATCGCCCGGGCCGAAGGCGCCAATCAGGCCCAGGTCGCCAGCGACGCGCCCAGCTTGCTGAGCCTGGAGGGTTAAGCTGTTGTCCGGTCCAGCGCAGCAATCAGACCAGATTATCGGAGCTGCGCGGCGCGTGCTGGTCGATCAGCGTGCCGGCGGCCGGCGGCGTTCGATCGGTCTGGGCGCGGCCAAGATCCGTGCAGGGCATTTCTGGCGCAAGGTCCGCAACATTGCGCTGGCAGGTGCGGCGATCTGGTTTGGCACAGTGATCATCGGCACGATCATCGGCGGAATCGGCTTTGCCGGGATGGTGCTGGGCTTGGGGCTGAGCGCTGCCGCCCTGTTCCTGCTGGGCAAGTACCCGCGCTTTAAGATGCCGACCCGGGCCGACCTTGATCCGACCGGGACCGATGCCCGCGCGCTTGTCGGCCGGACCGAGCTGTGGCTGGAAACCCAACGCCGCGCGCTCCCGCCGCCAGCGGTACAATTGGTCGATCAGATCAGTGTCCAGCTGGATGGTCTGGCCGCGCAGCTGGTTGATGTCGATCAGGCCCATCCGAAGGCTGCAGAAGTGCGCAAGCTGGTGGGCGAACACCTGCCCAATGTGATCGACGGCTACCGCAAGATCCCTGAAAACCTGCGTTATGAAGACCGCGCCGGGACCAATCCCAACGCGCAATTCATCGGCGGCCTGCGGACCATCAGCGACGAGATCGATTCGATCACCCGTCAGCTCGCAATGGGCGCGATCGACAATCTGGCGATCACCACCCGCTACCTCGACTACAAATACGGTGAAGCTTTGGACGAAGGCAAGAAAGCCTGATGCGCGTCCCGATCCCGCACAAGCTGGGCAAAGACGAGGTCAAGCGGCGCCTGCGCGAACGCAGCGGCGAAATGGCCGGACTGTTTCCCGGCGGCAAGGCCAATGTTGCGATCAACTGGCCATTGGAAGACCGGATGGCGATGCAGGTTTCGGCGATGGGCCAGACCGTCAATGCCCATGTCGATGTGACCGACGATGCCGTGGTGTTCGAAATCGACCTGCCGGCAGCCCTTTCATTCTTCGAACCGCTGGTGCGCGGAGCGGTTGAGGAAAAGACCCAGAAGCTGCTGCGCTAAACCTCCAGATAGAAAGTCCGAACCAAGCCCGCTCATGCTGAGCCTGTCGTTCCGCAGGGGCCGCAGGCCAACCACCAGCCTGTTACGTAACGTTAGCCGGGTCACGATGGGCCTTCGACAAGCTCAGGCTGAGCGGGGTTTTAAGATACTGCTTCAGATAACCCCGCAGCGCCCTAAATCTCCAGATACATCCGCGGGATCCGCAGCTGCTGCGCCGCGATCTGGGTTTCGCGCAGGAACAGGATCAGCGCCCACATCAGCAGGCCAATCGCGGTCATGAACGTGCCTGCCGCCACCCGCTGCAGACTGAGCTGCACCAGTTCCTCCAGAAACAGCACCGCGACAGTGGTGCCGATGAACAGCCCGCTGATCACCATCAGCCGGACCGCGCGGGTGATCAGCTTGATCCGCCCATCAATCATCCGGATTTCGGCAACTACTTCGTTATGATCTTGGCCTTCGGTCGACATATGGCGTTCCTGCAAATGGCGACTGCGATCGACCACCCGGCCGAGCCGGCTCGACAGCAGGTTGAGGATATTGCCAATCGCCACCAGTACGAAAACCGGGGCGAGCGCGAGCTGGATGGTCTGGGCTATCATGGAACATCTGTTAGACCCGCGCGTTGCAAGTGGGAAGTCGCACGCAATCCTATGTTCATCCAAAATCAGCCAAAGGCAGTCTCATGAACCGCAAGTTCCTGCTCCCCGCCGTTACCCTTGCCGCGCTGGCCCTGTCGGGCTGCGCCGCAGTGTTTTCGAAACACCCGGTTGGCAACACTGCAGTGCCGCAACCGGCCAAATCGGTGGAGCTGAGCCGCTATCTGGGCCGCTGGTACGAACTGGCCCGCTATGAACAGGGCTTTCAGAAGGACTGCGAAGGCGTAACTGCCGACTATGCCTTGCGCGATGACGGCATGATTTCGGTCCTTAACCGCTGCCGCAAGCCCGATGGCAAAATCAGCGATGCCAACGGCAAGGCCAAGATCGTCGACACCGTCACCAATGCCAAACTGAAGGTCAGCTTCTTCGGCCCGTTCTACGGCGATTACTGGGTGCTGGACCGGGCCGATGACTACAGCTGGGCGATCGTCGGTGAACCATCAGGCCGCTATCTGTGGATTCTCAGCCGCGATGCCGCGCCGGGCAAGGCCAAAGTGGACGCCTTGATCGCGCGGACGGCGGCGCTGGGGTATGATACATCTATGATCCGGGTGACCCAGCAGCCTTAGGGTCAATCAAAAAAAGAACTTCTGCTGCCAGTAAAATGTTGAGGTGATCGGTTCACCCGCGCCGTTGGTGGCTGGTTTGAACTTCAGCCGCTGCATCGCCAGCACGCAGGCGGTGGCATCGGTGGCCGGAAAACCACTCGATTTGTAGACCCGGCAATTGGTTGCGCGGCCCGACGAGGCCACCGTCAGCGCCAAAATCACCGACTTGCCGACCCGCGTCTCACGCCCGCCTTCGGGCACGGGAAAGTCGCGGGCATTGTTGATCTGGCCCGAAATGTGCGCGGCTTTGGTCGGTTTGCCGCCGCCCTGGCCATTGCCCTGCCCGCCTGCGCCGGTGCCATCGCCGGTTCCGCCTGCTCCGGTGCCATTGCCCTGATTGACCGCGCCTGACGTCACCGCAGATCCGGTCGAGCTCGCTTTGGGCGCCGGGGTTTTGGCAATCGGGATCTTTGGTGGCGGAGCCTTGGTTTCCTTGGGAACCGCCTTCTTCCCCGCCTCGCCCGCAGCGCCCGCGGCCTTGGGCTGCTCGGCCGGAGGGGGCGGCGGCGGCGGGGCAGTTATGGTGACGGTGAAGGTCGAGAGCACTTTTTCGACTGCCTTGGCGGTAAAGTCGGGCGCGAAGGCCCGAACCAGCCCCAGCAGCACCACGATGTGCAGCAGCACGACAAACACCATCACCCCCAGCTTGGTCCGTGCAGGCGGTTCGGGATTGAAATCGTCGTCGTCGATCGGTTCGTCCATTGCCAAGCTATGCCAAAGGCCTGGGACAAGGGCAATCGTACCGTCTTCCTGAACCACTGGGGCGGCCGAGGAGCGGAGTTAGGTGCCGCAATAGGTCACATGGCCGGGCGTGCCGCTGGGCGCGCCGTAACTATAGGCCTCCATCCCGGCGCGCGGCGTGAACGGCGCTGAGACCAGCTCCAGCAACGCGTCAAACAGCGCCATATCCCCCGCCTCAGCCGCCCGCAGCGCCGCATCGGTCAGGTGATTGCGGGGAACGTAAAGCGGATTGACCGCATCCATCCGCGCGGCGCGATCCGCCGGGTCCAGCGGCTCGCGGGCCAGCCGGGCTTGCCAGAGTGTCCACCAGACCTTGAGCGCGGCAGGATCGGTCAATTCGGCCCCAACCGCATCATAGCCTTCGCCCAGCGAGGTGGCGAGCGCGCGGAACAGCCGGGAAAAATCAGCCTGTTGCCCCTCCAGCGCCGCAAACAGCGCCTGCCCCAGCGCCAGATCGTCGTCTTGCACGGTGGTCAGCCCCAGCTTGGCCCGCAATCCTTCGGTCCAGTGCGCTTCATAACGCGCGCCAAACCCATCGAGCAGCAACCGTGCCGCCTCGTTATCGGCCTCGTCCACCGCGACAATGACCTCGATCAGCGCCGAGGCGAGCTTGTAAAGGTTCCAGCGGCAAACCAGCGGCTGCTGGCCAAAGGCATAGCGCCCGCCCTTGTCGATCGAGCTGAACACCTGGGCGGCCGAATAGCCATCGAGGAAGGCGCAGGGGCCATAGTCGATCGTCTCGCCCGAAATTGTGACGTTATCGGTGTTCATCACCCCGTGAACAAAGCCCAGGTTCATCCATTTGGCGACCAGCGCGGCCTGTGCTTCGCAGACCGCCTCCAGCAGCGCCAGCGGGCGGTTGCGGGCATTCAGCTTCTCGGGGAAATGGCGTTGCAGGGCATAGTCCACCAGCCGTTCCACCGCCGCGCGGCCATGGTGCGCGGCGGCCCATTCGAAAGTGCCGACCCGCAAGTGGCTGGCGGCAATCCGGCTCAGCACCGCGGCCGGGTGCGGCTCTTCGCGCCAGACCCCTTCGCCGGTTGCGACAACGGCCAGACTACGGGTGCTGGGCACGCCGAGCGCGGCCATCGCCTCTGACATCAGATATTCGCGCAGCGCCGCGCTCAGCGTGCTCTTGCCGTCACCATTACGCGAATAGGGGGTCGGGCCAGAACCCTTGAATTGCAGATCGAACCGCGCACCACCCGGCGTGATCAGCTCGCCCAACAGCAGCGCCCGACCATCGCCCATCTGCCGGTTGAAATGGCCGAACTGGTGCCCGGCATAGGCCAGTGCGACCGGCTGCGATCCGGGAACGGCCTCCGCACCGGACAGCCAGCGGGCCCATTGTTCCTGACCAGCGTCAGGCAGCCCCAACGAATCGGCCAGCGCCGTATTCCACACCACCATCCGCGGCGCAGGCGCAGCGGCGGCCTGGGTCGGGGTGAAGAAACCGTCCAGTTCGCGGGTCAGGCTGTGATCGAAGTTCAGCATCAGTCAGCCAGCTTCTCCAGTGACAGCGCATTGATGCAATAGCGCAGCCCGGTTGGCGCCGGGCCATCGGGGAAGACATGGCCCAGGTGTGCGTCGCAGACGTTGCAGGTCGCCTCAACCCGGATCATCCCGTGGCTGTTATCGCCATGGTACCCGACCACACCGTCTTCGACCGGCGCACCAAAGCTGGGCCAGCCGGTGCCGCTTTCAAACTTGCTGGCGCTGTCGAACAGTTCGGTCCCGCAACAGGCACAGGCATAGCGGCCCGGCTGGAACAGACTGCACATCCCGCTGGAAAAGGCCCGCTCGGTCCCGGACAGCCGGGTTACCTGATACTGATCCGGGCTGAGCAGCGCGCGCCATTCCTCTTCGGACTTTTCAACCCGGCGCGGGGGCGGGTTGGCTGTGCCAGAGGCCAGCTGCATCACGTCATGCCAATCCATCGGCGTTCTCCTTATGGTGGCTCATAGCACACCCTGTTCGGCCAAGCCGGCCAGATCGTTACTGCTCAGCCCCAGAATTGCGCCATAGACCTCGGCATTGTGTTCGCCCGGATACAGCGGAGCGCGGCGGCGGATGGTAGAGGGCGTATCCGACAACTTGGGCATCGGGGCCTGCATCTTCAAGCGGCCGTGGAGCGGATGCTCAACCTCTGACAGAGCACCGCGCGCGGCAAAGTGCGGATCGGCCAGCATTTCCTTGCCGGTATAGACCCGCCCGGCCGGGACCGAATGTTCAATCATCAGCGCTTCAAGGTGTTCGATAGTCAGGGTGCGGGTCCAGCGATTGATCAGATCGTCCAGCTCGGCCTGACGCTCACCCCGCGCCACATGGGTGGCAAAGCGTGGGTCCTGCGCCAGCTCCGGCTGCCTCATCGCTTCAGCCAGCCGCGCAAAGATCGCATCGCCATTGCCGCCGATCATATATTCGCCGTCTTTGCACGAATAGACATTGCTGGGCGCGATTCCCGGCAGGACCGAGCCAGAGCGCGGACGGATCAGCCCCATCAGGTCATATTCCGGCACCACGCTTTCCATCACTTGCAGCACCGCTTCGTAAAGCGCGGAATCGACCACCTGACCCTTGCCGCTGGCAGTACGGGCGTGGAGCGCCGCGAGCGCGCCCATGCAGCCATAAGTCGCGGCCAAGGTATCGCCGATCGAAACGCCCATTCGGCTGGGCGGGCGATCCGGTTCGCCAACAATCGCGCGCCAACCGCCCATCGCCTCACCAATCCCGCCGAACCCGGCGCGGCTGGCATAGGGACCGGTCTGGCCATAGCCCGACATGCGGACGATAATCAGCCGCGGGTTGATTGCGTGGAGATCGGCCGGGCCGAGGCCCCATTTCTCGACCGTTCCGGGCTTGAAATTCTCGATCATGATATCGGCATCGGCGAGCAGCCGGCGGGCCAGATCCTGCCCGCCCGGAACGCGCAGGTTGGCGGTGACCGAACGTTTGTTGCGGCCGATCACTTCCCACCAGACCTTGTGCTCGCCGTTGCCCCAATTGCGCATCGGATCGCCAGCGCCGGGCGGTTCGATCTTGATCACATCGGCGCCCATATCGCCGAGCAATTGTCCGCAGAACGGCCCGGCGATCAGCTGGCCGAGTTCGACCACCCTGATCCCATCGAGAGCGCCGCTCATGACGCACCAGCCTTTGAAAGCATCGATGCCATGTCCTTGCCCATCACTCCGCCGAGCCAGCGGGCACATTCGACCAGTTGCGCAAGATTCAGCCCGGTTGCAATCCCTGAGCGAGCGAGCATGTAAGCGACATCTTCGCTCGCGACATTGCCCGCCGCGCCCGGCGCGAAGGGGCAGCCGCCCAGCCCTCCGATCGAACCATCGACCACACGCGCCCCAGCCTCAACCGCTGCCCAGACATTGGCAATCCCGGTGCCGCGCGTGTTGTGAAAATGGACCCGCACCGGCAGCGGCGCGATGGCCGCACGCACGGCTGTGACCAGCGCGGTGACCTCGGCCGGAACCGCCACGCCAATGGTATCAGCTAGCGCAATTTCGGCAGGGCCAGCTTGAGCCAAGGCCTTTGCCATGCGGACCACGTGTGCCGGATCGACCGCGCCGCTGAACGGGCAGCCGAATGCCGCCGCAATTGTCACTTGTGCGCTGACCCCAGCCTCCTTGGCCAGCGCAATGATCCGCGCCGCCTCCGCTACCGATTCAGCGCTGTTCTGGCCTTGATTGCGAACCCCGAACTCGTCGCTGGCCACTGCGACCGCGCCCAGTTGATCGACCCCCGAAGCCAATGCCCGCTCGGCCCCGCGCTGGTTGAGCACCAGTCCGATCCGGGTCACGCCCGCAGGCTTGCCCAGCGCCGCGACCACGGCCTCGGCATCGGCCATTTGCGGGACCTTGCTGGGGTTTACAAAGCTCGCCACCTCGATCCGCCGCACACCCGCCGCAATCGCCCGGCGGATCAGTTCGACCTTGTCGGCGGTCGAGACCAGCAGCGCCTCGTTCTGCAACCCATCACGCGGGCCGACTTCGACGAATTCGATTGTGCGGGTCATGGCTGACGGTCAATCCAGCCCTTCACCAGTTCCGCCGCCTGCTGCGCCAAGGGCGTCTGGCCGAAGTAGTAATGGTTGGCCCCGGCAATCAGGTGGTGATCGATCTGGCACTTGTTTGCCGCCGCCATTAGCCGCGCCGCGTGGCTGGGGGTGCAGGCATCGTCAGCGCCGTTTTCAATCACCAGCATCGGCCCGGATATCCGACCTGCGCATTTCAGGCCATCGCCATTGCTGTCATCATAGGACCACTGCGACAGCCACGAACGCAAGGTTGTGAACCGGGCGAGCCCGACCGGGCCATCGTTCACCACGAACGGATCACCCAGCATACAGTGGTTGGGCTGGCGTTCATTGGGATCAATCAGCGGATCGAGCCAGCGCGGATCGGCCATGGTGCCCTGAACGGTGAAGCAGCGCTCGTGATTTTCCAGCCCCTGCGCCTTGAGCGCGGCCAGCTCGTCCTTGACCCAGGCCGTGATCCGGCGATTGCGGGCGATCTGACGCGCGCGGTATTCGGCGACGAAATCGGCCGAGTAGGGCGGCTTTGGTCCTTCGGCGGCGTAGAGATTCCATTTCGGATTGCGCTCAAACGGGCGGCTTTCATCCTCGATCGAGGCGTCCATCCATTCGGTCAGCGTCAGGTTGCGCGACAGGTGCGCGGCGAGCAGCAACACGCCGTCGGCCGGCTCGAACTTTGCCGCAGTCAAGTCATAGGGATCGCCCGCCGGGGTATGGGTAACACGCGGATCCTGCGCTTCGGCCTGATAGAACAGGCTTTGCGCGCCGCCACCAGACCAGCCGCCGAGATAGACCTTCTTGTAGCCGAGCCGTTCCTTGGCGTGGCGGATCACCGCGCCAAAATCCATCACCGCACGTTCCATGATCAGCGCCGTATCGTTGCCGCGATAGCGGGTATTGGCATAGATCGTGTGGACGCCCATTTTGGCGAGCATCGTCACCAACGGCAGCCATGAACCCCCGCCAATGGGATGCGAAAAGATCACCACACTGTCCGACGGCACATCGGGTTTCAGCTGCATCGCCTCAACCGCGACCTTGCCGAGCGCGCCGCCATAGGTGTCCTTGAAGGCGCTCACCTCATCGAACACCACCAGATAAGGGATGCGCTGAAAGTTTACGGACATCGGCGTGCTGCTCCCGCTGGGCTCCGCTGGGGGTAGCACGCCGGTCCGGCTGGGCAAGCTTCGATCAGCCGTACTTTGCCTGCAAAATCGGCAGCGCTTGATCCAGCGCCTTGGCAATGATCCCGACCAGCTCGTCAATCTCGGCATGGGTGATGATCAGCGGCGGGCACATCACGATCGTATCGCGGATGCCCCGAACCATCAGACCATTGGCGATGCAGCGGTCGCGTACCACCGGTCCGGCATTGCCCTCGGCCCCGCCCCAGCGCTTGTTGGTGCCTTTCTCGGACACGATTTCGACCGCGCCAAGCAGTCCGACCGAGCGAACTTCGCCAACCAGCGGATGATCGGCAATCCGCGCCAGCGCCTTGGCCAGATAGGGCCCGGTATCGTCCCGGGTCCGCCCGACCAGCCCTTCGCGTTCGATGATCTCGATATTGCGCAGTGCCACTGCAGCGCAAACGGGATGGCCCGAATAGGTAAAGCCATGGACGAAATCGCCCCCGGTCTTGAGCACTTTGACGATATCGCTCGACACTGCCACCGCACTGATCGGGAGATAGCCCGATGACAGCCCCTTGGCCATCGCCACCAGATCGGGGGTAAAGCCATAGGTCTGGTGCGCGAACCATTCGCCGGTCCGGCCAAACCCGGTGATCACTTCATCGGCCACCAGCAAAATGCCATATTTGCGGCAGATCGCCTCGACCGCTTGCCAATAGCCCGGCGGCGGCAAAATTACCCCGCCCGCACCCTGTGCCGGTTCACCAATAAAGGCCGCGACGTTTTCCGGGCCGACTTCGAGGATCCGGTCCTCGATCGCCTGCGCGCAGTCTAGCCCGAACTGAACCGGGTCTTCGCCAAAACCTTCGCCGAACCAATAGGGCTGGCGGACGTGCTCGACCCCGGGCACCGGCAGGTCGCCTTGAACGTGCATCCCTTTCATCCCGCCCAGGCTGACCCCGGCGACAGTGCTGCCATGGTAGGCATTCCAGCGGCTGATGAAGACCGTCCGCTTGGGTTCGCCCTTTACCTTCCAATAATGGCGGACCATCCGGAACACGGTGTCATTGGCCTCTGAACCCGAAGCGTTGAAGAACACGTGTTGCAGCTTGCCCCCCGTCAGGCCGGCAATCTTTTGCGCCAGCAGCACCGCAGGCGGGGTCACGGTTTTGAAAAAGGTGTTGTAGAACGGCAGTTCCTGCATCTGCTCGAAGGCGACCTCGGCCAGTTCCTTGCGGCCATAGCCAACATTGACGCACCACAGGCCAGCCATCCCGTCCAGAATCCGGTTGCCATCACCATCGTGGATATAACAGCCCTCGGCATGGGTCACGATCCGGCTGCCGCCCATGTCTTCGATCAATTGATAGTCCTGCTGCGCGGGCAGGTGGTGCGCCACATCAAGGCGCTTTAGTTCGGCGATATCGTAATTGCGAGGCATCGGAATTCTCCCGGAAAATGGTTCTGTATGAGGCGGATGGCGCAGTGCGCCAACCTCAGGGAGAGAAGCCGATCCGGGCGAAAAAGCGGTTGGTGCGGGTGACGCGGGTGTTCATGACTCGCCCCGCATAGCACGTCCAAGCAGGCGGAAAAACGCCGCAGAATCGGTATTGCGATCGGCGTCCCATTCGGGGTGCCACTGCACCGCCACCAACGGCGCGCCATTGGGCCAGGCCGAATAGGCCTCAACCAGCCCATCGGGTGCGCGGGCTTCTATGGCAAGTCCGGGGGCGAGCTCGCCAATACCCTGATAGTGCACCGAATTGACCGACAGGTCAGCCTTGCCCAGCGCCTTGGCGAGCATCCCGCCTTCGGTCAGGTGAACTGGGTGAAGGTGATCGAACATCGCGTCAAATTCCGCGCCGTCCGGGGCATGGTGGCGCAACAGTTCAGCGTTGGCCGAAGTATCGCGGCGTAGAGTTCCGCCGAGCGCAACGTTGATTTCCTGAAACCCCCGGCAAATCCCGAACACCGGCCGCCCGGCATCGATCATCCGCTGCACCAGCGTCAGCGCGATCTCATCCCGGCCCGGATCAAACGGCCCATCGCCGCCATCATCGCGGTAGCGTGCCGGATCGACGTTGGAGGGACTGCCGGTCAGCAGAATGCCATCGAGCCGCGGCGCAACTTCAGCGGCACTCATCAAATCGGGCAGCGAAGGCACAATCAGCGCGGCAACATCGGCATGGACCATAGCGCTGCGGATATACCGCTCCATCACCGCCTGCGCCGGCTCAGTGCCAACGGTGCGCTGGCAGGCGATTACGCCAAGAACGGGGCGGGCTGTGTTCATTGATTCCAAGTCTAGCTTCCAGATCACCCGGCGTCACGTGTTGTTCGTGGGTCTATCGAACCCCTCTCACGTCCCGTCACCCTGAACTTGTTTCAGGGCCCATCGTGCCGCGAACCCGGAGCAGGAACGAAGGGCGTAAACCGAGAGGCATTGTTTGCAGTCCGCAAGCTCAGGGTACGCCGAGAAATGGGCCCTGAAACAAGTTCAGGGTGACGGTGTTGGAGAGAAAGGAACACCTCCTAAGACAACAGCACGACCGGGCTATCGGCGCGCCAGTGCATCGAAACCCGGTCATCCCAGGTGAAATCTTCCTGATCGTGGCGCGACAGGTTGGGGCGGGAAACGCGGATTATTGCGCCGTTATCGAGCTTGATTTCGAACAGGGTGATATCGCCCAGATAGCTCATCCCCTTGATCACTCCGCGCGCCAGATTGTGGTCATCGGGCGCGTCCTGCGCGGCGGCGCGGATCGCCTTGCCGTCGCCTGGAACGTGGAGATAGATCTTCTCTGGCCGCAGCGCGATCCAGACATCGGCTCCGTGCGGTCCGGTGACCCCGTGGTTGAGATAGACCTTGCCCAGCCCCGCGCAATCGACCGCTGCGCGGTTCGGTTCGTCCAGCGTCAGCTTACCTTCGAACAGGTTTACCGAGCCGACGAAATCGGCGACAAAACGGTTCGCCGGATATTCGTAAAGATCGGACGGTGTGGCCAGCTGCGCCACTTCGCCCTTGTTCATCACCGCAATCCGCCCGGCCATCGACAAGGCTTCGTCCTGATCGTGGGTGACGGTGACGAAGGTAATCCCGACGTGGTCCTGCAATTCGCTCAGTTCAAACTGCATCTGCGCGCGCAGCTTGGCGTCGAGCGCCGATAGCGGCTCGTCGAGCAGCAGCACTTTGGGCTTCATCACCAGACTGCGCGCGAGGGCCACGCGCTGGCGCTGACCGCCTGACATCTGATCGGGTTTGCGGTCTTCAAATCCGGCCAGGCTGACCAATTGCAGGGCCTCGCGGACCCGCTCCTCGCGTTCGCCCCGGCCGACGCCGGCGATCTTCAGGCCATAGGCGACATTGTCTGCCACGGTCATGTGCGGGAAAACCGCATAGGACTGAAACACCATATTGACTGGACGCTTGTTGGGCGGAATTCCGGCCATGTCCTGTCCGTCGATCAGGATCTCGCCCTCGGTCGGCAGCTCGAACCCGGCAATCATCCGCAGCAAGGTGGTCTTGCCGCAGCCCGATGGGCCGAGCAGGACGAAAAACTCGCCCGCCATGATTTCAAGGCTGACATTGTCAACCGCAGCGACTTTGCCAAAACGTTTGGTAACGTTGCGGATCTGGATGATGGGTTCGGCCATTAGTGTGTTTCCGCAATGCCTTTGACGCCCTGCACTTTGAGCGCGAGGGCGGTGAGAGCGATGGTCAAGAGGATCAGGATGGTCGAGGCCGCGTTGACTTCGGGCGTGACCGAAAAGCGGACCATCGAATAGACCTTGACCGGGAAGGTCACGGTATCGGGCCCGCTGGTGAAGAAGGTGATCACGAAATCATCGAGGCTGAGCGTGAAGGCCAGCAGCGCCCCCGCGATCAACCCCGGTTTCATGTGCGGCAGCAGGATATCGCGGAACGTCTGCCATTCACTGGCGCCCAGATCCTTGGCCGCCTCTTCCTGTTCGCGGTTGAAACTGGCCATCCGGCTGCGCACCACCATCGCCACGAACGGGAAGCAGAAAGTGATGTGGGCAATGGTGATTGCCGATAGGTTCAGCGGCCAGGGCATGCCGGTCGGCCAGTCAATCTTGGCAAAGAAGATCAGCATCGCCACGCCGAGGCAGATTTCGGGGACGATGATCGGCAGGCTGATCACCCCCTCAACCGCGCTCTTGAACGGGAACCGGAACCGCCACAGCAGCACCCCGGCGAGCGCGCCGAGCACCACACTGACAATCGTGGCGAACAACGCAATCGTGAGCGAATTGACCATCGCTTCGACCAGCGAGGAATTCGCGAAGGCCTTTTCATAATATTTGAATGTGAAGCCCTTCCACACCGCGTTACGTTTGGAATCGTTGAAGCTGAACACCATCAGCACCAACAGCGGGGCATAAAGAAACAGCAGCGTCGCCCCGACCCACAGCCGCATCCAGGCCTTGCGGGTATAGTCGAGCGGGGCGATCGGGGGGCGTTTGAACAATTGGCGATGAAACTGGGCCATCAGTGTTCCCCCGCCTTGGTCCGGTCACCGCGCAGCGATTGCAGCGCGACCAGGATGAACATCGCATAGATCAGCAGGAATGACAGCGCCGCGCCAAACGGCCAGTCGTTGGCGCGCTTGAACTGGCGCTCGATCACGTTGGCGATCATCTGGCTGTCGGTGCCGCCCATCAGATCGGGGGTCAGATAGGCCCCCAGCGCGGGGATCAGCGTGATCATCACCCCGGCCATGATCCCCGGCCCCGCCAAGGGCACAACAATCGTGAACAGCGTTTTCAGATGCCCCGCGCCCAGATCAAGGCTCGCCTCGATCAGCGATTTGTCGAGCCGGTCGAGCGCCGAATAGAGCGGCAGGACCATGAACGGCAGGTGGACATAGACCAGCCCCAGCACCACCGCGAAATTGTTGTAGAGTAGCTGCACCGGGGTCCAGGCCTCCAGCGGTTGCAGCCCGACCATGGTCTTGAGCCAGCTCGCCCCCTCCCACATCGCGCCAAGCCCTTGGTTGGCGTAGCCGTTCGAGCCCATCAGCATCATCAGCGCATAGGTGCGGATCAGCAGGTTGGTCCAGAACGGCAGCATGATCGCCACCAGCAGCCACGGCCGCCACTTTTCAGGCGCGAAAGTAATCGCCATGGCTACCGGAAATCCGATCACCAGACAGATCAAGGTGACCAGCGCGGCGACCGCCAGGCTTTTGCCGAAAATCGAGAGATAGAGCCATTCGGTCGCGCGCTTGTAATTGTCGAGCGTGCCGGTGATGTTGATATCAGCCGGTCCAGAATTCTGGCCAAAGCTGTAGAGCCACACGATCGTCATCGGCACCAGAAAGAACAGAAACAGCCAAAACAGCGGCCCGCTCGCAATCGCTGCGAACGGGCGCTTGTGCTGTTTCCAATCCTGCAGCGCCATCGATCAGGACGCCCTGACGCGGGTGAAGGCCTCCTCATAAAGTGGCTGCAGTTCGGGGTTGTACTTGGCGTATTCGCACTTCGCCATCAGTTCGGGCGCGGGGAAGATCGCCGCGTTATTCTTGTAACTGTCCGGCATCAGCGCCTTGGCTGCGGCGTTCGGCGTGGGATAGAGGATCGTTTCGGTGATCTTTTTGCCGGCCTCGGCATCGAGCAGATAGTTGATGAAAGCATGGGCATTCTTGGGCCGCGGGGCGCCCTTGGGGATGCACAGATTGTCCGAATTGAACTGGCTGCCTTCTTTGGGCAGGACAAAGCCGATGTCATCATCCTCGGCCATCGCCTGAGCGATATCGCCGTTGTATTCGAGCACCAGATCGACCTCGCCCTTCAGCAGCAGATCCTGACCGTTGTCTTCGTGGAACGCCTTGAAATTGGGTTTCTGCTTGATCATCATCGCTTCGATGATCTTGATGTCATCCTTGGTCAGGCCATTGACCGACTTGCCAAGGTACTTGGCATAGAGCCGGAACATGTCGCCCGCTTCCGAAAGCACCGCAATCCGGCCCTTGTACTCAGCCGAATCAAACAGCACCTTCCAGCTGTCGGGCACCGCTTTCACTTTGGATTTGCGATAGCCGATCCCCAGCGTCAGCCAGGTGTAGGGCATCGAATGCTTGCGCTTGGGATCATAGGCAACGTCCTGATATTCCGGCGCGATGTTCTGGAAATTGGGGATCTGGGCATGATCCAGCGGTACCAGCATATCGGCCCCCACCATCCGCTCGACAAAATCGTTTGAAGGCACAATCACGTCATAACCGGCATTGCCGGCGCGCAGCTTGGCGAACAGTTCGTCATTGCTGGCGAACAGGGTCATATTGACATCCGCCCCGCCCGCACCCTTGAAATCGGCCAGAGTGGTTTCGCCGATATAGGTGTCCCAGTTGTAGAAGTTCAGCTTGGGCTCTTCCCCGGTCGGCGCGATCTTGGTGGTGCCGCCGGTCTTGGCCGTGTCCTTCGCCGCTTCCTTGCTGCAGGCTGCCAAACCGCCGAAGCTGATCCCGACCGCGGCCACGCCAAGCGTTTGCAGAAGTGAGCGCCGGCCCAAACGAAGATTACCCGTGTTCCCAAACTCTTTCATCGAACCACCCCTTGATGCGTTGCACGACTTCTTATTCGGTTATGCTAGCGAACCCAGCGCGCTTGCCAATCCCTGAATGTGACAGAACGGCTTAATTGTTTGCGGGACAAGCGGCCCATGTTACAGTGTATCAATGAAGTCTCTATATTTGCCTTTCGCTATTCTGGTTTCGGTTGCGCCTCAGGCCGCAAGCGGCACTATGACTGCGCCGATCGAACCAACCGCCGAAACCGTCTGCTCCGTCAAGAATGCCTCGCTCCGCAAACATGTCCCGCGTCCGCGTCTGGTCGTGATAACGGCGCACCCCTTCTACGATCGACACTCTGGCCACTACCTCTCGGACCCCGGCTGCTCCGATCGGGTTGATGGCACGGGCCTGATCCAGATCGAGCTTCCCAAGGGAAAACGGATTGCCGATTACCCGGAGCTCGGCAAGGCAACCGACCAATCGTTTTTGGCAGCCAACAGCGGAAAACGCTTGCATATCAGATGCACCGGCACAATCCGCTACGCAAAACGGCAAACGCGGTTCCTATTGAATGGTGACTGCCAGGTGTGGGCAACGGCTGCGCCCTGAATCGGCCGAGTTCGTCAGAGCCCAACTCGCTCAGCCCGGCGCTTGCGCGCGCTCTCAAGCGTTGCGCAGATACCAGGTGTAATCCAACTCAGTCACCTCGGCCATGAACCGGGCCATTTCGACGCCTTTGACGATCGAATAGTTCTTCACAAACCGCGCGCCGAGATAATCCTGCAACAGTGCCGACCCCTCAAACGCTTCGATCGCTGCGGACCAATGGTTGGGCAGGCGGATATCGGCGCCTTCCGCTTCATAGCCGTTGCCGACCACCGCTGGGCCGGGATCGAGCTTGTTCCTGATCCCGTGCAGCTGCGCCGCCAGCACCGCCGCCATCGCAAGGTACGGGTTGGCATCGGCCCCGCAGATGCGGTGCTCGACGTGGCGTGAAGCGGGCGATCCAGCCGGAATGCGCAAGCTGACGGTGCGGTTGTTGACCCCCCAGGTCGCCGCGACCGGAGCATAGCTGTTGGCTTTGAAGCGGCGGAACGAATTGGCGTTGGGGGCAAAGATCGCCATCGATTCGGCCAGCAGCGCCTTCATCCCGCCGATCGCATGGCGCAGCAACGGCGTGCCCGCCGGGTCCTCGCTGGCAAAGGCGTTGTTGCCATCCTTGTCGTTCATCGAGATGTGCAAGTGCATGCCGCTGCCCGCGCTTTCGGCGAACGGCTTGGCCATGAAAGTCGCCTCGAGCCCGTGGGCGACGGCCACGCCCTTGACCAGCCGCTTGTACATGATCGCATCGTCAGTCGCGCGCAGTGCATCGGGCTTGTGCCGCAGGGTGAACTCGAACTGGCCGGGCGCATATTCGCTGATCCCGCTTTCGAGCGGCAGACCCTGAATATCGCAAGCCTCATAGAGGTCATCGAAGAACGGCTGGAGATCTTCCATTTCGCGCAGGCCATAGACCTGAATATCGGTCGAGCGGTGGCCGGTGACCATGCCGCGCGCCGGGACCGGGCGGCCATCCTCCATGTCGCAGAGATAGAATTCCAGCTCGACCGCGACCACCGGGGTCAGGCCTTCGTCCGCCAGCCGGTCAATCACGCTGCCCAGCACGTGGCGCGGATCGAGATCGTTAGGGGTGCCATCAAGCTCGTAAAAGCTGGTCAGGAACTGCGCATGATTTTCACCCAGCCACGGCGCCAGCACCAAGGTTCCGGGGACCGGATAGACATAGCGGTCGGCATCGCCGTCCTCCCAGACCAGCCCGGTCTCCTCGCAGTCGCGCCCGGTGATATCGACCACCAGCACCGATCCGGGCAGGAACCGCCCGCTGTCATAAACCGCGATCACCTCATGCTGGCGCAGCCGCTTGCCGCGCGGGACCCCGCATAGATTGGTGAAGATGATGTCGATCGCATCGACATCGGGGTGCGCTTCGAAAAAGGTCTTGGCTTCTTCGGCAGTGGCGCGATGGTTGGAACTGATGGCAGGCTTGATCATGGTGGTCATCCGATAAGGGTCTTCAGGCAATCGTCGAGGACATTGGCGAGCCGGTCAACTTGTCTCTGCGTTGTGGCCGGGCTAACCAGGGTCATATTGTGGAACGGCGCGATCAGCACGCCGCGGTTGATCAGGAACAGGTGCAGCGCCTGCTCAAGCGGCCCGTGCATCTTGGCGCGGGCTTCGGTGCCGTTACGCGCCGGCTGGGCCTCGCAGATAAACTCGCCCCGGCTGCCGATGTGGGCGACGTGCCAATCGAGGCCGTTGCGGGTGATCACTTCGCGCAGCTGTGCCGCCAAATTCTCGGCCAGCGGCAGCATATGATCATAAGCCGCCGGGGTCATCACTTCGGTCAGGCAGGCCCGCATCGCGGCCAGCGCCAGCGCCAGCGCATTGGCCGATAGCGTGGTGCCGATCCCGGAATGGCCCGATTCGCCCTCCGCCCTGGCCCGCTCCATCCGCCCAGCGACCTCTGCGGAAAAGCCAAAGACCGCACAAGGCACCCCGCCGCCGACCGGCTTGCCCAGCACAAACATGTCAGGCAGCGGACCTTGGCTGCCGGTATAGCCGCCATAGCCGGTCGAGATCGTGTGCGTTTCATCCCAGACCAGCAATGCGCCATGCCGTGCGGTCAGATCGCGCAGCGCCTGCAGATAGCCCGGATCGGGCAGGACCATGCCGACATTGGTCATCGCCGGTTCGGCCAAGACGCAGGCCACGTCACCCATCGCCAAGGCCGCTTCAAGCGCAGGCAGATCGTTGAATTCGATCACCACGGTGTGTTGGCGCACGTCATAAACCTGTCCGACCAGACTTCGGCGCAGTTCCGGCAGGCCACCCCGCAGATCGACAAACACATCGTCGACCGCGCCGTGATAGCAGCCGTTGAAAACCAGCAGCTTGTCGCGCCCGGTGATGGCGCGAGCCCACCGGATCACTGCGCGGTTGGCCTCGCTGGCCGAGGACGTGACTTGCCAGAACGGTAGCTTGAACTGCGCCGCCAATGCATCGGCGACCACCACTGCATCATCGGTCGGGAGCATGAAAGTCAGGCCCCGGCTCGCCTGCCGGGTAATCGCGGCTGCAACCGGGGCGGGCGAATGGCCGAACATCGATCCGGTATCGCCGAGGCAGAAATCGTCATAACGGTGGCCATCGACGTCCCACAGTTCGGCCCCTGCAGCCCGGTCAGCGAACAGCGGAAACGGGGTGCCCCAATCGAGCATCCAGTGGAATGGCACCCCCCGGTGCCAATGCCGCGCGGCGTCCTTGGCCATGGCAGCCGAGCGTGGATTGGCGGCGGCATAGCGCGCCAGTTCGTCCGCGCGCATCGCGGCGATCGCATGGTCGGTAATCACAGCCTGTCCCTCAGCGCGTAGTAAAACATTCCGGCCACATAGAGCGGATGGCGCAGCAACGTCCCGCCGGGGAACGGGCGGCCGGGCAGCTGCGCGAACAGATCGAACCGCTGCGCGGTGCCCTGCATCGCCTCGGCGATCAATTGCCCGGCCAGAGTGGTCAGCAGCACCCCATGACCCGACCAGCCGTGGGCGAAAAAGCTGTTCCCGATCCGCCCGAAATGCGGCAACCGATTGAGCGTGACGCCAACCATTCCGCCCCAGCCATAGTCGATTGGCACGCCCTTCAGCTGCGGAAAAACCTGCTCCAGATAGGGCCGCACGAACCCCTCGATAGCGGCAGGCGGGCGCGGGGAATACTTTTCCCCGCCGCCAAAGATCAGGCGGTTGTCGGCGCTGATCCGGTAGTAGTTGAGCACGAACTTGCTGTCGCTGACTGCCGCGCCCGACGGGATCAGCGCGCGGGCCCGGTCCTCGCCCAGCGGCGCGGTGGCGACGTTGTAGTTGGCGACCGGCATGGTCATCGCGCCCAGCTTTGGATCAAGCTCGCCCATGAAAGCATCGCAGGCCAGCACGCCGTGGCGCGCGGTGACGGTGCCCTGCGCCGTCGTGGCGATCACTGGGCCGGCATGATCCATCGCGGTCACCGCGCTGCGCTCAAATATCCGCACCCCGGCCGCGAGGGCGGCCTGCGCCAACCCCAGCGCATAGTTGAGCGGATGGAGGTGTCCGCCGTTGTCGTCGACGAACCCGCCGTGATAGATCGCGCTGGCGACATGATCCTGCACCGCCCCCGCTTCAATCACCCGCGCGCCCTGATAGCCGAGCAGCCGCTCAAGGCAGTCTAGTTCGCGCTTCATGTGCTCAAGATGCGCCGGTTTGGCAGCAGCGTGGAAGTGGCCGCGGCGTAGATCGCAGGCGATCGAGTGCCGCGCGATCCGGCCTTTGACCATGTCACCCGCCAGATTGGCGAGGCCGACCAGCTGCCGGGTGTAATCGCCGCCAAACCGCGCGGCCAGATCGACCGCGCCCCAGCGCATTCCCGGGATCATCTGCCCGCCGCTACGCCCCGAAGCGCCCCAGCCGATCCGCTGGCTCTCCAGCAGCACGACCGAAAAGCCTGCCTCCACTGCATAAAGCGCTGCCGAAAGTCCGGTGAAACCGCCACCGACCACCACCACATCAACGCTGAGATCGCCAACAAGCTGAGGCTGATCGGGGAACGGATTGGCGGTTGCCGCATAATAGGACGGCGCGTGCGACACCGCGCTACACCTTCAGCAGCAGATGTTCACGCTCCCACGAGGAGATGACCGACTGGTAAGCGTAAAGCTCGGCATCCTTGATCGCCCAGAAGATCTCGAAGAAATCCTCGCCCAGCAGGGACTTGACCGGCTTGCATTGATAAAACCGGTCGAGCGCCGCTTCCAGGGTGCGCGGCAGAGTGCGGGCGCGGTTATAGGCGTTGCCCTCCATGATCTTGGGCGGCACCATCCGTTCCACCATCCCGATATAGCCGCAGATCAGCGAGGCCGCGATCGCGAGATAGGGATTGGCATCGGCGCCGGCGAGCCGATTTTCGACTCGGCGGTCCTTGGCCTCGGACACCGGCACGCGGAACCCGCAGCTCCGGTTGTCATTACCCCAATGGACGTTGATCGGCGCGGCCGTATCGGGGCGCATCCGCCGGAACGAATTGACGTTGGGGGCGACCAGCGGCAGCACCTGCGGCATCAGCCGGACCAGTCCGGCGACATGGCTGCGGAACAGTGCAGTTTCCTTGCCGTTCTGCGCCGAAAAGACATTGCGCCCGGTTTCGACGCTCAGCACCGATTGATGGATGTGCATCGCGCTACCGGGCTGGTCGGCCATCGGTTTGGCCATGAAAGTGGCATAGACCCCATGTTCCAGCGCAACTTGGCGGACAATCCGTTTGAACAGCAGCACCTGATCGGCCAGCGCCAGCGGGTCACCGTGAATGAAGTTCACTTCGAGTTGGGCGGCGCCGGCCTCATGAATCATCGTATCGATGTTCAGCTCGGCCTTCTCGCACCAGTCATAGATCTGCTCGATAATGTCTTCGTATTCGCTCAGCGCCTCAAGCCCGAAGGCTTCGCTGGCGGTTTCGGCCCGGCCCGATCGGCCCGGCGGCGGGGTCAGCGGGAAATCGGCGTCAAGGTTCTTGGAGACGAGGTAAAACTCTGCCTCGGGCGCGATCACCGGCTGCCAGCCCCTGGCCTCATACAGCGCCAGCACTTTCTTGAGTATCTCACGCGGAGCGATCGCGACCGGCTGGCCGGCGGCATTAAAGGCATCGCAGATCACATAGGCGGTCGGGGTCTTGTACCCCGGCGCCTCGCGCAGGGTTGACGGATCAGGGGTTAGGAACACGTCGGGATCGAAATCGGGCACGATGTGCTGGACATCTTCGGGATAGCCGCCGGTGACAGTGACGATGAACACGCTGCCGGGAATGCGCAGGGTCCGATCGGCCAGCGATTTGACGAATTTAGCTGCCGGCAGAACCTTGCCGCGCTGAATCCCGTTCACGTCGGGGACGATGCATTCCACCTCGCTGATCCCGCGTTCCTTGATCCAGCTGGCGATATCGGTGGTCATGGGATCACTCCGCCGCCAGGTCTTTCAGGAATTCACGGATCCGGCGCGCGTTGACTCCGAAATCGCTGATCCCAACCCGGCTGACCGAGCGCATATCGACGGTTGACCCTGTGCCGTCCGCACTCGGCGCGATCCGGATCACCACATCATCGTTGAAGCGGATGTAGGATACGCTGGCAGTCGCCTCGACATGGCCGCGCACCGGATCACTCTTGGCTACGGTCCAGCCCTTGCTGGCCGCCAGCGCGGCAACCTGTGCGGTTACCTCAGCCACCGACTTGGCCAGCGTGACCGGGCGCAGATCGCCATAGGATGCGGCGTGGACCTTCTTCCAGTTTTCCACCGAACCGACCCCGGCGAGGTTGTCAGCGCGCAGGGTGAGCGCTTCGAACTGCGGCGGGTTGGCAAGATCGGTGGTGACATCGTGGATCGCCGGAATATCGCCAGCGGCGAGCGGGCGTGAGGCGATAAAACCGACATAGACCAGCGAAACCGCTAGCGCCGCCAGCAGCTTTCCGCGCCCACCGGCACCGCTGCCGCGGCCCAGCACCAGCGCCGTGATCCCCGCCAGCAGCGCCAACAGCGCGATAAGTGCCCCGCCCAGCAGTCCGGAAAAGCCCGCAAGCTTGGGGATCAGGTCAAACCGCGCCAGGGTCAGCCCGGCAGCGGCAACGACCAAAGCCGCAATAGTCAGGCGGATCGACCAATTGGTCAGGCGCGGTCCCCAGACGGAACCGGAGGCGGGCGAGAGGCTGGATGTTGTCATAGCTGGAAGTCAGCAGGAAAAGCGGCCAAGGTCAATCGGTCCGTCCAATTGGCGGCGGCTTGGCGCAAGGAACGAACCCGATAATGACCCGGCGCGTGATACTCGCTGGCGGCGGCCATGCCCATCTGGCGGTGCTGGCCGATTGGGCGATGGCACCCATGCCGGGCACCGCGCGAACGCTGATCACTTCCGCGCGCCATACCGCCTATTCGGGGATGCTGCCGGGCTGGATGGCGGGGATCTATCGCGCGGACGAACTGTTGATCGATCTGGCCCCTTTGGCCGAGCGTGCCGGGGCCGAGCTGGTGTTGGCCGATGTAATCGGGCTGGATGCAGTAGGCCAGACCCTGCACCTGTCGACCGGCGGGAAGGTGGCGTTTGAGCTGCTGTCGCTGGCGACCGGCGGAGATACCGACACCGCCGCGCTGGCCGGACTGGGCGAGCGCCTGCTGCCGGTGCGACCCGTGAACATGTTTATGGACCGCTGGACACAGTTTGCCGGACAGCAGAGCGCGGCGTCAAAACCCGTCGTCGCGATCGTCGGTGGCGGCGCGGGCGGGGTTGAGCTGGCCTTGGCCGCCCGCGCGGCGCTGCGCTCGATCTGCGCAGCGGCGCGCATCGTGCTGATCGCGGGGCCCGGCGGCCTGTTACCCGGCCACGCGCACAGCGCTCGGGCGCTCGCCCACATAGCCCTGATACAGCGAGAGATCGTGATCGAAACTGGCATGGCGACAGGGCGGCCGGAAGGGTTGAAGCTGGACGATGGGCGGCTGATCCTCGCCGACCTCGTCATCGCCGCGACCGGCAGTGTGGCCCCGCGCTGGCTGGCGCAATCGGGGCTGGCCTGCACGCCGCGCGGCTTTGTTACCGTCGGTGCCGATCTGCGCAGCCCATCGCATCCCGCGATCTTTGCCGCCGGGGACATCATCGAGCGGAGCGACCGCGCGCTGACCCGCTCCGGCGTCCATGCGGTCAAAGCCGGTCCGGTGCTCGCCGCAAACCTGCGCGCGGCGCGGTCCGGCTCGGCGTTGCGGCACTATGAGCCACGCGATGCCACGCTCTATCTGCTGTCGCTGGGCGATGCCCACGCGATTGCTTCATGGGGCCGGTTCGCCGGATCAGGCCGCTGGGTGTGGTGGCTAAAGGATCAGATCGACCGCCGCTTCGTCTCTCGCTACACAGCCGGCTGGCAAGCCAAAGGAACCTACCCGTGAAACGCATTGTGATCGCTCTGGTTCTATTGTTGGGATTGGCGGCGTGGTTCACGCTCGATCTGGGCCAATACCTGACGCTCGATGCATTGAAGGCGCAGCAGGCCGCGTTCGAAGGCTATTACCGCGCCAATCCGCTGCTGGTGATCGCGGTATTCTTTGCGGCCTATGTCACGTTGACCGCGCTGTCGGTGCCGGGCGCGGCGATCTTGACACTGGCGGCAGGGGCGATCTTTGGTGTCGCCACCGGCACGCTGATCGTGTCGTTTGCCTCGACCATCGGCGCGACGCTGGCCTTCCTCGCCTCGCGCTATCTGTTCCAGGATTGGGTCCAGACCCGGTTTGGTGAGCGCCTGAAGGGCGTTAACGAGGGCATCGCCCGCGACGGCGCGTTCTACCTGTTTTCGCTGCGACTGGTGCCGGCTTTCCCGTTCTTTCTGGTCAATCTGGCAATGGGGCTGACCCCCATCAAAACCTGGACCTACTACTGGGTCAGCCAGCTGGGAATGCTGCTGGGCACGCTGGTCTATGTCAACGCCGGGACCCAGCTGGCGCAGATTTCGTCGCTGCGCGATATCGCCTCGCCCGGCCTGCTCGGCTCGTTCGTGGCGCTCGGCCTGCTGCCGTGGGTGGGCAAATGGATCATGGCGCTGATCAAGCGCCGCAAGGTCTATTCTCGGTTCACCCGCCCGCGCCGCTATGACCGCAATCTGGTTGTGATCGGGGCCGGGGCAGCCGGGCTGGTATCCTCGCTGATCGCCGCCACGGTCAAAGCCAAAGTGACGCTGGTTGAGAGTAACAAGATGGGCGGCGATTGCCTCAACTATGGCTGCGTCCCGTCCAAGGCCCTGATCCAATCCGCCAAGGTCGCCGACGCGATGCGCCATGCTGATCGCTATGGCCTAACCGGCACCAAGCCGAAGTTCAGCTTCAAGGCTGTGATGAAGCGAATTGAGGCCATCATCGCCGCGATCGAACCGCATGACAGTGTTGAGCGCTACACCGGCCTCGGCGTCGATGTGGTCGAAGGCTATGCCAAAATCGTCGACCCTTGGACGGTCGAAATCGCCCGGAACGATGGCACCACCCAGCGCCTTACCACCCGCGCCATCGTGATCGCCGCCGGGGCTGAGCCGATGGTGCCAGACCTGCCCGGCCTCGCCGGATCAGGTTACCTGACCAGCGACACCTTGTGGGAAGAATTCGCCAAGCTCGACACGATCCCGCGCCGGATCGCGGTGATGGGCGGCGGACCAATCGGGGCGGAACTGGCGCAGGCCTTTGCCCGGCTTGGCGCCGCAGTCAGCCTGATTGAAATGGGCCCGCGCCTGCTTCCGCGCGAAGATGCCGATGTCGCCGAAGCGGCGCAGACTGCGCTGGAGCTTTCAGGCGTCGCCGTGCTGACCGGGCACAAAGCACTGCGGGTCGATGGCCAAGCCGTGGTGGCCGAACACGGCGGCGCCGAAGTCAGCATCGGCTATGATGCGCTGATCGTCGCGGTCGGGCGCAAGGCGCGGCTGTCGGGTTATGGGCTGGAGGAGCTGGGGATCGAGACCGACAAGACCGTGGTGACTGACGATTATCTCGCCACGATCTATCCCAATATCTACGCTGCGGGCGATGTTGCCGGGCCATACCAGTTGACCCACGTGGCTTCGCATCAAGCCTGGTTCGCCAGCGTCAACGCGCTGTTCGGCCAGTTCAAACGCTTCAAGGCCGATTACCGCGTGATCCCATGGACCACTTTCATCGACCCCGAAGTCGCCCGCGTTGGCCTCAACGAACAGGAAGCGCTGGCGCAGGGAATCGCCCACGAAGTGACCACCTATCAGTTGGGCGACCTCGACCGGGCGATTGCTGACAGCGCCGCCCATGGCTTTGTCAAAGTGCTGACCCCGCCGGGCAAGGACAAGATCCTGGGCGCCACAATCGTTGGCAATCATGCCGGCGAATTGCTCGCCGAATATGTGCTGGCGATGAAGCACGGGCTGGGGCTGAACAAGATCCTCGGCACGATCCACACCTATCCGACGATGGCCGAGGCCAACAAGTTCGCCGCCGGGGAATGGAAAAAGAAGCACGCCCCGCAAGGCCTGCTGCGGTTGGTCGAGCGCTATCACGGCTGGCGGCGCGGCTAGCGCGATGTTCGACGCCCGCCTGCGCCCGCTGATCGATCCACCGCTGAACGCAATCGGCCGGTGGCTGGCGGCGCGCGGGATCGGGGCCAATGCGGTGACGCTGGCCGGGCTGATCCCGGCGCTGGGCGCGGGGCTGGCGATTGTCGAGGGGCAAGACCTGCTGGCATTGGCGTTGATCGCGCTCAATCGGCTGCTAGATGGACTGGATGGCGCGGTGGCGCGAGCCAATGGCCTGACCGATTGGGGCGGCTATCTCGATACCCTGGCCGACTTTGCCTTTTATGTGACGGTGCCGCTGGCCTTTGGCTTGGCAAACTCAGTCAACGCCCAGGCCGCGATGATCCTGATCGCCAGTTTTACCCTGACCTGCGCCAGCTTCCTCGCTTTCGCCGCAATCGCCGCCAAGCGCGGCGCGGAAACCAGTGCGCATGGGCGCAAGGCATTCTTCTATTCGACTGGCCTCGCCGAAGGGGCCGAAACCATCGCAGTGTTCATCGCGATGTGCCTGTGGCCCGCCCAGTTCGCCACAATCGCCTATGCCTATGCCGCGCTTTGCCTGCTGACCGTGGTCCAACGCAGCCTGCTCGCCCGGCAAAGCTTCGATTGAGGGATATCGCGTGGTGAGGCGGTTGCACGATGCGCCAAAGTCCTTCGAATAGGGCGCGGTGATCCCGATCTACTTGCGATGGCTATCGGAATGCATCTGGATCATCCAAACCGAGTGGCCTGGAAATAGTTACAGCACGATCCTTCGCAGGCGCAGCGAATTGCCGATGACGCTGACCGAGGACAGCGCCATTGCCGCCGCAGCGATGATCGGCGAGAGCATGAGCCCGAACAGCGGATAGAGTGCGCCCGCTGCCACCGGTATGCCCGCGACGTTGTAGGCACAGGCGAAGAACAGGTTCTGCCGGATGTTACTCATCGTCGCCCGGCTGAGATGCCGGGCGCGGGTAATGCCGGTAAGATCGCCTTTGAGCAGCGTGATCCCGGCGCTCTCGATGGCGACATCGGTGCCCGAACCCATGGCGATGCCGACGTCTGCAGCGGCCAGCGCGGGCGCGTCATTAACCCCGTCGCCAGCCATGGCGACGATCCGTCCTTCATCACGCAGCCGCTTTACGATCGCACTTTTCTGGTCGGGCAGGACATCGGCTTCAATATCGGTGATGCCCAGCCGCCGGGCAATCGCCTCAGCCGTGACCCGGTTGTCGCCGGTCAGCATGATGACATGGATACCCGCCTCGGCCAGCGCCAGAAGGGCAGCGGGCGTCGTTTCCTTGACCGGATCGGCGATGCCAATCGCACCGGCAATCTTGCCATCGACGCCAAGGAAAATCGCGGTTGCACCTTCGCTGCGCAAATGATCGGCCCGCTCGCTTAGCGCGGCTGTCGGAATATTCTGCTCGTCCATAAAGCGGGCATTGCCGGCGACAATCCGGCGACCGTCGATCACGCCGGTGATCCCTTTGCCAACCGGCTGATCGACCTCGCTCGGCTCGCTGATGGCGAGACCTTTCGCTTCGGCGGCCTTAACGATGGCAAGGGCCAGGGGATGCTCGCTGCTGCGTTCGAGACTGGCGGCAAGGCGCAGCACTTCATCCGCTTCGAACCCTTCGGCTGTCTCGATCGCGACTACAGCCGGTTTGCCCTGAGTGAGCGTCCCCGTCTTGTCGACGACCAGCGTGTCGACCTTCTCCAAACGCTCGAGACTCTCTGCATTCTTGATCAGAATGCCCGCCTGCGCGCCGCGCCCGACGCCGACCATGATCGACATCGGGGTCGCGAGGCCCAGGGCACAGGGGCAGGCGATGATGAGAACCGCGACCGCTGCGATCAGGCCATAGCCCATCGCCGGCGCCGGCCCGACGAGCGACCAGACGATGAACGCCAGAACTGCGACCGCAATCACAACAGGAACGAACCAGCCGGAAACCGTATCGGCAAGCCGCTGGATCGGCGCGCGGCTGCGCTGTGCGTCGGCGACCAACTGGACGATGCGCGCCAACATGGTGTCGCGCCCGATCTTTTCGGCGCGCATGACCAGCCCGCCGGTCTGATTGATCGTCCCGCCGATCAGCTTTGACTTTGCCTCCTTGGTCACCGGCATCGACTCGCCAGTGACCATCGATTCGTCGACCGTGCCGCGGCCATCGAGCACAACGCCGTCAACCGGCACCTTTTCGCCGGGGCGGACCCGCAGCGTGTCGCCGACCAGAACCTCGTCGAGAGAGACTTCCTCATCCGATCCATCGGCCCGGACCCGGCGGGCGAGTTTGGGAGAGAGATCAAGCAAGGCCCGGATCGCGCCGCCGGTCGTCTCGCGGGCGCGCAGTTCGAGCAGCTGTCCGAGCAGGACCAGCACGGTGATCACCGCCGCTGCCTCAAAATAGGCTGGGACCGCGCCGTGCGCCGTCCGGAATGCCATTGGGAAAACACCGGGCAAGAGCGCAGCCACCATGCTGTAGGTCCAGGCCACGCCCGTCCCCATCGCGATAAGGGTGAACATGTTGAGATGCCGGCTCTTCACCGAGGCCCAGCCTCTCACAAAGAACGGCCAGCCCGCCCAAAGCACAACCGGCGTAGCGAGCACCATTTGCAGCCAGTTCGACCACTGCTGGCCAATCAGGCGGTTGAGCCCCAGAAGATGACCACCCATTTCGAGAGCGACAACAGGCAAGGTCAGGATCAGCCCGATGATGAAACGCAGCTTCATGTCGGCAAATTCCGGACTTGGCCCGTCGGCCAGCGTCGGCGTCATCGGCTCAAGCGCCATGCCGCAGATCGGGCAGCTGCCTGGCCCCGGCCGCTGTATCTCGGGGTGCATCGGACAGGTCCAGATAGCCCCTTCCATCGCCGGTTCGGCGGCTGGCGGCGCATCCCCGAGGTAACGCTCAGGATCGGCGTTGAATTTGGCGAGGCACCCGGCGCTGCAAAAGTAGTGATGTGCTCCGGCGTGGGTTGCGACATGCGCGGTTTTGGCTGGATCAACGCTCATCCCGCAGACGGGATCGATTACCGTGCCAGCGGAACTGTCCGCTGCATGTGTGCAATTAGATCCATGCTCATGTCGCGGTTCGATCATCTCGGTCTCCTGTGCCGCTCCATTTTTGAACCTTGACATCATGTGAGGGTCAAGCCCCAATAACAGGCATAACCGAGCTGCGCGCTGGCGAAGTCCAGCTGATAGTCCGGGCGAGGTTTGACGGCGACGCGGGAAACCGCATCGAACACTATAACTTACCGAGTGTACTGTCTGTTCCAGGCAGGAGGCTGCGGCGCATCATTCGAACAGACCAAGCGGCTCAAGCGTGCCCAACCAGCCGACCAGTGCCAGGATCAAGAGCACAGCCGCACCTTCGGCAATCAGGCTTTTGCGCAGCGCGGTGACCGCTACAGCTGTGTCGCCCGAAGTCACGCCACCACCGAGTGCCGGGGTGAGGCGCCAGCGGTTCGCGGCGGCCAGCGCGAGCATCAGGCCGAACAGGGCAATTTTAACAAGCAGCAGTTGGCCGTAAGGTGTGGCCGTAATCGTACCGATATTCGCGGCGCCAACGAGAATCTGGGAATTGATCAAACCCGTCAGCACGATGAGTCCAACGACGAGCGCGCCGACCCGCGAGAATTGATCAAGCGCCCGGTGGGTTATGGCAAGTTCGGTTGCACCGGTTATCCCGGCGGGCCTGAACAGGAGCCAGGCAAAGGATGCAATCCCGCCCACCCAGATGGACGCCGCAAGCATGTGGACGATATCGCTCAACCGGTGGATCGTCCCGGCAACGCCTTCGGTCGCCCCGGCATGGCCGGTCCAGACGAGCGTGACGATCGCGACCGATGATGCCAGCAGGACCACCAAGCGCATCGGCGCCGGGTAGCGTTCAAGCGCCAGCGCAGCGGCCAGCACGATCACCAAAGCCAGCATCCGGACAATCCAGGCCGTGCCGATCGCGGTCTCCTCGACAATCATGCGGACGTGGGTGGGGTCGACCGGAAAGAGATCCGCGCCCATCATCGCGGCCGCGAGCACCAGCAAGCCGAGCCCGGACAAAATCAATCCCAGCAGTGCCAGCACCACGACAATTGGCCGGAGCGAGATGAGCGAAGGCGAGGTTCGCTCGGCTGCGGTGAAGGCATAGAGCGTAAAAGCAGTCATGCCCGCCAGCACCAGCAGGTCGGCGTATAGCGCGATCCGGATGGCGATGACGGGCAGATTGTCCATGAAGATCAGCGCACCGTGAAGGTGAAATTTCCGGTCAAGCGATGCGTGTCGGCTCCGGCAACTGCCCAGTTCACCCGGTAGGTCCCCGCCACGAGTGGACGACGGAGCATAAGGGTCAAGGACTTGCGATCCTTGCCCAATTGCGAGGTGAAGCCGGTGATCGGCATCGGCGCGTGGTTGGCCATGCCGGGCATTCCGGTCATCGCCAGCTGCACACTGACGGTCGAGCCGATAACTGCCTCGTTAAAGCGAAGCTCGATCTTGGTTGGCCGTGCGACTCTGGCGTTGGCGGCAGGCGTCGAAGCAACCAGCTTCGCATGGGCGCTAACCAGCTGCGGGGTGGCAAAAGTCGCCAGAGCGGCGAGCATCAGGGTGAAACGGTTGGTACGCATAAGGAACCTCCATAAAGTATGTTCAAAGGGGAATACGCAGCGATCGAGGCTGCCCCTCAAAATTGTGTGCAGTTCTTTTTGCTGAGGGGCAGGCGGGGCGGATGCGTATATAGCGAGTGACAATAGAGGAGAATGGCGCCGTGACTGACATCGACCTTTCGCTTGCGCGACTTGGGCAGGCCCCGGTTCCAGTGGGATTGGCGGCGATTGACGATGCTGTTTTGAGCGGCGTGACAAGGCGCCGGCAAGAAGTTGCACTCGCCCCGCGGTTGATGGGGCTTGCGGGAACTCTTGCGCTTGGTCTGGGGATTGCGGGCGGAAGTCTCGCTAGCAGCGATCCGGTATCGGCGCAGTCGGTTTCACCCTTCGCGGCGTCGAACGCACTGGCACCATCGACCTTGCTGGATTTCCGCCAGTGAGTTCAAAGTGGCGGCTTGTCGTGATCGGCCTTGTCGCCTTTGCGGCAGCGCTGGGGGGGGTTTTTGCCGGTCGGCTTATCGTTCAGCCGGAGCGGTCCAGTGAGAGTGAAATACACAGCGTCCTGCACAAACAACTCAAGCTCGACGCCGCTCAGCATGCCAAGATCGAGGCCATCGAGCAGCGTTTTGCCGTGCGGCGTAAGGCGCTCGAGCTGGAAATGCGCGCCGCAAACGCCCATCTCGCCGAAGCGATCGAGGCCGAGCATGGCTATGGCCCGAAGGTCACCGCAGCAATCGATCATACCCACCATGTCATGGGCGAAATGCAGAAGGAAACACTCGAGCATCTTTTCGCCATGCGCGCTGTCCTGACGCCTGAGCAGGCGGGCACGTTTGACAGAACCGTGGTCAAGGCGCTGACCGCCGACGCGCGGTGAGCTTTTCACTCTCCGATTGCAGCGATGACGAACTTGCCGCGCTGGCGTTGGCTGGTCGGCAGGGTGCCTATCGCGAATTGCTGGCCCGGCATCGTGAGGCGGTGTTTCGCCTAGTGCGCGCGACCATTGGCGACCCAGCCGAAGCGATCGATGTCACTCAGGAGGCGTTCATTTCCGCATTCGCCGCGCTCAAACGGTACGACCCCGATCGGCCTTTTATCGCCTGGCTCAAACGGATCGCACTCAACAAGTGCCGCGACTGGGCACGGCGGCGCTCGGTGCGGCGGTTCTTTACCCGGGCTGTCCCGCTCGAGGATGCATTAAGCGTCGCCGACGACGCGGCGCTTGCCGATACGCAAGCGGCCGACCGTGCAGAACTGGCGCGCGTTTCGACCGCGATTACCAGAATGCCTGCACGTCTGCGTGAAGTTCTGCTGCTGCGCGCGGTGGACGGCTTGAGTCAGGCCGAAGCGGCTGACACCCTTGGCGTAAGCGAAAAGACGATCGAGACGCGACTTTATCGCGCCCGCGCCAAGCTCAGCGAGATGCTCGGTCCCCGGCGCTGAGCAGGCGAGGAATTTCGAGGGGTGATGCGCCCAGCTGCGTATGAGCTTCAGACGCCCGCCGTTCTTGCCGAGTAATCCACCATGCGCTCCCCCCTACTTGACCGCCGCACCTTGATCCAGACTGCCGCTTTGGCAGGTGGGGGCTTCGCCTTGGCGGGCACTCTTCCCGCATGGGCGAGGAGCGGAACGCCCGGCCTCGCCGCGGCCCTGGCGACCGTATCGGGTGACGAGATACCCCTCAGCATCGGCCATGCAATGCTGCCAGTCGGTGGGCGGCAAGGCCACGCAATCGGCATCAACGGGACCTCGCCGGGGCCGATCATCCGCTTGAAGGAAGGCCAGACCGTCCGGCTTGCGGTAACAAATACACTGGCCGAGGATAGTTCGATTCACTGGCACGGGCTGCTTTTGCCATTCCAGATGGATGGCGTGCCCGGTGTCAGCTTCCCGGGGATCAAGCCCGGCCAGACATTTCTCTACGATTTTCCGGTCCGCCAGTCGGGCACCTATTGGTATCACAGCCATTCCGGCTTGCAGGAAGCGATGGGCATGTATGGCGCGATCGTCATCGACCCTGCCGGGCCCGACCCAGTCGCCTATGACCGCGAGCATGTAATTCTGCTGGCCGACTGGAGCTTCATGCATCCGCACACGATTTTGCGGAAACTGAAGGCGCAGGGCGGCTATTTCAACATGCAGAAGCAGACTCTTTCGGGTCTCATCAAGGGCCAGGACCAGTCCGCGGCGGAACGCCGGATGTGGGCCGAAATGCGCATGGACCCGACCGATATTTCGGATGTTACGGGTTCCACCTACCATTACCTCGTCAACGGCCACGACAGCGGCGCCAACTGGACCGGTCTGTTCACGCCGGGCGAGCGGGTGCGGCTGCGGATCATAAATGCTTCGGCCATGACCAATTTCAATGTCCGGCTGCCTGGCCTGCCGATGACGGTAGTCGCCGCCGATGGTAAGAATGTCCAGCCGGTCGAAACCGACGAATTCCAGATCGGCATCGCCGAGACCTATGATGTCATTGTCGAGCCCAAGGAGGGCCGCGCCTATGGCTTCATTGCCGAAGCTATCGACCGTTCGGGCCAGGTTCGCGCCACCCTCGCCCCGCAGATGGGCCTTATCGCGCCCATTCCGGCGCTGCGAGAACGTCCGCTGCTGAACATGAAGGACATGGGCATGGGCGAGATGGACATGGGCGAGATGGATATGTCGGGCAGCGGCGATATGGCCGGGATGGACCATGCTGCGATGGGTAATGATGCGGGGGGCCATGATATGGGCGCGATGAAGATGCGCGATCCCGATGTCGCGCCGCAGGTCAAGCTGGGGCCAGGTGTGGCCACTTTGTCGCCCATGCCGATGGACCGGACCGGTGAGCGCCCGACCGGGCTCGAAAAGGTCGATCACCGGGTCCTTACCTACAAAGATCTCAAGTCACTTGCGCCCAATCCCGATACCCGCAAACCGTCGCGCGAAATCGACATCCATCTGACTGCCAACATGGAACGGTACATGTGGTCGTTCGATGGCGAGAAGTTCAGCGACCGCACCGAGCCGATTCCCTTCCGGCATATGGAGCGGGTCCGCGTCAATCTGATCAACGACACCATGATGCCGCACCCGATCCATCTTCACGGCCATTTCTTCGAAGTGGTGACCGGCAATGCGGGCCATCATCCGCTGAAGCACACCGTCAATGTACTGCCGGGCGGCAAGGTCTCGTTCGACCTGACAGCGGACGGGCTCGGCGATTGGGCATTCCACTGCCACATGATGCTTCACATGCATGCGGGAATGTTCCGCGTCGTCACTGTCCGTCACGAGGAGGCAGGCGCATGACCCGGTTGCTCGCTCCCGCCATCATTGCCGCCGTCGCTCTGCCGGTTTCGCTGACAGCTAGTCCAGCGATAGCGCAGCAGTCGATGCCGGGCATGGAAATGCCGGCGAAGCCTCCGGCTGATAAGCCGACGTCTGACAAGCCGACGTCTGACAAGCCAACGCCGCCAGAGCCTGCGCAACCGGCCAGTGATCCCCATGCCGGACACACCATGCCGGATGCGCCCAGGGCGCCCGAACAACCGGAAAAAATGCCTGGAATGGACATGCCTGCAGGCGAGGCTGGTGGCCACGACATGTCCGCAATGCAGCCTGATGCGGCGGATGCCGGAAACGTCCCGGCCCCCGCACCGCCCACCGATCACGCCGCCGATGCGCTGTTCGATCCGGCCGAAATGGCTCGCTCGCGCGGTGCCTTGCGGCGTGAGAACGGCGCGTTCAGCGGGTCGATGATCCTGTTCGATCTTGCCGAATATCAGCCGCGCCCGGGCGGCGATGGCTATCGCTGGGAAGCCGAAGCCTGGTTCGGTGGTGATATCAATCGCCTGCTGATCAAGACCGAGGGTGAAGGTACCTTTGGGACGCCGATCGAGGATGTCGAGGTTCAGGCGCTCTATTCGCGCGCGATCTCACCCTTCTGGAATGCTCATATCGGGCTGCGTCACGACATAGTGCCCAACCCGTCGCGCACCTACGCCGTGGTTGGCGTCGAAGGGATGGCGCCATACTGGCTCCATATGACCGGGCAACTGTTCCTGTCGGACAAGGGCGATGTTCGGGCCCGGTTCGAAGGCAGTTACGATGAGCGCATCACCCAGAAGCTCATTTTCCAGCCCCGCTTCGAATTGAACTTCTCTCTGCAGGACATGCCTGCCGTGGGCGTTGGTTCGGGCCTCACCAGCTTCGAATTGGGCGCCCGCCTACGCTATGAAATCCGCAAGGAGTTTGCGCCCTATATCGGGGTTGAATGGTCGGGAAGAACCGGCAATACTGCGCAGTACGCGCGCTTGGCGGGGGAACAGCCGAACGCGGTGAACATCGTCGCTGGAATCAGGTTCTGGTTTTGAAGCGCTATCGCCACCGCGTTCATGTGTTCGCCAGCCGGGCGCATAAATGGCTGGCGTTGTTCATTGGCGCGCAGCTGCTGATCTGGTTCGCGAGCGGCACGGTGATGAGCTTCCTGCCGATCGACAAGGTGCGCGGCGAGCATTTGGTGGACCGCGAAGTGGTGATGGCGATTCCGGCGGGTACCCGCTTCGCCGACCTGGCCCGGTTCACAGCAGGCGCCGGAGCGCCCGTCGAAGCGATCACCTGGCATGTCATGGGCAATCGCCCGGTTGCCGAAGTGAAGACGACCAAGGGCATAAAGTTGTTCGATGCCGCAACTGGCGCGGCGCTGCCGCCTGTCGATGCAGCATCGGCGACCGCCATCGCAAATGCCGCTTGGAAATCTGCAAGCAAGCCGATCTCAAAGGCATCGCGCGTCACTGATGAAAGCCCCGAGTATCGCGGCGCACTTCCGGCTTGGCGGATTACCTACGCCGATCCCGATGCAACGAGCATATTTGTCGCCGCCGAAACCGGCCGGATCACCGCCGTCCGCACCGGAACCTGGCGACTCTATGACTTCTTCTGGACCCTCCACATCATGGACTGGAAGAATCACGAGGATTTCAATACCTGGTGGTTGCTGGTCTTTTCCATCGGCGAGTTGGTGCTTGGCTTGGCGGGCACGATCCTGCTAGTGGTGCGGTGGCCATTCCGGAGCTTTCGCAGGCGGTCCATATGAAGTCGTTCAGCGTTCTTTTGTTGACACTCGCGCTGCTTTTTCGCGCAGAGCTGCCATGCGCCGGGGCATTTCTCGAGCAATCGACCGAGATGAGTGCCGGTGCGGATTGCAGCATGGTCGGTCACGCAGACCATCACGACAAAGACCCGGATCGAGGTGTGCCCGATCAGGCGCGAGCTTGTCATGCTTGCGCGCTTCCAGCCTTGCCATCGTCAGACGCATCTGCCGTTTGGAGCTTTATTGGAGCGCCGATCCAAGCCGCTCAGCAAGCGCAAGCTGACGGACAGCATCTAAAGCCGCCAATCCCCCCTCCACGCGCGGTTTAGATTTGGATCCATTTCAACACTTAAATTTGGAGCTACATCATGAACATCAAGTATTTTTTGGGCGCTTTCGCCCTCGTCGTGGCAACCCCGGCCTTCGCAGCTGAACCAGTGGCTGAACCCAAGAAGGAATGCTGCTGCAAGAAGGATGAGCAAGGCAAGATGGCCTGCTGCAAGGAAAAGGCCGGACAGACCGGTGAAGACCACAGCAAGCACACCGATGGTCCCATGAAGCATCACTGAGTGAAACGCGCGGGGGGCGGTTTTCGCCCTCCGCGCATCACAGATTGGAAAATGCCGAAATGAAAAAGTTTGCATTGGCCCTGGCTCTCGTCGCGACGCCTGCCCTGGCGGCGACTGACGCGATTATGCACCGCGATCCCGGCTGCGGCTGTTGTGAGAAATGGGCAGCCCAGGTGCGCAAGGCGTTTGGCCGGAATGTCCGGGTTGTTGATGATAGCAATCGCACCGCACTGCAGGCGCGGGTTGGATTGCCAGCGCGGCTTGCCTCGTGCCACACCGCCCTGATCGACGGGATGGCGTTCGAAGGGCACGTCCCGGTCGCCGATATGCAGCGTGTGCTCAAGGCCAAACCAAAAGGTGTCCGCGGCCTGGCCGTAGCAGGCATGCCGCTGGGATCCCCTGGCATGGAAGCCCCGGGCATGGCACCGCAGCGTTACGAGGTGGTCGCCTTTGGTCCACAGCAAACCTTTGTCTTCGCGCGGCACTAACGGATTGTACATTCTGTGCCGGTTCAGCCGATGCAGCCCATCCAAGCACCACCGCCCTGTATAGCTCGGGTCACGGTGCTGCCCCTACTTTGCTGACGCTTCCAATAGTCCGGCCCGCTCTGGATCAACAGCAACCACGCTGATTAGGTCCGCACCCGCATGTTGACCATCATGTCGCCGTCCTCGTGCTCCAGATTGTGGCAATGGAAAACGTAGGTCTGATCGCCAGCGAAGTCGTGTGAGAAGTCCACTGCAAGGCGGACGGTTTCGCCGGGCCAGACCAGCACAGTGTCCTTCCAGCCGAGGTCGCTGACGATGCGGCCGCTGCCATGCACGCCGAGAGCCTCGATCTGCTTCGGACTGTTCTGACGGGATAGAACCTGGAACTGAAAACCGTGCATGTGCATGGGATGCGGCATGCTTTGTTTGGCGTTGTGCAAGTCCCAGACTTCTGTGGTGTTTCGCTGTGCGTCGATCGGAAAGGCATCCATGCGAAAGCTCTCGCCGTTGATCAGCCAGCGCATATGCCCCATTTCGATCCGCACCTTGCGCTGCGCGGCTCCCTTGATGTCGATCGGCAGGACTTGCGATAACTGCGCCGGCAGCGGGCGCGGTGCTTGGGCGGGTTTCGTCACCACCAGCTTCAAAAGATTGAACTCAAGCCCGTCGTCGAGCCGCGTGCTGCCGTGGCTGCGATCCATCGAACTATCGTCGGACATGCCGTTTGGAGATCCCATCATCGCCATCATGCCATCGTTTTCCATGGTATCGAATCCGAGGCTTTTGAGGAAAACTGCGTCGCCTTGACGCAACTGACTTGCGTCGAACAGCACATCGAGCCGCTCGCCAGGTGCCAGAAAGGCCTCTTTGACTGGATAAGGCCGATCGAGCAGCCCGCCGTCGGTGCCGATCACCCGATACGCCAACTGTTCTTTGCCGCGCATGAAGGCGAGCTTGTAGATGCGCGCGTTGGAGCCGTTCAGACAGCGGAACCGATAGATGCGCGGGCCGATTTCGAGATAGGCATTGGGCGTCAGGTTGACCAGCACGATGTCGCCGAGATAGCCCATCATCTTCTCGCCCGGGTCCGGCTGATAGACAAGCTGGCCAGCGGCGTTGAAGCGCTTGTCCTGGATGACCAGCGGCAGATCGGTTTCGCCAAGTTTGAGGTCGAGCGCGCTGGCGAGCCGCAGATCGTCGTCGTCTTCGACAATGAAGAAGCTGGCCAGGCCGCCATAGGCCTGCTTTGCCGTTAAATGATCAGCGTGCGTGTGATACCAATAGGTGCCGCCACGGTTGTTGACTGTGAACGCATAGGGGTACTTCGCGCCGGGAGCGATGCTGTCCATTGGATGGCCGTCCATGTTCGCCGGGATGTGCAGACCATGCCAATGAATGATCGTCGGCTCGTTCAAGCCGTTTTGCAAAGTGGCCGCGAACCGGCCGCCGCGCTTGATTTTGAATATCGGGTTTTGATAGGTCTTGCCCGCGTAGCTGGTCTCGTAAAGGAAAAACGGTGAGGCCCGTCCGCCGAGGATTGGGAACGTCGCTGCGCGGGCGTTGAGCGTCAATGGTGTGTCGGTGACGTTCAGCACGCCAAACGGTCCCTCAGCGCCCGGTATGAACAGCGGATTGGTGAAATTCTCTGCCCGTACCGGGTCGTTTGCATAGGGCTTGAACGCCGCGCCGACGGTGTTGCTATCGCCGCAGCCAGCCAGCCCCAAACCGGCACCAACCGCGAGCAGGGAAGCGCTGCATTGCAAAAAATTGCGACGGTTCATCGGGCGTTTTTCCAGCCAGGAACTGAGGTCTGCGAGTATCGTACAGTTGTCCAAGTCAGGACTTAGGCTAGAAGACATCTGGCCTGACAGGCGGGACAAGAGAGGAAAATCACAGCGGCGTAAGGCGCTGCACTATCAAGAAAACGCCGAACGACCGGTGCCAATGATCGGTGTGTTGGCGGCGCAATGTCCGTATCAGGAGCTCCTCAAACGAGAACGAAGCAAGCCGCCTGTTTGTTCCCCTAAGGTGATTGCGGTTTCTCGGAAGGCACGATCAAACGCCCTGCGCCAGGCTTCGCGCCCTCCTGAACCGGGCCATCGCACCTTTAGGGCACTCTTTGGCGTCAGTGAGACGCGGCCGCGTTTTGCGCGCCAGACGCGTGGACAAAAAGGTCTCTTGTTCAAGGAGGCTCGACAACGCGCCGCCCAGAGTGGCGGAATACCGCGCCCCTGTGACCCCTCTCCTGACATCGGCACGGATCGGCGGTCAGACGCGGACTGCGTGGTGAGCCCTGCTGGGTTCGAACCAGCGACCTACTGATTAAAAGTCAGTTGCTCTACCGACTGAGCTAAGGGCCCGCACCACGCGGGGTTCACCTAGGGATGCGGGGACGGATGGTCAAGCGTAGCGCAAGGGTAACAAATGCACGCCAAGGTTTTCATCGGGAAATCATCGTTTGACGGGATTGCCTGGCCCACCCAACAAAGCGGTGGATCGATGAATCAGTTTCCGCTTTGGGGGGAATCGCATGTCTGCGTTCGTTACTGCCGTTTTGGATGGCTTTTACCATATTCGGAGTGCCGCCGTGCGGCTGGTTATGGGCTTGCTTGTCGCGCTTTGTGCGCTGACGCTGGCCGCCGTCCCGGCCATGGCCCAGACGATAACCGGCGCTACGATCTCACCCTCGACATACAGCGGGACGGGCCAGACGATCACGCTGACGGTCTCGGTCAATTCCGGAAACCGGGTGGCCAGCAGCGCCACCGTGACCAGCCAGATCGGGGCGGTCTATTCCTGTCCGATTGCCGATACCGCAAACACCGGCGTCAATTTCACCTGCACCGCGACCTATTCCACCACGGCAACTGACGTTGCGAACCTGCAGATCCAGGAACAACCGGTAGTTCGCATGCTTTCGTTCGCCACCCCGACAATCATGACCTATGCCGGGATTCTGCAATCGACTTACGTCGCGCCGCCGCCGCCCACCGTCACCAGCCTTTCGCCGACCACCGGCCCGGCTGCAGGCGGGACCAGCGTAGTGCTTACCGGCACCAACTTCGCCGGCGTGACCGGAGTGAACTTCGGCGCGCTCCCCGCCACCGGCTTTACGGTCAACAGCGCAACCCAGATCACCGCCACTTCGCCTGCGGGCACCGGCACGGTCAACGTCCGGGTCACCACCGGCGCCGGGACCAGCGCCAGTGGTGCGTCCAACCAGTTCACTTATGCCACGGCTAATGTTGCGCCCGTCATAACCCTTAACCCGGTCAGTCAAACGATCAACGCCCCAGGTAATGTCACCTTTACCGCCTCGGCCAGCGGCACACCTACGCCGACGGTGCAATGGGAAGCCAGCATCAATGGTGGCGCCTCCTACGGTCCTTGGAGCGGGGGGACCAGCACTACTCTGGTACTCAATAACCCCGGAGTAGGCGCCAACGGCTGGCTGTTCCGCGCCGTGTTCACCAATACGGCGGGCTCTGCGACTACCACTGCGGCTACGCTGACCGTCAACCAGGCCAGCCAGACGATCACAGTGACAAGTGCTGCACCCGGCGCGGCTCAGGTCGGTGGGGCAACCTATAGTCCCACAGGCACGGCCAGTTCGGGCCTGAGCGTGGTGACCACGATCGACCCCAGTGCGAGCGGCGTCTGCTCGATCGCAGCCGGGGTGGTTTCGTTCCAGAACGTCGGCACCTGCACGATCAATTTCAATCAGGCCGGCAACGCTTCGTTCAGTGCCGCGCCGCAGGTCCAGCAGAGTTTCACTGTCGGTCAGGGCGCCAATGTCATCACCTTCCCGGCATTGAGCGATACGCCATTCGCTTCGGCCCCGCCGGCGCTGGGCGCCACGGCCAGCTCCGGCCTGGCGGTCAGCTATGCCTCGAACTCGACCGGGGTTTGCACGGTTGCCGGCGGCACGATCAGCTTTGTCAGCGCGGGCACCTGCTCAATCACCGCATCGCAGGCGGGCAATGCCAACTATGTCGCGGCCACTTCGGTGACCCAGACCTTCGCGGTCACGCAGTCGCCCAACACGATCACCTTTCCCCCGCTTGCCGATACGGCCTTCACTTCGGCCCCGCCGGTGCTGAGCGCCACGGCCAGCTCGGGCCTTGCAGTCAGCTATGTCTCGAATTCCACCGGGGTCTGCACCGTCACGGGCGGCACGATCAGCTTTGTCGGCACGGGCACCTGCTCGATCACCGCATCGCAGGCCGGTAACGTGACCTATCAGGCAGCAACCTCTGAGACGCAGACCTTTGCGGTCACGCCCGGCGTCAACACGATTACCTTCGCACCGATGCCGGATACTCCGTTCACTTCGGCACCGCCCATTCCAAGCGCCATTGCCAGCTCGGGTCTGGCCGTCAGCTTCGCCTCGAATTCGACCGGGGTCTGCACGGTTACCGGCGGCACGATCAGCTTCGTATCGGCCGGAACCTGCTCGATCACCGCATCGCAAGCCGGTGGCGGCAACTATGGGGCTGCCACCCCAGTGACGCGGACCTTTGCTGTGCTGCCGGGTGCAAACACGATCACCTTCCCGCCGCTCACCGACACGCCCTTCACTTCGGCTCCGCCAGTGCTGGGCGCTTCGGCCAGCTCGGGCCTGGCCATCAGCTATGGCTCGAATTCCACCGGGGTCTGCACGGTTACGGGCAGCACGATCAGCCTCGTGGCGGCCGGAACCTGCTCGATCACCGCGTCGCAAGCCGGTGATGGCAACTACGCCGCGGCCACTCCGGTGACGCGGACCTTCGCGGTCACCCAGGGGGTGAACGCGATCACATTTGCGCCCCTGCCCAACCGGGCGCTGGGCAGCGGCAGCTTCGCGCTGACCGGAACGGCCAGCTCAGGGCTGACGGTTGTCTTCACCACCACCACCTCGGGCGTTTGCTCGGTCAGCGGCACCACGGTCAGCCTGCTGGCGGTCGGTACTTGCACGATCAACGCCAACCAAGCTGGCAACGCCAACTTCCTGCCGGCCACGCAGGTCAGCCAGAGCTTCCAGGTGACTCGTGCGGTGACCAGCGTTGGCCTGACCAGCTCGGCCCCCTCGGTGTTCTTCGGGATGCCGGTGACCCTGACTGCTACGGTCTCGGGCAATTCGCCGACCGGCACGGTGACCTTCAGCGACGGGGCAACCGTGCTCGGAGCCGCTGCGCTGAGCAGCAATGTTGCCACCCTCACCACGTCGGCGCTGCCCACCGGCGCACGTCAGCTGACCGCCACCTATAGCGGTGATGCCAGCAACCTGCCGGCAACCTCCAGCGCGGTCAGTGTCGCGGTCAACGCCCGGCCCAACCCGGCGCTCGACCCCGAAGTCGGCGGAACTGTCAGCACGCAGTTCAACACGGTTGAACGGTTCGGCCGGACCCAGCTCGACAATATCGGCGGGCGGCTCGATCGGCTGCACAGCGATGGCGAAGATCAGGACTCGATGACCATCACGCTGAGCCAGCCGCGCGCGCGGCTTGCCTCAAACCTGCCGTGGGAACAGGGCGGACAGTACAGCCAGTCCGGCTATGGCTATAACACCGGCCAGCCGGGTTCGGCTTCGGGCGCCATGGCCGGTACCCACGATCCGCTCGGCCTAGCCTCGGTTCCGGTCCAAAGCGCTGCTGGAGCGGCCGCTGCACCAGGCCTGCGCGAACCGCGGGTGGTCCACATCTGGGCCAGCGGCGATGTCAGCTTTGGCAAGCAGCAGCCCAATGGTCTGGTCGAAACCCGCTTCACCTCAAGCGGCCTCACCGTCGGGATGGACGGCAAGGTCAACGATAGCCTGAAGCTGGGCGTGGCATTGGGCTTTGCCTGGGACCACAGCCGGTTCGGCACGATGGGATCGGAAAGCGACGCGACCAACGCCTCGCTGGCCTTCTATGGCAGCCTCAAAGCCGCTCCGAAGACCTTCATCGATCTGATCGTCGGCACTGGGTTCGGCACGATCGACAGCACCCGGTTCTCCACCACCGGTGGCATCCTGCTTGATGGCAAGCGCCGCCAGCGTCAGACCTTTGCGGCCCTGATCGTAACGGTCGAGGCGAACGCCGGACGGCTGCAGATTGCCCCCTACTTGCGGGCCGACGGGATCTGGGTGAACCTTTCACCCTATTCCGAAACCGGATCGCCGTTCTGGGCCCTGACCTATCAGTCGGCCAGCCAGAACAGCTACAGCGGCAGCGCCGGGGTGCGGCTGCGCTACCCGATCGACAAGGACGGCCGCTGGTTGCTGACCGGTAAGGCGGAATACCGCCAGCGGTTCTCGGGTGACTATGCGCAGCTGCTCGATTACGCCGACATCCAGGGTGTGCAGGGATCGCCCTATGTCGTCACCGGCCAGGGGGTCTCGGATTCAACCTTCACCGGTGGGTTTGGGCTGGAAGCGCGGCTGCGGACGGTATCGCTGCGACTCAACTACGATCTGACCACGATGGCTGGCGGCAATGTCGCCAATTCGATCAGCGGCGGGATTGTCGTCAAGTTCTGATCGGGGAAACCCTCTCGCTGCGCCGGTAAAGCTGGCGCAGCGAGAGGCCAGTCAGCGGATCGCGCCAATCAGGGACAATTGCTGCGGCTGGACCCAGCACAAAGCCCCGCCCGCGAAACTCCAGATGCGGGATGGTCAGCTCGGGTGAGGACCACGCCCCGCCGCTCCACAGCACGATATCAAGATCGAGCACCCGTGCGGTCCAGCGCTGCCCGCTGCGCCGGCGACCGAAATCGGTTTCGATGCTCTGCAGCAGATCGAGCAGCTCGTCCGGCTCAAAACTGGTCTTGATCAGCGCCGCGCCATTGGCATAGCGCCGCCGCGACGGACCGAGCGGGGCTGAGCTGATTACCGGTGCGGCGGCGAGAACCTTGATCCCGCCCTGACCCAGCGCTGCCAGCGCAGCCTGCAGTACCTGTTCGGGCCGGCCATGGCGGTGGTGCCGCTGATTGGAACCCAGCGCGATCAGATAGCGCTGTTGGACCATCAGACGTCCTGGGCAATCCGGCCATAGAGCTGCGGGCGGCGATCGCGGAAAAAGCCCATCCCGGCGCGGTGCTTTGCAGCCCGGGCCAGATCGAGTTCTGCGATCAGCACGCCGGTCTCGCCAGCGCCAAATTCGGCCGTCAGATCGCCCCATTCGTCACTGATGAACGAATGGCCGTAGAAATTCTGACCGTCCTCGCAGCCGATCCGGTTCGCGGCCAAAACCGGCATACAGTTCGATACCGCATGGCCGATCATCGCCCGGCGCCACATCCGGCTGGTGTCGAGCTCTGCGTCATAGGGTTCAGAGCCGATTGCGGTGGGATAAAGCAGCACTTCGGCGCCCATCAAGGCCATCACGCGTGCACATTCGGGGTACCACTGGTCCCAGCAAATCCCGACGCCGATCTTGTGGCCGAACAGCTCCCAGACCTTGAAGCCATCGTTGCCGGGGCGGAAATAGTACTTTTCCTCATAGCCCGGCCCATCGGGAATATGGCTCTTGCGGTAGGTGCCTAAGACCCCCCCATCGGGGCCGATCATCGCCATGGTGTTGTAATAGTGTTGCCCGTCACGCTCAAAGAAACTGGTCGGGATCGCCACCTTGAGCTTGGCCGCCAGCGCCTGCATCGCGATGACCGAGGGGTGTTCTGCCGTGGGCCGAGCCAAGGCAAACAGCGCCTCATCCTCTACCCTGCAGAAATAGGGCCCGGAAAACAGCTCGGGCGGCAGGATCAGCTGCGCGCCCTTGGCGGCGGCTTCCTCGACCAGCATCGAGACGGCAGCAATGTTCTCCGCCTCAGCGGACGAACCGAGCGGCAACTGGAGGGCGGCGACGGAAAGCGTGGTAGCCATGGCAACCGCGCTTATTTCTCCTCAAGCGCGAAGTCCACCTGAACCGTCACCCGGGTGCGGGTCGTTCCGGGACGGATCGAAGGCGGCGGCGCTGAAACGGCCACTGACGACGACACCGTAGCGGCCTCGGCCATGGCGTCCATCGGCATCGGATAGTTGCCGCCCTGACCGCCATCGCGGATCGCCAAGACCCGCGCGATTTTCATGCCCGCCGCTTCGGCATAGGCCTCTGCACGGGTCCGGGCGGCGCGGTATGCGGCGATATAGGCCCCGCGATTGGCCTTTTCCGGATCGTCGATCTGCAGCGCGGGTCCTTGCAGCACATTGGCGCCAGCGGTGGTTGCCGCCGCCACCGCCTCGCCCGCACGGGGAACATCACGCAGCCGCACGGTCAAGGTGTTGCTCGCCTGAAACTGGCCTTTGCGCGGGCCATAATCGACCCGGGTGAGCGAAAGGTTGGCGGTCTGAATATCGCGCTCTTCAACCCCGAACTTAGCCAATGCGGCGGCAATTGTCGCGGCCTTGCGGCTGTTGGCTTCGTTGGCGGACTTGGCATCGGGGCCGAAGGATTCGACCCCGATCATGATCGTTGCCACATCGGGCACCGCTTCAGCCTCGCCAGTGGCCGACAGCGAGAGCAGCGTTTCATCGTGATCGACCCCGCGCGGATCGACCGGCTTGCTGCTCCCGCCGCCACCGCAGGCTGACAGCGCAAATGCTGCCAGCCCGGCGGAGACGACGCCCCAGGTGCGCATTACGCCCGCTTCCGGAACAGCAGGGTCATCCGGTCCGATTCGCCAATGGCGGTTAGCCGGGCCTTGTCCTCGTCCTTGGCGCCGCGCAGTGCGGGCGGCAGGGTCCAGACGCCATCGGGCCAGTTGGCCGGGTCCTTGGGGTTGGCATTGGCCTTGCTATTGCCGACATATTCAAAGCCGTGCAGTTCCATGAACGCGATCACGTCCTTTTCGCGCAGATAGCCTTTGCCGCCGTCGGTATAACTGTAAGGCGCATTGGCTTTGGCCCGGTGCTGTTCGATCCCGATCATCCCGCCGGGCTTGAGCAGATCGCGCATCGCCTTGATTTCGCTATCGGCGATGTTCCAGCGCAGCATATTGTGCAGCATCCGCATCACCACGATCCGGTCAAAGGTGCCCTTTTCGGCAGCGGGCACGGCATCGAGGGTGTAACCGGCAAAGCGATCGGCCGGCAGGCCTGACCAGCCGGCGATGTCAGCCGGATACTTGGTCGCGCCATCGCGGATGCCTTTTTGCTGGGTTTCGTTGAACGGACCCGAGGTGGGATTGAAATAGAGCCCGACCAATTTACCCTTGGGCCCGAGATAAAGCCCGAGCAGGCGCGAGTACCATTCGCCGCCGGGGGCATATTCGCCCACTTTCATATCTGGCGTGATCTGGAAAAACGTCAGCGTTTCTGCAGGCTTGCGATAGATGTCGCGGGCGCGGTCTTTGTCCCGCAGCGGGTTGGCGACGGCGGCGGCGAGCTCGGCGTTGATCTTGCTGGAGGCCTGTTTGGACGCGGCAGGGACAGCGACCAGCGCCGGGGCGGCGACGGCAAGGGCGAGGATCGGCAGAATGAAGCGGCGCATCAGGGGTTCTCCGGGGGGTTATGATCGGTGCAACTTAGCCGCTGCGTAACCGATGACAAGCGCCAGCCGAATACCTATCTGCGTTCTGGAACAGAAGGATTAGACATGGCACAGGCAATTTTCGCGGGCGGGTGTTTCTGGTGCACCGAAGCAGTTTTTCGCTCAATCGCAGGAGTTGGCGTGGTGGAGAGCGGCTATATCGGCGGTGCGGTGGCAGACCCGACTTACAAGGCGGTCTGTTCAGGAACCACCGGCCACGCCGAAGCGATCCGGATTGAATTCGACGAAAGTGTCCTGTCATTCGACGATCTGCTCGATATCCATATGGCCACTCACGATCCCAGCCAGCTCAACCGGCAAGGGGGCGATGTCGGCACCCAGTACCGCTCGGCGCTGTTCCCCCTGGACGACGTGCAGCGTGCGGCTTGCGAAGCGGGGATCGCCCGCTGGAATGAGGGACACCCCGGCCAGCAAGCTGTCACCACGATCGAAGGCCCGGCGGTGTGGTATCCGGCCGAAGACTATCACCAGGAATACTGGAACGGCGAAGGCCAGCGCAATCCCTATTGCCTCGCCGTGATCCCGCCCAAGCTGGCGAAATTGCAAAAGGGATTTGCTGAGAAACTGAAGAGTTAGGCCCGGAACCGCGCGACGAAGAACCCGTCCAGCCCGCCCGCTTCGGCCAGCATGGCCGGATCTGTGCGCAGCCAGCCGTTTGGCAGCGGGGCCAACCCAGCGGGCAGTTCGTCTGCGCCAATCGGGTCTGGCGTCAGTGTCACCCGGGCGGCCCGATCCTCGCCTTCTTCAGGCTCGAGCGAGCAGACCGCATAGATCAGCCGCCCACCCGGCTTCACCCAACCGATTGCGCGGTCCAGCAGGGCGGCTTGTAATTCGGTCATTTCGGCGATCTGGCGCTGGCCGATCCGGTGCAGCACATCGGGATGCCGGCGGCAGGTGCCGGTCGCGGTGCACGGTGCATCGAGCAGCACGGCGTCGAACAGCTCGGCTGGCTGCCAGTTGAGCACATCGGCCTGAACCAGCTCGGCCGCGGTGCCAGTCCGTTCGAGATTGGCCTGCATCCGCTCAAGCCGCTTGGCGCTGCTATCGAGCGCGGTGACCTGCCACCCAGCGGCGGCGAGCTGCATGGTCTTGCCCCCCGGTGCAGAGCAAAGATCAAGCACGCGCTTGCCCTCACCTGGCCCAAGCAGCCGCGCGGGGAGGCTGGCGGCAAGATCCTGAACCCACCAGACGCCTTCATCAAAGCCTTCGAGATTTTCCACCGCCGTTCCGCGCGCCAGCCGGACATGGCCGGGGGCCAGAGATGTTCCGCCCAGTCGTTCGGCCCACTGCGCGGTCTCCGCCGGGTCCTTGAGCGTCAGATCGAGCGGCGGCGGTACGGCGAGGCCAGCAGCAATCGCCCCAGCCCGCTCACCCCAACGCTCGGTCACAGCCTCTGGCAAAGTGGGTGTGGCGGGCAGCGTCACTGCTTGCTTGACCAGCGCCGAGAACACCCCATGCGCCAGCCGCCGCGGCCCGCCGGTGAGCAGTTCCAGCCCTGTCGCGATAACCGCGTGGGGCGGCGTTTCCAGGCGGAGCCAGCCCGCCAGCATCAGCCGAAGCACCGAGCGCGCCTTGGCATCGGGAGCAAGAGCCAGCCGGGTCGCGCTGTCGATCAGCGCATCAAGATCGGTCAACCAGCGCAGCGCCTCGCTCGCCAATGCGCGCGCCAGCGCCTTGTCGGGCCCGCTGCGGATACCCTGCAAGGCGCCGTTGGCGGCCATATCGAGCGTCTCGCCCCGGTTGAGCACCGCATCGAGCAATTTGAGCGCGCCCTTGCGCGCGGGTAAACCGGGAATGTCCATTGCGTGCCCCTAGAGGCAATTGCCTTGCAGGGCCAGCGCGCGCTAATGAGGCCTATGACCAAGCGCGCCACCAAGCGTCCGGCAGCTTTCGCCAAGCCCGCCCACTGGACCACCGACCCCGCCCCCGCGCCCGCCGCGATCAAAGACGGCAAAGACCCCGACGGCCTCTCCCCCACCCGCTACGGCGACTGGGTGAAAAAGGGCATCGCGGTGGATTTTTAGTATATACAGATATTGACATTGAGATTTTTGCGTATATACGAAAATCTGGCAGCGGAACACTGCCAGACCAGGACCTACCACGGAGTAACCGCTATGTTCTCAAGCAATCAACGCCCTAAGGCGAAGAGACAACGGAACTCGTTATATGGAAATCGAATACGACCCCGATAAGCGCGACCGGGTCCTCGCCAAACGCAGCCTCGATCTGGCTCGGTGCGGCGAAACCTTCGGCGGCTTTCATCTTACGAAACGAGATTACAAGCACAGCGACGAGGAAGAACGTTACATCTCAGTCGGGGAACTCGACGAAGATGTTGTGATCATCGTCTGGACACCGCGAAGGGACCTGCGCCGCATCGTAACGATGTGGAAGGCAAATGACCGTGAAAGACAAAATTTCTACAAAGCGCGTAGCCGGCTTGGATGAAATCAAGCCCGAGCTGGACGACGACTGGTTCGCCGAGGCTGACGCCTATATCGGTGCAAAACTCGTGCGCCGGGGCCGTCCAAAATCGGACAGTCCCAAGCAGCCGGTATCGCTGCGCCTCGACCGCGATGTGATCGACTGGTTCAAGGGCAAGGGCAGCGGCTGGCAGAGCCGAATCAACGAAGAACTGCGCAAAGCCGCTGGGCTTTAGAGCGGCCTGAACCTAACCGTCAGCCCATCCTTGGGCTTGGGGATCGGCCAAGGCTGCCACTGCGGCGCATAACCGTCGGCGATTTCGATCTGATAGCGGGTCAGGATCTGGGCCATCAGCACCTTGATCTGCATATAGGCAAAATGCAGTCCGATGCACATATGCGCGCCGCCGCCAAAAGGCACCCAGGCGTATTTGTGGCGGCCCGCCGATTGCTCCGCACTGAACCGCATCGGATCAAAGCGTTGCGGATCGGGCCAATGGTTTGGATCCAAATGGACCGCCGAAGGGCTGATGCCGACGCCGGTTCCAGCCGGAATCTTGTATCCGCCAAATTCGAAATCGCGCATCGCCCGGCGCGGCAGGCTCGGCACCGGCGGGATCAACCGCAGCGCTTCCTTGAAGGCCATTTCGGTGAGCTCGAGCTTGCCGAGATCGTCATAGGCCACCGGACGCCCTACGCCGCCGGTCACCGCCAGCGCCTCGGCCCGCAGCTTGTCCTGCCATTCAGGGTTCTTGGCCAGCAGCCAGACCAGTGATGTGGCGCTGCTGGTGATGGTATCGTGCGCCGCCATCATCAGGAAGATCATGTGATCGACCACTTCATCGACCGGCATCAGGCTGCCGTCTTCGTGAGTGGCGGTGGCGAACTGGCTAAACATGTCTTGCCCGCCTCCGGTTTCGCGGCGCTTGAGCGTTTCCTTGGTGAAATAATCGAGCAGGAATTTACGGCCCGCCACACCCCGGCCCATCGCGGTGAACGGCAAAGGCTTGCGCACAATCCCGATTGAGGCCGCGACCATATCGACAAAGGCCTTGTTGATCGCATCCGCCTCTGGCCCCAGCGGGACGCCCAGAAAACTGTCGGCCGCCAGATCGAGCGTCAGTTGCTTGATCGCCGGGTAAAACTGCATTTCCCGGCCCGACCAATCGCCGACCCGCGCCGCGATCCCGCGGTTCAGCGCATCAGCATAGTGCCGCATCGGACCTGGCTTGAACGCAATCGACAGCGCCCGGCGATCGGCCCGGTGGTGATCGAAATCGAGCAGCATCAGTCCGCGCGGGAACAACAGATCAAGGATCGAGCCCCATCCCTGCGCCGAGGAGAAATTCTTGTCACGATCAAGCAGGATCAGTTCGTTGGCTTCAACCCCGAACAGCATCACCGATGTCCGGCCAAAGGCGTTGTTGCGGAACACGTTGCCGTATTTGGCCCGCATCCGGTCACCAAAGCCGATTGGATCGGCCAACAGTGGCAAGGTGCTGCCCAGAATCGGCCAGCCCTTTTCTCCGGGAATATGATCGAGCGCGCCTTTGGGCTGCGGCTGTGACCAATGGGTATATTGCGGAGATTGGGGTGCGAGCGTGGCCATGGTGATCCTCGTTACTGACACGCTTGTAACTTAGCCGGGCGGTTAAATCCAGCCCGATAACTCGCGCCGAACCAGCGCCTCCAACATCACCATGCCGGCGTCGGAAGTGTTAAGGCAAGTCAGCGCCGCAAGCTGCGTACCGCCCGCTTCTTCGAATTGTTCGCGGCCCCGGATCGCCAGCTCTTCTAGCGTTTCGAGGCAGTCTGCGGAAAAGCCCGGCGCGGCGATGGCGAGGCGTTTGGTGCCTTTCGCCCCTTCCGCCGCCAGCACAGTGTCCGTCGCTGGCTCCAGCCACTTGGCCCGGCCGAAGCGGGACTGGAAGGTCACTTCAATCCGCAGGTCCGGGAACTCCCCGGCCAAGGCTTCGCTCAGCAACCGCGCGGTCTTGCGGCAGTGGCAGTGATAGGGATCGCCCAGATGCAGGGTCCGTTCGGGCATTCCATGGAACGACAGCAGCAGCACTTCGGGCACGAAATCGAGTGCGTGCAATTGCCGCTCGGTATCGGCGCGCAGGGCTTCGACATGGGCGGGATCGTCGTAATAGGGCGGCAGGGTGCGCAGCGCGGGTTGCCAGCGCATTTTTTCAAGCTTTGCCGCCAGCGCATCGATCGCCGTCGCGGTCGTCGCACCGGAATACTGCGGATAAAGCGGCGCGAACAGAATGCGTTCGCACCCGGCTGCCTTCATCGCTTCGATCTGGTCAGCAATCGCGGGATTGCCATAACGCATTCCCCAGCGGACCATTACGCCATCGCCCAGCCGGATCTGCAACGCTGCGGCCTGGGCCTTGGTAATCGCGGCCAAGGGCGATCCGTCGGGCGTCCAGACCTGGGCATAGGCATGGGCGCTCTTGCGCGGGCGGCTGTTGAGGATGATCCCGTTGAGGATCGGCCACCAGATCAGCCGCGGGATTTCGACCACCCGGCGGTCCGACAGAAACTCTTTCAGATAGCGCCGCACCGCGCTGGTCGTCGGCGCATCGGGAGTGCCGAGGTTGACCAGCAGCACGCCGACCTTGGGCGCGGCAACCGGCGGATGGCCGGGCGGCAGAGTCACTGCCCGGCCCCGAAGAACGGCAGGCTGCGCATCCGCTCGCTGCCGGCAGAGCGCAGCGCGTTGGCAATTGCCGGCGGCGCGATCACTGCGCCCAGTTCGCCGGGATCGAACGGCTCTGCGTCGCTTTCGATGAAATCCACTTCAATCTCCGGGCAATCGGCCAGCAAAGGCAATCCTAACATCCCAAGCCGGCCGATCGCGGGCAACCCACCCGAAAAGGCAGTTGCGCTGCCCCGGGCGAGGCTCAGCCCGAACAGCAAACCGCCTTCGATCTGTTGGCGGGCGATATCGACATTCACGATCCGGCCGATGTCGGCCACTGCGGTCAGCTTATCAACCCGCACACCGCGCTCGTCCATTCGGGCGCTGGCGACCAGTGCGATCCGGCCTTCGCGGCCAGCCATTGCCATCTTGAAACAAGCGAGCCCCTCCCCGGATCCGCCCGCCCCGCCGTTCCATTCGGCCAGCGTCGCCGCGCGTTGCAGGCAATTGGCAAGGGCGATGTCATGCCCCAGCATCGCCATCCGATAAGACAGCGGCTCACGATTGGCGCGGCCAGCCAGTTCATCAATGAAAGTCTCGATCAGGAACGCCCCGATCCCGTAAGAATTGCCGCGCAGGCGCCCGGTGGGGAGCGGAATGGCCGCGGGCACATGTTCGACTACCAGATGCTGCACCGCATAGACCGGGACCAGCCCGGCCGTGGCCAGCGGATCGCCGCTGTCCTGCTGCGCAAGCGCTGCGCGGCGATCTTCAAGGTCAAACAGTCGCGCGCCCAATTCACGGACCGTAGCCGGCATTGCAATCCGTACTTTCAGCGCGGTTAGCGAACCATCAGGCGCGGTCCGCGCGGCCAGTACGGCGCGGGCTGGGGTGCGCGGCGGGACGGCCAGATGCTCTTGCCAGCGCGACCAGATCAGCTGGACTGGCTTGCCCGCCTCGCGCGCGATCAGGGCCGCTTCGACCGCGTGGGCGTGATCGAGCCGGGCATCAAAACTGCCACCGGCCGGCATCGGGTAAATCACCACATCCTCAGCCGGCAGCCCAAGCGCCGTCGCCACCGCCAGCCGCGCCGACTGCGGAGCCTGGCTCGCCAGCCACAGTTCTATCCGGCCAATCTCGAACCGCGCCGTCACCGTTGCGGTTTCGAGGCCAGCGTGGAGCGCAGGCGCGATAGTGTAGCGCGAAACGTGCTCAAACTTCTCGCTCAGCCATGCATCGGGATCGCCCACTTCGGCAATCCGGCTGGCCTTGCCCTTGCGCAGCGCGGCTTCGAGCAGTTCGTCGATCTTGGAACTGTCGGCCAGATTGCCGGGGCGAAATTTGGGTGCGGCGATAGTCAGCGCGCGTTCTGCGGCCCACCAATCGCTGGCGACGGCGGCGAGCCAGGCCTTGTTTTCAACCAGCCGGATCAGCCCCGGCACGGCCTTAGCGCCATCGGCATTGAAGCTTCCCAAAGTGCAATCGCCGATCGGGGAATGGCGGATCGCGGCATAGACCATGTCGGGCAAGCGGACATCGCCCGCGAACGAATAGGACCCATCAACCTTGCTCGGCAGATCAAGCCGAGGGAAGCGCAGCGGCGCTCCGGCCGGAAATTCAGACGCGCGCTCCTGCGGCGCGGCCGAGCGCACCACCGCCGGGCTTGGCGGATCATAGCGCGCGGCGTCCTCAACCAGATCGGCAAAGGCCAGGCGCCGGTTGTTGTGGACGATGAACCCGTCTTGCGCATCGCACTCCTCCCAGGCCACGTCCCAGCGATCGGCTGCTGCCATCGCGAGCATCGCGCGGGCGCTGGCGGCGGCGATCCGGGCGGCACTTTCGTGTGCAGCCAGCGATGTGCCCTCGGCGGTGACCATGAAGGCGTCACCCTCGGCAAAACGGCGGGCGAGCAGGCTGTCGGGGCTGCCCGCCAGCGCTGAACCGAGCGGCATCCACAGCGGCGCCCAGTGCGCGGCCAAGGGCACATTGCCATAGGCGCCGCTGACCGGAGCCGGCTCCACCGCCACCTGACGCCAGTCTGCGCCCAGTTCATATGCGACGATCTGCGGGATCAGCGTGGTAATTCCCTGGCCCATCTCAAGGTCCGGCACGGCCACGCTGACCACCCCGTCCTTGCCGATCTTGAGCCAGGCATCGAAGGCAAATTCGCCTGCGCCGACAGCCAGCGGCGGGGCAAAACTGCGCGGGCTAAGCGCCCAGGCGGCGATCAGCCCGCCGGTCACTCCTGCCCCGATCAGCACTCCGCGCCGCGAAAACTTCATGGGTTGCCCCTGCCCTTCGCAGCTACCTTAGACCGGGAGCCGCGGGTAAGTCACTGGTTGTCGAGCCAAGTTGCCACACGTTTGGCAATCGCCGCAAAAGCCTCTGCCGCCGGGCCATCGCCAGCTGCGGGCGGGGTTCCCGCATCGCTTGCCTCTCGGATCGCCAGTTGCAGCGGGATCCGGCCGAGAAAGGCCATGCCCAGCTCGCCCGCAGCCGTTTCTGCGCCGCCGCTGCCGAACGGATCGCTGACTTCGCCGCAATGCGGGCAGGCATACCCGGCCATGTTTTCAACCATCCCGATCAGCGGCACCTGGCCAACCTCGAACAGCTGGATCGCCCGGCGCGCGTCGATCAGGGCCAGATCCTGCGGGGTCGAAACGATCACCGCACCGCTAGGCTTGTGGCGTTGCAGCATGTTTAACTGGACATCGCCGGTGCCGGGCGGAAGATCGACGATCAGCACTTCCACATCGCCCCACTCGGCCTCGATCAATTGGCCCAGAGCCTTACCGACCATCGGCCCGCGCCAGGCGATCGCCTTGCCCGGCTCGATCATCTGGCCCATCGACAGAACCGGAACACCCCAGCGGCTGGGCACCGGGATCAGCTTGTTACCGCGCGCTTGCGGCTTAATTCCCTCATTGCCGAGCAAATGCGGCTGTGACGGGCCATAGATGTCGGCATCGACCAGCCCGACCTTGCGCCCCATCCGCGCCAAGGCCACCGCGAGATTGGCCGAAACGGTGCTTTTGCCGACCCCGCCCTTGCCCGATCCGACCGCGATGATCCGCAACCGCGGCTTGTCCGCCATCAGCGCGACCCGCACTTCGGCCACGCCGGGCTGACCGCTCAGCGCTTGGCGCACCTCTGCTTCCAGCTGGTCGCGCTCGATCGCGTCAAATCCGCTGGCATCGAGCACGACTATCGCGACACCCTCGTTCAACCGGAGCGACTGGAGCCGGGCCAGTGCCAACGGGGGCAAGGCAGAGCGAAGCTGTTCGGGATCGGCGGCTGGTGTGTTCATCCGGCGATCTCGAAGCGCTTTCCCCGCAGGCTGGCAAGACAAATTCCGCAATCGCCCCTGTTTTTTGATCGGAGCCTCCCTATAGTATCAGGCATGAGTGAAACCGATGGCCCCAAGCCGGGCAGGAAAAAAGCCGCGCCAAAGGGGCAGGAACCGCAAGACGCAGGCGCTCCGCCAGTTGGCGAACAGCCCGCGCCGGTGGATGTAGCGGGCGCAGAAGTTCTGCCCGTCGCAACCACCCCGCCAAAGGGCGAAAAGGCGCGGACCCCGTGGACTGGCGGTACTGACGAATCCGGCCAGCGCCGCTCGGCCAGCATCGAGGACATCTTTCGTTCGCGCGGCGGCGGCGCAGGTCAGCCGCGCACAGCGCCGCGTCCGGCCTGGTATGGCCTTGCCGTACTCGGCGTCGCCAGCGCCTGGCTGCTATCAACCTCGGTCCATGTCCTGGCTGAGGGCGAACGCGGTGTGGTCAGCACTTTTGGGCGCCATGCCGGCACGATCGGGCCGGGACTGAACCTGACGCTGCCCTGGCCGATCCAGCAGGTGGTGCGGCGCGATGTCGGCAAGGAAATGGTGACCTCGCTGCCTGACAAGGAAGCCGAAACCCTGATGCTGACCCGCGACGGCGAAGTGATCGACGTGCGGCTGCAGGTCAGCTGGCGGGTGGGCGATCTGCGCGCCTTCGGTAACGCTTTCCCTGATGGCGAAGCCGCGCTGCGGCGGCTGGCCGATGCCGCCATTCGCGGCACGGTGGCAGAGCTGGGCTTTGACGATGTGCTGGGCGGCAAACGCAATGCCGAACTGCAACAGCGCACCCAGGACCGACTGCAGAAGCTGCTCGACGCGATGAAGGCCGGGATCACGATTTCGGCGGTCGAGGTTACCCAGGCCCGCCCTCCGGCCAAATTGCGCGAGACTTTCAAGACGCTTGAAACTGCAAGCGCAGACGCGGCCAAGAACCGCGAGAATGCCAACAGTTGGGCGATCAAGATCCGCTATAATGCGCAGGTAGAGGCGCAAGCCTTTGACCGGGCCTATGCCAATTACCGGCTTGCTCCGGGCGTTTGGCGAACCAAGATGTATCACGAAACGATGGACAAGGTGCTGAACGCCAACACCGTGGTGATCGGCGGGCAAACCCCGCCCGCCGCGCCGCCGCAGGGAGGGCGCTGAAATGGGCGCGCTGTTCCACCAATACCGTTTCGGCTTGTTCGGGATCGCCATGATGGCGCTGCTGCTGGTGTCGAGCTTTGTGATCGTCGGCGAAGACCAGCAGGTCGTGATCGAACGAATGGGCAAGCCCGACCGCGTGGTCAACCGGTTCAATCCTGATAATGCCAATGGCGCCGGAATCGTGATCAAGCTGCCGCTGATCGAACAGGCGGTGTGGTATCCGCGTGGGCTTCTGGGGTTCAGCCACCCATCGCAGAAAATCCGCAGCAGCGATCAGCAATGGCTGCTGGTCGATACCGATGTGACCTATCGGATCATCGATCCGGTCAAGCTGTCCGCGACGCTGGGCGCCGCGGCCAAGCTGGATGAGCAATTGCGCGGCTTTCTGCCGCCGCTGCTCAAACAGGAACTGAGCCCGCGCAGCACTGGCGCAATCGCCCGGCCCGGCGCAGGCGGAGCAGCCCTGCTGCTGACCAAGGCGCTTGATGCCAAGACCCGGCAATACGGCGTCCAGGTGATCGACGTGCGGGTCGCCCGGGTGACGCTCGACGAAAGCAGCCTGAGCGCCGCTTACAGCCAGATGCGCGAGCAACAGGAACTGTCGATCGATACGGTCCGCCAGAAAAGCGCCGAGGATGCCGCCGCGATCATCGTCAGCGCCAATGCCGAAGCCGCCGCCGTGCTCCAGCAAAGCGCTGGGCGCGATCCGGAATTCTATGCCTTCTTCAAAGCGATGGACAGCTATGAACGGCATTTTGGCACGCCGCCCGCCAAGGATGACAAGAAACCCCGGCCCAGCATCATACTGCCGCCCGATAGCGGCTATCTGCGGCACTTCGGTGGAAACTGACGCGTTCAATCCCTATTAAGGGGATTGGCCCGATTTTCTGCCGTGGCGGGCTAAGCTGACAAGAGGATCAAGACTGGTGAAATACGCATATGGTGTAACCTCAGCATTGCTGCTGGGCGGCGCGGCGATCTCGCTGATCAGCGGAATTCCAGTTGGCGCGCAGATCGCGCAGAATGAGGCCGGACAAATGCAATCGCTGGTCCCGCGCAGCGGCGCACCGGCCAGCTTTGCCGAACTGACCCAGCAATTGCAGCCCGCCGTGGTCAACATCGCGGTCCGCCAGACCATCAAGGTCAAAAGCGACAATCCCTTCGCCGCGATGCAGCCCGGCGGCGGGATGCAGACCAAGCTGGCCCAGGCGGTCGGTTCGGGCTTTATCATCTCGGCCGATGGCTACATCGTCACCAACAACCACGTCATCAGCCTGGACCGCGAAGGGCAGGCCGACGAGGTTACGGTCAAGCTATCCGACGGCAAGCAATACACCGCCCGGATCGTCGGCCGCGATTCCGAATCCGATATTGCCGTGCTGAAAATCGACGCCCCCGCCCCGCTCCCGTTCGTCAAATTTGGCGATTCAGCCAAGGCCCGCGCCGGAGACTGGATCATCGCGATCGGCAACCCGTTCGGCCTTGGCGGCACGGTCACTTCTGGGATCATCAGTTCGGTCAACCGCAACACCGGCAGCGGGGCCTATGATCATTACATCCAGACCGATGCCTCGATCAATTCGGGCAATTCGGGCGGGCCGATGTTTGACATGGCGGGCAACGTGATCGGCATCAACAACTGGATCGTCGCATCGGGCGGCGGTGCAGGCGGAAACATCGGGATCGGTTTTGCCATTCCATCCGACACCGCCAAGCCAATTGTCGAAAAGCTGAAAAACGGTGCAGCGATTGAGCGCGGCTTTCTGGGCATCCAGATCCAGCCGATCAGCGACGAAATCGCCGATTCACTTGGCTTGCCGCACGATCGCGGCGAGCTGGTCCGGCTGGTCCAACCGGGCCAACCCGCTGAAAAGGCCGGGATCAAAATCGGCGACATTGTGCTAAAAGTGAACGATGAGCCGGTCACCCCGAGCCGGACGTTGTCTGGGATCGTCTCTGACATCACGCCGGGCACCCGCATCCCGATCGAGGTGCTGCGCGGCGGCAAGACCGTGCGGGTGCAAGCCACTGTCGCCAAACGACCCACGCAGCAGGAGCTGGCCAAGAGCCTCACCCCAGCGGCCAAGCAAGACCGGCTGGCCGATCCCGCGATGCAGGGCGAAGGGCTGGCCGAAAGTGCGCTGGGCCTCAAGGTTCTGACCATGGAGCCAGAAATTGCAGAGCAGCTTGGGGTTCCGCTCAGCCAACGCGGCGTAGTGATCGCAGCGGTCGATTCAGCGTCGGATGCTGCCAACAACGGCTTGAAGCAGGGCGACATCGTGGTTTCGGCCAACATCGTCGAGCTGGGAAGTGTTGCGGATCTGGAAAAATCGATCCGTTCAGCCAAGGCGCTAGGGCGACCGACCATGACGCTGCAAGTGCTGCGTCCGGGTCAAGCAGGGCTGGTCTTCATCGCCCTGCGGATCCGCTAGAGGCTTCCGCGTCAGACTGGACTCCCCTCCCCGGCGGGGAGGGGCTGGGGGTGGGGGCTCGACGCTTCTGTGGAACCCCCATCCCAACCGTTGTTGCTTCGCAACGCCTGCGGCTCCCCAACGGGGAAGGGCCTTTGCAGGCTCATCCGCAGCAGAACTACCCTAGAACTCAGCCTGGCGGGTCAGCCGCCGCGGGCGGTTTGACCTTGCCGGTCGCCTCGTCGAGGAATTCCTCATTGGCGGCGGGCGGCGGCTGGACCGGAACCAGACCCCCGTTGTCGCCTGGGCCTCTGCGGTCATTGTCGGGCTGTTCCAGCGGTTCGACCAGATTGCCCTGTTCATCGACGTAACGGTAGTCATCAGGACTGCCGCTCAGCAACACTTCGTCATCGGGTTCCAGCTGCCAGGCCGGCAGGGTCGCGTCGGTCTCAAACTTCTCAACCGGACGTCCGGCGACGGCGATCTTCATGTAAGAGGCAAAGGCGCGGGCCGGAGCGGTGCCGCCCTGCAGCCCGGTGACCGGTCGGTCATCGTCGCGGCCCATCCAGACGCCGGTGGTGACGCCGCTGGAAAAGCCGAGGAACCAGCCGTCCTTATTGGCCGTGGTGGTGCCGGTTTTGCCCGCCACAGGCCGGCCGATCTGGGCTGCTTTGCCAGTGCCGACACTGACCGCGCTTTGCAGCATATCGGTGATCCCGGCAGCGACAGGGGCCGGGATCAGCACGGCCCCTTCCTTGCGTTCGCGCTGGTACAGCACTTTGCCATCGGTAGTGGTGACCTTGACGATCCCATAAGGCTCGATCGATCGGCCCTTGGCCGATACCGTGGCGAAGGCCCGGGTCATGTCGATCAGCCGCACTTCGTTGGTGCCCAGCACCATCGAGGGCACCGTGGTGATCGGAGTGGTGATCCCCAGCCGCTTGGCCATGCCTGCGACAGACGAAAAGCCCACTTCCTGCCCCAGTTGCGCCGCGACGGTATTCTTGGAATAGGCAAAGGCGGTCCGCACGTCGATCTTGCCGGCAAAGCCGCCGCCCGAATTGCGCGGGCTCCAGCCTTCGATTGTCACGGGTTCGTCGATCACTTCAGCGTTGGGGGTATAGCCAGCCTCCAGCGCGGCGAGATAGACGAACAGCTTCCACGCCGAGCCCGGCTGACGCACGGCGTTGACCGCACGGTTATAATTCGAAGTGACGTAGTCGGTCCCACCGACCAGCGCCAAAACCGCGCCGTCGCGGTCCATGCTGACCAGCGCGCCTTGCGCTCCGCCGGGAACGTTCCGCTGGATCGCATCGGTCGCCGCATTTTGCAGTTTGACGTCAAGCGTGGTCCAGACCTCGATCGGCTGGTCGGTTTCGCCCAGCACAATATCAAGCTGCGGCAGCGCCCAGTCGGTGAAATAGCGGACCGAGTTCTGTCCGGCTTCCTGGGCGAACGTAATCGATTTGAGATCGATCTGGGCGGCCTGCGCGGCGGTGACCTTGCCGTTATCGACCATCAGCCCCAACACCACCCCGCCGCGGCCCACGGCCGCTTCGGGATCAGCGGTCGGAGCGTAATTGGACGGCGCCTTGACCAGGCCTGCGACGATCGCGGCTTCGGGCAAGCTCATCGTGGTTGCAGGGTGGCCAAAGAACTTGCGGCTGGCCGAATCGACGCCGTATGCACCGCCGCCGAAATAGACCTTGTTGAGGTACAGCTCGAGGATCTGGGCCTTGGAAAACTTCCATTCCAAAGCCAGCGCCAACACCCCTTCGCGCAACTTGCGGCCAAAGGTTCTGGAATTGTTGAGGAAGACCGTACGGGCCAGCTGCTGCGTAATGGTCGAGCCGCCCTGCTTGAAGCGGCCTTCCTGAAACCGGACCCAGAATGAGCGGGCCAGACCCACCGGATCAATCCCGATATGGTTGTAATAACGCTTATCCTCAACCGAGAGCATCGCGTCCTTCATCACCTGCGGGATCTGGCCACTGCTCAGCCATTTGCCATAGCTTGGCCCGAGCGAAACCAGCTGGGTCCCGTCGCGCGCGCGCACCACGATCATCTGTTCGGTCTGGATGGTCTTGATCGATTCAAAATCGGGCAGATCGCGCGCCGCCAGCAGCACCGCGACGAACAGCGAGAGCGCGCCAATCGCCCCGAGCGAGAGGCCCCAGACGAACACGCGCCGGATAAACCGGCGGAATCCAGTGGGGACAGGCTTGGCCGACTTGCCATTGCTGGGCGCGCTGCGCTTGAAATCATTTCTAGCCATAGGGCCTATTCATCTCTCCCGCCGGGCAAGGATGCCCATCGCAGCATTGCGGCCTTAGGCGATCCGCAGCGCAAGGTTAATGGGGGAAATGTGAAGATCGTGTGCAATCCTCACATCAGCGCCGCCATGCGCCTTGCCATCGCCGCTGCCCGGCATAGGCCATATAGGGGTTAGAACAATTGAAAGCATCCTGTGCAAAAACCACCAGATGGGAGGTTTGGATGGCTCAGAAACCTAAAAAAGGCAGCTACCGCTACCTGCTGCTCGCGATCATACCGCAAGCGTTCTCTAAAGGCTTTGAAGCCATGGGTGATCGCGCCGCGCAGGAAGCCGGCATCGGCAATGGCGCAGGGGTGCCTTATTACGTGCTGGCTCTGGTGCTGACTATGATCGCGTTGGGGCTGTGCCTTTTCGCCCTCAAACGCATTTTCGATCAACTGACCGGTAAAGACAAAGGTGATGGCGATCCACCGGTAGAAGCGAAAGAGACCAACAGGCTGGCCGAAACCTATGCCAACAAGGATGTCTTTGATCCCGACGCGGTTATGCAGCGCTATCTTGAGAACCGGCCGTCCGCGCCAGCAGCCCGTCCAACGCCCGCCCGGCCCTCAGGCTTTGGCAAAAAAGGCCTTTAGCGTTTAGTGTAGATGTTCGACCACCAGCACGGTACCATCGATGCCGGTGACCTTCATCTTTGTGCCTGGTTCCGCATCGGGGCCCTTTGCCAGCCACTCGCTGTCGCCCAGCTTCACCCGCCCGCGGCCATCGGCAATGACCTGACTGACCACCACGACTTCGCCAACCGAACGCGCGCCGCGATTGTTCATTCCCGGATCGGCTTCGTCGACCGGATTGCTGCGCAGATAGCGCCGCCCGACGAAGACTGAAACCATCGACAACGTGGCGAACAGCAGCACCAGCCAAGGCATGCCGAGCGAAGGCACCATCCAGCTGACCAGACCGGTGACCAGCGCTGACCCGGCCATCCAGATCAGGAACACGCCCGGAATGGTCATTTCCCCGATCGCCAGCAGCAGCCCCAGCCCCAGCCAGAGCCAATGCGGTTCAAGTCCTTCGATCACAGTCATTTGCGGGTTCCATCGCTGAGCGCATCCTTGACCAGTGCACCGATCCCGCCGATCGAGCCGATCAACTGGGTCGCTTCAACCGGGAACAGGATGGTCTTGGCATTGGGCGAATTGGCGAAGGCGGCCACTGCCTCGGTATATTTCTGCGCGATAAAGTAGTTGAGCGCCTGCGTACCCGACGTGGCGATTGCCTCGGAAACCATAGTGGTCGCCGCGGCTTCCGCTTGCGCCGAGCGTTCGCGCGCTTCGGCGTCGCGGAAGGCGGCTTCCTTGCGGCCTTCGGCCGAAAGGATCGCGCCCTGCTTTTCACCTTCGGCGCGCAGGATTTCAGCGGCGCGCAGGCCTTCAGCTTCGAGGATGTTGGCGCGCTTTTCGCGCTCGGCCTTCATCTGGCGCGCCATGGCTTCGGCAAGGTCGGCAGGTGGCAGGATGTCCCTGATTTCGATGCGGTTGACCTTGATGCCCCATGGCGAGGCTGCTGCATCGAGCACGCGCAGCAAGCGTTCGTTGATCTCGTCGCGGTGCGACAGCAACTGATCGAGGTCCATGGAGCCGACAACCGTGCGGATGTTGGTCATGGTCAGCGTGATGAGCGCCAGTTCAAGCTGCGAGACCTCGTAAGATGATTTGGCCGCATCCAGCACGTTGAAGAAGGCGGCAGCGTCGATCTTCACGCCGGCATTGTCCTTGGTGATCGCCTCCTGGCTGGGCACGTCGAGCACCTGCTCCATGACGTTCACCTTGTGGCCGATGCGGTCGATATAGGGCACGATCAAGCCCAAGCCGGCGCCCAGCGTGCGCGAATAGCGGCCGAAGCGCTCGACGGTGTAGTTGTAG
>JANMOU010000052.1:0-22958 GCA_031369495.1 Novosphingobium sp. | reverse complement strand
CCCCAACTGCACCCGCTTGCCCACCAGCGCCGCAGCCCTTTGCAGGGTCTCAATCGTCACGTTTCCCTCGTTCGGATCGAGCACGCGGTTGACCTGGGTGCGGCTGGTTTTCATCAGTACGGCGAGTGCGCTTTTGCTGATCTTGCGGTGCTTCATCGCTTCGGCCAATTGCCAGGCGATCACTTCCTTGATCGCGCGGGCCTGAAACTCGGCAAGGACGCCTTGTTCTTCGAGCAGACTGTCGAGCGTCGATCCGCGATGCTTGTTGTCAGCCATTTTGCACTTCCTTTTGCCGTTTGCGGGCGGTCTCAAGATCGGCCGCCGGTGTAGTTTGGGTCTTCTTGATAAATCCGTGCAGTGCATAAAGTTCGCCGTCGTGAAAACAGATCATGACTCTCGCAGTTGTACCGTCAGATAGAGGTGTTCTCACTGCGAACAGGCCCTTGCCCATCGGCCTGACCAGCGGCATTCCTACCGGCCAGCGGTATTGAACGCGTTGCAAATCAAGCCCAATTTCGCGGCGTCGAGCCAACGACAAGCCGACCAGCCAGTCCCGCACCGGTTGATTGCCGGAATGGGTTTGATAGAACACTAGCTCAATCTTTTGCGCCAATCAGAGGTTCCTTCGTCAATGCCAATATGAACCATATAAAGTTCGCTTTGTCAATCTCGGGCCGTTAATAATCGCGGCTACCCCTTGAAACCCGCCGCGTGCATGGACATAGCAGTTCCATGACCGACAAACCCCAAAAGCCCGAAAAAGACGCCAAGCCCAGTTGGACTGGCAAGGCCGCGCTGACTGGTGCCGCTATCGGCTCCGCCGCGCTGGCGGGCGCGCTGCTTTATGCTTCGCACCGCCGGGAGCGGACCAAAAAGCCGACCGCGCCCCCGCTCCGCCCCGAAGACGCGCCGGAAACCGATTGATGGAGCCCTTGCGCGAGGTTGCAGGCCGAGCGATTCCGTTCGGGGCCAAGAACGTCGATACTGACGTGATCATCCCGGCGCATTGGCTCAAGACGATTACCCGCGATGGGCTGGGCCAAGGAGCTTTCGAAACGCTGCGGGCCGATCCCGACAACCTGTTTGACAGCGCCACCTTCAAAGGCGCGCCGATCCTGATTGCGGGCGACAATTTCGGCTGCGGTTCCAGCCGCGAACACGCCGCCTGGGCATTGTTGGACCTGGGCATCACCGCAGTGATCGCCCCCAGTTTCTCGGACATTTTTTCCAGCAATGCCTTCAAGAACGGCATTCTGACCGTGGTTCTGCCGCAAAGCGCGATCGACCGGCTGATGGAAGTCGCGCAGACCGATCCGGTCCATATTGATCTGGGCAGCCAGACCGTCACCACCCCGTTTCAGGATCGCTTTGAATTTGAAATCGACGCCTTCCGGAAAGCCTGCCTGCTCGAAGGGCTGGACGAGGTTGGCCTGACGCTGTCCCGCGACAGCGCCATTTCCGCTTATGAAAACCGCAGCCGGGGGCAAACCCCATGGCTGGCTACAGGAGAGTTAGTGTCATGAAAGCCCTTCGCACGCACGCCGCTGGCGGACCCGAAACGCTGACCCTTGATGAAGTCGAAAGCCCGGTCCCCGGCCCAGGTCAGGTCCGGATTGCGGTCAAGGCTTGCTCGATCAATTTCCCCGACGTGTTGATGATTCAAGACCTCTATCAGTTCAAGCCGCAGCGGCCCTATTCGCCCGGTGGTGAAGTCGCCGGGGTGGTCGATGCGCTGGGCGAGGGCGTGACCAACTGCAAGATCGGCGACCGGGTAATCGCGATGCTCGGCAATGGCGGGCTGGCTGAAGAAGTGCTGGCCGATGCCGCGCGAATCTGGCCGCTGCCCGATGACGCCAGCTTTGAAACCGGCGCATCGCTGTTGATGACCTATGGCACCAATATGCACGGCCTGCTCGATCGCGGACATCTGAAGGCTGGCGACACGCTGCTGGTGCTCGGCGCGGCAGGCGGGGTTGGGCTCGCGGCCGTGGAACTGGGCAAGGCCTATGGCGCCAAAGTTGTCGCCGCGGTTTCCAGCGAAGACAAGGCCGCCGCAGTGCGTGCTGCCGGGGCGGACGAAGTGGTGATCTATCCCCGCGCCCCGCTCGACAAGGATCAATCCAAGGCGCTGGCCGAAGCGTTCAAGACCGCTTGCGGGCCCGAAGGCGCGCACGTGATCTATGACATCATCGGCGGGGACTATTCCGAACCTGCGGTCCGCTCGATCGCGTGGGAAGGCCGGTTCTGCGTGGTCGGCTTTACCGCCGGGATCGCCAAGTTGCCGCTCAACCTGACCCTGCTGAAAAGCTGCGACGTCTGCGGCGTGTTCTGGGGCGCCTTTGCGGCGCGCGATCCGAAAGCCAATGCGGTGCACATCGCGACGCTGTTTGACCTGCTCAAGACGGGCAAGATCAAGCCGATGGTTTCGGCCACTTTCCCGCTGGCGCGCGGCGGCGAAGCGATTACGATGCTGGCGACACGCAAGGCGATCGGCAAGGTCGTGGTGACTATGGGTTGAGGCGCCTCGCGGCAATACGGGAGATCGAGCAATGATCGCAGCACGGATCTTGATCGCAGGCGCGCTGGTCGCCACCGGCTGGGCCGCCACTGCCAATTCGGCGCCGCATGCCGCTGGCCCCAGCCCGCAGGAACTGGTAGCCGCACGGCAGGCCGGGATGGTGATGTCGGCCAGCTCGCTCAACCTGCTGAAGGGTGCCAGTGCCAATGGCGCGCTGCTGAAAAATTTGACCTTCCCGGCCAGCGGCCTCGCCAAATGGGCCGCTGCGATGCCCGCGCTGTTTGCCGATAATACCCGGGGGGTTGCCAGCCGGGCCACGGCCAAGGTCTGGACCCAGAAGGCCGATTTTGCGGCCAAGGCGAAGGCCTTTGCCGATAGCACCAAGGCTCTGGCCGATGCCGCCAAGGCCGAAGACAAGCCTGCCTTCGATGCCGCGCTTGCCAGCACAGCGGCATCGTGCAAGGGCTGCCACGATACCTATCAGACGCCGCCCGCCCCGCCGCCCAAGGCCGGCTGAGGCGGCCGATCAGCAGGAGCAGACATGACCGATTTCAATGACCGCGAACGCGCCGAAGAGAGCAAATTCGCCCGTGACGAAGACTTCCAATTCCGCGTGCAGGCCCGCCGCAACCGCTTGCTGGGCGCCTGGGCGGCCGAACTTATGGGACTCTCTCCGGAAGAAAGCGATGCCTATGCCAAGGCCGTGGTTCAGGCCGATTTCGAAGAAGCCGGAGACGAAGACGTGATCCGCAAGCTGCTCGGCGATCTGATCTCGGCCGGCATCGAAACCAGCGACGCCGATATCCGCGCCGCGCTCGAAGCCAAGACCGTCGAAGCGCGCCGCGCGCTGATGGGCGAGGCCTGATCCCATGGCGATGACCGGCGACGAAATCGTCTCCCGGATCAAGGCCGGGCTGCCCGATGCCCAAGTCACGCTGACCGATCTGGCCGGAGATGACAACCACTGGGCCGCTCACGTTGTTTCCGCCGCTTTCATCGGTAAGCCGCGGGTGGCCCAGCACAAACTGGTCTATGCCGCGATTGGCGCGGATATGGGCGGCGCACTCCATGCCTTGCAACTGACCACTGCGGTCCCCACCTGAGGGAACGAGGAGTATTGTCATGTCCGAAGCCAACACCCGTATCGCCGAAATCGTCAATGCAAACGATGTCGTGCTGTTCATGAAGGGCAGCCCGCTGTTCCCGCAGTGTGGCTTTTCGAGCAAGGCGATCGCCATCCTCGATCATCTGGGCGTGGCCTATGGCAGCATCGATGTGTTGCAGGATCAGGAAGTCCGCCAGGGGATCAAGGCCTATTCGGACTGGCCGACCATTCCCCAGCTCTATGTGAAGGGCGAATTCGTTGGCGGCAGCGATATCATGATGGAAATGTATGAAGCTGGCGAGCTGCAACAGCTGCTGGCCGAGGCTGGGGTCAACGCCGCCGGCTGACCGCGCGGCGCGGCTGGGTGGCCGCTTCTCCAATGAGATTCTCGACCGCGCTGGCCGGCATCGGCCGCCCGGTCAGATAGCCCTGAAATTCCGTGCACCCGCATGCGGCCAGGTGGCTGCGCTGCGATTCTGTTTCCACCCCTTCGGCAATCACTTTGAGGTCGAGCGCCTTGGCCAGCTTGATCATTGCATCAACCAGCGCCTTAGACTCGCCGCCATCATCGAGGCAGCTAACGAAGGAGCGGTCGATCTTGATCTTGTCGACCGAAAATCGTTGCAGGACGCTGAGGCTGGAATAGCCGGTCCCGAAATCATCGAGCGCGAAGGTGAAGCCTAGCCGTTTGAGCGCACTGATGTTTCCGGCGGTGACCGGATCATCGCTGAGCAGAGCGGTTTCGGTCAATTCGATTTCATAGCGGGCTGGATCGATCCGGGCATGTGCCGCCAACTGCGCAACCAGCGCGGCAAAGCCGGGGACGCGCATCTGTTCGGCCGAAACATTGATCGCAACCCGGATACGGGCCCACTGCCCGGTTTCAGCGAAAACCCGGCGCAGCACGAATTCGCCCAGCAGCAGGATCAGCCCGGTTTCTTCAGCCAGCGGCACAAAGACATCCGGCGGCACTTCGCCGCGCTCTGGATGGGTCCAGCGTAGCAGCGCTTCAACCGCGCCGATCCGGCCATGCAGATCAACCTGCGGCTGATACACCATCCGCAAATCGCCATCGGCCAGCGCGTTGCGCAGATCGGTTTCAAGCGAGCGGCGGCTTTGCAGCGCCTGATCCATCTCGGGGATGAAAAATGTCTGCTTGCCGCGGCCGGTCTCTTTGGACTGGTAGAGCGCAAGATCGGCCCAGCGCAACGCTTCGGTTGGCTCCACCCCGCTCCGGTCAATCACCACCGTGCCGATCGAGCAGCCCACTTCAAGCCGCCCATATTCGGAAGCGATCGGCGCAGACAGGGCGGCGATGATCTTCTGCCCCAGCACTTCGGCGCCATCGCAATCCGCCTTGCTGCACAGCACAACGAATTCGTCTCCGCCCAACCGCGCGATCAGCGCGGTACCCGCGCAGGCCAAACGTAGCCGGGCGGCGGTGGTTTCAATCACCAGATCGCCGGCGTGATGGCCCAGCGTATCGTTGATTTCCTTGAACCGGTCGAGATCGACGCAGAGCACACTAACCCGGTCACCCGGCCTGCTGATCCCGCCAAGCAGCGCATGCAGCCGCTCGAAAAGCATTGCCCGGTTGGGCAGGTGGGTCAGCGGATCGTGAAACGCCAGATGCTTGGCGCGGGCCTCGCTGGCGATCAGATCGGTCACCACCGCCGCACTGCGCCGCACCATCGACCAGGCCAGCAGGCCCAGCAGAATCGCGACCAGCAACAGCGGCACCAGCAGCCGATCGAGCAAGGCAGCGCTGGGCTTGCGCGGGTTCCAGATCAGCGTTGCGATCGGGTTCTGTCTGAGATCGCGCAGGACCAGTGTGCCGTTGCCCGAACGGCTGGCCTGGTCTGGCGCTACATTCAGCTGATCGAGTAGGTAGCGCTGGGAAAATCCGGACAGCAATTTGGCATCGATCGGCAGCGCTGTGATCGCGACCGGCGCACGGCTTTTTTTGGGAAGATACTTGCCGAAATCGGGCTGCACCAGTGTGGCCGTGACCAGGTAGACTTGCCCGTTGATCCGTCCGACGGTGTTGACCTGAATCGGCGGGATCACCAAATTGCCATTGCCCGGACGCGGTGCAAGCTTGGGCCGGATACTTTCAGCCTTGCGTATATGGGGCAGCAACTGCCCGGCGGTGCGCGCAAACGCGGTATAGTCGCCAAGGCCCGCCCGCTCGCCATTGAACGAGGCATAGAACACCTGGTCGCGGTCATCGACCACGAAGGAGTGGGTGAACCCGTTGAAGGTGTAGAGGTAATTACCGATATTAAAGTCGGCCCAGTCGGCGTTCTGGCGATGGTCGAGCATTTTCACGGCACCGTCCCAGCCCACTTGGGTTGCGATCACCTTGTTCAGTTCCTGAACCTGGTAGTAAAAGCCTTGCTCGACCATGTGCTGCTCGCGCGCCGAAGCAGTCGCGTCAAAGCGCTGGACCAGCAGCGCCGAAACCAGCGCCAGCATCAATAGCACACCCACCGTCAAACCGGCGATCGGCCCAAACAACCGCGCCTTGCGCCAATCACGGTGGTGAAGACTTTCCTGTGCCAAAACAGCCCCAACTCGGCAGTAGCCATCGCTACCCAAGCGAGTCTTTATCGGCCAGAGGTCAAGGATTACTTAGCGCCGAATTATGGCGATATTGACCCTCTTGTCCGGACTGTCGCTGATGTCGGGGAGTGTCTCGGGGAGGCGGGGCCGCGGGAGACCAGAATGCGGCCCCGCCTCTAATCGAGACTACTTGGGGGTACCTCGAATAATGCATGGGTCGTGCCAAAATACTTATACCTATGTTATTCCGTAGGTTACTTGAACTACACAGCCCCCACAGTTGGGAATTTGTAAGATTTTCCGACAGATATTTTCACGCAAAAGCCCCTTGGCAAAACGCGGCTTTGGCGCCACGCTGAAAGTCATGGACCTTCAGGATATGTTTGACCCCGACGGCGAAGTGCCGCCAGCGACCCCCGCCGCAACGCTGGTGATCTTTCGCAATTGCCCCGATGGCGGCGCGCCGCAGCTATTGATGGTCCAGCGCTCCAAGGAAATGCGCTTTGCCGGCGGAGCGGCGGTGTTTCCCGGCGGGCGGGTTGACCCTGCCGACCGCGACCTCGCTGACGCGCACGGCGCCAGCGATGACGATACCCGCGAAGAACTCGCCGCCCGGATTGCGGCTGTGCGCGAAACGCTGGAGGAGACCGGACTGGCGGTGGGTCTGCATCAGCACCCCAGCCTGGAAGACGCGCTGCGCGCTCGGGCGCATCTGCTTGATGTCGGCACGCTCGGCCCGGTGCTGGAAGCGATGGGCTGGACGCTCGATCTGGACCGGCTGGTGCCGTTTTCGCGCTGGCGGCCCAAGCACAAGGAGATCCGGGTGTTCGACACCCGCTTTTACCTCGCCGATCTGGGTACCGGCGCGGTCGATCTGCTGGTCGATGCGACCGAGAACACCCACCTGTTCTGGGCCAGCGCTGCCGAAGCGCTGCGGCTGGCGGATACTGGGGATATCAAAGTGATCTTCCCGACCCGCCGCAATCTGGAGCGGCTGGCGCAGTTCAGAAGCTTTGACGATGCTTTGGCCCACGTGGCCGCGTATCCCTCGGTCATGATTACCCCGTTCATGGAACTGCGCGATGGCGCGCCGTGGCTGATGATCCCCAGCGATGCGGGTTATCCGGTCCACGGCGAAGCGCTGGAAAGCGCGTCGCGGGGTTAGCTTCGGGAAATGGTGCGCCCGGGTGGATTCGAACCACCGGCCTCAAGATTAGAAGTCTCGTGCTCTATCCAACTGAGCTACGGGCGCCATCGGGTGCCCTCATAGGCAGGCTTTTCGCGACGCGCAAACATCGCTAGCGTGCCATGCCATGACCCATCCCATTTCCCGGATCGACGGCGCTTCGGGCGCCCGCCGCCATTTTCGCTACTACGACTATGTGATGGCGGCCTTCGTCGCGATCCTGCTGCTGTCGAACCTGATCGGGGCGAGCAAGCTGTCGGTGGTCAACCTGTCCTGGCTAACTGGCCCGACATCGTGGTTGCCGTGGAGCTGGCTGGGGATCGGGCCCGATGGTCTGATGATCTTTGGCGCCGGGATCCTGTTCTTCCCGCTGTCCTATGTGATCGGCGACGTGCTGACCGAGGTCTATGGCTATGCCAATGCCCGCCGCTGCGTCTGGATGGGCTTTGCCGCGCTGCTGTTCATGGCCTTCATGAGCTATGTCGTGGTTGCCATGCCGGCCGCCGATGGTTGGGACGGGCAGGCCGCTTATGAAAGTGTGTTCGGATCAACCTGGCGGATTGTCGCAGCTTCGATCTTGGCGTTCTGGGCCGGGGAGTTCGTCAACAGCTTCGTGCTGGCCAAAATGAAGATCATAACCGCCGGCAAGCACCTGTGGGCGCGCACGATCGGATCGACAGTGTTTGGCCAAGGCGTCGATAGCCTGATCTTCTACCCGGTTGCATTCTTGGGGATCTGGTCGACCACGCAGGTGTTGACCGTGATGGTCACCAACTGGTTTTTGAAAGTGCTGTGGGAAGCGGCGCTGACCCCGGTGACTTACGCGGTGGTCGGCTGGTTTAAAGCCCGCGAGGGCGTCGATGTCTTCGATAGCGGGACGGACTTTTCGCCCTTCGCGAAAGCGGTTTAGGCCCCGGTCACTGCCGGGGCCTCACCGTGATTGTCTCAATCGGCGATGAGGCCGATTGCCAGGTAAACCAGGATCAGGCTGCCAAAGCCGAAGATCGCGCCGAGGGCAAATCCGATCCGGACGAGGTTAGCATCCCAGCCGAAGTAGTTGGCGATACCGCCGCAGACGCCCATGAACTTGGCATTGGTTTTGTCGAGGCTGAAGCTGCGCGAAGTGGTCATGTTGTTTTCCATTCGATCGATCCCGTTCATGCGATTTCGCCGACATAGATGGTCTGGGCCTGAGCGGTCGAAGGCATCGAAACGGTGCCGCTGATCAGTACCAGTGAAAGGATGAATGCCGAAGTCGCCGCGGCGAGCTTGCTGCTGAGAGTGGATTGGTTGGTCATGGTCATTCCTTCGTTTTGATCTGTTCCGCGGCCCGTGCCGCAGATGCAGGAGTGTTTGCAGGAGCCGTGCCAATTCCGGAAAAGCGCGGAAATTCAGGCTTTCGCCGCGATGAACGAAAACTTTCGCGCAGGTGAACAATCAACAGTTGGTAAAATTTCCCAACTTTCAGGATGACACTTTGGCGTGACAGTACCCCCCTGCTCGCTCTAACGCGCCTACATGGGGCTCGACCGCGTTACACTCACGCATTTCCGCAACCATCGCGCCACTCGGCTCGATGGCTCGGCTCGCTTCAACTTGTTAGTTGGGGAGAACGGCGCGGGCAAAACCAACGTGCTGGAGGCGCTGTCGCTGCTCGCCCCCGGCCGCGGCCTGCGCCGTGCGGCGCTAACCGAAATTCCGGACAAGCACGGCGATGGCAGCTTTTCGGTCAGCGCCGAACTGACCGGTGCAGTGACGCTCGGCACCGGAGTGCGGCCAGAGCGCGCGGGCCGCCGGATCGTGCAGGTCAACGGCGCAGAGGCCCCGGCGGTGCGGCTGGGCGAGTGGCTCTCGGTTGGCTGGCTGACCCCGGCGATGGACCGGCTGTTTGCCGAAGGAGCCGGCGCGCGGCGGCGCTATCTGGACCGGCTGGTGCTGGCGCTGGAACCGGGCCACGCCCGAACTGCCGCCAAGCTCGAAAGCGCGCTGCGCGAACGCAATCGCTTGTTGGCCGAACCGGCTGAGCCGGACCCGCAGTGGCTTGATGCGATCGAAGGGCAACTGGCCGAGGCCGGGGCCACTGTCGCGCAATCCCGGATCCGGCTGATCGAGCGTTTGGCCGGTGCCCTCGCCGCGCTACCTGAGGCACCGTTTGCCCGGCCGGCCTTGGCCTATCACCCCGGCGGTCCGGTTTTGGCGGACGAACTGAGCGCCGCGCTAGCCGCCAGCCGCCGCCGGGATCGCGCTGCGCAGCGTACCTTGGTGGGCCCGCACCGCGACGAACTGCTGGTGACCATGGCCGGCAAGGATCAGCCCGCCGCTGACTGTTCGACCGGTGAACAAAAGGCGATGCTGATCGCGATCACGCTGGCCCATGCCGGACTGCTCGATCCGCATCGCCCCGGCGTGCTGCTGCTCGATGAAGTCGCCGCGCATCTTGATCCGGTCCGGCGCGAGGCGCTGTTCGAACGGCTGCGCGAAGGGACCGCACAGGTCTGGCTGACCGGTACCGAACTGGCCCCGTTTGAAGCGATTGCGGGCGAGGCCGCAACCTGGCGGGTCAGCGAGGGGCTGGCCGAGCGGCTGGATTGAAGATCCTTCCCATTTGTCGCATTCGCCAAAAATGGGGAGGATCTAAGTTTTCGCCTTTGGCACCGCCCCTGCCACAACCTCCACCGTCGCTCCGACCATTTCGTCGATCCCGCTAGCGGTCGGGTGGATCCGGTCGCCCTGGATCAATTGCGGCTTGCCGATTACCGCCTCAAGAAAAAACGGCACCAGCGTGGCGCCGTACTTTTTGGCCAGATCGGGGTAGATCGCGTTGAACGCTGCGGCGTGATCCGCCCCCCAGTTGGGCGCAGAGAGCATTCCCATGATCACCACCGGAATTTTGCGTGCAGCCAGCTTGGTCAGCAGTTGATCAAGGTTCGCCCGGGTCTGCGCCGGCGGAAGCCCGCGCAGCATATCGTTTCCGCCCAGGCTGATGATGACCAGCGCAGGCGGCAATTTCTGGCCGCTCAGCACAAAGTCGAGCCGTTGGAGCCCGCCCGCCGTGGTATCGCCGGAAACCCCGGCATTGGCGATCTGCGCATTGATCCCTCGCGCCCGCAGCGCCGCTTCCAGCCGGGCGGGATAGCTTTGCCCCGGCTCCACCCCGTAGCCCGCGAACAGGCTGTCACCGAGCGCCAGAATGGTGACCTGCGCGCCGACCACCGGCAGGTCCGGCATGGCCGGGCTGGCGCTTTCGGCCGGCACCGGTGCGGGCTCATTTGCACATGCCCCTAGGGTCAGGGTTGCAACTGCGACCGCGAATTTCCATTTCATGCTGCAACTCTCCTTGCCTTTCCCTCTAGCTATGGCATCCCCGCGCCGTGACAAGCCCCCTCCCGGCGATTGACGCCAAGAACCTGACCCTCACCTTCGGCCAAGGCGAAAGCGCGGTAGACGTGCTGCGCGGGATCGACTTGACTGTGCCGCAGGGCCAGACATTGGCGCTGCTCGGCCCGTCCGGCTCAGGCAAGAGCAGCCTGATGGCGGTGCTGACCGGGCTGGAACGCGCCAGTGGCGGCAGCCTGAGCGTGGCCGGGGCTGATTTTGCAGCGATGGATGAAGATTCGCTGGCCACCGCGCGGCGCGGGCGGATCGGGGTGGTATTGCAAGCCTTCCACCTGCTGCCGACCATGACCGCGCTCGAAAACGTAATGACCCCGCTGGAACTGGCCGGGATCGGCGATGCTCGCGCAATTGCGGAGGCAGAATTGATCGCCGTCAGCCTAGGCCACCGATTGGGGCACTATCCCGCCCAGCTTTCGGGGGGCGAGCAGCAGCGCGTCGCGATCGCCCGCGCGCTTGCTGCCCGCCCGCCGCTGGTGTTTGGGGACGAGCCGACTGGCAACCTCGATGCCGCCACCGGCGCCGGGATCGTCGATCTGTTGTTCGCCCGCCGGGCTGAGACTGGATCAACGCTGATTATCATCACCCACGATGCCGAACTGGCTGCGCGCTGCGAACGGGTGGTAACGCTGGCCGATGGCCGCATCGCGAGCGACAGCGCCGCTGCATGATTTCCTGGGCCACCGCCTGGACCATCGCCCGGCGCGACCTTTCGGCTCGGTTCCGCGGGCTGCGGCTGCTGCTGGTCTGTCTGTTTCTGGGCGTTGGCGCACTGGCCGCAATCGGCACTTTGACCGGAGCGATTAGCAAGGAACTGACCAGTCGCGGCCGGACCATTCTGGGCGGCGATCTGGAGGTGGCGGTGTGGCAACGCGCTCCGACTGCACCGGAATTGGCCGCATTTGCCAAGCTCGGACCAGTTTCGACCGGCTACCGGATGCAGGCGATGGGCCGCGCCGGAGATCTGGCCGCGCCGATTGAATTGAAGGCAGTTGACCCGCGCTGGCCGCTGGTCGGGCGGTTGACACTGGCTGATGGTCGTCAGGTTGGCGCGCCGCCCGCAGGGCAAGTCTGGATCGGGCAAGGCGCTGCCGACCGGCTTGGAATCACCACCGGACAACCCATTTCGATTGGCACGCTCAACCTGACCGTCGGCGGGATCATCGCCAATGAGCCTGATCGTTTGGGCGAAGGCTTTGCCCTTGGCCCAGCGGTGATTACCGCGCTCGACGTACCGCAGCGCGCCGGCCTGACCGCGCCCGGCGCAATGTACCGCGCCAAAGTGCGGATCACCCTGCCCCCAGCCCGCAATCCCGATCGGGTGGCCGAAGCGTTGAAGGCGCAGTTCCCTTCGTCTGGGTTCGAAGTGCGGACCCGCGATCGCGCTGCACCGGGGGCCGAACGGTTCGTGACCCGGATGGGCGATTTCCTGATTTTGGTCGGGCTGGCCGCGCTGGTTATCGCCGGGATCGGGATCGGCGGCGGGGTTTCATCCTACCTTGAAGCGCGGCGCGGCGCGGTGGCGACGCTGAAAGTACTGGGCGCGACAAGTGGTGACATTGCGCGGATCTATCTGCTCCAGATCGGCGCGGCGGCGGTTGCCGGCAGCCTGGCTGGCCTCGCCGCCGGAGTGCTGGTCACACCGTTATTGGCGAGCGCCTTGGGCGAGCTGCTTCCGGTTGCGGCGGGATTGACCTTCGATCCCTGGGCGCTGACCCGCGCTGCCGCCTATGGCCTGCTGATCGCGCTGGTCTTTGCCGCGCCGCCGCTGCTGACTGCGCGGCGCTTTCCGGCAATGGCGCTGCTGCGCGCGCGAGTATCGCCGCTGGCCAGCCAGTGGCGTGAGGCGCTGCTGCCGGTGGGCCTTGGAATTGCCGGGATTGTCGGCTTGTCACTGATCGGCAGCCGCCAGCCCCTGATGGTCGTCGGGTTTCTGGGCGGAGCGGCGGCGCTGCTCGCACTGCTGGGCGCACTCGGCTGGGCAATCCGGGCGGGCGCAGCGCGGCTACCGCGCCCGAACCGGCCCCTGCTGCGGATCGCGCTGTCCAACCTCCACCGCCCCGGCGCGCAGACCGGGGCCTTGGTGACGGCGCTCGGCTTTGGCCTTTCGGCGTTTGTGCTGCTGGCGGCGATCCAGACCAGCCTTGATGCCAACATCCGGTCGCAAGTGCCGCAGCGCGCGCCGGACTATTTCGTGCTCGATGTCCCGCGCGACCGGGCCGCCGACTTCGTCAAGACCGTGCAGACGCAGGTCCCCGGCGCCAAAGTTCGGACCGTGCCGACCATGCGCGGGGCGGTCTTGGCCTATGGCCCCGAAGGCCGGATGATCCGCGTTTCGACGCTTAAATCGATCCCCGAAAACGGCTGGGTGCTGCGCGGCGAGCGCGGGTTGACCTATTCTGAGGGCATTCCCGAGGGCAATTCGGTGACCGCCGGCAAATGGTGGCCCGCAGGCTATGCCGGAGAGCCGCTGGTCTCAATCGACGAGCGGATGGCCGAGGCGCTGGGCCTGAACCTGGGCGATTCGCTGACCATCGGCGTGCTGGGCGTGGAACGCACCGCGCGGATCGCGTCCTTCCGGCGGATCGACTGGGATTCGCTTGGCTTCAACTATGTGATGGTGTTCAGTCCCAATGCTTTGGCCGATGCCCCGCACAATCTGGCGGCGATGGTCGATCTGCCCAAATCAGGCGATCGCGGCGGCCTGCTCCGCACGCTAGTCCGGGAATTCCCCTCCAGTTCGGTGATCGAAGTCGGCGGCTTGCTCGGTCAGGCCCGCGATTTGCTTCGCCAGGTCAGCCTCGCGATCCTCAGCGCGGCCTCGGTGGCGGTGCTGGCCGGGATTGCCGTTCTGCTCGGCGCGATTGCCGCTGCGCGGGCTGCCCGCACCTATGATAACGTGATCCTGCGCGTGCTGGGCGCCAGCCGCCGCCAGCTGCTGACACTGCAACTGGCCGAATATGCCCTGCTGGCGACACTGCTGGCCGGGGTGGCGCTGGCACTCGGCATGGGCACGGCCTGGTTGGTGGTGGTGAAGCTGTTCGAATTCGACTGGCTGCCTGATTGGCCGACAGTGCTGGCAACGCTGGGAATGGGGCTTTTGCTGGTGATCTTGTTCGCGCTGGGGGCCTCGCTTCCCTTGCTGAGAGCGAAGCCCGCGAAGGCGCTTAGGGAGCTTTAGGAAAATACGTCAGTGTCGATTCCATTTTGCAACGGGTCGTCTCCCCAGTTATTTTCACCCCATGAGCCGGGCTGGACCATAAAGTAGATCGAGATCAAACCACCAATGTACGGGAAAAACGTCCACAAGTAGTGCCATCCCGACAAACCTTGGTCATGGAACCTTCGGACGGTCACCGCCAAATGCGGAATAATAGAACCAAGAAACACGATGCTGACAATCGAGAAACTGAAGTCTGCATTCGCCCCGGAGCCAATAGCCTGCGCCAGCGCTCCCCCGACTACGATTGATCCTACAATCAGAACCAAAAGGAAAAGGTGAAAAAGCCAATACTCCATGCGGCATGACCGCCCAGAGAAGTCAAAGTAGCGCTTGTATGGAAGAATCATCCAGTGCATCGAAAGTTGACCTTTAGGTTTCTGATTCAAGGTCTAATACAGCTAAGCGACCTGATACTGTCAAGCCGCGCTTGCTCTAACCCCCCGCTTCGGCTAGGGGCGCGGCCAATGTTGCGGCGCAGCAAGGCGCCCTCCCCCCCGCAAGAGAGATCACTTCCATGTCCGCCCCTCTGCCGCTGCGTAATATCGCGATCATCGCCCACGTCGACCATGGCAAGACCACGCTGGTTGACCAGCTGTTCCGCCAGTCCGGCACTTTCCGCGACAATCAGCGGATCGAGGAGCGCGCGATGGATTCCAACGACCTCGAAAAGGAACGCGGGATCACCATTCTGGCCAAGTGCACTTCGGTCGAATGGGAAGGCACCCGGATCAATATCGTCGACACCCCCGGCCACGCCGATTTCGGCGGCGAAGTGGAACGCATTCTCTCGATGGTCGATGGCGTGATTCTGTTGGTCGACAGCTCGGAAGGCGCGATGCCGCAGACCAAGTTCGTCACCGGCAAAGCGCTGGCGCTGGGCCTGCGCCCGATCGTGGTGGTCAACAAGGTCGATCGCCCCGATGAACGCATCCAGGAAGTGCTCGACGAAGTATTCGATCTGTTCGTTTCGCTCGATGCCACCGACGAACAGTGCGATTTCCCGGTGCTCTACGCCTCGGGCCGCAATGGCTATGCCAACGAGAACCCGGACCTGCGCGAAGGCACGCTGACCCCGATGTTCGAAACCATCGTGCGCCACGTTCCCGCCCCTGAGGCCGATGTCGATGGACCGTTCAAGTTCCTGGTGACCTTGCTCGACCGCGACAACTTCCTCGGCCGGATCCTGACTGGCAAGGTCCAATCGGGCACGGTCAAGGTCAATTCGCCGATCCACGCGCTCGATAACGATGGCAAGATCGTCGAAACCGGTCGCGCTTCCAAGCTGATGGCGTTCCGTGGGCTTGAGCGTGTGCCGGTCGAAGAAGCCCGCGCCGGCGACATCATTTCGATCGCCGGGATGACCGATGCGACCGTTTCCAACACGATCTGTGATCCTTCGGTGACCGAACCGCTCCATGCCCAGCCGATCGATCCGCCAACGCTGTCAATGCGCTTTGCCGTGAACGATTCGCCGATGGCCGGGCGCGAGGGCACCAAGGTGACCAGCCGGATGATCCGTGACCGGCTGGCACGCGAAGCCGAATCGAACGTCGCGATCAAGGTCACCGAAAGCGCCGACAAGGACAGCTTCGAAGTGGCCGGGCGCGGCGAATTGCAGCTGGGCGTGCTGATCGAAACGATGCGCCGCGAAGGCTTCGAATTGGGCATCAGCCGCCCGCGCGTGCTCTATGCCACCGATGATGCCGGCAAGCGGACCGAGCCTTATGAAACCGTGGTGATCGACGTTGACGATGACTACGCCGGTACCGTCGTTGAAAAAATGGCGACCCGTAAGGGCGAAATGACCGACATGCGCCCCAGCGGCGGCGGCAAGACCCGGATCACCTTCACCGCCCCGTCGCGTGGCCTGATCGGCTATCACGGCGAATTCCTGTCCGATACGCGCGGCACCGGGATCATGAACCGGCTGTTTGACAAGTACGGCCCCTACAAGGGCCCGATCGACGGGCGCGGCAACGGCGTGCTGATCTCCAACTGCGCCGGTGAAGCGGTCGGCTACGCGCTCAACATGCTCGAAGAACGTGGTAGCCTGTTCGTGCGGCCGCAGGACAAGATCTATGAAGGCATGATCATTGGCGAAAACGCCAAGCCGGACGATCTTGAAGTCAATCCGATGAAGTCCAAGCAGCTGACCAACTTCCGTTCGACCGGCAAGGACGACGCAATCCGCCTGACCCCGCCGCGGATCATGACGCTGGAACAGGCGATCGCCTATGTCGACGACGACGAAATGGTCGAAGTAACGCCCAAATCAATCCGCCTGCGCAAGGCCCTGCTCGATCCGCACGAGCGCAAGAAGGCCGGCCGCAAGAAGGAAATGGCTTAAGCTTGACTAGCGCACCATGCGAAGGTACCTGTATCTCAATTGAGACACAGGGATTTGATCATGGCGACGTCTTCAATGCTTCATGTCCGGCTCGATGAGCGAATCAAGGAACATGGCAATGCAGTTCTGGCGGCAATGGGCTTGTCAGCAGCGGACGCCGTGCGGCTTCTCTACCATCGGTTGATTGCGGATCAGGCCTTTCCGCTCGAGTTGAAAGTCCCCAACCGGACCACGCAGGAAGCGATGGCGCAGGCTGATGCAATCATCGCCGAACGCAACGCGCGATTTGCCGATGGAACCGAACTGTTGGCGAACCTTGAAGCGTCCCGCGGCGAGTAAGCGGGCGGCACTGCCGCGCGCTTGCGATTTCACCAAAGCTTTTGCCAAGGACTGGGAGCGGCTTTCGCGCTCAGGTCGCTACGATATGCCGCGATTGAAGCAAGTCATACTGTCGCTGATCGCCGGTGATGAACCACTCGGGCCGGAATGGCGCGATCATCCGCTCAAGGGCGATTGGGCCGGGCACAGAGAATGCCATATCGGGGGCGATTTTCTGTTGATCTACACGCTGGATGAAGCGTCCGGCAGATCAGGATTGATTGTGTTCGTTCGAACCGGCACTCACGCCGAACTATTTCAGGAGTAGCCGATGCCAGTTGCCGCTCGTGAGCCCGATTCGCTCCGCGCCGACCAATCGGCTAAGACCGCCAAGATGGACACCTCCGACCTGCGGATCGCCCTGTTTTCAGGCAACTACAATTATGTGCGCGACGGGGCGAATCAGGCGCTCAACCGGCTGGTTGAGTACCTATTGCGGACCGGCGCGCAGGTGCGGGTCTATGCCCCGACGATCGAAAACCCGGCGTTCGAGCCGCAAGGCGATCTGATCAGCCTGCCCTCGATCGCGATCCCGACCCGGGCAGAGTACCGCCTGTCGAGCGGGATCAACCGCCGGATCAAGCGCGATCTAGAGGCATTTGCGCCCAACGTGGTCCATGTCTCCGCTCCTGATATGGGTTGCCACCGCGCGGTCAGCTGGGCCCGGCGCCGCAACTTGCCAGTGCTGGCCTCGGTCCACACCCGGTTCGAAACCTACTTCCGCTATTACAATATGGCCTGGTTTGAGCCGGTGGTTGAGGCGATACTGCGGCGGTTCTATCGCCGCTGCGATGCGCTGGTCGCCCCGTCCGAGAGCTTTGCACAAGTGCTGCGCGATCAGCGGATGAACTATGACATCGACATCTGGTCACGCGGGGTTGATCGCGATGCCTTTCACCCCGGCCTGCGCGATATGGCCTGGCGCCGCAGCCTGGGAATTGCCGATAGCGACGTGGTGGTGGGTTTTCACAGCCGGCTGGTGATGGAAAAGGGTCTCGATGTTTTTGCCGACACGATCGACGAACTGCGCCGCCGCGGCGTGGTTCACCGGACCTTGATCGTCGGCGATGGCCCGGCCCGCGCATGGCTTGAGGCGCGGCTGCCCGATGCGGTGTTCGCCGGGTTCATGTCGGGGCTTGATCTGGGCAAAGCAGTCGCTTCGATGGACGTATTGTTCTTCCCATCGACCACCGAAACCTTCGGCAATGTCAGCCTTGAGGCGATGGCCTGCCGCCTGCCAGTGGTCGCAGCGGCGGCAACCGGGAGCCAGAACCTGGTCAATAACGGCGTTTCGGGCCGCCTGATCCGCCCTGGCGCGGTCCACCAGTTCGCCGAGGCGCTGCGGGCCTATGTCGAAGACCCCAAGCTGCGCGCCAAGCACGGCAAGGCTGGCGAAAAGCGCAGCGAGGCGTTTTCGTGGGATCAGATCAACCAAGTGGTCGCCGATACCTATATCCGGCTGATCCGGCTTAAGGCAGCGGCGGCGAAGTCTGCTTAGCTTAGCGCAGCAGACCCTGTTCGGCACAACGACGGCTGTACCACCACAGAAACGCGATGATTCCGATGATCACGATGGTCAGCCCAATCGGCAGGACCCCGGCCATCGCCTGCCCCAGATGGCTGACCAGCGCGCCGAACAGCGAGGCCAGAAACAGCGGCGCCGCCAGCTTCTTGCGCAGGGCCATCGCCACTGACCCCAGGAACGAGCCCCAGATGCCCAGACCATAGCCCAGATTAGCCCAGATCGGCTGACTGGCGACATAGTCGCGCATTTCGGGTGATGCACCGGCCAAAGCGGTCTCAGGATCGAGTCTAGCCAGAATATAAAGATAGGCCCCGAAGCTGTTCCACAGTAGCCCCAAAACCGCGATAACCCAAAAACTTGCGGGCAATTTGCCCTCTGAATTGGCGTCCATCTTTCCCTCCCTCAGATGGTTGCTGAGGGAACAAGGCTACGCCGCTTCGCAAATCGATGCAAATTTGTGCGCGCCGGTCTAGGGTTGTCACCATGAGCGGCTTGTTTCCCGAACCAACACCAGTGCCAGAACAGCCAGGCGAAGACGCCCCGCTGGCGGACCGGCTGCGTCCGGCCAGTCTGGCCGCTGTGATCGGGCAGGAACACCTGACCGGCCCCGAAGGCGCGATCGGACGGATGGTCGCGGCGGGCAAGCTGTCGAGCATGGTGCTATGGGGCCCGCCCGGCACCGGCAAGACCAGCATGGCGCGGCTGCTGGCCGACGCTGTTGGCATGCGGTTCGCCCCAATTAGCGCGGTTTTTTCAGGCGTGGCGGACCTCAAAAAGGCCTTTGCCGAGGCTGAGACGGCAGCCAAAGCGGGGCAGCGCACGCTGCTGTTCGTGGACGAAATCCACCGTTTCAACCGCGCCCAGCAGGATGGCTTTCTACCCTTCGTTGAACGCGGCACGGTCACGCTGGTCGGCGCGACGACCGAGAACCCCAGCTTCGCGCTCAACGCCGCGCTGCTCAGCCGCGCGCAAGTTCTGATCCTTCACCGGCTCGATGCAGCCGCGCTGGATGAACTGCTGACCCGCGCCGAGGGTCTTGAGGGGCCACTGCCGCTGACCGCAGATGCCCGCGCGGCACTGGTCGCCAGCGCCGATGGCGATGGGCGGTTCCTGCTCAATCAGGCCGAAACGCTGTACAACGCCAAGTTGGCCGATCCGCTCGATCCCGCCGGCCTCGGCAAGTTCCTTCAGCGCCGGGTGGCAGTCTATGACAAAGACCGCGACGGGCATTACAACCTGATTTCAGCGCTGCACAAGGCGCTGCGCGGGTCTGACCCGCAGGCCAGCCTCTACTACATGGCGCGGATGCTGACCGCTGGAGAGGAACCGCTTTACGTGCTGCGCCGGCTGGTCCGCTTCGCCAGCGAAGACATTGGTCTGGCCGATCCGCAGGCCTTGGTTCAGTGCCTCGCCGCCAAGGATGCCTATCAGTTCCTCGGCAGTCCAGAGGGCGAGCTGGCAATCGTCCAGGCCTGCCTCTACCTCGCCACTGCGCCCAAATCGAACGCGGCCTATGCGGCGCAGAAAGCTGCGTGGAAAAGCGCCAAGGAAACCGGCAGCCTTTCCCCGCCCGCCAACATCCTCAACGCCCCGACCAAGCTGATGAAGGACATCGGATACGGCAAAGGCTATGCCTATGACCACGAGGCTGAGGACGGCTTTTCCGGCGCTGACTACTGGCCCGAAGAAATGGAGCCGCAGGAATACTACCGCCCAGTCGAACGTGGTTTTGAGCGCGAGGTGTTGAAGCGGCTGGAATGGTGGGAGAAGAAACGGGCCGAGCGGCGCGGGGAATGAGCCCCGATCGGTTTCAGCACTTTGCGGCAATCGACTGGTCCGGCGCGGTTGGCGAGCGGCACCACGGCATTGCTGTGGCGTTGTGCAGCGCAGAAAGCGGCGCCCCCGCGCTGATCCGCCCTGGCCACCGCTGGTCACGCAGTGAGGTGCTGGACTGGTTGCTGAGCGAACTGCCCGCCAACACGCTGATCGGTTTCGATATGGGGATCAGTCTGGCTCATGCCGATGCCGGGGGCTTCTTGCCCGGCTGGTCCGCCAGCCCGACAGACGCGCGCAGCCTGTGGGCCCTGATCGACCTGCTGTGCGAGGCCGACCCGCACCTGTCAGTTTCCAGCTTCGTCGATCACCCCGAAGTCGCCCGGCATTTCCGCCGCCATGGCGGCCGCGAAGGTGACTTGTTCGGCGGCGGGCGCGGGCGGCTCCGGGTGACTGAACTGGCGCAGCAGGCGATGGGCTGCAAACCCTATTCCAATTTCAATCTGGTCGGCGCGGCGCAGGTCGGCAAATCGAGCCTGAGCGGGATGCGGTTACTGCACCGATTGGCGGGGCGCCTGCCGGTCTGGCCGATCGACCCGTTGCCATCGACCGGGTCTGTCGTAACTGAAATCTACACGACCATTGCCGCCATGGCGGCTGGACGCAGCGCGGCAAAAAGCAAGGTGCGCGGCTACGCTGATCTGAACAGCGCACTGGCCGCTTTGGGCTCGGCTGCGGTTCCCGGCGAAGGCCCGATAACGGATCACGCCAGCGACGCCCTGATCACTGCCGCATGGCTCCGCACCGCCGCCCACGACCCAGCGCTGTGGACCCCTGCGGGCCTCACCCAACAAATTGCCCAAACAGAGGGGTGGACCTTCGGCGCCCGATAGTTCTAAGGACGGCTGCACATAAGGCCACGTTGCCGGCTTAGCTCAGTTGGTAGAGCACCTGATTTGTAATCAGGGGGCCAGGGGTTCGAATCCTCTAGCCGGCACCATTTTTCATGGGGATCAAGCAATCCATGCTTGCAGAGATGATCCAGCGTCTGTTCGAACGCTCGCTTGACGGCGCCGGACAGGCACAGGCGCGTGACGGCGGGTGGAACGCTAGCCTGTGGGCAGAAATCGCAGAAATGGGTCTGCCGCTGGCGTTGCTTAGCGAAGAACAGGGCGGGTTCGGGCTGTCGATGTCCGAACAAAGCGAAGCGCTGACCCTGCTGGGCAAGCTCGCGGTGCCACTGCCAGTGGCCGAAACGATGGGTGCCAATCGGCTGCTGGCCAAGGCCGGCCTGCCGCTAGCCGATGGCCCAGCTGGCCTTGCCCGGGCTGATCATCTGACGGTTGAGAACGGGATCCTGACGGGCCGGGTCGAACGGGTCGCATGGGGCGAGAATCTTGACTGTCTGGCGCTGGCGGTGGGCGATACGCTTTACCGAGTCTCGCGCGGCGGCTGGTCGCTGGCCGAACCGGGTTTCGCGGTAAACTTTCACCCGCGCCCGGCGCTGGAGATTCGCTGGGAAGTCGATGCCGAGGCCCCGGCCCCGCATTGCCCGCTGGCCGAAGGGGCGACGCTGCGCGCGCACCAGATCGCCGGAGCAATCGAGGCTGCGCTCGACATGACGCTCGATCACACTGCGACCCGCGTGCAGTTCGGCAAGCCGCTCCAGAAAAATCAGGTGGTGCAGCACGAGCTGGCCAAATTGGCCGGGGAACTGGCCTGCGCGACCGCCGCCGCTGGTCTCGCCGCCGAAGCGCTGGAGCGCGGCGATCCGCTGGGCGTCGCGGCCGGATCACTGCGCGCCCGCGAAGCTGCCGGGACCGCTGCCGGGATCGCCACCCAGATGCACGGCGCGATCGGCTTTACCCGCGAGCATGACCTGCACCTTTACACCACCGCGCTGTGGGCCTGGCGCGACGAATTTGGCGGTCAGGTGTTCTGGGCCAAGCTGCTGGGCAAGGCCGCGATGGAGGCTGGCGGCGATGGCTATTGGCCGATGGTGACCGCACTATGAGCAACATCCCGTTCCCCGCCCCGCCGGTCGATAGCACTGAAGTGCTAGCGCTGCGTGCGGAATTCCGTGCCTTTCTGCACCAGCAACTGGGCCACCGCACTCCGCGCCAGCGGAGCGACAACTGGTATGGGTTTGACCGGGGTTTCAGCCTCGAAATGGGCAAGGCCGGTTACCTAGGCATGACTTGGTCCAAGGCGTTCGGCGGGCATGAACGCAGCGCCTATGAGCGCTATGTAGTGGTCGAAGAATCTCTGGCGGCAGGCGCTCCGGTCGGCGCACACTGGATCGCGGACCGGCAATCCGGCCCCTCGATCATCAAGTTCGGCACGGCCGAGCAGCAGGAAACGATCCTGCCGCGGATCGCCAAAGGTGAATTGGCCTTTGGGATCGGGATGAGCGAGCCGGACTCCGGTTCAGACCTCGCCGCAACCCGGACCAAGGCGGTCCGCGATGGCGATATTTACCGCGTTACCGGGACGAAAGTCTGGACCAGCTTCGCGCATGAGGCGGACTATGTGATCCTGTTCTGCCGCACGAGCGGCACTCCGGCCGACCGCCAGCAAGGCACCAGCCAACTGCTGGTCGATCTCAAGAACACTCCCGGCCTCACGATCAAACCGATCATTGACCTCGCCGGTCAGCACCATTTCAACGAAATGCACTTCGAGGACGCGCTCGTCCCCGCTGATATGCTGCTGGGCGAAGAAGGCCAGGGCTGGGATCAGGTGATGAGCGAACTCGCCTTCGAGCGCTCCGGTCCCGAACGCTTCCTCTCCTCGATCGAGCTGCTGGTGCAGCTGCTGGAAGTGCTTAAAGGCCGCGACAGCGAGACAGCGGCAATCACTGTCGGCCGCGTCACCGCGCGGCTGGCGGTGCTGCGGCGGCTGTCGCGCTCGGTCACGGCGATGTTGCAGGAAAAGCAGGACGCCGGATT
>JANMOU010000035.1:0-35183 GCA_031369495.1 Novosphingobium sp. | reverse complement strand
GGAACAGGCTGTCCATGTGCAATTGAAGCAGTAAGCACTAAGGCCGCAAGCATAATCAATTTCACCAGCCCTACCCCCCTCAAGACAACAAACTAACATACTCATATTTTACAATCACTGGAAAAAGTCAACTCAGCGCCTTTTTGAGCAACTCATTAACAACCTGCGGATTGGCCTTGCCTGCCATTGCTTTCATCGTCTGACCAACAAAGAAGCCGAATAGCGCTTCCTTGCCGCCTCTATATTGTTCGACTTTGTCTGCGTTTGCCGCGAGAATGCCTGCGACTACAGCTTCAATCGCGCCAGTATCGCTCGTCTGTTTCAGGCCTTTTTCCTCGACGATCTTTGCTGGATCATCACCGGTTTCGAGCATGATTTCAAACACTTGCTTTGAAAGCGAACCGGAAAGCGTACCGTCTTTGACCAAAGCAAGCAGCGCAGCGGCTTGTGTCGGACTAACCGGGCTATCCTCAATCGATTTGCCAAGCCGATTGAGCGCGCCAAACAGGTCTGACGTCAGCCAGTTCGCCCCCGCCTTGGCTTCTGCCCCCGCTGCAAGCACCGCCTCAAACCAACGCGCAGTTTCAACGTCAGCGGTAATGACCGCCGCCGCGTAAGACGACAGCCCCAGTTCGCCGGTATAGCGCGCGCGCTTTGCATCGGGGAGTTCGGGCAGGCTTGCTTTGCACTCTGCAAGAAACGCCTCCGAAAGCTCAAGCGGCAACAAATCGGGATCAGGGAAATAGCGATAGTCGTGCGCATCCTCCTTTGACCGCATTGACCGGGTTTCGCCGCGACCTCCATTACCGTCAGGATCGAATAGCCGGGTTTCCTGAACTATCGTGCCGCCGTCCTCGATCACGTCAACCTGACGCCGCGCCTCAATTTCAATCGTTTGCATGACGAAACGCACCGAATTGACGTTCTTGGTTTCGGTTCGCGTGCCAAATTCCGCGCCTGGTTTGCGAACGCTGACATTCACATCAGCGCGCATTGAGCCCTCCTCCATATTGCCGTCGCATGAGCCGACATAACGGAGAATTGACCTCAGCTTCTTAACGTAAGCCCCTGCTTCTGCTGGAGAACGCATGTCTGGCTTAGACACAATCTCCATCAGCGCAACACCGCAGCGGTTGAGATCAACATAGGACATCGTCGGGTGCTGATCGTGCCTCAGCTTGCCGGAGTCCTGCTCGACGAGGATCCGCTCAATCCCGATGGTCTTGGTGCTGCCTTCGGGGTCCTTTTCATCGAGGATCACATCGAGCGAACCTTCGCCGACGATCGGATGGTACAGCTGGCTGATCTGATAGCCCTGCGGCAGATCGGCGTAGAAGTAGTTCTTGCGGTCAAACCGCGACCACTTGTTGATTACCGCGCCCAGCGCCATCCCGGTGCGGACTGCCTGACGGATGCATTCGCGGTTGGGCACCGGCAGCATCCCCGGCATCGCGGCATCAACCAGCGAAACCTGCGAATTCGGCTCGGCGCCGAAGGCGGTGGCGGCGCCCGAAAACAGCTTGGACTGGCTGGCAATCTGGGCATGAACTTCAAGGCCAATCACGACCTCCCATTCGCCCGTTGCGCCGTGGATGCGGTAGTTGCTCATGTCTTCTTCCGCCTGTTCAGACGGTCCTTCTTTCGCTTCGCCAGAATGGCTTCCCGCTCAGGATCGACTTGACGAGCCTTTGTTGGCGAAAATACCCACTGCGCGGCAGAGATCAGTCCATCCCTGACCAAAATTTGGGCAAATTCCGCAAAGAACTCGCCAACCATGCTCACCACCACCGCTCCGGCTTAGCCGCGAACTGCGCCCGCGCTTCGATCGCGAGGCCCGCATTCAGCACACCCTGCTCATCAAACTCGCGCCCGATGATCTGCAAGCCGAGCGGCAGGCCTTCGCGGTTCAGTCCCGCCGGGACCGACATCGCGGGCAAGCCAGCCAGCGAGGCGGGCACGGCGAACACATCGTTCAGATACATCGCCAACGGATCGTCGCTCTTTTCGCCGAGGCCGAAGGCGGCGGTTGGCGCGGTGGGGGCGAGGATCACGTCGCACCCGGTGAAGGCGTTCTTGAAATCGTGGCTGATCAGCGTGCGGACCTTCTGCGCCTGGGTGTAATAGGCGTCATAAAAGCCCGCCGAGAGCACATAGGTGCCGATCATGATCCGGCGTTTGACCTCTGGCCCGAACCCGGCGGCGCGGGTCGCGGCGTACATGTCTTGCAGCCCTGCCCCATCGGGCAGATCGCGCAGGCCGTACCGCACGCCATCATAGCGGGCGAGATTGGATGAGGCTTCGGCGGGGGCAATGATGTAGTACGCAGGCAGCGCATATTTGGTGTGCGGCAGGCTGATCTCGACGATTTCAGCGCCGGCATCGCGGAGCCATTCGATCCCGCGGTCCCAGCTGGCGGAAACGTCCGCATCCATCCCGTCCATCCGGTATTCGCGCGGGATTCCGACTTTTTTGCCGCGCAGGTCGCCGTTCAGCCCGGCTTCCCAATTGGGCACGGCCAGATCGAGGCTGGTCGCATCCTTGGGATCGAACCCGGCCATCGCCTCCAGCATGATCGCGCAATCGCGCACGTCGCGCGCCATCGGTCCGGCCTGATCGAGGCTGGATGCGAAAGCGACGATGCCCCAGCGGCTGCAGCGGCCGTATGTGGGCTTGATTCCTGAAATGCCGGTGAAGGCCGCAGGCTGGCGGATCGAGCCGCCGGTGTCGGTGCCGGTTGCAGCGGGGGCGAGCCGTGCGGCAACCGCCGTGGAGCTGCCGCCTGAGCTGCCGCCCGGGGCCATCGCGGCATTGCCGCCATCGTTGCGCCGCCAGGGCGAAATGACATTGCCGAAATAGCTGGTCTCGTTCGACGAGCCCATCGCGAACTGATCGAGGTTGAGCTTGCCCAACATCCCGGCGCCGGCATCCCACAGCTTGGCGGAGACGGTGCTTTCGTATTCGGGCACGAAGCCTTCGAGGATGTGGCTAGCCGCAGTCGTCTGGACGCCCTTGGTGGCGAACAGGTCCTTCATCCCGATCGGGACGCCGCCCAGCTTGCCGAGCGGCTGGCCCGCCGCGCGCTTGGCGTCGGCAGCTTTTGCGGCGGCAATAGCGTGATCAGGCGTGGTGACGATGAACGCGTTGAGCAGCGCGGCGGCGGCGACATTGGCGTTGAACGCCTCGGCCACTTCGACGGCGGTAAACTCCCCGCCCGCCACGCCATCGCGGATCGCGGCAACGCCAAGGTTGGTGAGGTCGGTCATCGGCTTGAACCCTTGATCCGCGCGCGGGCTTCGACAGGCTCAGCCTGAGCGGGGTTAGTGCTATTGATCATTTCCCAATGCCCGCTGACCATGTGACCAGGTCCGCTCAGGCTGAGCCTGTCGAAGCCCTCGCGCAGCGCCCGCCCCATCACTCAATCACCTTGGGCACGCCGAAAAAGCCGTGCTCGGCCGCCGGGGCATTGGCCAGAACTGCATCGCGGAGCCCGCCGCCAGTGAGCGGATCGGCGCCGATCACGTCTGGGCGCAGCCGCAACTGGTTGGCGATCACTGCGGTCATCGGCTCGATCCCGGCAACATCGACTTCGCTGAGCTGTTCGACCCAGGCGAGGATCCCGTTGAGTTCGGGGACCATCGCCGCCAGCTCAGCCTCGGACACCTTGATCCGGGCCAGCGCGGCGATTTTGGCCACGGTGGCTGTATCGACCGACATTGCATCAACTCACTTTAGAAACGGAGAAACTTACTGCGGGAGCGGTGCACCCTGCATTTGCGAAGGATCGGGCATCTCAGCCGGATCGGGCATTCCCGGCGGCAGGTCAGCTGCGGGCTTCTTGCCGCTCTTCTTGGCATCGGCTTCGGCTGCCTCAGCGGCCTTCATCTGCTCGGCCCGCATTTCGGCTTCGGCCTGTTCGCGCGGCTGAATCTTGAGCAGCTCGATTTCAAAGGTCAGATCGGTGTTGGCCGGGATGCCCGGCGCGCCTTCCTTGCCATAGGCCAGTTCAGCCGGGATGACGGCCTTGTACTTGCCGCCAACCTGCATGTCTTCCAGCGCCTGGACGAAGCCGGGGATGATCCCGGTCATCGGCAGTTTGGCTGCCTTGCCTTCATCGAAGGTGCTGCCATCGGGCAAAGTGCCCTTGTAATTGATCGTCACCACATCGGTCGCACCGGGCGAAGCGCCCTTGCCGGCCTGCACCGTGGTAACATCGACACCGGGAGGCATCGAGGCCCAGACCACGCCGCCAGCGGCCAATGCTGCGGCGGCAACGCCCAGCCAAAGCTTGGTCAATGCGCCCTTGGCAATCGGGGCAAGCGGTACGCGGGTGATTTCGGTCATGGAGTTCCCTGTCTGGTCGATAGCGTCTGGTAGATGCGCCCTGCGGATAAGCGAAAGGGCGCGGAATTGCACCGCGCCCTCATGGCTTATCACACGCCTTGGTTCAAGCGTGAAACCGGGCCTTACTTGACCCCGTCGCGTTCCATCCGCTTGCGCTCCATCTTGCGAGCGCGGCGCACGGCAGCAGCCTTTTCACGGGCACGCTTTTCCGACGGCTTTTCGTAGTGACGACGCAGCTTCATCTCGCGGTACACGCCTTCGCGCTGCAGCTTCTTCTTGAGCGCACGCAGGGCCTGCTCGACATTGTTGTCGCGGACGAGAATTTGCATAAACTAAGCCACCTCATTGGCAAAAGGTCAGAACCCCGCTTCACACTGGCGCGGGGGAGCACCCTTCCGAATCAAAACGAAAACGCGCCGAATCCCTTACAGGAACGGCTCGAACCGGCGGGCGGCTAGCAGAGTCGCACCCCCAAGGCAAGTCAGGAAAGCCCGCAGGCTGCCCAAATAGTCCCCAAGGCTTTGCTCCATTCCCGTTCCGAATCGGAGCCAACTGGCCGTGTCGCCGCCAACGCGGTGTGGTATTTGCCCAGCAATTGCAATCCTGAAGGACCGAAAACCAAGGGGGGAGATTGCAGATGCACAAGAACCGCAACCGCCGCACCGCTGCGCCAAGGCCGGTCGGCGCCAAGGCTCCGGCCTTTCCCGCCGACATTGCCGTGCCACCGCATCGTGGGGCGGCGATTCGCGCGGCTATGGTGACAGCACCGCCGCCGCCGCCCGCCGCCGAACCATCAATCGCGGCGCTGTTTGCCGTTCCGCCTCGGCCAAAGCCTGCGATCAGCAAGCGCAAACCCGCCGCCGTTCGCCGCAAGGCCCAGAAGAAGGCCAAGGCGCGCGGCAAATCGCCGCCTCGGGGGCCTAAACTCGTCCCCGCTCTAACCCTGCCCGATCAGGCCGAACCGCTGGTGCTATCCGCGCTGCCCAAGGCCAAGGCGCTGGTAAAGTACCGGCCCGGCGGCCTCACTGCTCTGCTGGCCGACTGGATCGGCACCCGGCTGCAGGCGGCGTGGGACCGGATCGGCGGCGTGCCCACCGCCCGCCCCGCACCGCGCCGCAGAAAGGCCAGCGCGCTAGAGCTCGAACTGATCCGCCTGCGAGCCGAGAATGCCCGGCTGAAGCGCCAGATGGACGCCCTTCTCGCCCCCCGCAAATCGCAAGCGCCCCCTCGCCCGGTCCGCAAAGCCCCAAGCCTGGTCTGACCGGGCCAACCTGCGGCGACATCGGTGTCGACCCGGCCTAAACAGCCGATGCCGCCGCCATTTGCACGCTGTGCAGTTCTGTGGTGTGTGACGGCTCTGAGGGGGCCCGATGCATACCAGTTTCACGACTTTGGACTGGGCGGTTCTGGCCAGCTATGTCGCGCTGCTGGCCGCAGCAGGCTGGCTGACCACCCGGCGCGGAATGCGGTCAGAAGATTACTTTCTGGCCGGGCACCACGCGCCGACCTGGCTGGTCGCGGTGTCGGTGCTCTCGACCGTGCAATCGGCGGCGACATTTCTGGGGGTGCCGGACAATTCGTTTCGGGGCAATTATACCTATCTGGGCGGCGTTCTGGCCGCACTGATCGCGGCGTGGATCGTCGCCAATGTGCTGATCCCGCGGTTCTATGCGCTCAAAGTGACCACGGTTTACGAGCTGCTGGAAGTGCGCTTTGACGCCACCGCGCGGCGGGCCGCAGCGGTGATGTATCTGATCGGGCGGATTTTCGCGAGCGGGGCGCGGCTCTATCTGGCCGCGATCGCCGTCTCGATGATCCTGTTTCTGGATGTCACGCCGCAGCACATCGCCATGGCCGCCTTTGCGCTGCTGGTGTTCGGGCTGGTATTCACTTTCATGGGCGGGCTCAATTCGGTGATCTGGAGTGATCTGGTGCAAGTCGTGCTCTATGTTGGTGCGGCGCTGCTGGTGGCGTGGCACCTGTGGAGCGGGCTGGACATGAGCGTGGGCCAGGCTTTCGAAACACTTGCGAAAGCCGACAAGCTGACAGTGATCAACCCCACGCTCGATCTGTCCGCGCCGTGGGGCCTGTTTGCGGTGCTAACGGGCGTGATGCTGCTCAATCTTGCCAGCTCCGGCCTTGATCAGGATATCACCCAGCGCCTGCTGGCCTGTGAGGATGCCAAGAAGGGCGCTCGCTCGCTCTATGCCTCGGTCTGGTTGTCGCTGCCAGTGATCCTGCTGTTTCTGGTGATCGGATCGCTGCTCTATCTGCACTACCAAGGCGCCGCCGCCGGATCGTTCCGGGGCGAGAAGGTGACGGTGTTCATGCACTATATCCTGACCGAAATTCCGCCCGGCCTGCGCGGGCTGGTCACCGTCGGCGTGATCGCAGCGGCGGCGATCAATTCGGGGCTGATCTCAATGTCAGCGGTGCTGGTAAATGATCTCTACCGACCCTTTGCGGGCGTCCGGGCCGAGGCGCATTTCGTGGCGATGGGCCGGATCGCCAGCGTGGTGCTGGGCGGCGCTTTGTTCGGCATGGCGATCCTGTCCTACTATTGGCAGCGCTATGCGGACTCGGCTTTGCTCGATTTCGTGCTGGGGGTGATGGCCTTCGCCTATTCCGGGCTGCTCGGGGTTTACGGCGTGGCGCTGTTCACGCAGCGCGGGAATTCCGCCAGCGTGATCGCCGCGTTTGTGGCCGGGTTCCTGACCGTGCTGGCGTTCCAGCCGTTTGTGATCGACAGTCTGGGCCTGCCGCTGGCGCTGAAGGGCGTGGCCTTCCCCTGGCAGCTGGTGCTGGGGAGCGCAATCGCGGCGCTGGCCTGCGCGGCGGGGCGGCCTGCCAGAACCGCATAGCAAAAGGGCGGAACGCGCTGCCGCGTCCCGCCCTGTGCTTAGTCGTCGTTCAGATCAGAACCGGACGGTTACCCGGGCGCGGTAGCTCTGGTTGCGGAAATCATCGCGCATCACCGTGGTATCGGCTTCGAGCGCGATTTCAGCCTTGGCGCCCAGATCGATCGCGATCCCGCCGCTGATTTCGCCCCAGTTGTTGTCGGTCCCGGCCAGCGCAAACGGCGCGATGGCATTGCCGCCAGCAAAGCTGGCACCGAAGCTGACCGGCTGGTCCACGAAGTCATGGACATAGTTGGCTTCAAGGAACGGACGAACCTTGCCGCCCTTGCCGCTGAAGCTGATCCCGGCACGGCCTTCGAGCGCTTCATAGTCATCGCGCAGATAGACCATCGCCATCGGGCCGCCGCGTTCGATCGACTTGTCAAAGCCGATTTTCTCATACCGCAGCGAGATCCGCGGAACGACCGAAACGTTGCCGCTCTTGACCATATCAAAGCCCAGCCCGAGCTCTGCCGCGAGCGCGAGCGAATTATCGTCAAGCGTCAGGGTATAGGGCGTGGCGACCAGCGTGACCGTGCGGCTGCTGTCAGTGGACAGCAGACCAGCACTAAGCCGCAGATCGGTCCGCAGCCCATTGTCATTCGAAAAGACCGCATAGAGCGTGCCCTGGATCAGGCTGGCCCCGGCCGTCTGCGGCGCGCCGCCGGTGGTGCCATCGACAGTGGAGTAGGACAGACCGATGCCAGCGGTGGCATTGTCACTCAGCGCCGTTTCCAGACCGCCCGCCACGAACCAGCCATCGAACGTGTCACGCCCGTTGGAGGCCATGGCCGGCATCGGGGCCGAGCTGCCATTGAGGTAACCGGCGGCAAGGAAAGCGCTCATGTTGTCCGGCAGTTTGGCCATGGGTGCCGCACCTTCGGTATCATAGCCAAGCCCGGCATCGGCCGGAGCGGCCATCCGGGCCACGCCATTGGTGCTGGCCAGGTTGAGCGGACGGCCGATCACCGCCAGCTTGCCGGTGGTGTTGCCCGGATCAATCCCGTGGACCCGCTGGCGATAGAACCGGTCGATCGTGCCAGTGGCAACCACGCCCGAAGCCGTCCGCAGGCTTTCAGTGCGCGGAGCGGCGGCTTCAAAGAAAGCCTGGATCCCCGCCTGGCTTTGCAGATCGAGCGGACCATAGAGCCCGGCGAGTGGGCCGGAATAGCCCGACCGGTTGTTGTCCATCAGCGAAGCATAGCTGGTCTGCACCGCCGAAGACGGGTTGATCACGCTGGAATAGTTACCAGCGGTGATCCGAACCGCCACCGCGTTGGGTGAATAGATCAGCGTCGGGGTCAGAATCGCGCTGAGCGATGCGCTGCCCGAAAAGGCACCGTTGACGCCGTTGGTGGCGGTGAGGAAGGTATAGGTATCCCCAGCCCGCGGCATGCTCCCGCTGTTGATCGAGAACCGCACGGTCCCGCCCACATTGGCAATCCCGCCAACCCCGCTAACACTCTGCACCGCAACCACATCGTTGACCCCAACGCTGCCGATATCGATCAAAAGCGAGGTGCCCGAGGCAAAGATGGTGTTGCCACGGAAGGTCAAAGTGCCAACCGATCCGGCCGTGCCGACAGTCCCCGGCGAGATCGTCCCAGCCGTGCTGGTAAAGAACGGCGCGGTGATGATCCCGGTGCCGTTGAGGCCGCCGGTCAGCATGAAATAGTCGCCACGGGTGTTGAGCGCGCCGTTGACCTGCATCGTCCCGGTCATCTGGGTGATGCTCATCAGGCTGGTCAGCGATCCGGCCGAACCGATGTTGAGCGAGGCCCCGCCATGCGCCAGGGTAAAGCGGTCGATCACCACGGTGGAACCCAGCGTGGTTGTGCCGGCCGCACCCAGCGTCACATCAAAGTATCGCGGCATCACCCGGGCGACCCGGTCCCCGTCATAGTTGTTGGGAACGAAGTTGGTCGCGCCCGGCAGGCCGTTGGCCAGCGTGGCCGCTGGAATGGCCAGCGTTCCGGCTTGCGCTTCCAGCGTGCCACCGGTCGGGCGGCCTGAGCCGCTGGCGGCAAGGCCATTTTCGTCCAGCACCGCTGCTTCGGGAGCCAGTGCCATATCGGCTTGTCCGGCATTGTTGCCAGCGGTGCCGATCGGGTTGGCGGTGCTGATAACGGTGCCAGAGGCAACATCGTAGCAATCCGAGCCGCCTGGCGACTGGAAACAGGCCTGGCCAAAGCCGGGCGTATCGGTGTTGCCGGTGCCGGGGCTGGTTGGAATGCCGTTGACCAGCTGGCCATTGACGATGATCTGATAGCTGGGATCAAGGTTGGTGACCCAGTGGGTCGGATCGGTCCAGTCAGCGTTGCCGGCAATCGAGCCGACATAGTGGAACGGGTTGTTCTGCGCGATCCAGTCCCAATAGAGGTAGAGCGGCTGATAGAACGCGGCGGTGCCATAAGAGTTGGCCGGCTGGCCGTTGTAAAAGCGGGTATAGCCGCCCGATAGCACGCCCAGAATCACCGAGCGGGCAAAAGTCCGGTCAAGGACCAGCGGTCCGCCCGAATCGCCGCCCGAGGTCTGCCCCTCGTTGGGCTGGGCATTGTCGCGCCAGGCGTTGAAATCATAAACCGAGGCCTGCAGCGTGCCGCGGCGCGGATCGTCGAAATCGATCCAGTAAAGGTTCTGCGGGTTATCCGTCGCAGTTGAGCCGAACAGGAAGTTTTCGAACTCATCAAGGCTGGCCAGCCCGCCAAGGGTGTTTTCGGCGATGCGGCGGCGGAAATCGATCCCGATCGCCCCTGTTTCACCATCGCCTCTACCGCCATAGCCCATGATCGCAACGTGATAGCCGGTGCCGTTCGCGGTGATCGGCGTGGCGGGAAGCTGCGAGAACAGCATCGCCCAGGTCGGCACATTGGCGGCCGGGGTATCAAGCGTGGCTATCGCGATATCGCCATAGAGGAAGCTGGCCGCATTGGGTTCAACCGACAGCGGATTATAGGCCACATAGTTCACGTTGTAGAGCGACTGCGCGACATTGGTTTTGCCCACGCCGGGGCCAGTGCTGCCGCCGTTGAACCAGTTGAGCAATTCGTCCGGCTGGCCCGCAGCATTGGGGCGGGTGTAGGTTTCAAACCCGAAGGCAATCGGGGTCCCGCCGCTGGTGTTGCCATAGGCGCCAGCCGCGCGGCTGTTGACGCAGTGCGCCGCGAAGATCACCGTGCGGGCGTTGATCAGGGTGCCGGTGCACAGCCCGATGGTACCGTTGCCGTTGTTGACGAACATCTGGCCGACGCCGGTGACGTTGACCGGATCGCGCGCAGTGGTTGGCGTGCCGGGGTTGGCAATCAGGATCTGCGGATCGGGCGCGGTCACATTGACTGTGCGAACCTGCGCATCGATCTGGCCGGTTTGGGCAGGCTGCCAATAGGCCGTTTGCGCGGCGCGCTGAATGCTAACTTCGAGCCCGGCTTTGCCGAGCAGGTCTTCTGCTTCGGGCGCGGCGGACGAATCGGCCAGCGCTGGCGAAGCGGCGAGCGCGACGGCCAGAGCGGCAAAGCTGGCCCCAGCGGACACAGCGCGGCTGAATCGAAAACGAATCGATGAATTGACTGACATGTCGCAAAGCCCCTGTTTTGCTTGGTTTAAGGCGCGGTTTACTTGCGTTCTCGCGCTCTTGCGACTGATCATGCGGTTATTTCACGCTGCAGCAACATTAATCTGCAATGTCACATTCTTGTTATTGCGTTTCCGCATTTGGTTGCCGGCTGCTTGGCGAATGTTAACCATAAATAGCGGCCGCACCGCCCGAGAAACCCCCGCCCTTGCTGGTCGTGGGTCTGTCACCTAAGAGGCAGCAATGCCTGCCCCCGGTTTCCTCCATGCCTCGCTGCTTGTCGCCTTCGGCGGCGGGACTGGCGCGTGGTTGCGGTTCGTGGCGGGGCGGCTGGTCCCCTCGACGCAATTTCCCTGGGCCACATTCAGCGTCAACCTGCTCGGCAGCCTGGCGATGGGGCTGCTGGCGGGATGGCTCGTGCGCGGCGGGCAAGCCAGCGAAACATGGCGGCTCGCGCTCGGCGTCGGTCTGCTCGGCGGCTTCACCACATTTTCCGCGTTCAGCCTTGAACTGGTGCAGCTGGCCCAGCGCGACCAGTGGCTCAGCGCGGCGCTTTACGCCTCTCTCTCGCTGGCAGGCGGGGTCGCTGGTTTGCTGGCTGGCCTCGCTCTGGCAAGGACATTTGCATGACAACGCGCGGCCTCATTCCGGCGGATACCGTTCGCCAGTTCACCGTTCAGCATGACGATGACGGGGTCCGGCTGGACCGCTGGTTCAAACGCCACCTGCCGCAGGTCGGCTTTGCCACGGTCAGCCGCTGGGCCCGCACCGGACAGATCCGGCTCGATGGCAAGCGCGCCGATGTGGCCGACCGGATCGCTGCCGGTCAGGTAATCCGCGTTCCCCCCGGCGGCGACGCGCCAGAGCGTAAGGCGCGTGAACGCAAGCCGCTGACCGAAGAGCAACTCGTACTCGCCGATTCTATGGTCATCACGCAAGACCGCGCCGCGATCGTGCTCAACAAGCCGCCCGGTTTGGCAACGCAAGGCGGCAGCGGCACGTTTCAGCACGTCGATGGCTTGCTCGATGCCTATGCGGCCGATGGCCCGCGCCCGCGGCTGGTCCACCGGCTCGACAAGGATACCTCGGGCGTCCTGTTGATCGCTCGCACGCCCGGCAGCGCATCCTATTTTTCCAAGCGCTTTTCCGGACGCACCGCGCGCAAGATCTATTGGGCGCTGGTGATCGGCGTGCCCGATATCGAAGAGGGGCTGATTGACTTGCCCCTGGGTAAGCAGCCCGGCAGCGGCGGCGAAAAGATGATGGTCGACAAAAGCGGCGAAGGGCAAACCGCGCGCAGCCGCTACCGCGTTATCGACCGGGCTGGTAATCGCGCCTCCTGGGTCGAGCTGCAACCCTTGACCGGGCGCACCCACCAGCTGCGAGTGCACATGGCGGCGATCGGCCATCCGATCGTGGGTGACGGCAAATACGGCGGGCCCGATGCGTTCCTGTCAGGTAGCATCAGCCGCAAGATGCACCTCCACGCGCGGCGCCTGATCATCGACCATCCCGATGGCGACATGATCGACGTGAAAGCCGACTTGCCCGAACATTTTGCGGGCAGCCTCGAACAACTGGGCTTTGACCAGAGCGAGGGCGATGGCGAAATCGAAGTGATCGAAACTTCGGTGCCCAAGGACGTCCAGAAAGCCCAGGCCAAGGCCCACGCCAAGCAGGTCCGCAAGGAACGCCGGGGCGAACGCCGCGGCCGTGCTGATGGCGCCACCGCGACCCGCAAACCGCCCAAGAGCAAAGGCCCGACCAAGGGCAAGGGATCGCCCAAGCCGGGCAAGCCGGCCTCAGCCGCCAAACCCGCAAAACCGGTCAAACCCCCGAAGCGCTGATGCATCCCAACGCCGCCTTTCGCCATCAGGACCGCAATCTGCTCGAACTGCTGATCGAGCAGATCGGCTTCGGCTTGGTCTTTGCCCAGACCCCCGATGGCCCGCGCGTGGCCCATGTGCCGTTGATGCTGACCGAGGGCGGCGCGCTGCAATTCCATCTGGCGCGCGGCAATGCGCTGACCAAACATCTCGAGGGCGGCACTGCGCTGATCGTGATCAACGGCCCCGATGGCTATGTCAGCCCGCGCTGGTATGCCGATCCGGAGCAGGTCCCGACCTGGAACTATGTCGCGCTGGAATTGGAAGGCCGGGTCCGGCGGCTCGATGCCGAAGCCACGCTGGCGCAGGTCGCCGGGCTGTCTGACCTGCACGAAGCGCGTGTCTCCGAAGGCCAGCCGTGGACCATGGACAAGTTGCCGCCTGAAAAGCTGCGCGGACTGCTGGCAGGGATCGTAGGGTTCGAACTGGAAGTGCAGGCTTGGCGCGAAACGCTCAAGCTTTCACAGAACAAAAACGCCGATGAGCGCGCGCGGGTCGCTGCGGGGCTTGAAAGCGAAGGCAGTCCCGCGATCGCCCAGCTGATGCGCACGCTGGCGAAGTGACCGCCCGGTTGGCCCTGTTCGATTGCGACGGCACGCTGGTCGATGGGCAGGCCGGCGTGGTGAACGCGATGGAAGCCGCCTTTGCCGAGGTTGGCCTGCCGGCCCCCGAGCGGCATCAGGTCCGCCGCATTGTCGGCCTCAGCCTGCCGCAAGCGATTGGACTGCTTGCCCCCCAAGCCAGCGAACGCCAGCGCACTGCCACCGATGCCGCCTACCGCGATGCGTTCCGCACCGCGCGCGAAGCCGGGTCGCTGGTCGAACCGTTGTACGATGGTATCGCCGATTTGATCACCGCACTTTCAGCGGACGGTTGGCTGCTGGGGGTCGCGACCGGCAAGAGCCAACGCGGGCTGGAACATTGCCTCGCCATGCACGGCCTGAGCGCGCATTTCGTGACGCTGCAAACCGCTGACAATCACCCGTCCAAGCCGCATCCCTCGATGATCGAAACCGCGCTGGCCGAAACTGGAGTTTCACCGGACAACTGCGTCATGATCGGCGATACGGCGTTCGATATCGCCATGGCGGTCAACGCCGGGGTGCGGGCCGTGGGGGTCGACTGGGGCTATCACACCGCGCAGGAGTTGCGCGACGCCGGAGCCGAAGCGGTCGCCGCTGATCCGGCCCATCTGAAGGAGCTGCTGGGATGAATGTTGACGAGATCCTCGCCCGGCGGCGCTTTACGATCCTGTCGCTGGTCCGCCTGTCGGGTGCGGCGTTCCTGACCGTCGGCCTGCTCAGCGTGGCCGGAAAGATTGTCATCCCGCAGGCCGCTGGGTTCGTGCTGGTCGCGGCGGGCCTCGCAAATTTCCTGTTCGTGCCGCGCGCGCTCGCCCGCAAGTGGAAATCGCCCCGGCCATGAAGCGGTTCTACAAGGATGCTTCCACCGCCGCAGCAGAGGATGCTGGCTGGCGGGTTCTGCTCGATGGACGCCGGGTGAAGACCCAAGGCGGACGCGCGCAGATTGTGCCGACAGAGCGGCTGGCCGCTGCACTCGCGGCCGAATGGGCCGGGCAAGGCGAGGAAATTGATCCCGCCCAGCTCGTGCTGCGCGATCTGGCCGACTATGCGATTGACGTTATCGCGGCGGACCGCGCTGCCGTGCTGGCCGATCTGCTGCGCTACGCTGAAACCGATACGCTATGCTATCGCGCGGAGGCCGACGAGCCGAGCCACGCGCGCCAACTGGAACTGTGGGAACCGCTGCTGCTGGCTGCCGAAGCACGCTGGAACGTGCAGTTCGAACGCGTCGCCGGGATCATCCACCGCGCTCAGCCGCCGGAAACGCTGCGTAGGCTGGAAACGGTGCTGGCTCCGAAAGACGCCTTCACCCTCGCCGCGCTGGTGACCCTGACCACGCTGTCAGCCTCTCTGGTAATAGGCCTTGCCGCGCTGGAACCCGATGCTGATCTGGCACTGCTGTGGCGGGCATCCGAACTGGAGGCCGATTGGCAGATCGAGCAATGGGGCCAGGACGACGAAGCGGAAGTGCGCGCGGCGCGCCGCTTTACGGCATTTTCAGCGGCCGCCCGGTTCGCGGGGCTGGTGCGGGATTAATAGGCCAGCCACTCAGCAACCTGAAGCGCCACATCATTGGCCGCCTTGTTGAGCGCGGGACCGACTGCCGCCGGAAGCGCGGCTACGCCGGGCACAATGCTTTCAAACCGCTTGGTTACCAGTTCGCCCTTTGGGCCGGTCTTCATTGCATCATAGCGCACCACCACCGATCCGCTGCGCGCGTCATAGCCCATCGCGATCAGGCGGCCCGTCAGTCGCGTGCCGGTGATAGGGACTGACGACTGGCTGTCTTCCACCACCAGCCGCCCGGTCTTGACCCGCAGCGTTTCGGCGAGCAGTGCGCGGAACAGCCGCGCGGGCCGCTCGGCCCAGATCGCCCCTTGCAGATAGGCGATGTTGGCATCATCGACCTGCACCGGAATGCGCAGCACGGCGAGGTGTGCATCAGTTTCGGGCTCCATCACCATGATCGCCTGATCGGCGGTCGCGGTGGCCATACTGCCGGCCGGCGCGCTCTGGACCGGGGTAAGTGTGAGCAGCGAGGCCGGCGCCTTACCGCCGCCTCCACCCAGACTGATGCAGGCCGACAAGACCAGCGGCAAGGCCATCACGGCGCTGATCCGAAGCAGGCTACGCGCCATGGTCACTTCCTTCTCGGTTTGTAATCGGGCAGTTTTTGTCCGCCCAGCAACGATCCCGCTCCTTCGGTATTGAGCTTTTCGGTCAGGTCACGCAGCGCCTTGGTGCTGGCCCGCAGGTCGCGGATCGCGGCCTCGGCCTGCGGAAGGGTGCTGGAATGGAGCTGCTTGGCCGCCGGACGGGTATCGCTGACCAGGCCGCCAAGCTGACCCGCCACCACTTCGATCGATTTCAGCGACTGGCGGAACTGGACCAGCATCGCCCGGCCTTCGCCATTCAGGGTCTGGTTGGTTTCCATAGCGGTGAGCTCGAACGCCGCCAGCGCCTTGCGGGCATCGACCAGGGTCAGCTGCAATTCGGCCATCGCTGCACGGAATTGCGGTGTGGCCCCGGCCAGGTCCCCGCTCATCTTGTCGGTATTGGCAAGAATGTTGTTGAGCGAGGTCAGGTTCTTGTCCGAGAACACCAGCGTCAGCCGTTCGGTCAAGGTTGCGAGCCGTTCGAGCAGGACCGGCGCGGAATTGAGCAGTTCGCCCAGCCCGCCGCGCTTGGTCGGGATGACCGGCACCCCTTCGGGACAGGCGGCAGCGGCCGCTTCACCCTTGCAAGTCAGTTCGGGCGCGTCCTTGTTGGCGCCTTCAAGCTGGACGATCGAAACCCCGGTAAAGCTGCCCTGCATGGTCGCGGTGGTCCCAACCCGGACCGGAACGCCCTTTTCCACCGCGATCCGCACCCGGACGAAACCGGGATCCTTCTTCCACAGCTCAATTTCGATGACCTGCCCGACCGGCACGCCCGAGAAACTGACCGCCGATCCCTTCGACAGGCCATCGACCGATTGTTTGAAGAAGATGTCGAATTCGTGGCGGCTGCCCTCATTGAGCCGGGCGACCCACAGGATCACCCCGGCGATCAGCGCCAGCAGGCCCAGCGTAACCGCCCCGACCCAAACATGATTGGCCTTGGTTTCCATCGCTTACCTATTCCCCTGCTTTCGCGGGCTTGTCCATCGCCTTGGCGCGCGCCCGCGCCGTGCTTGCCGCTCGGCCGCGCGGACCGTTGAAATATTCCTGAATCCACGGGTGGTCGAGCGCCAGCAGTTCGGGAATGGTCCCGACCGCAATCACGCGTTTGTCGGCCAGCACCGCCACCCGGTCGCAAATCTCATACAAGGTATCCAGATCGTGGGTGATCAGGAATACGGTGTGGCCCAGAGTATCCTGCAATTCGCGGGTCAAGGCATCGAACGCGGCCGCGCCAATCGGGTCCAGTCCGGCAGTCGGCTCGTCCAGAAACAGCAGCTCGGGATCCATCGCCAAGGCCCGGGCGAGGCCGGCGCGCTTTCTCATACCGCCAGAAAGCTCGGACGGGTACTTGTCGGCCGCTTCATCGGGCAGGCCTGACAGCATGACCTTGTAGCGGGCGATTTCGCGGCGCAGCGCCGGGCTGATTTCGGGATAGAATTCGCGCAGCGGCACTTCGATGTTCTCGGCCACCGTCAGCGTCGAAAACAGCGCGCCGCCCTGAAACAGCACGCCCCAGCGGCTGCGGATGTCGATCTCGTCTTCCGAATGATCGCCCGAAATAGCATCGCCCAGCACTTCGATACTGCCAGCAGTCAGTTGCTGTAGCCCAATGATCGCGCGCATTAGCACCGATTTGCCGGTGCCCGATCCGCCAACCACTCCCAGAATTTCCCCGCGCCGAACCGACAGGTCGAGCCCTTCGTGGATCACATGATCGCCAAAGGCGGTCTTGAGCCCTTCGACCACGATCGGGAAATCGCCGGTGAAATGGTCGCGATTCATCCCCAACCCACTTCGGTAAAGAACACCGCCAGAAACGCATCGAGCACGATCACCGCAAAGATCGCCTGGACCACCGCCAAGGTGGTCTTGAGGCCGACGGCTTCGGAATCGCCTTTGACCTGCATGCCTTGATAACAGCCCGCCAGCGCCACGATCAGGCCAAACAACGGCCCCTTGATCAGCCCGACCCACAGATCGTGCCGCGGAACCACTTCCTGGATTCGGCTGAGGAAGGTCCAGAACGGAATATCGAGCGAGTACATCGAAATGAACGCCCCGCCGATGATCGAGAGGATTGCGGCGTAGAACCCCAGCACCATCAGCATGAAGGTGCAGGCCAGCACCCGCGGCACCACCAGCGCCTCCATCGGCGATACCCCGATGGTCCGCATCGCATCGACTTCTTCGGTCAGCTTCATCGTGCCGATCTGCGCGGCAAACGACGATCCGGAGCGCCCAGCGACCATGATCGCGGTCATCAGCACGCCGAGTTCGCGGAACGAGAGCCGCCCGGTCAGGTTGATCGTGTAGATTTCCGCCCCGAATTGTTCGAGCTGCACCGCGCCTTGCTGAGCGATCACGATCCCGACCAGAAAACTCATCAACCCGACAATCGGCAGCGCCTGAATGCCGACCAGTTCGAGCTGGCGAACCAGCGAGGTCCAGCGCATCCGGCCCGGATGGCGGATGACACTGCCCATCGCCAGGATCAGCTCGCCCAGAAAGCCGAGCAAGGTCCGCACGCCTTCAAAATAGCCGATCACAAAGCCGCCGACCCGCCCGATCAGCCCTTCCGGCGAATAGGGCGAGGCGGTTTCACTATCGTTAGCTTCCTCCAGTTCGTTGCGGTGGACGGCGGCGATCAAGCGCTGCGCCTTGTCACTCGCCCCGACGATATCGGCGCCGGTATCGCGGGCCAGCCGCCAGACGGTCCACGCGCCGACCGTATCGACGTCCCCGACCTGGCTTAGGTCAATATGCGCAAAGCGCTCGTCCGATCCGCGCAGCGCGCTATCCAACCGCCCAATCGAGGACACCACCAGCGGCCCAGTCAGCACCAGCCCCCGCGCGCCATCGTCGCCCTCGGCAATTGTGAATTCGGCCCATTCGCGCATCGGATCGCTGTGTGCGGGAAAAATGCGGCGGCGGCAAGCCAAGGCGGGGGAAGGCAGGGCAAAGCCTTGCACCCACGCCGCCCCGCTGGCAAAGGCCCGGAACGATGACTGACAGCACCCTAGACAAGACTTTCGACCCCGCCGCGATTGAGGCGAAGTGGTATGCCCATTGGGAGGCCAATGGCCTGTTCCGCCCGGAACGCCCGGAGGCCGAGCCGTTCACCATCGTGAATCCGCCGCCCAACGTCACCGGATCGCTCCATATCGGCCACGCGCTCGACAACACACTGCAGGACGTGGTGATCCGTTATGAGCGACTGCGCGGCAAGGATGCGCTGTGGGTTGTCGGCACCGATCACGCCGGGATCGCGACCCAGATGGTGGTTGAACGCCAGCTTGAGGCGAAACAGGACAAGCGCACCAACTACACCCGCGACGCTTTCATCGAGAAGGTCTGGGAATGGAAGGCGGAAAGCGGCGGGACCATCACCGGCCAGCTGCGCCGCCTTGGCTGTTCGATGGACTGGTCGCGCGAACAGTTCACCATGGACCCGCATTTCACCAAGGCAGTGGTCAAGGTGTTCGTCGATCTGTTCAATCAGGGGCTGATTTACCGCGACAAGCGGCTGGTCAACTGGGACCCGGCGCTGAAGACCGCGATCAGCGATCTTGAGGTCGAGAACCGCGATGTTCCGGGCCATATGTGGCACTTCAAATATCCGCTCGCCGGCGGGGAAAGCTATACCTACATCGAGCGTGACGCCGATGGCGCCGTAGTGTTCGAAGAACAGCGCGATTACATTGCGATCGCCACCACCAGGCCCGAAACGATGCTGGGCGATGGCGCGGTGGCGGTGCACCCTGACGACGCGCGCTATGCCCCGATCGTCGGAAAGCTGTGCGAAATTCCAGTCGGCCCCAAGGCGCAGCGGCGGCTGATCCCGATCATCACCGATCTCTATCCCGATCCTGACTTCGGCTCGGGCGCGGTCAAGATCACCGGCGCGCACGATGCCAATGACTATGACGTGGCCCGCCGCAACAACATTCCGATGTACCGCCTGATGGACGAATCCGCGGCAATGCGGGCCGATGGCGCGCCCTATGCCGAAGTATCAGCCCGCGCGCAGGAAATCGCCGCCAGTGGCAAGCTCGAGCCGGCCGAAATCGACGCCCTCAATCTGGTGCCAGAGGCCTATCGCGGGCTGGACCGCTATGCCGCGCGCAAGGCCGTGATCGCCGATATCGACGCCGAAGGGCTGATGATCGGGGTTGAAGACAAGATGATCGTCCAGCCGTTTGGTGATCGCGGCGGTGTGGTGATCGAACCAATGCTGACCGACCAGTGGTACGTCAACGCGGCGGAACTGGCCAAGGCCCCGCTCGACGCGGTTCGCTCGGGTGCGGTCGAAATCGTGCCCAAGAGCTGGGAAAAGACCTTTTTCAACTGGATGGAAAACATCCAGCCGTGGTGCGTTTCGCGCCAGCTGTGGTGGGGGCATCAAATCCCGGCGTGGTACTGCGCAACTAAGGGTGCGACCGAAAGTGAAGTTGCGAGGCTGGCAGCTGGTAATACTCGAGATGATATCGACCTCGAGTTCTTCGATAGTGTAATGAATCGTGGACACGCGATTGTGGCGCTGGACGAAGGTGAAGCAAAGAAGGCAGCTGCCGAATATTTCGGCGTGGATGAAGCCGAAATTAGTTTCGCGCCAGAATCTTATCAAATGGATGACATCAAGCCTTACACCCTTGAACGAGACTCCAGCGTGCTCGACACCTGGTTTTCCAGCGCGCTGTGGCCCTTTGCGACGCTGGGCTGGCCGGAACAGACCGCTCTGACCAAACGCCACTTCCCCAACGACCTCCTCATCTCCGGCTTCGACATCCTGTTCTTCTGGGATGCCCGGATGATGATGCTGGGGCAGGCGATGACCGGGCAGAACCCGTGGCCGCGGCTCTATCTGCACGGCCTCGTCCGCGCACCCGATGGGCAAAAGATGTCCAAGTCCAAGGGCAACGTGGTCGATCCGCTGCTGCTGATCGATCAGTTCGGCGCTGATGCGCTGCGGTTCTTCATGGCGGCGATGGAAAGCCAGGGCCGCGACATCAAGATGGATGAGCGCCGCGTCGAAGGCTACCGCAACTTCGCCACCAAGCTGTGGAACGCGGCGCGGTTTTGCCAGAGCAACGGGATCGGTGCATCCGCCACGCTGGCCGCCCCGGTGGCGACCAGCGCGGTCAACAAGTGGATCATCGGCGAAGTGGTCGACACGCTGGCCACGCTCGACCAGGCGATGGCCGACCTGCGCTTCGATGCCGCCGCCAACGCGATCTACCACTTCGTCTGGGACCAGTTCTGCGATTGGTACATCGAACTGATCAAGGGCAACTTCGACGCCGAAACCAAAGCCGTCGCCGGCTGGGTGCTCGACCAGATCCTGGTGATGCTGCACCCGTTCATGCCGTTCGTGACCGAGGAGCTTTGGAGCAAACTGGGCGACCGGGCAGACTATCCCCTGATCACGGCCAAGTGGCCGGAGCCGGGTGTTGCGGTTGATGCTGCGGCGAAGGCTGAGGTTGATTGGCTGATTCAGCTGATCGGCAACCTGCGCACTGCCAAGAACGAACTGGGCATCAATCCCGGCGCAAAACTCGATGCGTTCCTGCCGGAACCAAGCGCCGTCACGCGCGGCAACATCGAACGCAATCCCGCCGTGATTGAGCGGTTGGCGCGGCTCAACGGCATCCGGTTTGAGGCCCCGCCCACTGGTGCCGCGATGCAGATCGGCGCAGGGGACGCCAACATCATCGTGCCGCTGGCCGGCGTGATCGACATCGCCGCCGAAAAGGCCCGGCTGACCAAGGCGCTGGAGAACTCAACCAAGGAAGCCAAGTCGCTCGAAGGGCGCCTCAGCAACCCGGCCTTTGCCGAAAGGGCCAAGCCCGAAGCGGTCGAAAAGGCCCGCGCCGATCACGCCATGCATCAGGCCGAAGCCGAACGGCTGGCGGCAGCGCTGGCACGGTTGGGGTAGTTCCTCACCCTAGGGTGCACTTTCCCCTCCCACCGTCACCCCGGGCTTGACCCAGGGACCCGCTTGTTCTTCTGGCACGGCGTTGGAACCAAGCAGCGGGACCCCGGATCAAGTCCGGGGTGACGGGGTGGGTCGATAGTGGCAGGCCCCATGGGCGAGACTCTGCCCCAATAACCCCCTGTCCTACCCGCTGCAAATCTGCCAAAGCCGCCGCGCCATGCAAACCGCCCTCGCCTCTCCAACAGTTCCACAAAGGGACATAGGGTTGCGCAACGTGACCTCGGGTGACGAACGGTGTTTTCCTTTCTCTATACCCTGTGATGGGTGTGAACTTCCGTCAGTCGAATCGCGATTTTCTGAATGCTGACCCTCGCCACCACCACGCCAGACGTACCCGAACTGTTCGCTTCGCTTCAGGGCGAAGGACCGAGTGTGGGGCGTCCGGTCGCCTTTGTCCGCCTCAGCCGTTGCAACCTGGCCTGCACCTGGTGCGACACGGCTTACACGTGGCGGTTTGAGGGCGATAACCGTCCGCATCGCGATGGGCTGGCGTTCGAACGCACCGCCAACCAGATCACTCTGGACGAAGCCGACGTCGCCGCACGGATCATGGCCTTGGGGCAGGACCGGCTGGTAATCACCGGCGGCGAGCCTTTGCTGCAGGGCGCGGCGCTGGCGCGGATGGTGGCGCTGCTGCAAGGAATGACGGTCGAGATCGAGACTAACGGCACGGTCGCACCGCACCCGGCGCTCGATCCCTTGGTGGCGCAATACAACGTCAGCCCCAAGCTGGCGCATTCGGGGAATTCAGCGGAATTGGCGCTACTGCCAGAGCGGCTGACGGGTTGGGCGGCGGAACCTAAAGCGTACTTTAAGTTCGTCATTTCGGCCCCGAACGATCTAACTGAAGTACTGGAATTGATCGCGCGTCATGACATGGACCGCGCCCGTGTCTACCTCATGCCCGAAGGCACTGACAGCGCGACACTGCGCGCCCGCGAGGCTTGGCTTGCCCCCCTCGCCCTGCAGCATGGCCTGCGGCTGAGCGACCGGCTGCATATTCATTTGTATGGTGATACGCGCGGAACATGAGCGAAATCCCAGCCCTCCCCGAACCTATTACCACCCCACTGCGCGGCGATCTGACGCAGGGGCCGCTCGGCCGAACCTTGCTGATCTTTGCGCTACCGCAGTTGATCGGCAATGTGCTGCAAAGCCTCAACGGATCGATCAATGCGATCTGGGTTGGGCAGCTGCTGGGCGATACCGCTCTGGCCGCTACCGCGAGCGCCAATATCCTGATGTTCCTGCTGTTCGCGCTGATCTTTGGCTTTGGCATGGCCGCAACCGTCCGGATCGGGCAGGCTTGGGGCGGGCACGATGTGATCGCCGCGCGGCGGGTGATGGGGACCGCGCTGGGACTGACCGGCGCGATCACGCTGATCACCACTGTCGCCGGGATCGCCTATGCCGATGTGCTGCTCGATTGGCTGGCCACCCCCGGTGCCGCCCGGGGTCAGGCCTTGGCCTACTTGCAGGTGGCGCTGATCGCCAATCCGCTCGCGACCTTTACCACGATGATTGCGATGGGGCTGCGCGGGGCCGGCGATGGCGCCACGCCGCTGCGCTTCATGATCCTTACGGCGCTGCTTGATGTTGCGCTCAATCCGCTGCTGATCCAGGGCTGGGGCCCGTTCCCGGCCTTGGGCATTGCCGGATCGGCCTGGGCGATGGTGATTGCAACCACGATCGGATTCGCCGGGCTGCTGATCTGGATCTATGCCAAGGACCTGCCGCTGCGGCTGCGCGGGGCCGAGCTGCGCTGGCTGATCCCGGCCCGCGCTGAGACGGCCTACCTGCTTTCCAAGGGGCTGCCGATGGGCGCGCAGATGTTGATCATTTCCAGCGCCGGGGTGGTCATGATCGGGCTGGTCAACCGCGAAGGCCTGACCACCGCGGCGGCCTATGGCGCGCTGCTGCAGATCTGGAACTATATCGGGATGCCAGCGATGGCGATCGGCGGAGCGGTCAGCGCGATGGTCGCCCAGCACATTGGTGCCAGGCGCGAAGACCGGGTCGATGCGATCAGCCGCGCCGGTGCTCTTTCAAACCTGGCGATGACCGGCGTGATGATTGCGGCGCTGGTTCCGTTTGACCGGCCGGTGCTGGAACTGTTTCTGGGTTCCAGCAGCCCGTCGGTGGCAGCGGCGCTGCATATCCAGGATCTGGCGATCTGGACCTATTTGCCGTTCGGGGTAACGATCGTGCTGTTTGGCGCGCTGCGCGCCTATGGCGTGATCTATGCCCAGCTGCTGGTGCTGTTCTTCGCGATGTATGTCGTGCGGCTTGGGGCCTATTACCTGCTCTATCCCAACTTTGGGGCGGACGCGCTGTGGTATTCCTTCATGCTCAGCTCGATCGTGTCGATGCTGCTGACCATGGCGGTCTACTTTTACGCGCCGTGGCGGGGGCGGATGCTGGAACGGATTGCGTGAGGCTTAGCGGCCCTGAGCGCGCCACCGCTGGACGGTGCGCTGGACCATTTCCTCTTCCCCGCCCGATGCGTTCCACAGCTCGGTAAAGCTCGGATCGGCCGACGCGGGCCGCTTCATCTCTTCAAGTTCATCGAAGGCGACGCGGATCGGGATCGAGACACCCTCGCCGCAGATGATGCATTCGCGGTTGCGCAAGGCGGGGATGGAATCGAGGAAGCCGCGCGCGCCTTCGGGCATGGCGGCTTTCACAAAGGCCTGATCGCGATCGTTGTTGAGACGCATCGAAATGATCGTACCGCACTGTGACAGCACGCCTTCGGCAAGATCCGACGGGCGCTGGGTAATCAGGCCCAGCGACACGCCGTATTTACGGCCTTCCTTGGCAATCCGGCTTAGGATCCGGCCAACCGAGGAACCATCGGAGTTCTTCTCGTTCGGGACATAGCGGTGCGCTTCTTCGCAGACCAGCAGGACGGGGCGGGTTTTCTCATCGCGGCTCCAGATTGCAAAGTCGAACACCAGGCGGCTCAGCACTGCTACAACCGTGGAGGTAACATCCGAAGGAACGCCCGAAACGTCGATGATCGAGATCGGTTTGCCTTTGCTCGGCATCCGGAAAATCTTGGCGATAAACTCGGCCATCGTATCGCCGACGAGCATGCCCGAAAACAGGAACTGGTAACGCGGATCGGCCTTCAATTCGTCGATCTTGGTCCGGATCCGCATGAACGGGGCTGAACTGGTCGCCTTGTCGAGCTTGCCCATTTCGGTCTGGATCAGGTTGGTCAGGTCTGACAGCAGATACGGGATCGGACTGTCGACGGTGATCTTGCCCATGCTTTCGGTGAGCCGGTTTTTCGACCGTGCGGCCAGCAGGCACTTGGATAGAATGTCCATGTCCTCTTGCCGGTCATTGCCCGAGGTGGTCAGGAACACTTCGCAGTGCTCTTCGAAATTCATCAGCCAGTACGGCATCTGCAGGTTCGACACGTCAAAGATCATGCCGGTCTGCTTGAAGGCAGCCGAATATTCGCCGTGCGGATCGATCATCACGATGTGCCCTTCGGGGGCATGTTCGCAAATCCGGTGCAGGATCAGCGCAGCGCTGGTCGATTTACCGGTACCGGTTGAGCCGAGCAGGGCGAAGTGCTTGCCGAGCATGGCATCGACATAAAGCCCGGCGCGGATGTCCTTGGTCGGGAACACGGTGCCGACCTCGATGCTCGAGCGACCATCCGAGGAGTAGATCTGCTTGAGGTCGTTGCTGGTCGCGGGATAGATCAAGGCGCCGGGGATCGGATAGCGCGTCACACCGCGGCGGAAGCTATGAATCCGGCCAGTCAGCCGTTCTTCATCGCCTTCGCCCATGAAATCGATGCTGGCCATGATCCCGCCGGGGGTCTTGGAATCCTGCCGCTGGGTGCGGACCGAAGCGAGCAGCCAGCCTTTGCCGACCCGAATTTTAATCTGGCTGCCGACCTGCCCGGCCAGCGCTACCGATGGATCGCTATCGCCGGAACATTCCTGCAAACGCTGCAGATCGAGCGCGATCGCCGATCCCGAACCGGCGATTTCCAGCACGACCCCGATCGGTTCGCGGGCGTTGTCGAATTCTTGGGCTGCTCCGGCAGTCTGAGCGGCTTGCGCGGCATCGACAGGATAATCGTCCCCCTGCGCTACCTGTCCTGCCCCAAAACCTTTTGCCCCAGCATCGGTCATACAATCGCACCCATGTTCCTGATCCGCCCCTGCGGCCATGCAGGAACGGCCTAGATCAGAGTGGTTAAGAATGGGCTAAGTGTGCGGCTAAACCAGCGCGAAAAGCCGCCCGGCCATGAAACCCATTGCGACTGACATGGCGACCGTTAGCAGGCCGTAAAAGAACCCGTTGTACTCGGCAAACTGGGCCACCGCGCGTTCAAAGCCCAGTTTCTTGACTTCGACCCGGGCAATCGCCGAGGCGACCACCCGGCCCTTCGTGATTGCAAAGGTTTCGGCGGTGTAGGTCCCAGTCTGCACGCTGGACGGCAGCTTGATCCGGGCCTGATAGAGCACCTGTTCGGATATTTTAACGCCCTTTGAATCGTCCTTGTACAGCTGTTCACGCTGCATCAGATCAACCAATCCGGCAGAAAAACGGGCCTGTTCCTTGGGATTATAGGCTCCGATCGGTGAGAGCTGGAGCCAAGGCAGGCCCAGTTCATAGATTGCGGCGGTCTTGTCATCGACGATCCGGCCTATCGGCTTTGACGAGGCCACAGCGAAGAAAGTCGGGGCCGAACGGAACTCGGTACTTTCGGCATTGACCCAAATCCCGGCAATCCGCTGCTTTTCGCGCAGTATGATCGAGCGGGTCGGCCCTTTGAGAACCACGACGATGTCATAGTCCTGCCCGGCGCGCGTTCCATCGGGGGTCAGGATCGCGCCGAACAGCAGCAGTTCGGTGCCACGAAAACCCTGCCGGACCTGCACTTCATGTTGCGACACTTCGGGCACCAGAATGGGATCGCGCGCGCCGCCGAGCAGCAGCAGGCAGAGCAAGGCCAACAACGCCCTCATGACGGGGTCACCGTATAGATCTCATCCGGCGCCCAGCCGAGCCCCAGCGCCATCCGCAGCGCCACCACCAGAACGATTGCGGCTAGCGCGAACCGCAGCCGCTCAGCCGGAATCTTCTGCGCCAGTTGCGCGCCGATCTGCGCCCCCGAAACCGATCCGATCAGCAGCAGAACCGCCAGCACCACATCGACTGCCCGGGTGGTCAGCGCGTGCATCATCGTGGTCATCATTGTCACGAACAGGATCTGGAACAGCGAGGTGCCGACCACCACCGCCGCGCTCATCCCCAGGATGTAGAGCATCGCCGGAACCAGCACGAACCCGCCACCGATCCCCATCAGCATGGTCAGGACGCCAGTGAACATCCCCAGCAGCAGCGGTGCCAGCGGCGAGATATAGAGCCCCGAGCGATAGAACCGCCAGCGCAGCGGCAGACTGGCGACCATCGGATGGTGCCGCCGCTTGGCCGGGGGCAAGGGCACGCCGCTCTTTTGCGCCTTCAGCGCTTGCCAGCTTTCGTGCGCCATCACGCCGCCGATCCCGCCCAGCATCAGCACATAGAGCACGTTGATCACCACATCGATCTGACCCAGTTCCTGCAGCAAGCGGAACAGCCCGGCGCCAATCACGGTCCCGATCAGTCCGCCTGCGACCATTACGCCGCCCATCTGGTAATCGACTCCGCCGCGCTTAGTATGGGCCAGCACCCCCGAAACCGATGCTCCGGTGACCTGGCTGGCGGCCGATGCCGCAGCGACAGTTGGGGGAATGCCATAGAAAATCATCAAAGGCGTGGTCAGGAATCCGCCCCCGACGCCGAACATGCCCGACAAGATGCCCGTCAGCGCGCCCAGCGCGACGATTATCAGGCCATTGACCGCAAGGTTGGCAATCGGAAGGTAGACGTCCATCTGTTACCTAATGGTCTACTCCGGCGAGACGGCCAAAAAAAGGCTTAGTCCCTAGAAACCCGCAGAAAGTGTAACTGCCACTCCAGAACCGGGGGCGGCATTTCCCGAAACTCGGAAACGGTAGTCCGCAGAGAGCCTGCTGCCGACCGGCCCGATCGGCAGATCGAGCGTCGCGGTTGGTCCGATATCGAGCCGGCTTGCCCCCTTCTGCGCCCCGCCCCAGGCTCCTGCGCCCAGCCGCATTTCGATGGCACCGCTGCGCACGACCGGCTTTTCGATCCGGGCCTGACCGTCAATGAACGGGGTCTGGTCCTTGCCCCCTACCCAGCCGGCCTGGCCATAGGCCTCACCCCGAAGGCCCAGCGGCAGCTTTACGGGCGGCAACTCGCTGACCACCGCAATCGCTGGGCGCACCACGGTGCCGCTAGTGGTGCGGGTCACCCGGCCTTCACCCATCACTGCAACGGGAACTTTGCCCAGCGGTCGCAAGGCGAAACCGGCGGCAAGTTCCTCACCGCGCGGATAGTGCAGCCCGGTGCTGGCGCGCAGGTATAGCGTCGGTCGCAGCGCGCTGCTGGGCGCCAGTCGATAGCGCAGCACCAGACCAGCCTGGCTTCCGCCATAGGCGCCTGAGGTCAGGCTGGCGCCAGGCAATCCTGCACCGGGCAGGTTGTAGCCCACCCCGCCTTGGCGCCACAGCAGCCAGCCATCGCCGGACCAGCGGCGCGCTTCGGTCCCGGCAGTGGACAAGTAGGGCACCGGAGGCCGGCTGATCGATTGGTCGGCGGCAGTCGCATTTTCAGGCAACGGCATCGCCGAAACGCCGGCTTGGAGCAGCAACAAGTGATCAGCGGCCAGTTTTGGCGGAACCGCTTGCGGAGCCGCCAAGGTCGGCGACGGCAGCGGCTCGGGCTGATAGCGCATGATTGGCGGAGCGGCCGGAGTGGCCGGAGTAGGCGGCGCAGGGGCAAGCTGGGGCGCGGCAGGTTCCGCAGCCGCAGGAGATTGATCCGGGCCAGCCACGGGCACAGTCGGCACCTTGGCCTTGGCAGCGATCGGCTCAACTGAGTAGTTCGTAGCGCCGGCCCAGACCGCTGTTCTGACGCCAATCCACACCAACATGAGGATGACGAGCGCGTAGAGCGGTTGACCGCGGTGCGTGGTGCGCTGGGGCAATTTCACGCGCCGCTCCTTTGTAAGCCTGTCCGCGCGGCGACACTGGCTGGATGCCGGTCATGCGTGGTCTTGTCCCAGACAACCTTGCCAGTGCGCAGCGAACGGAAATAAGCCACGATCGCGCGCCGTCCCGCCATGATCGAAATGATATTGGCCAAAGGAATCCGCAGCACAGCATAGGCCGCCTCGACTGGCCCATATTCGCGGGCGGTAAACAGGGCGCGAAGGCTAGCCCGCCAAACAAAGCCGCCAAAACTGATCAGCAACATCACCCTGAGCGGGCCAGACAGCGGTGGCTGACTGCCATAGCCCGCTACCTGGGCGCCCAGCAGCAGCGCATCGATAATCAACAGTAAATAGGCGGCAGCCAGAACCAAGGCCGTCAGAGGTCCGCGCCGATCCCGCAGCGCCATCCATAGCTCCACGCCATTGCCGCTCCAGCCCATCCGGTCCCAGCCCTGGAATGCGATGCCGTGGATCCAGCGGGTCTTCTGGCGGACCGCGGCATCCAGCCGATCGGGAAAGTAGGATCCGGTCGCGACCAGCGCGCCGGCATCATCGCGCAGCCGCAGAAACGCACTGCCCCGCCCCTGCTGCGAGAGAACCAAGCCAAGCTCATAATCCTCGGTCAGACATTCAGGGGCGAATGGGCCCGCCTCACCCTCTTCATTCCGGCGCTCAGCCAGTTCCCCCAAGGCCAGGCGGGAAAAGCCGCAGCCAACTCCGGCAGCAGGAAGCGGAGCCCCCAAGGCCGCGCGGACCAGCATCGCTTTGGCATGGGTTTCGGCGAATTCATCAGCATAGTGCCCAGCAATCCAGCGCGAGCCGGGCTGCAATTCGGGCCGCACTGGCAATTGCACGAAATCCCGCAGCACCAATGCAGCATCGATCGCCTGCAGCGCGGCCGGATGGACCATATCTTCGGCATCGTGCAGGATCACACTGGTAAAGCTGCGGCCCGAACGCGCCTCATCGGCAGCCAGTGCGCGGTACAGACGGTTGAGGCAATCGGCCTTGGTGGTTGGCCCTGCGACCCCGTGGACAACCACCCGGACCCGCAAGTCCCCATCTGCCGCTGCGCTGGCGGCAGCCAGCGTGGCAGCATCGTTGCGGTAACAGCCGACATAAATCGTCAAGTCCCGTTGCGGCCAGGCTGCCAGCATATGGGTGATCGTGGTGCCCACCACGGGCGCTTCCTGAAAGGCCGGGATCAACACTGCGGCCTGGCCTGAAAGCGGCTCTGCCCCATAGCCAACTGGCAGCTGCGCAGTCCGCGCCCGGCCGGTCATCCGCAGCCACAGCCAGGTCAGATCAATCGCAAATTCATCGATCAGACCAATGCAGAACCAGAAGGCGGCAAAGGCCAGCAGCTCACGCTCGAACAGCATCAGCCATTCAAGCAAGCCTTGCATCCCTGAAACCGACCCGACCATGCCGCTGCGCTGCCCCCGCCAGTAATTCCCAAGCGGCAGGCCTATCGGCATTCCCAAGCGGTTGCAATCAGATCATTGCAGGGGTCAAATCAAACGCCTTTAAAACGCCAATTTAGTCTCAAACTATTATCAGAGCCAAGTAATCCCCGTTCCGGCCACTGAAAACTCCAACGGCTGCAGGGTTGCGATTCGCGGGCTTCGCGGCGGTTTTTGCGACCGTTCAATTGGTGGCGAACGGTTTTGATTGTCAGCCTGCTCGATTTACGCGATTTGCGCTCCATGACACGCAAGCGCCATGCTTTTTCCCCGCTCGCAACTCTGGCGGTCCGCCTGTTTGGCGGAGAGGCTGGGGCCGGGATTCTGCTGATCGCGGTCGCGATACTGGCAATGATCGCGGCCAATTCACCGCTTGCCCACGGCTATCACGCGCTCTTCCACGGAGCGCTGCCGTGGACGCCGATTGCCAAGCTGGACACAGCCCATCTGTGGATCAACGATGCCTTGATGGCGTTGTTCTTCTTCGTGGTCGGGCTGGAGATCAAACGCGAAGTACTGGACGGCGAACTGGCCACACCGGCGCGGCGGCGGCTTCCGGTGATGGCCGCGGCGGCGGGGATGGTAGTCCCGGCGCTGATCTATCTGGCGGTGGCCGGATCCGATCCCAGCCTGCAACCCGGTTGGGCGATTCCAGCGGCGACCGATATCGCCTTTGCCCTGGGTGTGCTGGGCCTGATCGGAAGGCGCGCACCACCCAGCCTGCGACTGTTCCTGCTGACCGTGGCGATCGTTGACGATCTGGGCGCGGTGGCGATCATTGCGCTGTTTTACACCGCCACGCTGAAACTGGGTTGGCTGGCACTGGCTTCGGCCCTGCTAGGCGCGCTGGTCTGGCTGAACCGAAAGGGCGAGAAGCGCGTGCTGCCCTACGCCCTGCTGGGCGCGGCCTTGTGGTTCGCAGTGCTCAATTCGGGGGTTCATGCCACTGTCGCCGGGGTACTGGCGGCGCTGACCGTTCCACTGGGGCTGGACCGGCACGGAGACAGCCTGTTGCTGCGAATGGAGCACGCCCTGGCACCGCTCAGCGCCTATCTGATCGTGCCGCTGTTCGGATTTGCCAATGCCGGCGTGTCGTTTGCGGGATTGTCCATGGCTGACGTGCTGGCACCGCTGCCGCTGGGCATTGCGTTGGGCCTGCTGCTGGGCAAGCAGATCGGCATTCTGGGGGCAATCTGGGCTGCGCGCCGCTTTGCCCTCGCCCAGCCGCCCGCTGGGGCTAGCTGGGCGCAGCTGTGGGGTATGGCGCTTCTGTGCGGGATTGGCTTTACGATGAGCCTGTTTATCGCGCAGCTTGGTTTTCCAGGCCAGCCCGCGCTGGTCGATGAAGCAAAGCTGGGCGTGCTGTTCGGCTCACTACTCTCGGCCTTGGGGGGTTATCTGGTCCTGCGCCTGGCCTCAAAACCGGCGTAGTCGCGCTTACCAGTTACCGACATTTTCCATGCTCGCCCACGGCTCTTGCGGCGGCAGATGGCCGTCTTGCAGCAATTCGACCGAGATCCCATCCGGTGATTTCACGAAGGCCATGTGGCCATCGCGTGGGGGCCGGTGAATGATGTGCCCCGCCGCCTGCAGTGCCGCGCAGGTCGCGTAAATGTCTTCAACCCGGTAAGCGAGGTGGCCAAAATTGCGGCCGCCGCTGTATTCCTGCGGGTCCCAATTGTGAGTCAGTTCGACCTCGGCCACGTCCTCTTGCCCCGGTGCAGCGAGAAAAATCAGGGTAAAGCGGCCCTGCTCGCTGGAAAATCGGCGCACCTCGTTAACGCCGATCAGCGCGAAAAAGGCGACGGTGGCGTCCGGGTCAGTCACCCGGATCATCGAATGGAGAAATTTGGTCATGGTGCCGCTGTAAAGCGAAAGGCCCGCCCCGGACAAGCCGGAACGGGCCTTTCAAAAATTACCGTTCGATGGGATCAGAAGGACAGCTTGACTGTACCAACCACGGCATCGTTCGAGAAGCCATCGATCGAGTTGCCGTCAACGCCGACATACTGCACGCCAACCGACAGGTTCTTGGTCACATTGGCAGTCGCGCCGATCGAATAATCGAACCCGCCGTCGAGGCTGGCGCCGGTCAGCAGCTTGGGCGAGAGCGCGCCATCGGTGTAACCGAGGTGTGCGTTGAGGCTGACCGGGGTGTTGGGAATGCCAACGCCCAAATCGGTGAAGACATAAGAACTGTCATCGCCGCCAAGCGCGTCTTGTGCCCAGGCATAGCTGACGCCAACCTTGGCGGTGGCCGGACCGACTGTGGTCGACAGCGAGGCATAGGGTTCAAAGTAGTTGGCGTTGCCGACAGTACCGTTCGGATAGGCGTAATAGGTGATGCCAACGTCGGCGGTCAGGCCGCTGCTGACTTCGCCCGACCAACCAGCATAGATATCGATTTCGGCCGAACCGTAAATGTCGAAAAAGTCCTGCTCGAGGCTCGAGCCCCAGACGCCGACATAAAGCCCATTGGAATGGCCGACGTTGATCTGGCCCTGAACCGCGAAGTCGCCGCCCGAATAGGACAGCCCGCGCCAGCGATAGTCGGTCACGCCGACGACATTACCGGTGATGGTGATATCTGCTGGGGGATCGGTTTCTTCAGCAAAAGCGGGGGCCGCTGCCAATGCGCTGCCGGCAATAAGTGAAGCGGCGACAAGGCCGCGGATGGACGTGAGCATTGCAATCTTCCTTTGATTGTTGGTCGCTGCGTCCCACCTGCATCCGCTGCCTCACCTCTCGATGGCGGAGGAGATTGCGGTGGACAAGCCGCCATCAACACACTTTTGCTGCACTGCACAAGCCGGGATTGTCATTTCCTTGCGCAGAGCGGCAGGACTGTGACATTCGCGCAACGCCAGTACCGGGTCACCGCAGGGCCATTGTTCGTTAAGGGCAGCGCCGCTATAGCCGCGGCAAGGATCCGCCCGGCCATGTTATCCAAGTTTCGCAATCTATTCAGTGCCACTGAAAGTGCACCTCCGCCGGCAATCCCGGCGGGTGGCCGCGCCTATGCCGTCGGCGACATCCACGGCCGCGCCGATCTGTTTGCAGCGCTGATCGAAGCTGTCGACCAAGACGACGTTGGGCGCGGGCCTGCCCAAACCACCGTAGTTCTGCTCGGTGATCTGGTTGATCGCGGCCCGGACAGCGCCGGCGTGATCGCCCTGGCCCGCGACTGGAGCGAACGCCGAGCGGTCCGTGCGCTGATGGGCAACCATGAGGAGATGTTCCTCGATTCGTTCGATAATGAAGAGGTGCTGCGCCAGTTCCTGCGTTTTGGCGGGCGCGAGACGGTGCTGTCGTACTCAATCGATCCGGCGACTTATACCGCTGCCAGTCTAGTCGAAACGCAGGCGTTGATGCGCGCGGCTGTGCCAGCACAAGACATCGCCTATCTGCGCGCGATGGAAGACATGGTGACGATCGGCGATTACCTGTTTGTCCATGCCGGAATTCGCCCCGGAGTGCCGCTCGATCAGCAACGCATCGGCGACCTGCGCTGGATCCGCGAGCCTTTCACCTCCTGCAAGGACAGCCTTGGCCCGGTGGTGATCTATGGCCACACGATTTACGATAGCCCCGAAATCGGCTTCAACCGGATCGGGATTGATACCGGAGCCTATCAATCCGGCCGCCTGACCGCGATCGGGCTGGAGGGCACCAACCGCTGGCTGATCGAAGCCACAGAAACAGGCGGCACAATCTCCGTGTCGCAAAGGAGCATTGCATGAAAATCGCTATGGTCGGCTCAGGTTATGTCGGGCTGGTTTCGGGGGCCTGCTTTGCCGATTTTGGCCACGATGTGGTCTGCATCGACAAGGACCAGTCCAAGATTGACAGCTTGCACGCCGGCGTCATGCCGATCTTTGAACCGGGCCTGGCCGCACTGGTCGGCTCCAACGTCAAGTCCGGGCGGCTGACCTTTACCACCGATCTGGCCGAAGGCATTGCCGATGCTTCAGCAATCTTCATCGCAGTCGGCACCCCCAGCCGCCGCGGCGATGGCCATGCGGACCTCTCGTACGTCTATGCCGTCGCTGAAGAGATCGGCGCGAGCCTTAAGAACGACGCGGTCATCGTGACCAAATCGACCGTACCGGTGGGCACCGGCGACGAAGTGGAACGGATCATTGCCGAGGCCAATCCCGGCGTGAAATTCGCGGTCGCCTCGAACCCTGAATTCCTGCGCGAAGGCGCCGCGATCGGTGATTTCAAGCACCCCGACCGGATCGTCGTCGGCACCGAAGACGAATGGGCCCGCGGTGTGATGAAGGAAGTTTACCGGCCGCTGTTCCTCAACAAATCGCCGATCCTGTTCACCTCACGGCGCTCATCCGAACTCATCAAATATGCCGCCAACGCCTTCCTTGCGGTCAAGATCACTTTCATCAACGAGATGGCCGATCTGTGCGAGAAGGTTGGCGCCGATGTGCAGGACATCAGCCGCGGGATCGGGATGGACGGGCGGATTGGGGCCAAGTTCCTCCACGCCGGACCGGGCTATGGCGGATCGTGCTTCCCCAAGGATACCCTCGCGCTGCTCAAAACCGCCGAAGACTATGAAGCCCCGACGAGAATCGTCGAGGCGGTGGTCAAGGTCAACGATGCCCGTAAGCGCGCGATGGGCCGCAAGGTAATCGAGGCGCTGGGCGGAATGGACGCAGCGCGCGGCAAGAAGGTCGCGCTGCTGGGGCTGACCTTCAAGCCCAACACCGACGATATGCGCGATGCCCCCAGCATCGCGATTGCCCTCGCGCTGGCCGATGCCGGGGTCGAAGTCGCAGGCTACGATCCCGAAGGGATGGAACTCGCCAAGCCGCTGATGCCTGAAGTGGCGATGCAAAAGAGTGCCTATGACGCGATCGCAGGCGCAGACGCGACCGTGATCGTCACCGAATGGGACGCCTTCCGCGCGCTCGATCTCGCCAAAGTCAAACGCCTCGCCGCCGCCCCGTTGCTGGTCGATCTGCGCAATGTTTACGACCCGGCAGAGGTGCGGGCGAAGGGCTTTACCTATGTCAGCGTGGGGCGGAAATAGGCTGGCTGCCGACTTTAGTTGATGAAGTGCATCCGCATACGACCATTCCATATTCCATTCCCTCAGCCCCTAAACGCACAAAAGCCGCGCTGGCTGGCGCGGCTTCTGGGGCTTGGGTTGCGGGAGAGAATGTCAGGTTCGGGCGATGTAGGA
>JANMOU010000025.1:0-57564 GCA_031369495.1 Novosphingobium sp. | reverse complement strand
CGGGACGCTCTATTTCCTCACTGGCCCCGCGCGCGTGCCTGAAACCGATGCACTTGTTTACATGGCGATTGGCGCGACGCTGGCGGCACCATTTTACGTGTTTTTCGGCTGGCTGTCGGATAAGGTTGGCCGCAAGAAATTGTTGCTGACTGGCTACGGCCTCGCGATGCTATCGGTGTTCCCGCTGTTCCACATGATGGCCGACGCGGCCAATCCTGATCTTGAACGCGCGACCCAGACTTCACCGGTCACACTGTCTCTGCCGGACTGTGATTTCAACGTCCTCAACCGCACCCATACGACCGAATGCGCCAAGGCGCTCAACTTCCTGACGAAGCGCGGAATTGGCTATAGCAAATCGCCAAGCGAAAGCGTGTCGATCAAGGTTGGCGATACGGTGGTACAGGGCTTTGATGAAAAAGCCTATGTCGCAGCGCTTGAGGCGGCGGGATATCCCGATAAGTCTGATCCAGCCAAGCGCCAGCCGTGGAAGATTGTCCTTGCGGTTGCGCTTATGGTGGGCCTCTCCGCTATGACATACGGCCAAGTTGCCGCGATCCTTGTTGAGATGTTTCCGGCGCGCATCCGCTACACTTCAATGTCGATCCCATATCACATCGGGACTGGCTATTTCGGCGGGTTCTTGCCCTTCATCGCGGCCTATATCGTGGCCAAGACCGGTAATCCGTTTTCCGGACTGTGGTACACCTGGGCGGTGGTACTGATGGCCTTCCTGGTGGCGCTGTGGGGGCTGCCGAATGGCAAACCACGCGATTTCGGTGACGATGCCAGCTGAGCAACCTTTCTGTCCGCTTCGGTTGACGCTGGATAGCGATGCGCTGGTTCACAACTGGCGGGCGCTTGACCGTCTGTCCGGGGCCGCGAAGGCCGGGGCGGCGGTCAAGGCCGATGGCTATGGCCTGGGTGCGCAGCGCGTCGTGCAGGCGCTGGCCGGGGCCGGGTGCGCAGAGTTCTTTGTCGCCCATATGGCTGAGGCGGCGCCGCTGCTCGAACTGGTGCCAGCCTCAAGCATTGCGGTGCTGCACGGGCCGTTGACGGCGCAAGATGCCGCCTATGCAAAGGCAGCTGGTCTTCGCCCGGTGATCAATTCGTTGCGGCAGGCACAGTTGTGGCTTGATGCCGGGGGTGGGCGCTGCGACCTGATGGTCGATACCGGGATCAATCGACTGGGTGTGCCGATGGCCGATTTGGGTGATCCGGTCTTGTTGGGCCTGCAGATCGACGTGCTCCATTCGCACCTCGCATCGGCGGATCAGGACGGGCCGCAAAGCGATCTGCAGCGGCGGCGCTGGGATGAGGCGCGCAGCCATGTTCCCCATGCCCGGGCCAGCTTAGCCAACAGCGCCGGGATCATGCTGGGGCCGGATTATCACGGCGATCTGACACGGCCAGGCCTGGCGCTCTATGGCGGGGTTCCTTGTGCCGCATTGGCTGGGGAGATCCGGCAAGTCGCGCGGCCAGAGGCGGCGATCATTCAGGTCCGCGATGTCGCGGTTGGCGAGAGCATCGGTTATAACGCCACCTTTACTGCACCAACTGCGATGCGGGTTGGGGTGATCGCGCTGGGCTATGCCGATGGCTATCTGCGCTGCTGGTCGGGCAAAGGGGCGATGCTGGCCGGGCAGGCGCGGTTGCCTATGGTGGGCCGGGTGTCGATGGATATGACTGTCGTCGATCTGTCTGCTGCACCGCAACTGACTGAAGGCGATTGGGTGACCGCAGACTACGCATTACCCGCAGCATCGGCGCTGACCGGACTGTCCCAGTATGAACTGCTAACCCTGCTGGGCCGCCGATTTCCGCGGTGATGCTGCGCAGCAAGGTTTTGTTGCATTGCAGTTGTTGCAAGTGCTAACGTTGTGGTTCGAGGGAGCTCCCCTAGCAGGAATTCAGCCATGACCGACGCCAAGGGCGAAATCGTTGTTATCAAGAAGTACGCCAACCGGCGGCTCTACAACACCAAGTCATCCAGCTACATAACGCTCGATCATCTCGCCAAGATGACCCGCGAAGGGGTCGATTTCCAGGTGCTCGATGCCAAGACCGGAACCGATATCACCCACCAGATCCTGACCCAGATCATCATGGAAGAAGAAACCGTGCGCGGCGAACAGATGCTGCCGGTCAACTTTCTGCGCCAGCTGATCTCGATGTATGGCAATTCGATGCAGGGGCTGGTGCCGCACTATCTCGAAGCCAGCATGGACCAGTTCCGCGCCAACCAATCCAAACTGCGCGAGGCGTTTGAGGCAAGTCTGGCCGGTAATCCTCTCGCCAAACTGGCGCAGCAAAATCTGGCAATCTTCAAAGCCGCCGCATCCGCTTTCGTCCCGAACCTTGCCGACGACAAGGGCGCCGCGACAGGCAAGGGCCAGGAAGCCGAGATTGCCGCGTTGCGCAAGCAGATGGCCGAAATGCAGGCCAAGCTGGACAAACTCGGGAAGGGTTAAGCCTTGGTCTTTGCCTGATTGGGCAGGAGCGGCACACCGGGCTTTTCAAACCGGCGGCCTTTGCCGACTTGCCATTCGACCGGATCAACTCCGGTCGGGAATGCAAACTGGCCGAGCTTGAGCACGGCGGCCAATCGGCACAACCCGCCGCCAATCTGCACGACGTAGGCCTTCTCAAGCCCGACTTCGATTGCTTCAAATTCGGCTTTTAGAGTCAGCGAGAATTTGATCGGGCTGGCTGAGATGCCAAAACCCGAAATGCCCATGATTGGATAAAGATCCAGATCCTGCTCAAGTTTGCCTAAGCGGATAAAGCGCGCCTCGTCGCTCGCTTGGCTAGCCCTGGCTTCTGCTGCGATTTCGGGCGATTTGCCCCAGCTCTGGATAAACATCGGCAGCAGATCAAGCTGCTTCAGCTTTTCGGCCATGGCCGCCGCGATCCGCTGACCGGCTAGTCCGTTCATGGCCTTTTGCATCCGCCCGCCGCCCTGTTCGCCCAGTTCTAAGGCGGCTTGCTCTGCAGCGGCATCAAACGTTTCGGGCGGGATCAGTGCAGCAAGTTCGATCTGGCCTGGCTGAATCATGCTTGTTCTCCTGTCGCCAGAGCCAACCGCCCAGCTGGCGCATTGGCCTCGCCAGTTTCGATCTGGATTGTAAATGCAAGTTCGGGCGCAGTGACCGCCGGAGATGACGCGGCGGTAAGGCTGCTTTCGCCGTTTTCAATCTCACAGTTTAGCTTAAGCTTTGGGTAAAACCATTGCTTGAGTGCAAAGCCGCTCGCCGACAGACCAGCCAGCAGAGCTGCGATCCAGCCGAGATAGCCGTAGCCTTCGTCCGGCGGCGGCACGGGCGCGGCAACTGCCGTAGCCTTTGGCAGCAACTGCGGCTCAGCAATAACCGTAGCCGCAGCGCTGGGAGTCGCAACCGGCCTGACGGTAGGTTTGGCAATTGCCTTTACCTTCGGCGGCGGCGCTGGGGCGGTGGTTTTTACGGGCCGCGGTGCCGGGGTGGCCGTAGGCCGTGGACGCGGTGTCACGGTCGGCATTGCTGTCGGTGTGGCCGTCGGCGTGGCTGTTGGGACAGGTGTGGGTGTAGGTGTTGGCGTCGGGGTGGGTTTGGGCTTGGACTTGAAGATCGAACCGACCGTTTTGATCACCGCGCGCGGATTGATCTTGATCGTGGCTGACGTCGACGTTGACGTTGACCCTGACGTCGCGGGTCTAGGAGCCGACGTTGCCGGGCCAGTAGCTGGGCCAGCGGCTCCAGCAGCATCTTGACCAGCCGCTGCCCCTGCAACCAAGGCCCCAGCGGCCATCGCAACGGTTACGGCCATCATTCTGAACTTGCTTGGAATCCCCACCATGAGCGGCGATTTAACACGGATTTGCGCAAGCACAAGCCTTGTGCGTGAAGGCCCAAGCGGCTAACCCGCCGCCCCATGAAACACGCTCTTTCCGTCACCCGTTCGCAAGACTTCGCCGCCTGGTATCAAGAGGTGATCGCCGAGGCAGAAATGGCCGAAGAAAGCGGGGTGCGCGGCTGCATGGTGATCCGTCCTTGGGGCTATGGTATCTGGGAACGGATCCAGCACCTGATGGACGCACGGATCAAGGCCGCCGGGGTCGACAACTGCTATTTCCCGCTGTTCATTCCGCTGAGCTACTTTGCCAAAGAGGCCGAGCACGTTGAAGGCTTCGCCAAGGAAATGGCGGTTGTCACCCACCACCGTCTGATCCAGGACGGCAAGGGTGGCCTGATCCCCGATCCCGAAGCCAAGCTGGAAGAGCCGCTTATTGTTCGGCCCACTTCGGAAACCGTGATTGGTCAGGCGATGGCCCGCTGGATTCAGTCGTGGCGCGATTTGCCGCTGCTGACCAACCAGTGGGCCAATGTGGTGCGCTGGGAAATGCGCACGCGGATGTTCCTGCGGACCAGCGAATTCCTCTGGCAAGAAGGCCATACTGCCCACGCCGACAAGGCCGATGCGATGGCCGAAACGCTGCGCGCGCTCGAAATGTACCGGGCCCATTCCGAGGAAGACCTCGCCATGCCGGTGTTCGCGGGCGAAAAGCCTGAACATGAACGCTTTCCCGGTGCGGCTGCGACCTATTCGATCGAAGCGATGATGCAGGATGGCAAGGCGCTTCAGGCCGGAACCAGTCATTACCTTGGCACCGGTTTCGCCGAGTCTGCCGGGATCCGCTACCAGGACAAGGAAGGCCAGCAGACCCTGTGCCACACCACCAGCTGGGGGGTTTCAACCCGTCTGATCGGCGGGGTGATCATGACCCACGGCGATGACGATGGCCTGCGGGTGCCGCCGCGGATCGCGCCGCACCAGGTGGTGATCCTGCCGATGCTGCGTGATGATGATGGCGACGAAGCGCTGCTGGCTTATTGCGAAGACCTGCGCCGCAGCCTCGCTGGTCAGACCGCGCTGGGCGAACCTATCCGTGTGCTGCTCGATAAGCGCGCCGGAAAAGCCACGCAAAAACGTTGGGGTTGGGTCAAAAAGGGCGTTCCGCTGATCCTCGAGATTGGCGGGCGCGATGCCGCTGGCGGACAGGTTTCCGTGGTCCGCCGCGACCGGCTTTACCGTGAGGATGGCAAGGTCAATTTCGCCGGGCAGGGCAAGGACGAGTTCTTGGCAGCGGCAGCGGGGGAACTGGAAGACATCCAGCGCTCGCTTCACAGCGAAGCGACCGAGCGCCGCGACGCCCAGATCGAACGCGGGGTCAGCGATCTGACCGGGCTTGAGGCTTTCTTTGCAGACAGCAACCGCTACCCCGGCTGGGTTGAACTCGCCTGGTCACGGCCGACCGGCGCGGCGCTGGCCGATGTGGTGGCCAAGCTCAAAGCCCTGAAGCTGACGGTGCGAAATACGCCGATGGACGGCCTGCCTGTATCGGGGACCTGCCCATTCACTGGCGCGCCTGCGGTCGAGCGGATCTACGTGGCGCGGGCATACTAGGTTGGCCAAACCACCCAAACCCCAACCCGGTCTTCCCACCCGCAAGCAAGTCCTCGATTTCATCGCCAACACCGATGATCCCGCCGGCAAGCGCGAGATTGCGCGGGCGTTCGGGCTGAAGGGGCAGGAGAAAATCCAGCTCAAGGCCTTGCTCAAGGACATGGCCGATGAAGGCTTGATCGATGGGAACCGCAGTGCGTTTCACCGGATGGGCGGCGTGGCCAAGGTCACCGTGCTGCGGGTGATTGAAATCGAGGATGGCGAGGCGATTGCCATTCCTGACAGTTGGCAGCCCGATGACGCGACCCCGCCGCCGCGTTTGCGGCTGCGCGAAAAGGGCTCCGGCCGGTCCGCGTTGCGCAGCGGTGACCGGGTGCTCGCCCGGACCGAGGAAACCGGCTCTGGCTGGATTGCCCACCCGATGAAGAAGCTGCCGACTGCGACCGACCAGATCATGGGGATCGTCGAGATCGACAAGAGCGGCAAGGGTTGGCTCGCCCCGGTCGACAAACGGGTCCGCAATTCGACGCCGATTTCGGATCTGGGCGGGGCCGAGCAAGGCCAATTGGTGCTGGCCGAGCCCGCCGGGCGTTCGCCGCGTGCCGGGGTCAAGGTCACCACCATATTGGGCGATCCACTGGCGCCCAAGGCCTTTAGCCTGATCGCGATTCACAAATACGGCATTCCATTCGCGTTCACTTCCGAAACGCTCGACCAAGGGGCTTTGGCTGCAAAGCTTCCACTCAGCGCGGACAAACGCGAAGATCTGCGCCACCTGCCGATCGTCGCGATCGACCCCAGTGACGCGCGCGATCACGACGATGCGATCTGGGCTGAGCCCGATGGGCAGGGCGGGTTTCGGGCGCTGGTCGCCATCGCCGATGTCAGCTTTTACGTCCGTCCCGGCAGCGCGCTTGACCGCGAGGCCCGCAAGCGCGGCAATTCGGTTTATTTCCCCGACCGGGTCGTGCCGATGCTGCCCGAAGTGCTCAGCGCCGATGTCTGTTCCTTGCGCGCCGGGGAAGACCGCGCGGCCATGGCCTGCCATCTCGAAATCGCAGCCAATGGCAAAGTGACGTCATGGCGATTCACCCGGGCTTTGGTGCGAATTCATGAGGTTATCGCCTATGAAGAAGCGCAGCGGCGGACCGATGAAGGTGAAGCCGGTGAGAACCTGGTCAACCTCTGGGCCTGCTGGCGCGCGCTGGAACAGGCCCGCAATGATCGCGATCCGCTAGCACTGGAGCTTCCCGAACGCCGGGTGGTGCTGAACGAGCACGGCAAAATCGAAGAAATCGCCATTCGCGAACGGCTCGATGCCCACCGGGTGGTCGAAGATTTCATGATTTGCGCCAACGTGGCAGCGGCCAAAGCGCTTGAATCGAAAGTCTCCCCGGTCGTTTACCGCATCCACGAGCCGCCCAGCCGAGAAAAGCTGGTCGCGCTCAAGGACTACCTTGCGACCTTCGACAAGAAGCTGGCGCTGGGACAGGTTATTACCCCCAGCCTGTTCAACCGAATGCTCAAAGACGTATCGGATGAGTCTGAAAAAGCGCTGATAATGGAAGCAGTGCTGCGCAGCCAGACCCAGGCTTATTACGGTCCGCGCAACGCCGGACACTTCGGGTTGTCGCTCGGCTCCTACGCCCATTTCACGTCGCCAATCCGGCGCTATGCCGATCTTTTGGTCCACCGCGCGCTGGTTGATGCGTTCCATCTGGAACAGCCTGCTCCCACGGGCGATATCCCCGCGCACTCCGGCCTGTCCGAGCGTGATCGCGACGATCTGTCGAAGGTCAGCGAAGCAATCAGCGATGCCGAACGCCGCGCAATGATGGCCGAGCGTGAGACAACCGACCGTTATGTCGCCGCCTGGCTCTCGGCGCGGGTTGGCGAAGTGTTCGATTGCCGGGTTACCGGGGTCCAGCGTTTCGGGCTGTTCGCCACAATCATCGGCCTTGGCGGAGACGGACTGGTCCCGATCTCAGTGCTGGGCGACGAGCGCTTCTTCCACGATGAGAAGGCGCAAGTGCTGGAAGGCGAACGCAGCGGCACCAAGTTCGGGCTTGGCCTGATCCTGCGGCTCAAATTGGCCGAGGCCAACCCGCTGACTGGTGCCTTGAAGTTTGAACCGGAAGGCAGCGAAGGCCGGATCGAACCGCGCGGCCGGCCCCAACCGCTCAAGCAAAAGGGTAAGCATCTAGTCGGCAAGCGCGGTCGGCCGGGGAACATCCGCCACCAAGGACGACGGAGCTAACTCAACCGGTCAAAATCGGCGTCGCTCATTCCGCCGGGAATGATGTAGATCGGGCAAGCTAGCTGTCCCGAAATCCCGGTAAAGTGCGTGATCAGCGGCCCTGGCCCGCCGCTCGCCGCGGCGCCCAGCACCAGCGCGGAAATTTCGGGATGCTCGACCAGGTATTCGCGGATCACGCTGACCCCGTCACCCTGCCGGACCGCAATAGCGGGGCTTTGGCCGCTTTCGCTGTGCAGGTTGCCGGCTGCAGACGTTACCAGCTCTTCCGCGCGGGCGCGGGCCTCCGCCTCGATCGTCGCTTGAATGCCGCTGAACGCCACAAATTGCTGGCGCGGGACCAGTGCGAGGAGGTGAACCTGCCCGCCGGTGCGGGCGGCGCGGCGCGCGGCAAACCGCAAGGCGGTCGCCGCTTCATCGGTTTCATCCATGATCACCAGATAAACGCGCATTGTCAGGCCCCCACTTGGGCGATATCCGATACAATCGTATTCTGCGCAAGCATCTTGCCGTTTGGGCGATTTCTGGCCAGAGACAAGAGCTGAACTGCCCCCCAGCGAGGACCAAGGCAAGACTATGCCCATCGAAATCAAGATGCCCGCACTTTCGCCGACTATGGAAGAGGGAACCCTCGCCAAATGGCTGGTCAAGGCCGGCGATACCGTCAAATCCGGCGACATCATGGCTGAAATCGAAACCGACAAGGCGACGATGGAATTCGAAGCGGTCGATGAAGGCGTGATTATCGCCATCGCCGTGCCGGAAGGGTCTGAAGGGGTGAAGGTTGGCACCGTGATTGCCACGCTCGCTGGTGAAGACGAAGACGTCACCACAGCGCCAGCGGCAGAGACGGCGAAGCCTGCCCCAACTCCTAAACCCGCTCAGGCTGAGCCTGTCGAAGCCCGCGCACCGACCGCCGCGCAAAGTGCTTCGACAAGCTCAGCACGAGCGGAAATTGGAAAGGGGGACCGGATCATCGCATCTCCGCTGGCTAAACGGATTGCCGAGCAGACTGGCGTTGATCTGAAAGCTGTGCAGGGCTCTGGCCCCAATGGCCGGATCGTCAAAGCCGATGTTGAGGGCGCGATGCCCGGTGCTGCGCCAGTTGCAGTTTCGGCGTCCGCCGCCGCGACAGCCGCGACACCAGATTTCGGAATCCCCTACGAAGCCGAAAAACTCAACAACATCCGCAAGGTCATCGCGCGCCGCCTGACCGAGGCCAAGCAGACCATTCCGCATATCTATCTGACCGTCGATGTCCGGCTCGACGCGCTGCTCAAACTGCGCGGCGAATTGAACAAGGCGCTTGAAGCCGATGGCGTGAAGCTGTCGGTCAACGACCTACTGATCAAGGCGCTGGCCAAAGCGCTGATCCGGGTGCCCAAGTGCAACGTTAGCTTCGCCGGCGACGAACTGCGCAAATATGCCCGCGCCGATATTTCGGTCGCGGTCGCTGCTCCCTCGGGCCTGATCACGCCGATTATCGTCGATGCCGTGACCAAGGGCGTTGCGCAGATCAGCACCGAGATGAAGGCGCTGGCCGACAAGGCCAAGGCCGGGAAACTCCAGCCGCACGAATACCAGGGCGGCACCGCCAGCCTCTCCAACCTCGGCATGTTCGGGATCAAGCAGTTCGACGCAGTGATCAACCCGCCGCAAGCGATGATCATGGCCGTGGGAGCAGGGGAGGCGCGGCCCTATGTGGTCGACGGCGCACTCTCAGTCGCCAGCGTGATGAGCGCCACCGGCAGCTTCGATCACCGCGCGATCGACGGCGCCGATGGGGCGCAACTGATGCAGGCGTTCAAGGATTTGATTGAAAGCCCGCTGGGTTTGGTGGCGTGATGGACGAAAAAACATTTCAGTTTGCGCTGCTAGCTGCGACACTCGTGGGCACTGCCGTTGCGATCATAGTTGGAAAAATGCTCGACAAGAATGAGCAGGCCAGGAAAATAATTTCGATTGATTTTGATAAATCATCTCAAGTTATTGACTTCAGCAAACGAAATATTTTGCTCGCACCAAATGGAATTCAAAATCCAATACCTCGCGTATTCGAAAGAGAACTGTCAGTAACCAATGTAGGATTCGGATTGGTAGAGGGTTTGGAGATTGTTTGGGGAACAAACTATGTCGAAAAATTCGGACATGATCGTAGCTGGGCGGATTTCGACTTAAGATCCGAACCGCCTGGAATCCGACCCGAGTTTGAAGATTTGGAAAAATCCGATCAAGCAACGCGGATCCTGATGAAATTTAAGTTTCTGAATCGTGGAGATAAGTTTGTAATTCGAGCGGCGGCTTCATCAGATTTTTCGTTTGATATATCTGCACACCACCCAGGAACTGAAATTCGCTATCAAGGTGGTCAAAAATTGCTGCCAACTTTTAGAGATCGAGTGGCTAAATTTTTGTCAGAAAAGCAAATCATTCAAGTCTTGGCTGGCGTTGGCGCGGCTGCTGCGGCCGGCTCGATAAGTAGTATTATCGGAAACTAACTTATGTCGAACGAATACGACCTCATCATCCTTGGCTCCGGCCCCGGTGGCTATGTAGCCGCCATCCGCGCTGCGCAGCTTGGCTTGAAAACCGCGATTGTTGAGCGCGAGAATCTGGGCGGGATTTGCCTCAACTGGGGGTGCATTCCCACCAAGGCGCTGCTGCGCTCGGCTGAGGTGTTTCACCAGATGAAGCACGCCAAGGACTATGGCCTCGTCGCCGAAGGGATCAGCGCTGATCTGAACGCAGTGGTCGCGCGGTCGCGCGGCGTGGCCAAGCAGCTCAATCAGGGGGTCACCCACCTGATGAAGAAGAACAAGATCACCGTTTACATGGGCGAGGGCAAGCTGACGGCTCCCGGCAAGCTCGAAGTGAACGGAGAGACGCTCACCGCCAAGCACATCATCATCGCCACCGGGGCGCGGGCCCGCGATCTGCCGTTTGCCAAGGCCGATGGCCAGCGTGTCTGGACCTATCGCGATGCGATGACGCCTAAGGAGCTGCCGAGCAAGTTGCTGGTGATCGGCTCTGGTGCAATCGGGATCGAGTTTGCCAGCTTCTACAACGACATGGGCAGCGAAGTTACGGTCGTTGAGATGATGGACCGGATCGTGCCGGTTGAAGATGCCGATGTTTCAGCCTTCCTCGAAAAGGCGCTCAAAAAACAAGGCATGACGATCCTGACCGGGGCCGGGGTCGAGAAGATCGATGTATCCGCCAGCGGCATCAAGGCCGCGATCAAGGACAAGGACGGCAAGGTCGTCACATCGGAATTCAGCCACGTCATTGTCGCGGTCGGGATTGCTCCAAATACTGAGAGCATTGGCCTCGAAACGCTTGGAATTAAAGCCGAACGTGGGATCATTGCGATCGATGGCATGGGCCGCACCAATGTCGCAGGCGTTTGGGCAATCGGCGATGTCACGCCCGGGCCGTGGCTCGCCCATAAGGCCAGCCACGAAGGCGTTATCGCCGCCGAAGCCATCGCGCAGTCGCTCGGCAACAAGGATGTTCACCCCCACGCGATGGACCGCCTCAACATCCCCGGCTGCACCTATTGCCACCCGCAGATCGCCAGCGTCGGGCTGACCGAGGCCAAGGCCAAGGAAGCCGGCTATACGGTCAAGGCCGGAACCTTCCCGTTCATCGGTAATGGCAAAGCGATCGCGCTGGGCGAGGCTGAGGGTTTCGTCAAAACGGTGTTCGATGCCAAAACCGGCGAGCTACTGGGCGCGCACATGATCGGTGCCGAAGTGACCGAGCTGATTCAGGGCTATGTCGTCGGCAAAACGCTGGAAACGACCGAGGCTGAGCTGATGGCCACAGTCTTCCCGCACCCGACCCTGTCAGAAATGATGCACGAAAGCGTTTTGGCCGCTTACGGGCGGGCGATTCACATCTAGCCGAGCGGCTTGATCTGCCTGACGAGGTGTTCAAAAACAGCAACGTGCAGCGGCGCCATAAACTCGCAGCCGACAACAACCCCGGTATTCCAACGGATCCGTGCGCTGAGCAGTTGTATTCCGGGTATCCGGATCGAGAGCAGTTTGGCCGGAACGGGATGGGCCAGTCCAGAGATCCGAAAACCGGTGGCCGAGAGGTCTTCTAGAATAACCAACTGCCAAGGCCTGGTCCCTTGGCGAACTTCGCAACCCAAGCCAAGAAGGGCTCGACCACGGGCGGGCGCCACTTCAGTTTCGGCCGGTGTGTAAGGGGAATTTCCAGGGCTCATGGTGGTTCGGCATTAGCGAAGCGGACCTTACCAAACTGTGACCACGATGCTGATTGTGTCCTTTTTTGGAAGCTCCTGTTCACCATACGAACGCCGTTGGTCTGAAAGTGAGTTCGTGCAAGTCTCGCATTTGTGCGCATGCCGCGCATAAGACCGCGTGTTTTCAGTGCAACTCAACCGCCAGTTTACCAATTTCCGTCAGTAAAGCCACTGATGGTCGCATACTCAGTTTCTAAACCAGCGGGGTTTTCAAAAATCTGCCAGCTGCTCTCTAGTCCTTTGGGTAGGGCTGGCTACGCTGGCGTTCGCGTCAGAGGCACAGGCGCAGACGGTCAATCGCTATACCAACACCACTGACAGCTCGTCTGGCGGGATCAATGACGGGGCAACGCCTTGCAGCAATCGATTTAAGCGGACCTTTTCGGTCGGCTCCAGCTTCACCGTAGCCGACGTCAACATTGGCGTGCTGGCCGCGCACAGCTGGCGAGGCGATCTTGTGATGTATCTGGTTTCGCCTACCGGCACCCGGGTGCAACTGCTGAGCGGGCAAGGCGGAAGTGCGGACAACTTCAATGCTGTGTTCGATGATGAGGCCAGCAATTTGGTCTCTGCTTACACTGCTTCAGACACGGCCACATCTACGACCGCCGTTCCGCCGTACAACGGCAGCTATCGACCAGTTTCAGCCCTTACAGCCTTCGATGGTCAGAGTGCTTCGGGCACGTGGACGCTGGAAATTTGTGACCAGGCGAGCGCAGATTCCGGCACATTCTACCAGGCTGACCTCTATCTCACCCAGGCCCCAAGCAATTACGCCGATCTCTCGCTGAGCAAGACTGTCAGCTCTGCCTCGCCTGCTGTTGGAGCTACGATCAACTACACAATCTTAGTCAGCAATGCCGCCAGCGCTAATCTTACCGCGATGGGCGTTTCGCCATCGACGAAGTTGGCTTCAAACGGGGCAGCGCGCTTGCCTTTGTCCGGGCCGGATACGCCGACCTTGAGCGCGAAAATGATGTTTGCGTCGAATTTCAGAACGCTCATCGACCCTTCGACCAATGCCTCGCCCTCGCCGAAGTTAGCGGGATCGGTCTGGCTGTGTCCAAATGTGAACTGGCAACCGACCTGCTTGCCCTGATGCATCATCGGCGAGGATTCGAATTCCGTCGGCGCGGCACGGACCGGACTGGTCAGGACAAGGCTCAACGCCAGGGCCGGCAGGATCGATGAGGTGAACGAACGCATGGACTTCTCCAGATTGCAAAGCGCGAGCTGCCAGCGCTTTTAAGGGCTGGCGCGCGAATGACAATCATCCGAGTTCTGGCTGCGACAGCAAAGGGTTCCGCTTGTCGTTTACAAGTCGGCCAGCAATCCAGAGGGATCCAAACGCCACCACGAACCCAGCGAGGATATCAATCAGGTAATGTATTCCGACATAAATGGATGTCACCGCGACACCCATATTGAGAAACAAGAAAGGCCACCGCAGCCAGCGATTGGGCCACACTGCCCACGCAAAAACCACCGCACTCACGGCATGATAGCTTGGCAACGAAACCATTGCGAAGATCCACTCTAGCGTGATGGTCTTGATCGCACCATTCTGGATCAACGCCAGTTTCGGGCCGAATTCCCATGGAAATAGGCCATATGTAGGCAGGTCAGCAGGAACCAGTCCATAATTCACTGCTGGCCCTTGGGCTGGCATGAATGGATATACGATCACGACGATAACTGCGGCGATGGCGCCGGTTGTTACAAACCGCCACGCCCGTAGTTCCTGACGCGTCCAGAATAGCAATGGAACGATCAAGAGTGCCTGCCACTCCATCGAATAATATATGAATTCAGACATCTGGTAGGCGGCTTCGTTGCGGGCAAACAGCAGGGCCAGATCTGGCCACCGGAATCCCATCGCTTGATCGATAGCTGCGAAAGTATCATCGGCGAATGGCAGGCTAATCTCAGTGAGCGGGAACAGCAAAAAGATCGTTGCCACGCCTTGCAGATAGGTCAGGGCCACCACTTCCAAAGCACCGCCAATGCGGTGGTGGCCATACCGCCTTGCCAACATTCCACTTATTGCCAGCGGAAGGGCTGCGATAGGAAGGCGCTGCCAAACCGATGAATCGAGCGAATAGTCCAACCACTGCAGTAAAAGCCAGCCGACACTGCATTGAATCGAGACAATCGCATATATCCAGCGCGCCCGCGGATCGAATGGGCTACTTGTCTCAATATTCCCAGTCTTTAACCGCTTCAAGATTGTAGCGTACATACGTACTGTATCCCTATGCGCCCGCAAGCCTAGCACGGATTGTGCACACGTTGTTTCGGAGCGTCAAAGATTTGTTGCGATTATAGGGAAAAGGAGTGGCGGACAGGGTGGGATTCGAACCCACGGTAAGCTTGCACCTACGGCGGTTTTCAAGACCGCTGCCTTAAACCACTCGGCCACCTGTCCGTTATTTGCGCCCGCTAGCGCCTTTGCCGGGTAATGTCACGCACTTGCAATTCCCTATTCAGTTAGCCTGTGGCAAACTGCGAAGATGAGCATATTGCACAGGATCTGGATCGCATCGCCGCTGTGTCTCACGGCAGCGCTGCTTTCGGCGGCGCCCGCCATGCTGACGGCGCAATCGTCAGGTCCGGTACTCCAGCCTGTTCCGGCAGCTACAGACAGCGCCAGTGGCTTTGCCGGCTACTTGCAATATGTCGGCGCCAAGGCGCGCGGGCAGGGGGTCAGCCAGGCGGCGATCGATACGATTATCGGTGGACTGACCTACAACACCAAGGTTGTCGCGCTGGACCGGGCCCAGCCGGGTTCCACGCCCGGATCGCCGCCGGCGTTCTGGTCCTATTACACCCGCCACATCGGTCCGGATCGGATCAACGCGGGCCGGACGGTGCTGACGCAGAACCTCGACCTCGCGCTGAGAATTGAGGCGCAATACGGCGTGCCCCGCCAGATGCTGGTCGCGATCTGGGGCAAGGAAAGCTTCTACGGCAAAGTGAAGGGTGATTTCGATCTGGCCCGCAGCCTAGCCTCGCTGGCCTACGAAGGTCGCCGCCGCGAGCTGTTCGAAGGCGAGTTGATCGCGCTGATGAAGATGGCTGATCGCGGGGTACCGCGCGGGCGAATGCTCGGCAGTTGGGCCGGGGCGTTTGGCAATCCGCAATTTCTGCCGTCGGTCTATCTGCGGCTCGCCCGCGATGGCGATGGCGATGGCGATGCCGATATCTGGAACAGCCGGGCCGATACCCTGGCATCGGTCGCCAACTACTTCAAGGATGCTGGCTGGCGGACCGGCGAGCCTTGGGGGGTTCGCGTTTCGGTGCCAGACGGGTTTGATCGCACCTTGCTGACCAACCGGCTCGATGCGCCCAGCTGTCCGCGGGTTCATGATCGCCACTCGGTCTGGAAAACGGTCCGCGAATGGCGAGCAATGGGCATCGAACCGCGCGCGCCGATTGCCGATTCGACCATGGCGGTGCTGTTCGAACCGGACGGTGCGGGGAATGGTTCTTTCCTGTTAACCGGGAATTATCGGGTGATCCTCCATTATAACTGCTCGAACTACTACGCGCTTTCCGTGGGGTTGCTTGCAGATGAGATTGCCCGTTGAAAAAAGCCTGCCGCTTCTGGCGTTGACCTTGCTTGCTGCCTGTGGCGGCGGCTGGTCTGCTCCGGAAACCGTGTCGCAGGCAGCCACAACTGGCCCGGCCGCTGACTATCCGGTTGTCGTGGGCCCGGCGTTTACCGTTGACGGAGTGACTTACACACCGGTTGACGTGATGAATTACGATGCGGTCGGCTATGCTGGAATTGGCCCTGAAGGCGGGATGACCGTTTCGGCCGCGCACCGCACTTTGCCCCTGCCAAGCTATGTAGAGGTCACCTCGATCGATAGCGGCAAGACCATTCTTGTGCGAATTGAACGGCGCGGGCCGATGACCGGCAAGCAGCTGATCGAACTATCCCCCGGCGCCGCTTTGCAGCTTGGTACTGCCGGGCAGTCGCGCGCGGCCGTGCGGGTGCGGCGGATGAACCCAATCGAATCAGACCGGGCCGCGCTACGCTCTGGAGTGGCGGCTCCGGCCCGGATGGATACGCCCAAATCGTTGCTGACGGTGCTGCAACGCAAGCTCGATCTGCAAGACGGCGTGACCCGCCCGATTGCGAGCGTTGAGCCTGAGCCGCAGCCTGCAGCGGCTGCTCTGCCGCCCAAGCCCGAGCCAAAAGGCAAGCCCAAACCCAAGCCAGCCGTGCTGGTCGCAGCGACCCCTAAACCAGCTCCGACACCCGCCCCCGCTCCTGCCACGGCAGCCACGGGCAAGTTCTTTGTCCAAATCGGCGCCTTCTCGAGCAAGGCCAATGCCGAAGCCGCGGCCAAGAAGTCCGGCGGGGTGGCGATTCAATCAGGGAAGTTCTGGCGGGTCCGGACCGGGCCATATTCCAGCGAAACAGATGCCAAGGGCGCCTTGGCGAAGGCTAAATCCGCAGGCTATACCGACGCCCGAATCCAGCGCGCGGACTGACGGCTTATCGCCCTCGTCGTGTCTGGCGGGGAGCAGGTTTGAAATTCGTTCGCGGCTTGTTGTTGCTTTGTCTGGTTCTTTCCGGCGCAGCATCATCGCGCGAAGTGCCAGCCGATATCCTGCCGCCGGGTATCGCACTCCAGCACCAGGCGCCGATTGCCTTGTTGGTGGACCTGTCCTCTGGTCAGACCCTGTACGATCGCAATGCGGGGCAACGCTTTCTTCCTGCCTCGATGACCAAGGCGATGACCGCGCTTGTCGTTTTTGACCTGATCAAGAAGGGCAAACTGCGCGAAGACACGGTGGTCACTGTCCGTCCAGAAACCGCCGCGCGTTGGGCGGGCAAGGGCACTACGCTGAACCTGCGCGGCGGGGAGCAGGTGCGGGTTAGTGACCTGCTGATGGGCACAACGGCGGTCTCGGCCAACGATGCCTCGGTCGCGCTGGCCGAAGCGGCACTAGGCAGTACCGAAGCCTTTACCGCAGCGATGAACGCGCGGGCCAAGGCGCTGGGGATGGGTAGCAGTCATTTCGGTACCTCCAGCGGCTTTCCTGATCGAGGCGTCACCGTGGTTACCGCCACCGATATGGTGCTGCTGGCAGAGGCGCTGGTGACGGAGCATCCCGAACTCTATCGTCGCTACATCGGCAAACAGGCGATGGATTGGCGCGGGGCAAGGCTGACCAGTCATGATCCCTTTGCTGGGGTGCTGGCTGGGGCAGATGGGATCAAGACGGGCCACACCTTTGAGGCCGGTTTCAATTTCCTGGGTACAGTATCGCGCAACGGCCGCCGGTTGGTTGTTGTGATAGGGCGATCACCGACCGATCCGGGCCGCGCGGCGGCAGCAACGAACTTGATCGAGTGGGGATTTTCCAGCTTTGACAGCAGACCGCTCCTGACCCCCGGCTGGATTGTCGGCGCGATCAGGGTGCAGGGTGGCGATGCCCGTGAAGTGCCAGTATCGGTGCCGCGCGCTTACTCGGTTGCGACTATCAAGGGATTCCCGGGAAAGATCACTGCCCGGATCATATATGATGGCCCGGTGCGCGCGCCGATAACCAAGGGAGCCACTGTTGGACGGCTGGTAGTCTCCGGCACTGGCCTGCCCGATCACGCGATCCCGCTGGTCACGGTTGCTGCGGTTGGCAAGGCCGGGCCAATCGACAGGCTGGTCAATGCCCTGCTAGGGCTGCTGGAATGACGACGGGAAAATTCATTGCCTTTGAAGGCGGCGAGGGTGCGGGGAAAAGCACCCAGGCGCGGTTGCTGGTCGCTGCACTGGCCGCGCGCGGGGTGGACTGCGTGGTTACGCGTGAGCCCGGCGGGACCCCTGGCGCAGAGGCGATCCGTGCCCTGCTGCTCGGTACCGAGGGGGAGGACTGGAACCCCCGGGCCGAAGCCCTGCTGTTTGCCGCGGCGCGATCTGACCATGTTGAACGGCTGATCCGGCCGGCGTTGGCTGCGGGCAAATGGGTGATCTGTGACCGGTTTGTCGATTCGAGCCGGGCCTATCAGGGCGGCGGCGGGGGGCTTTCCGACGCCGAAGTTTTGGACCTGCACCGGATCGGCAGCCAGGGCCTGCTGCCGGATTTGACCTTGCTGGTCGAAGTCTCGGCCAGTGTCGCGGCCGCGCGCGCCGCCGCCCGCGATCTGGATGGCGCGGATCGGATCGGCGGGCGCGACGAGGCCTATCACACGAAGGTTGCTGCGGCCTTTGCGGCGATGGCGCACGCGGAGCCAGCGCGGTTTGCGCGGATCGAGGGCAATCCCGCTTCTGACGTGGTGTTTGAGGCAGTGCTGCGTGCCGTTCAACCGCTGCTGGGGGCCGCGTGACCGCGCTGGTCGGCCATGACGCGGCCTGGCGCGAATGGCGCAGCGCGATGGCCAGTCCGCGGATGCACCATGCGTGGATCTTGAGCGGGCCTGAAGGGCTGGGGAAGGGGCAGTTCGCCCGCGCTGCTGCCGCCGAACTGATCGCCGAACCGGGCCTGCCGCAACCCCCGGTTGAAATGCATCCCGACATCCTGATCCCCGAGCATCCGCCTGAAAACAAAGAGGAAGCCAAGAAGCGTGAGGATGGCGGCGACTATAAGCGCAAACGCTCGATCCCGATTGACGAGATCCGCCAGCTCAGCCATCGCCTCCACACCCGCCCAACCATCGGCAGCCGCCGGGTGGTGATCATCGACCCTGCCGATGATCTGGAGCGCAGCGCCGCCAACGCCTTGCTCAAGGCACTTGAAGAACCGCCCCAAGGCACGTTCTTCCTGCTGGTCAGTCACCGCTCCGGCCGGCTGCTGCCAACCATCCGATCACGCTGCCGGTTGCTGCGGTTTGCCCCGCTGAAAGGTGCGCAGATCGATACAATTCTGCGCGAAACAGCGCCCCAAGCCGATGCCGCTGCGCGCGCCGCGGCCATCGCCGCCGCCGAAGGTTCGCCGGGCGCCGCGCTCGATTTTGTCGAGCAGGACTTGGGCAAGCTGCATCAATTGATGGCCCGCTTGATTGCTGAGGGTGACGATCACCACGCCCTTCGCGGCGCGCTTGCCGACGAAATTGGTGCTCGCCCCACCCGTGAGCGACAGCAGGCTGCTGTGGACCTTGCCCGCGCAGTCGTGGCGGCGGAATTGGGCCGGGGCGATGTGGCCCACAATCAGCGCATCATAGCCGCACACGGCGAACTGGTGCGGCTGGCGGGGCAGATGCCGACCTATAACTTCGATCCCGCAATCGCCGCGCTGGAAATCGGAGCCTTGCTGGCCTCGCTCGCGATGCCTAGAGAAGCGGCTTGATCTCTGAAACCGAAAGACAGTGCCCGGCCATGGCCGAACCATTCTATATCACCACTGCGATCTCCTATCCTAACGGACGCCCGCACATTGGCCACGCCTATGAGGCGATTGCCGGCGACGTAATCGCGCGGTTCCAGCGGCAGCTGGGTAAAGACGTGCGGTTCCAGACCGGGACCGACGAGCACGGCCTCAAGATGGCCCAAAAGGCCCGCGAACTGGGGGTTACGCCGGCCACGTTGGCTGCTGAAATGTCTCAATATTTCATGGATATGTGCGATGCTTTGAATGTGTCGTACGATGTGTTTCAGCGCACCACCGAGCCGCGCCATCACTTGGCCAGTCAGGAATTGTGGCGGCTGATGGAGGCCAAGGGCGATCTCTATCCCGATCGCTACGAAGGCTGGTATTCGGTTCGTGACGAAGCCTATTACGACGAGAGCGAGCTGGTCGCGGCAGGCGAGGGGAGCGAAAAGCTCTCTCCGCAAGGTACCCCGGTTGAATGGACGGTTGAGGAAAGCTGGTTCTTCCGGCTCTCGGCCTATCAGGACAAGCTGCTCGTACTGCTCGAAACCCCGGGGTTTCTGCGCCCGGAGAGCCGGCGGAATGAGATGATCGCATTCGTCAAATCGGGTCTGCGCGATCTGTCGATCTCACGGACCAGCTTTGACTGGGGGGTCAAGGTTCCGGGCAGCGATGACCACGTGATGTATGTCTGGGTCGATGCTCTAACCAACTATCTGACCGGGCTAGGTTTTCCGGATCAAACCGGTGACTTTTCGAAATACTGGCCGGCGAACCTGCACCTGATCGGCAAGGACATTGTCCGGTTCCACACAATCTACTGGCCGGCCTTCCTGATGAGCGCCGATCTGCAGCTACCCAAACAAGTGTTCGGCCACGGATTCCTGCTCAATCGGGGGCAAAAGGAATCGAAGTCGCTGGGCAACGTCACCGATCCGATGGCCCTGGCTGACCAGTACGGCGTCGATGTTCTGCGCTACTTCCTTATGCGCGAAGTCGCCTTCGGACAGGATGGCAGCTATTCGCCCGAAGCGATTGTTTTGCGTGGGAATGCCGAACTGGCCAACAGCTTTGGCAATCTGGCGCAGCGCACGCTTTCGCAGATTTTCAAAAACTGTGATGGTTATCTGCCAGAGATTTCAGGACACACCACAGAGGATCTGGAGCTTTTCGAAACGGTCAGAGAGGCAGTCAGCATGCGCTTGCCCGAGTGCTTCGAGGCGCTGGAATTCTCGGTTGGGCTGGAACACTGGATGGCGGCGATCTTCGCCTGCAACCAGTTTGTCGATGCCCAGGCACCCTGGACGCTGCGCAAGACCGACCCGGCGCGGATGCAGACCGTTCTGGCAACGCTGTACATCACCATTGCCCAACTGGCGGTGGCGGTGATCCCGGTCATGCCAGCCAGCGCCGGCAAATTGCTCGATCAGATGGGGATTGCGCCCGAGCTGCGGTCCTATGAAGGCATTCAATCGCACTGGTATTCAGCTTTGGCTGAAGCCGGCTTTCGTTTGGAACAACCGGTCGGGATATTCCCTCGGCTCGAATTGCCTGCTGGAGAGCCAGCCTGATGTTGATCGATTCGCACTGCCACCTGGAATATAAGGGTTTGGTCGAGGATCAGGCCGGGGTGCTGGCGCGGGCGCGCTCAGCCGGGGTGGGGGGATTCCTCTCGATCTCGACCCGCCAGCGTGAGTGGGATCAGGTTATTGCGACAGCGGAGCGCGAGAGCGATGTCTGGGCCAGTGTCGGGATCCACCCGCACGAGGCCGATGGCCACGCCGATCTGGGCGAAGCGGCGTTGCTGGCGGCGGCAGCGCATCCCAAAGTGATTGCGATTGGCGAAACCGGGCTCGACTACTACTACGATCACTCCGATCGTGAGACGCAGAAGGCTCTGTTCCGGCGGCATATTTCGGTGGCGCGGGAAACCGGCCTGCCGATCATCATCCACACCCGCGATGCCGAGGGTGATACCGCTGCCATCCTGAGCGAAGAGATGGAGCAGGGGGCCTTTCCGGCGCTGATCCACTGCTTCACCGCCTCGGCTGACTTTGCCCGAATAGTGCTCGATCTGGGGCTAACGATCTCTCTGTCCGGGATTGTTACCTTCAAGAATGCCAAAGACTTGCAGGAGATAGCTGCGCAATTGCCCGAAGAGCGCATCCTGGTCGAAACCGATGCGCCGTTCCTCGCGCCGATCCCGCATCGCGGGCGGACTTGTGAGCCGGCCTTCACCGCCGATACCGCGCGGTTTGTCGCGGGCTTGCGCGGACAAACGCCCGAAGCTCTGGCCGAAATCACCACCCGCAACTTCTTCAAGCTGTTCGGAAAAGCCGCATGAAAGTGGTTGTTCTGGGCTGCGGCACCAGCACCGGCGTGCCTCGGATCGGCAACGATTGGGGGGCCTGCGATCCCGAAGAGCCGCGCAACCGCCGCAGCCGGGTCTCGATCATGGTCGAAAGCGAAGAAGGCAGCCGGTTGCTGGTCGATACGTCACCAGATCTGCGCAACCAGTTTCTGGCCAACCAGATCGACCGGATCGACGCGGTGTTCTGGACCCACGATCATGCCGATCACGCCCACGGCATCGATGATCTGCGGGTGCTGCGCTATGGCCGCGCCGGGCCAATTCCGGCCTATGCCGATGAGCAAACGGCGCGGCGGATGCGGCAGCGGTTTGGCTATGTCTTCTCAAACCAGGATGGCTATCCCAACATCCTGACGCTCGAAACCTTAGGCCAGGTGCGGATGTGCGCCGGGATCGGGGTGCGGCATTGTCCGATGCCGCATGGTCCGATGGATAGCACCGCGTTCCGGTTTGATGCGGATGGAAAATCAATCGGTTATGCGGTAGACTTCAACGCGATTACCCGCGCGATGATCGATTTGCTGACTGGCGTCGATGTGCTGGTGGTCGATTGCCTGCGCCGCGAACCGCATCCGACCCATTCGCATCTGGCGCAGTCGCTAGAGTTGGTTGAGGCAGTTCGGGCTGGCACTGGCGTGTTGACGCATCTCGACAAGTCGCTGGACTATCGGGCATTGTCCGCCGAAGTTCCGCCGCACGTGCTGGTTGGTTATGATGGTCTGGAGATTGTCGCATGATCGCAACGACAATGCCGATGTTCATTGTTCTAGCGTTGGGATGCCTGGTCCTCAATTTGTACGCATTCCGTGCGAGTGCAGATGATGCCGAGCATGGAGCAAAACAAAAATTGCAGATGGCAGCAGTGTGGGTTGGTTTGCTCGCCGGACTGACCCTGCTGATTGGCCTGTTTCAATCGTGAGGGGGCTCCGGGTCCTCGGTTTCATTTAACATAATATATATTATCAATCTAACATGACCGAACCAGCCATTCCCCCTCTCGAGCGCCTCCTCGGCATTATGGCACGGCTGCGCGATCCGCAGCGCGGCTGCGAATGGGACGTTGCGCAGACTTTTGCGACAATCGCCCCCTATACCATCGAAGAAGCCTATGAGGTTGCCGATGCGATCGAGCGCGGCGATCTGGCGGCGCTGAAAGACGAGCTTGGCGATCTGCTGCTCCAGGTCGTGTTCCATTCGCGGATCGCCGAAGAAGCCGGACACTTTGATTTTGCCAATGTTGCCGCCGCGATCAGCGACAAGATGGAAGCCCGCCACCCGCACATCTTTGGTGATGCCGCAGACGAAGGCCAATCCCGCGAACAGCGCTGGGAGCAGCTCAAAGCCGACGAACGCAGTGCCCAGGGCGCCCAAAGCGCGCTCGATGGTGTAGCGCTCGCACTGCCCGCACTGCTCCGCGCCGAAAAGTTGCAAAAGCGTGCGGCGCGGACCGGGTTCGATTGGCCCGATGCGCAGGGTCCAGCTGACAAGGTGGTCGAGGAAATGGCAGAGCTTGCTGGGGCCGAAACCGAAACCGACCGCGCGGAAGAGGCCGGTGACTTGTTGTTCGCCGCAGTCAATTTGGTCCGCGCTTACGGTGTCCCAGCCGAAGAGGCCTTACGCGCCGCTAATGCCAAATTTGAACGCCGGTTCAAAGCGATGGAGGCCATGGCCATGGCGCAAAGCCGCGATTTCGCCGCCCTCACGCTGGATCAACAAGAAGCGCTGTGGACTGACGTCAAAGCGTCAGAGCCGCGAAAACCGGCCTAATTCACGCGGCTCCAACCGCACTTCCAACCGGCGCAGTGGACCGCGATTATCCTCGCCCGCTTCGGTCTCGTTCACCACCTCGCCATGGGCGTGGAGCCATGCGAGGCGCTGGCCGTCGCTGAGCGGCACGACGAAAGTGTGGAGTTTAGCCCCGGCCGTCAGCAGCTTACTGACCGCTTCCAGCAGGGCCTCGCAGCCCTCCCCGGTCAGCGCGGACACCGGCACGATCACATCGTCAGGATGAGCCAGCAGCTGTTCCCGCAGTTCCCCCGCGCGATCTGCGTCCAGCAGGTCCCACTTGTTCCATGCCTCGACCATCGGGGCGCTGGGCGCTGCGTCCTCGTCTTCGATCACGCCCAGTTCGCTCAACACACCGAGCACCTCGATCTTCTGCTGGGCGCTGTCAGGATTGGCAATATCGCGGATATGGACGATCACGTCGGCGGCGGTGACTTCTTCCAGCGTGGCCCGGAACGCCGCAACCAATTGCGTCGGCAGGTCGGAAATGAACCCGACCGTGTCGGACAGGATCGCCTTGTCGACGCCGGGCAAGCGGATCCGCCGCATGGTCGGGTCGAGCGTGGCGAACAGCAGATCCTCAGCCATCACCCCCGCGCCGGTCAGGCGGTTGAACAGCGTTGATTTGCCGGCATTGGTATAGCCGACCAGCGCGATCACCGGCCAAGGCGCCTTTTCGCGGCGGCTGCGGTGCAAGCCGCGGGTGCGGCGGACCGAATCGAGTTCTTTGCGCAGCCGGGCCATTCGGTCACGGATCAAGCGCCGGTCAGCCTCGATCTGGGTTTCGCCCGGCCCACCCAGAAAGCCGAACCCGCCGCGCTGACGTTCAAGGTGGGTCCAGCTGCGGACCAGTCGCCCGGCTTGGTAATCGAGGTGAGCGAGTTCAACCTGCAAGCGACCTTCGGCGGTCGCCGCGCGTTCGCCAAATATCTCAAGGATCAATCCGGTCCGGTCGATCACTTTGCGCTTGAGCTTTTCCTCAAGATTGCGCTGCTGGATCGCGGTGAGCGAGCCATCGACAATCACCAGTTCGGCATCATCCTGATTGCAGGCAATGTCGATATTCTGGATCTGACCTTCGCCAAACAGCGTTCCGGCGCGCGCCTCGCGGATCGGGATCGCGATGGCATCGACCACGTGCAGCCCGATCGCCAAGGCGAGGCCGCGCGCCTCTTCAAGCCGCGCCGCCGTGTCGATCGCGGCGGCGGCGCGGGTCCGGAATTCCGGGTATACGATCAGCGCCCGCGCACCGCGGGTCACATCTTCGCGATTGTCATCCAGAAAACTCAGTCGCTTTCGCCTTCGGCATCTTCGTCCCAACCGTCGCCGGTCAGATCGACCGGAGTGACCGGCTGAATGGTCGAAACCGCGTGCTTGTAGGCCAGCTGAACATAACCTTCGCGCTCGAGCAGCATGCAGAACAGGTCATAGGCGGCCACGCGCCCTTGCAGCATCACACCGTTGACCAGGAACATGGTGACCTGCACTTCGGCGCTGCGCACGCTGGACAGGAACACGTCCTGCAGAAGGCGAACTTTCTTGCTCCCCTCCGCGCTGCTGAACTGGCGGACATCGACCGGTAGGCTGGGCATGATCGTGGAAATCGCGTGCTTGTAGACCAGTTGGCTCTGCCCATCGCGGCGCAGCAGGATCGAGAAATTGTCAAACCAGGTGACGATCCCTTGCAGCTTGACGCCCTTGACCAGGAACATGGTGACCGGGGTCTTGTGCTTGCGCAGCAGGTTGAGGAACTGGTCCTGAAGGTTCTGCCCTTTCGCGCCGTTGATCGGCGGCGGTGCGGCTTCGACAGCGGCAGTCGTTTCGCTTTCGGCCTTGGGTGGGCGCGGACGTGCAGTCAGAGTTTTGGCAGGCATGGCTTTGCTCCTTTTTGTTGGCGGCTGCTTCTGCAGTCCGCAATCTGGCCAGGTTGCTCGAACCAGGCCGGGGTATCGTCGGTAATTCTATCCTTAACGGGGCCTCGCGTAAACGGACTTGTTGACCGTTTGATTACACCGGCAGTTCGCAGTCCTCTTCGTCATCGCGCCGTTCTGCCATCCCGAGCAGTTTGAGCTTGCGGTGCAAGGCCGACCGCTCCATCCCGATGAAGCTGGCGGTGCGGGAAATATTACCCGAAAAGCGCTTGATCTGGACCCGCAGATACTCCCGCTCAAAGTTCTCCCGCGCCTCGCGCAGCGGCACGCCCATCAGGCTGGGCATGGTGTTGTCGCCGCTGATCCGGCCCGAAACCACCTCGCCCGGCAGCATGTCGGCTTCGATCCGGCTGAGCCGTTCGCGCGGGGTCAGGATGATCGTGCGTTCGACCACGTTGCGCAGTTGGCGGACGTTACCGGGCCATTCATAGCTTTGCAGCGCGGCCATCGCTTCGCTCGCCACTTCGGGCGGGGAAACCCCCTGATCGGCGGCGAAGCGGGCGAAGAAGTGATCGACCAGCATCGGAATATCGTCGCGGCGTTCGGCCAGACTGGGGATCGAAACCGGGACCACGTTGAGCCGGTAGAACAGGTCCTCGCGGAACCGGCGGTCTGCGATCTCTTTTTCCAGATCGCGCGCCGTGGAGGAAACCACCCGCACATCGACCCGGATTTGGCGGTGTCCGCCGACCCGGACAAAGGCCTGCTCGGTCAGCACGCGCAAAATCCGCGCCTGGGTCGAGAGCGGCATATCGGCCACTTCATCAAGGTAGAGCGTGCCGCCATCGGCCATTTCGAGCAGTCCAGCCCGAACCAGCTTGCCGTTTGATTCCTCGCCGAACAGCTCCTGCTCGAAGCGTTCGGGCGTAATTCGGGCGGAATTGACCGTGACAAAGGCATGATCGGCCCGCGCGCTCCATGAATGGAGCAACCGCGCGGCGACTTCCTTGCCCGAACCGGCCGGGCCAGAGATCAGCAACCGGCTGCCGGTATTGGCTACCCGCTTCAGTGTGGCGCGGACCGAGTTGATCACGCCGGAATTGCCTGTGAATTCGTCCGAGGTGACGAAGCCTTCGCGCAGCCGGGCGTTCTCGCGGCGCAGCCGTTCGGTCTCGGTCGCGCGGGCGACCAGCAGCAGCAGCCGCTCGGCCTCAAACGGCTTTTCGATGAAATCCATCGCCCCGCGCCCGATCGCCGAAACTGCGGTATCGATGCTGCCGTGGCCCGAAAAGATGATCACCGGCAGTTCCGGTTCGCGGCTCTTGATCGCGTCGAGCACTTCGAGCCCGTCCATCGGGCTGCCGTGCAGCCAGACATCGAGCAGCACCAGACTGGGCCGCCGCTCGTCGATCATCGCCAGCGCCGAAGTGCTGTCTTCCGCCATCCGGCATTCATAGCCTTCATCGCTGAGCACGCCGGCTACCAGCTCGCGAATGTCGCGTTCATCATCGACGATCAGGATATCGAGCGCCATTCAACTCACCTCTATCATAACTATTCTGCCGCTTCGGAGGAGCGTTCCCCCGAAAGCGGATCGCGGGCGAACCGCATCGTAACTACGGTCCCATCGGGATCGCCGCCGGCGAAGGTCATTTCGCCGCCGTGTTCCTCGACAATCTTTTTGACGATCGCGAGGCCTAGCCCAGTCCCCTTCTCGCGCGTGGTAACATAAGGCTCGGCGATCCGTTCGCGGTCGAGCGGCAGGCCGATACCGTTATCGGCAATGGTCACCACCAAGTCTTCAGGGCTGCCGCTCAACCGTACTGCGATCTGCCCGCGATAGTCGGCATCGCCACCCTTTTGCCGGGCCTCGATGGCTTCGATCGCATTCTTGAGCACGTTGGTCATCGCCTGGCCAAACTGGTGGCGATCACAGGCAATGATCCCCAGATCGGCATCGGCAACGAAGCCAAAGTTGATGTCCGGCCGGGCGACTTCCTGCAGGAACAGCGCCTGCCGGGTCAGATCGACCGGGTCTTCGCCGCGGAACAGTGGCTTGGGCAACCGCGCAAATGATGAAAACTCGTCCACCATCCGCCGCAAGTCGCCAACCTGCCGGATGATGGTGCCAGTTAGCTCTTGAAACAATTCGGCATCGGCGCTGACCAGCTTGGTGTAGCGCCGCCGCAGCCGCTCGGTGGCGAGCTGGATCGGGGTCAGCGGGTTCTTGATCTCGTGGGCAATCCGTTGCGCCACATCTGACCAGGCCGCTTGCCGCTGATCGAGCAACTGGCGGGTAATGTCTTCAAAGCTGATCACGGTGCCGGTGCTGGCCTTTGTCGCCTTGACCGCCAGGGTCAGCAGATCGTTCGCCTTGGCGTATTGCACCACACCGCCCTGTTTGCCGCTTTCGGCAAGCGCCGCGATTTCGGGCGCGACCGAGGAGAGCTTCTTGCCGATTGGCGGGGCCGCATCACGGTCGAGCAGCAGCTTTTGCGCCGAACCGTTGATCAACCGGATTCGGCCGCGATCGTCGGTCGAAATGATCCCTGCAGTGACCGATTCGAGTACCGCCTCGATGAAAGCGCGGCGTTCATCGAGCTGCTGGTTGGCCCCGACCAGCGCCTGGGTTTGCCGGTCGAGCTGCTGGGTCATCCGGTTGAAGGCGCGGTTGAGCAAGCCGATCTCATCGGTTCCGGCGCGACCATCGATCCGCATCGCAAAGTTGCCGGCACCCACTTCCTTGGCCGCATCGATCAGATCGTAGAGCGGCTCAACCTGCCGATCAGCAAAGCGCAGCGCGAACCATACTGAAAGACCAACCAACGCCAGACTTGCTACGAACAGCGCAACGTTGAACTGGAACTGTTGCACCCGAGCTTTGAGTGTCAACTCGTCATAGGATCGCAGAATGTTCTGGGTGTAGCCGCGCGATAGCAGCTCTGATTCGCGCGAGGTGAACAGAAAGACTCCGGCCCGGCGGTCAATCGGCGTCACTGCCTGAATGGCATTGCCGTTTGAACTGACCACGATCCGGGCCCCGCGATCGAGCTGGCGCAGCACATCGGCCGAGACCTGTTCGGATAAAGGCTCGGGCCCGCGGGCAAAGGCTGCACGATGCAAGGCGCCATCCTTGCCCTTCTCCAGAATGGTCGATTGGCTGATCTTGCGCTGCTGGATCTGGTAGCCATAGTATTCCGGAAAGGCCGGGCTACCGAGTGGTTCGCGGCTGAGAAAGTCACCCAGATCGGCAGCCATCGCCAGCGATTCATATTCCAGATCGCGCTCGATCTGCTCGCGGTAGCCCAGCGCAAGCTGGTTGGCATTCTCCACCACTCCGCGCGACTTATCAGAGAACCAGAAATCGACCCCGGTCTGGAACAGGAACGAAGCGAATATCACCACCAGCAGGGTCGGCACCGCCGAAATTAGCGAAAACAGGAACACCAGCCGGACGTGAAGCTGGCCTTTGCCGCCATCGGCGCGCTCCGCGGCCCGTTTCATCGCCAACCGCCGGCCCAGCAACATCAGGATCGCCATGGCCGGAACCAAGGTTCCGACCAGCAGCGATGCGGTCAGCTCGGTCGGCATCAATTTGTCAGCGGCTGATGGCGTTGAGAACTTATACCAGGTCAGCGCGGTCATCAGCACGAAGGCCAGAACCGAGCCGATCTCGAGCGCGGTGATCAAATTGGTACGCCGCGCCCAAATTTGCGCGCGCCGCCACCAATTGGGCCAGCGCCGTGCCTGTTTGTGGTTCGCGGTTCGCTGCATCGTTGCCCGATTACAACACTACTGTTGCATGAATGCAAGGCGATTCACCGTGCACCAGGAGCGATTCAGCGCTGCAGCAGTCCCGGATCGATTGCCAACTCGGTCAGCCGCTTGCGCAAGGTGTTGCGGTTGATCCCCAAAAGCTGGGCCGCGCGCAATTGATTGCCCTGCGTCTCGCGCAGTGCAGCGAGAAATAAGGGGCGCTCAAAGGCTGCCAAAGCCTCGTCATAGACCCGCCCCGGAGCCGGATGGTGCGCAGCAAGCCAGTGTGCCACCGCGCCGTCGAGAGTCTGACCCTCGTCACCTCTTCCGGTGGCCGCTGCCTGTGCCAGCAACGGAGCAATCGCCTGTGCTTCGATCCGGTCTTCACGCACCAGCAGAGAAATGCGGTAGATGAAATTGCGCAGTTCACGCACGTTTCCGCGCCAGGGCTGCTGGGCCAACAGCGTGGCGGCATCCTCGGTCAGGCTATGGCGGGGCAAGCCTTCACTCGCCGCCAGACCCAGGAAATGGCGCGCTAGCGCCGGAATATCGTCAGCCCGTTCGCGCAGTGGCGGCAGAGTCACCGGAACCACGTTGAGCCGATAGAACAAATCCTCACGGAACTGTCCCGCCGCGATCATCGGCTCGAGATTCTTGTTGGTCGCAGCGATGATCCGCACATCGACCGCGATTTCCTCGCGTCCACCGACCCGCCGGATCTTGCCCGATTGCAGCGCGCGCAGCAGCCGGGTCTGAGCCTCAAGCGGCATGTCGCCGATCTCGTCCAGAAACAGTGTGCCGCCATCGGCCTGCTCAAACTTCCCGGCGTGGCGGGCCACGGCTCCGGTGAAGGCGCCCTTTTCGTGCCCGAACAGCTCGCTCTCGATCAGTTCGGCCGGAATAGCGGCGGTATTGACCGCTACGAACGGCCCATTCTTGCGCTGTCCAAGTTGGTGGATCGCTTCGGCGACAAGTTCCTTGCCGGTCCCGCTTTCGCCGAGCACCAGCACCGACAGGTCGTTGCGCAGCACCCGGGTGATCATCCGGTAGACCGCTTGCATCGGCGCCGATCGGCCAACCAGCGGAAGGCCGGCAACCGGCACCTCGTCTTCCTCGCTTCCGCGAACCTTGGCATTGCCAACCGCCTGAAGGACAGTGCGGGCCAGTTCATCGATATCGAACGGCTTGGGGAAGTATTCAAAAGCCCCGGTATCACTGGCCCGCACTGCGGTATCGAGTGTGTTCTGGGCGGAAAGGATAATGATCGGCATATCCGGCGCCGCTGCGCGCACGGCGCCGATCGTCTCGATCCCATCGCCATCGGTCAACATCACGTCGGTCACCAGCGCGGCAAAGCGCTCGCTGGCCAGCAGCCGGTCACGCTCGGCAATCGAATCGCAAACGCTGACAGCAAAACCTTCCGCCTCGAGTGCGGCGGTGATTACCAGCGCAATACCGGCGTCGTCTTCAACCAGCAAAATGGTCATGCGGCAGTTTCCTGTTCGCCTTTGTGCAGCACGCGGCTCATTGGCAAGTGGACCCGAAAATGGGTCCAGCCAGTGGCCTCGTCGCGATCGTGATTGATCCGCCCGTTCATATCGCGCAGCAGCCGCCGGACCAGCGCCAGACCCAGCCCCTGCCCGGTCTTTTTGGACGAAACGAAGGGTTCGAAAATATGCTCGCGCAAGTCCGCGGCGATGCCTGGTCCATTGTCGCTGATCCGCAGCTCGATCGGCAGGCGCAGCGCGGTGCCATCAGCAGTAGAGTGCAGCTGGAGCCCGCTGGCAAAGCGGGTGCGAATGATGATCCGGCGGTCAGCCTGGTGGGCGGTGGCATCAGCGGCGTTGGCCAACAGGTTGATCATCACCTGCACAAGGGCATCGGCATTGCCCTGTACAGGCGGCAGCGAGGGATCGAACTCCTCAAGGATCGGCGGCGCGTTGCCGCCAGCCTCGATCACCGCGCGGGCCCGCCGCACGGCTTCGTGGAGGTTGCACGGGGCCAGATCGAGCGCGGTCCGGCTGGACAGCGATTGCATCTGGTCGATTAGCTTGGCGATCCGGTCAACCTCGTCAGCGATCAGGCTGGTCAGCGCCAGATCCTTGCCTTCCAGCTTGCGGCCCAGGAGCTGCGCCGCGCCGCGGATCCCAGCCAGCGGGTTCTTGATTTCGTGCGCCAGGATTTCGGGCGCACGCAGCACCCCGCCCTCACCCGCAGCAGGAGCCTCGCGCAGCGCCTCGGCCCCGCCAATGTCGATCAGGGTCAGCACTTGCCAGCCGGGTTGATCGATCACCGGGGCCAATGTCAGGTCGATCTGACGCGGCGGCTGACTATTGATCGAAATGCTGGTGGCGCGAGCCGAAAGCTGGGCTTCGCTGTCACTCAGCCGCTCGCCAATCCGGGCTTCGGCAAAGCGGAGTAGGTCGCCAATCGCCCTGCCCTCAAGCCGCCGAAAACTCTGCCCCAGCATTTGCTCTGCCGCGGGATTGGCCGCCGCGATCTTTTGCTCGGGCGCCAGCAGCACGACCGCCAGCGATAGGCTGGCAAGCTGGCGCTGGGCATCGATCATCAGGCCGCCGCACGCTGGACAAATGGATCGTAGAATTCGCGCAGCGCTTTCATCACTTCATCAGGATCGGCGATGAAATTGATGAAATTGCGGAACTTGGCCGATCCGGGCACGCCGTGGATATACCAACCCAGATGCTTGCGGGCCATTTTGACCCCGGTATCGCTGCCATAGTGATCGAGCATCATCTGGTAGTGCTCGAGGATCAGATCAAGCTGCTCACCCAGCGTCGGATCGGCTTGTTCCTGTCCGGTTTTCAGCCAGTGCATAATCTGGGCGAGTTGCCATGGCCGGCCATAGGAGCCGCGCCCGATCATCACCCCATCGGCGCCAGATTGCTCCAGCGCCTTGGCCGTATCGACGATATTGCAGATATCTCCGTTGACGATCACCGGGATCGAGACGGCCTCCTTGACGCTGCGCACGAAGGCCCAATCGGCTTCGCCCTTGTACATCTGGTTGCGGGTGCGGCCGTGGACGGTGATCATCTTGGCGCCCAGATCCTCGGCAATCCGGGCGAGTTCGGGCGCATTCAGACTGTCATGGCACCAGCCCATCCGCATCTTGACGGTGACCGGCACTTTGACCGCGTTGACGGTCGCTTCGATCAGCTTGGTGGCGAGCGGGATTTCGCGCATCAGCGCCGATCCGGCATAGCCATTGACGACTTTTTTGACCGGGCAACCCATGTTGATGTCGATAATCGCAGCGCCGCGGTCTTCGACCAGCTTAGCCGCATCACCCATCTGCAGCGGATCGCAGCCGACCAACTGCATCGAGACTGGCTCTTCGATCTTGTCCCACATGATCTTCTGCAGCGACACCCGCGTTTCGCGAATCGCCGCCGGAGTGGCGACCATTTCGGTGACATTGAGGCCTGAACCGAACCGCCGGACCAGGCGGCGGAACGGCAGATCGCTGACCCCGGTCATCGGGGCAAGGATCACCGGGCAGTCGATCTGGACTGGGCCGACCATGATCGGGTCGAGCCGGGGCGGTGGTGGAAGCGGGTTCATAGTCAATGTGCCTAAAATTTGGGCAGCACATAGGGAATTGCTCCGCGCGCGGCAAGCCTATACCGGCGGTGCATGGTTGACGCCCCTTCCCGCCCCGCAGTTGCCGCCGTGATCGTCGCGGCCGGGGCAGGCTTGCGCGCGGACCAGCCACTTCCCAAGCAGTTCGCGCTGTGGCGCGGAAAGCCGGTGGTTCGGCATTCAGCAGAGACGCTGGCGGCGGCGGGCGTGGCGACGATTGTGGTCGCTGTGCCCGCTGGTGGCGCGGATTTCGCTGAACAAGCTTTGGCCGGGGTTCCTGGGATCAGGATTGTAGTCGGCGGCGCGACACGGCAGCAGTCGGTCCGGCTGGCGCTTGAGGCGCTGGCGGCGACAAACCCCGCGCAGGTCCTGATTCACGACGCCGCCCGCCCGGTCCTTCCGCTCGCGGTGATCGAGCGCCTGCTGGCGGCGCTAGAACTTACCCCCGGCGCGATCCCGGTTCTGCCGGTGGTCGATAGCCTCGCTCATGCTGATGGCGCGCTGATGGGCGCCCCAGCCCAGCGCGACGTATTGCGCCGGGTCCAGACCCCGCAGGCGTTTCATTATGCAGCTATTCTTGCGGCGCACCGGGCCTGGGACAGTGCGCAAGAGGCGGGTGACGATGCGCAAGTTGCCCGCGCTGCCGGGCATGAGGTGACATTGGTTGAAGGAGACGAGCGGTTGCACAAGCTGACTTTCGCCCACGATTTCGCCGACACTGCCCCGGTGGTCCGGGTCGGCACCGGCTATGATGTCCACCGCCTCGCCCCCGGCGAAGCGCTGTGGTTGTGCGGGGTCAAGATCGCCCATGACAAGGGCCTGGCCGGGCACAGCGATGCCGATGTTGCGATCCATGCGCTGGTCGACGCGATCCTTGGCGCGATTGGTGCAGGCGATATCGGCAGTCACTTCCCACCGAGCGATCCGCAGTGGAAAGGCGCCAGTTCTGATCGGTTCCTGACCCATGCTGTCGGGCTTGCCGGCGAGGCCGGTTACCGGATCGGCAATGTCGATCTGACACTGATCTGCGAAGCGCCCAAGATCGGCCCGCACCGTGAAGCCATGCGGGCGCGCTTGGCCGAGTTGCTGGGCACCGATATCAGCGCGGTCAGCGTCAAAGCCACGACCACCGAAAAGCTGGGCTTTACAGGTCGTTCGGAGGGGATCGCGGCTCAGGCCGCCGCCACGCTATTGCGCGGCTAAGCGAACAGCGCTGGATTTTCCCGTAGAACAGGACCAAGGCGCAGCGCGCGATTCGCGATTGGGATTACCACAGCTGTGAACTTGCTTCCTGAAGACCTGACTGCTCTGGCCGCGCGGGTGATTGCCGAGAACCGGGCGATTGGCCGGACCGTGGCGCTGGCCGAAAGCTGCACCGGCGGGCTGGTCTGCGCTGCATTGACCGAAGTTCCGGGATCGTCAGCCGTGCTCGACCGCGGTTTTGTGACCTATTCGAACGAGGCGAAGCTCGAAAGTCTGGGGGTCTCGAACGATATCATCGATGCGTTTGGAGCGGTTTCGATAGCCTGCGCCTGGGCCATGGCGCAGGGCGCACTGCGGGTCAGCCGGGCCGATGTGGCGGTAGCGGTCAGCGGAATTGCCGGGCCCGATGGCGGCTCGGAATTCAAGCCGGTCGGAACCGTGGTCTTTGCCCGCGCGGTGCGCGGCAGCGATGAACTGGTGGCCGAAGAGCGCCTGCTCGAAGGCACCACCCGCGCCGAAATCCGGCATCAGGCGGTCTTGGTCGCGCTCGAACTGTTGTTGCCGTAAAGCGCTTCAGCTCGTTCCTCAAAAGCGCCAACCATCTTACGGAAAGCACGGTCAAAATACTGCCCGGCGAGCTTTTCAAACAGTGCATTGCGGAACGTGAAATCGACGTGAAATTCAACCTCACAGCCGCCCGGGATCGGCTTGAAGTGCCAGACATTGTCGAGATCGCGCATCGGCCCGTCGATGTAGATCACTTCGATCCGGTCTGGCCGGCTCTTGATCACTTTTGAAGTGAACTTTTCGCGCAGCGCGTTGAAGCCGATCAACATATCGGCGACCATCTCGGTCTCGCTGTCCGACTGAACCCGGGTCGCCACCACCCATGGCAGAAACTCGCCATAACGGGCGACATCAGCGACCAGATCGAACATCTGTTCGGGCGACCAGCGCAGCTGGCGAGTTTCGCGAATACCGGGCACGGCCTTATTCCAAACCCCGCTCAGGCTGAGCCTGTCGAAGCCCGCACGCGAGGTTTGCGTTTGCGGCGTGGCCTTCGACAGGCTCAGCCTGAGCGGGACTGGAGCCAAAGACCAGCACGCTATCGAGCCCGTGCCACCTGAGCCTGCCGTGCGGCCCGCATCTGGCGGAAATCATCACCGGCGTGATAGCTGGAGCGGGTCAGCGGGCTGGCCGCGACTTGTAGAAAGCCCTTGGACCGCGCCACTGCGCCATAGGCATCAAAGGTCTGCGGCGTGACGAATTCGGCCACTTTGACGTGCTTTTGGGTGGGTTGCAGATACTGCCCCATGGTCATGAAATCGATCCCGGCGCTGCGCATGTCGTCCATCACCTGATGGACTTCCAGCCGCTCCTCGCCGAGCCCGAGCATGATTCCGCTTTTGGTGAAGACCAGCGGATCGTGGCGCTTGACCTCGTCCAGCAGGCGCAGCGAGGCGTAGTAACGCGCACCGGGGCGGATCGTCGGGTAAAGCCGCGGGACGGTTTCCAGGTTGTGGTTATAGACGTCCGGCCCGGCTGCGACGATGGCTTCGACCGCTTCACGCATCTTGCCGCGAAAGTCCGGGGTGAGGATTTCGATCGTGGTATCGGGGGTATTGGCCCGCAGTGCCTTGATCACCTTGACGAACTGCCCGGCCCCGCCATCGGGAAGGTCATCGCGGTCAACCGAGGTGATCACGATATGCTCAAGCCCCAGCTTGGCAGCCGCCAGCGCGACGTGTTCCGGTTCGAGCGGATCGACGGCGCGCGGCATCCCGGTCTTGACGTTGCAGAACGCACAGGCGCGGGTGCAGATGTCACCCAGGATCATCACTGTGGCGTGCTTTTTGGTCCAGCATTCGCCGATATTGGGGCAAGCCGCTTCTTCGCATACGGTATTGAGCTTAAGGTCGCGCATCAGCTGGCGGGTTTCGCCATAGCCCTTGCTGGTCGGAGCCTTGACCCGGATCCAGTCAGGCTTGCGCTGGCGCGGCTCGGTCGCGGGGACATTGGAGAGGTCGTTCATGGCGCCCAGATAGGCGCATGCACGCGCGCTTGCCAGTCAGAATTTCTGGCGCCATTAGGCAGGCCATGAACAGCGCAAACACCACCGGCCTCGACCGGCTGATTGACGGCTACCGCAGGTTTCGTTCTTTCGCTTGGGGTCCAAATCGCGATCGCTGGGCTGCACTGCGAGAAGGGCAAGAACCGCAAGTGATGGTCATCGCCTGTTCGGACAGCCGGGTCGATCCATCGCAGGTGTTCGATTTTGATCCGGGCGAAGTGTTTGTCGTGCGCAATGTCGCCGCAATGGTTCCGCCGTTCGAGACGACGCCCGGACACCACGGCGTATCCGCTGCTCTGGAATTCGCAGTGCAGGTGCTGAAAGTTAAAGAGATCGTGGTGCTGGGTCACGGCATGTGCGGTGGCTGCAAGGCGGCGCTGACTCGCGAGCTCTATGGCACCGAACCGGGTCAAGGCGGCTTCATTGCCGATTGGATCGCGCTACTCGATGATGCGCGCGAACAGGTGGTGGCCAAGCACGGCACCACTGGACGTCCTGCCGAACTGGCTATGGAGCAGGCCGGTGTCCAAGTCAGCCTCACCAATTTGCGCAGCTTTCCGTGTGTCCGCAGCAAGGAACGAAGCGGCGAACTGCGCCTGACCGGCGCGTTCTTTGCGATCTCTGATGGTGTGCTGCATTTGCTTGACGAACCGAGCGGGAGCTTCGCTCCTGTCGAGTAGCAAAGCGGCGCTCACACGGCATTGAAGCAACCGATTGGCCGCTAACCCCATACCGCTATCACGCGCCAGTTCCGCACCACTTTGAGCCGTTGAAAGCTTGACCTGCACCGTCAAGCTGGCAAGTTGCTTTTCAAAACTGGGGCTGGAGGGGTTGGAAGATGCGCAAGGCCTTAGTCATGGCTGCACTGTTGTTGGGCTCCAGCGCGTTGGTCGGAGGCTGCAATCAGACCAAGCCAGCCGCGCCAGAGGCTGAAGCGACCAGCCAGGCCGCCTTTCCCCAGCGGGTCTATTGGGGCGATACCCACCTCCACACATCGAATTCCCCCGACGCCTTTGGTTTTGGCAATCGGCTCGATCCCGAAGCGGCGCTGCGCTTTGCGCGCGGGGAAGAAGTTACCTCCTCGACCGGGATCAAGGCCAAGCTGGCCCGTCCGCTCGACTTTCTGGTGATCACTGACCATTCGGACGGCTTTTCCACGATCAAGGACCTCTACAACGCTCCGCGCTCGTTCATCACGCACCCATTGATGCTGCGCTGGTATGACATGATGCACGAAGGGCCGGAGCAATCGCAGAAGGCTGTCGGCGAGATTATCGATGCCAAGGCCAAGAACAGCCTGCCGCCCGAATTGCTCAACCCCGAAGGTGCGGCGGAGCGGCTCCGCAAGAACTGGTTTGCCCACATTGCCGTGGTTGATCGCTACAACGAACCCGGCAAATTCTCGGCTTTCCACGGGTTTGAATATACGCTGATGAACCGTGGCAACAATCTGCACCGCAATGTGGTTTTCCGCGATGGCGGGAGCAAAGTTTCCGAGTTCATGCCGCTGGCCTCGCTCGACAACATCTATCCGGACAGTCTGTGGGATTACATGGACGCCTACGAAAAAAAGACCGGTGGCAAAGCGCTGGCGATCCCGCACAATTCGAACCTGTCGAACGGGATGATGTTCCAGTTGACCGACCCCACTGGCGGACCGATGAGCGCCGCCTATGCCCGCCGCCGGGCTGCGCGTGAACCGCTGGTGGAAGTGACCCAGATCAAGGGCGACAGCGAAAGTCACCCGTTCATGTCGCCCAACGACGAGTTCGCCGGCTTTGGCGATGCCGGATGGGAGCTGGGCAACCTCGACTATTCGGAAAAGACCACGCCCGATATGCAGCCGGGCTCTTATGCCCGGGAAGCGTTAAAGCGCGGTCTGCTGATCGAGCAGCGGACCGGCGTGAACCCTTACAAATTTGGCGTAGTTGGCTCAACCGACAGCCATACCTCGCTGGCCACTGCCGATGACGATAACTACTATGGCAAGCATCCCGGTGCCGAACCAATGCCCAGTCGGACCACCAAGAGCCAGGGACTGGGCCGCAAAGATGAGCGGGTCGGCTGGAACTATCTGGCCAGCGGCTATGCTGCGGTCTGGGCCACTTCCAACACCCGCGAGGCGATCTTCGATGCGATGATGCGCAAGGAGGTTTACGGCACCACCGGCCCGCGAATGGTGCTGCGGGTGTTTGGCGGCTGGGATTTCAAGGCCGAAGACCTGAGCGGCGACTGGGTCAAGGCCGGATACACCCGCGGCGTGCCGATGGGTGGCGATCTCAAGCCTGGTCAGGGCCAAGCCCCCAGCTTCATCGTTTCGGCGCTAAAGGACCCGCAGGGCGCCAATCTCGACCGGGTTCAGGTGATCAAGGGCTGGGTCGATGCCGCCGGTCAATCGCACGAGAAAATCTTCGAAGTGGTCTGGGCCAGTGCCGATCAGCGAAAGCTGAACGGTGGGAAGCTTCCCCCGGTAGGCAACACCGTCGACACCGCAACTGCAACGTACCAGAACACAATCGGCGCGCCGGTTCTGGCCAGCGTTTGGACCGATCCCGAATTCGATCCGAAACACCGCGCGTTCTATTACGTCCGGGTGCTGGAAATCCCTACGCCGAGCTGGGTCAATTATGACATGGTCCGGTTCAAACTGAAATTTGACGCCTCGATCCCGCTGATCCAGCAGGAACGCGGCTATACCTCGCCGATCTGGTACAACCCGGCCTAGGAGCGATAGACATGCGCAACAAACTTCTCATCGCGGCAGCGCTGCTCGCCTCGACCGGACTTGTCACGGGATGTGATGGCGTCAGGCAGCCCGAAGCCGGCAAGGCTGAGGTCAAGAACGCGACCTATCCTGAGCAGGTATTTTGGGGCGATACGCACCTTCACACCAGCAATTCAGTCGATGCTTTCGGGTTCGGCACCCGGCTCGATCCGGAAGCCGCCCTACGTTTTGCTCGCGGTGAGGAGGTTGCCGCGACCACCGGCAGCAAGGCTAAGCTCGCCCGCCCCCTCGATTTTCTGGTTATCTCTGACCATGCTGAGGGTATGGGTGCAACCAAGGCGCTCTACGATGCGCCGCGGATCATGATCACCGACCCGACCGCGCTGCGCTGGTACGATATGATGCACGAGGGCCCCGAAGGGTCGATGAAAGCGGTCGGCGAGATGTTGGCGGCGCGGGCCGGCGGAACCTTCCCCACCGCACTCAATGATCCGGTCAAAGGCAAGGAGCGGATGCGCAAGCTGTGGGATTCGCACCTCGATACGGTCGAACGCTATAACGAGCCAGGCAAATTCACCGCTTTCATGGGCTTTGAATATACCCTGATGCAGACCGGCAATAACCTGCACCGCAACATCATCTTCCGCGATGGCAAGGACCGGGTTGGAAAGATCATGCCGTGGGACCCGGAAGGCACGCTGTGGCCTGACAGTCTGTGGGACAAGATGGACGCCTATGAAAAGGACACCGGCGGCAAGGTGCTGGCGATCCCGCACAATGGCAACATGTCCAACGGGTTGATGTGGATGATGACCGAACCGGGCGGCGGCCCGATCACCGCTGAATATGCTCGTCGCCGCGCCGCGCATGAGCCGGTTGTGGAAATCACCCAGATCAAGGGCGACAGCGAAGCGCACCCGTTCATGTCGCCCAACGATGAGTTCGCCGGATATGGCACGTCTGGCTGGGATCAGGCCAACTTGCTCGGCAATATCAAAACCAATCAATCAGACCTGCCCGGCTCCTATGTCCGCGAGGCGCTGAAGCGCGGGCTGCTGATCGAAACCCGCACGGGAGTGAACCCCTACAAGTTCGGCGTGATCGGATCGACGGACAGCCACACTTCGCTCTCGACACCAGAAGAGAACAACTTCTTCGGCAAGCACACCGGCGTTGAGCCCAGTGCCAATCGCGCCACCGCCGGGTTTGTGCCGGGGGTCAATTCCGGTCGGATGAACTGGCAATCACTCGCCAGCGGCTATGCCGCCGTCTGGGCCACATCGAACAGCCGCGAGGCGATCTTCGACGCCATGATGCGCAAGGAAGTTTATGCCACCACCGGCCCGCGGATGACCGTGCGGCTGTTCGGCGGCTGGGACTTCAAGGCTGAAGATCTGAACGGCGACTGGGTCAAGGCCGGCTACGCCCGGGGGGTGCCGATGGGCGGCGATCTGAAAGCCGGTGGCAAGGATGCCCCCAGCTTCATCGTATCCGCGCTGAAAGACCCGCAGGACGGCAATCTTGACCGAGTCCAGATCATCAAAGGCTGGGTCGATGCCGCCGGGAAAAGTCATGAGAAAGTGTTTGAGGTGGTGTGGAGCGATATGGCCGAGCGGCCGCTGAGCGGCGGCGAGATTCCGGCCGTCGGCGACACGATCGATCTAGCCACTGCGACATATCAAAACACCATCGGCGCGCCGACTCTGGCGGCGGTCTGGTCTGATCCGGAATTCGATCCGAAACAGCGCGCATTCTATTACGTCCGCGTGCTGCAGATCCCGACGCCGACCTGGATGGCCTATGACGCGGTCAAGTATAAGCTAACACTGCCGCCGGAAATCCCCCTGAAACAACAGGAGCGCGCTTATACATCGGCGATCTGGTACAATCCGGCTTGACCCGATGACCATCAAAGACACTGCCCGGCGGCTCATCAAGGAACCGCTGGTCCATTTCCTGATCGCCGGCGCGCTGGTCTTCACGCTGCTTTCGGGCCGCGCGCCCGATCTGGGTGAGCGGCGGATTGTGGTCGATGAGCGGGTGGTCGGCGGTCTGGTCAGCCGATTCTATGACAGCTTTCGGCGGATGCCGACCAAAGACGAAACCGACGGGCTGATCCGCGATTGGGTGCAGGATCAGGTCTATTACCGCGAAGCGCTCGCGCTGGGCCTGGATGAAGGCGACGAAGTGGTGGTCCGCCGGATGCGCCGCAAGATGGAGAGCCTTGCGGTCGCCGATGCCGAAACCAAGACCCCCGGCGACGCCGAACTGCAGGCGCTGATTGATAAGGACCCGGCGCGCTATGCCGAGGATCCCTTGACCAGCTTTGAGCAGATCTTTCTGGGGGCCGATACGCCAGACACGCGCCGCACGGCCGAACAGCAGCTGCCGATCCTGCGCAGCGGCGGGACCGTGCCGATCTTGCCGATCCCGATTCCCGGCAAGTTCAGCGATGCATCGAGCGCAGACATTGCTGCGCAGTTTGGCGATGAATTCACGCTAGCCCTGCGGGGTCAGCCGACCGGGCAATGGTCCGGACCGGTCGCTTCGGGGCTTGGCCTGCACATCGTCCGGGTGACCAAACGCGGCGCCGCGCAGCCGCCAGTTCTGGTCAAAGTCCGCCAGCGGGTCGAGAACGACTGGCGCGCCGCTGCCACCACCAAGGCGCAGAGCGATGCCTATGCCCGGATCCTCAAGGGCTATGATGTGGTGATCGAGCTGCCGAAGTGAGCTGGCTGGCGCGCATTGCTCTGTCGCTTTTGGCCTTACTGGCCGCCCTGCCCGCTCAGGCCGACGAGCTGCGCCCCGGCTATCTCGAATTTACCCAGCAGGATGCCCAGCACTGGAAACTGGTCTGGAAGGCCCCGGTTCTGGGCGGCCTCGCCACGCGCACCCGTCCGGCCTTTCCGGAGTTCTGCACCCAATCGCCGCCGCAGGCCCGGGTCGAAGGCCTGGTGCTGGTCGCTGAAAGCCGGCTGACCTGCAGCAAGGATCTGGCCGGATCGCAAGTCGGCCTTTCAGGCATGGACGCTGCCTTTACCGATGCCCTGCTCCGCGTCGCCCCGCTTAATCGGCCGGTTCAGGCGGCGCGTCTGACGCAGAAACTGGCGATGGTCGCGGTGAAGACCGTGCCCGATGGCTGGGAAGTCGCGCGTAGCTATTTCGTGCTGGGGATCATCCATATCCTCGAGGGCTATGATCACTTGCTGTTCGTGATCGCGCTGGTCCTTCTGATCGGACGCGCTGGTGCGGTGATCAAGGCGGCGACCGCGTTCACGGTGGCGCATTCGATCACGCTGGCCGGATCGACCTTGGGCTTTGTCGGGCTGGCCCAGGCCCCGGTCGAGGCGCTGATTGCGCTTTCGATCGTGTTTCTGGCGGTTGAGATCGTCAAAAGTGATCCCGACAAGCCCAATCTGACCGAACGCGCGCCTTGGATTGTCGCGTTCCTGTTCGGGCTGATCCACGGGTTCGGCTTTGCCGGGGCCCTGCGCGAGATTGGCCTGCCGGAAAGCGACGTGCCGACCGCGCTGCTGACTTTCAATCTGGGGGTTGAGGCCGGACAGCTGCTGATCGTCGCGGCAGTGTTGGCTTTGCTCACGCTGCTGCGCCGCTATAGTCCCGCAAAGCTGCGCCCCGCGACCGTGACGGCCACCTATGTCATCGGCATCACCGCCAGCTTCTGGTTTATCGAGCGGCTGCTACCATGAGCGCGCCGGGCCGGGTCTACGGACTTGATGGCCTGCGCGGGATCGCGGCGCTCAGCGTGGTCGGGTTTCATGCCCATGCCACCTATGCCGCGTTCCCCGATTGGTGGGCCAAGGGCTATCTCGCGGTCGATTTCTTCATGATGCTGTCGGGCTATGTCATGGCCCGAACCTACGAAGGGCGGATGGCAAGTGGGCTTGGCACGGCGGGTTTCGTCCAGCTGCGCTACCGGCGGTTATGGCTGACCATGGCGATCGGCAGCCTGATCGGCATCCCTTATCTGTGGTGGGCGGCAGGCGGTGAACCGCTCGTGTTTTTGGCGGCCTTTGCGCTCAATCTGGCGCTGGTTCCTGCCCCGCTGGACAACCAGCTGTTTCCGCTCAATGGTCCCGGTTGGTCGATCTTTTATGAGCTGGTCGCCAATGCGGTTCATGCGGCGCTGCTCTGGCGGCTTTCGAACAGGTCGCTGCTGGCACTGGCGGGGGGCCTCTTGGTGCTGCTCGCGGCCTTCGCCCGGATCAAGGGTGACGTCGATTTCGGCGCCCTCGCCCCGCATTTTGGCCCGGCGCTGGTTCGAAGCCTCGCGGCCTATACCTGCGGCGTGCTGCTGTGGCGCTGGTGGCAGGACCAGCCGCTGATCGGCGTCCCCGCCGCCTGGTCCTTTGTGGTCCTGCCGCTGCTGATGCTGGCGCCGTTTGCGGCTTTTGGCTGGGGCTTTGACCTGCTGTTCATTGCGCTCATCTGCCCGCTGCTGATCGCCGGGGGGCTCCAGCTAAAGGGTGCGCCGCGCTGGGCGGTGTGGTCAGGAATGCTGTCATTCCCGCTCTATGCGGTGCACGTGCCCGTGCTGCGCAGTGCGCATCTCGCCGGGATACCGCCCCTGCCCGCCGTGCTGCTGGCCCTGCTGGCGGGTATGACGCTGACATGGTGGTTGTCGGCCCGCCAGCGCCGTGCCAAAGCCGCAACCACGACCTGATTTGGAGAGATCACGCCCATGGACAGCCCCGTCCTCTATTCGCTCGACGCCGATGGTATTGCCACGATCACGCTCAACCGGCCCGAACTGCGCAATCCGATCTCGGACCTCGATCTGATCGATGTGCTGCTCGATACACTGGCCAAGATGGAGGACGATCCCGCAGTCCGGGTCGCGATCCTGACCGGCGCTGGTTCGGCCTTTTCGGCCGGCGGTAACCTGAAAGCGATGCTGCCGGATTCGGGCGGGCTCAACGCCAGTCTGCCGGCGCGGACGCGGCGCAATTACAAGAGCGGAATCCAGCGTCTGCCGCTGGCCTTTGCCGCGCTGGAAGTGCCGGTGATTGCGGCGGTAAATGGCCCGGCAATCGGCGCGGGGCTCGATCTCGCCTGCATGTGTGATCTGCGCGTGGCGGGCGAAAGCGCCAAGTTCGCCGAAAGCTTCGTCAAGCTCGGGATCATCCCCGGTGATGGCGGGGCCTGGCTGATCCAGCGGATCGTCGGTTTTTCCAAGGCCGCCGAACTGACTTTAACCGGCGAGACGATCGACGCCGCTGAAGCGCTCAAGATCGGGCTGGTCAATCAGGTTGTGCCCGACGCCGATTTGATGGACGCTGCCCGCGCCTTTGCCCGGCGGATTGCCTGCAACCCCGGCTTTGCCGTGCGGATGGCCAAGCGGCTGATCTGGGATGCTCAGTCGATGAGCATCGGCCAGGTGCTCGAAATGTCGGCCGCGATGCAGGCCGTCGCGCACGCCACCAAGGACAATGCCGAAGCGGTCAGCGCCTTCCTCGAAAAGCGGAAGCCAGTGTTCAAGGGCGATTGATCCGCCGGAATGTGATCTGCGGTCTGGACATCACATTTTAATGTGATATTCGGAGTCGCATGTCGAACACCATAATTGATCGCGTCCGCCGCCTCGTCACCGATGGGGGCATGTCGCGCGCTGGTCTGGCCCGGGCGGCCGGGCTTCATGCCAACACCTTGCGCGATTGTACCGAGGACGGCTGGAACCCCACCACCGATACCCTGCGCAAGCTCGAACGCTGCCTGTGGGACAGCGATGAGGAGCCGGTGCTAGTCGGGATCGAGGAAATCATCGAAGAGGCTCGCAATGGCCGGATGTTCATCCTGGTCGATGACGAAGACCGCGAGAACGAAGGCGATCTGGTGATCCCGGCGCAAATGGCCACCCCCGATGCGGTAAACTTCATGGCCACCCACGGCCGCGGGCTGATCTGCCTGACGCTGACCAAGGCGCGGACCGAGCAGCTTGGCCTTGAACTGATGAGCCGGAACAACGGGACCCGCCACGAAACGGCTTTTACCGTCTCGATCGAAGCGCGCGAAGGGGTAACCACTGGCATTTCCGCTGGCGACCGCGCCCGCACCGTCGCCGTGGCAATCGATGCCGGCAAGGGCCGCGACGATATCGTAACGCCCGGCCACGTCTTCCCGCTGATTGCCCGCGATGGCGGCGTTCTAGTTCGCGCCGGGCACACCGAGGCTTCGGTCGATATTTCACGGCTTGCGGGGCTCAACCCTTCGGGTGTGATCTGTGAGATCATGAACGAGGACGGGACAATGGCCCGGATGGACGATCTGGTCCCATTCGCGCGTCAGCATGGCCTCAAGATGGGCACGATCCGCGACTTGATCGAATACCGCCGCAAGCATGACCATTTGGTGCAGCGTATTGCTGAGGTGCCGTTCACTTCGGACTACGGCGGCAAGTGGAAGCTCATCACCTTCCGCAACAAAGTCGATGGGACCGACAGCTTCGTGTTGCAGATGGGCCAGGTTGATCCGGCCGAGCCAACGCTGGCGCGGGTCCACACCATCTCGATTCTCGACGATATGCTGGGCCAGCCCGGACCCAAGAAGCGGACGCTGCAGCGGGCGATGGCTGAAATTGGCCGTCACGGCTCAGGCCTGATCGTCCTGCTGATCCGTCCAACCGAAGGCAGTGGCGAAGCCGGCGGAGGGGCTGCCCCCGACATGGATCTGCGGACCTATGGCATCGGCGCCCAGATCCTGGCCGACATGGGAGTTCATGAGATGATCCTGCTGTCCAATGCCCACCGTAATGTTGTCGCGATCGAAGGCTATGGCCTCAACATCGTTGGCGAACGCGCCATTCCAGCGGAGTAAGTTTCATGGCCAAGTTTCTGATCGTCGAAGCCCGGTTTTATGACCATCTCAACGATATGCTGGTGGCGGGTGCCAAAGCGGCGCTGAAAGCGGCAGGGCACAAGTCCGACGTTCTGACCGTCCCTGGCGCGCTTGAAATTCCTGGCGCGATCGCGTTGGCCGAACAATCTGGCGAGTATGACGGGTTTGTCGCCATCGGCGTAGTGATCCGGGGTGAAACTTATCACTTCGAAATTGTCGCGGGCGAAAGCGCGCGCGGGATCATGGCGCTGACCATGGATGGCATTGCCATCGGCAACGGCATCCTGACGGTCGAGAACGAAGAGCAGGCGCTGGTTCGGGCGGATCCTACGCAAAAGGACAAGGGCGGCGAAGCGGCCAAGGCTGCGCTGGCACTGCTGGCGCTGAAGGAGAAGTTTGCATGAGCTCACACCCCGCGATCGCTGGCATCCCGCTTGTTCTGGGCGGAAACGTATTCGGCTTTACGGCTGACGAAGACGCCAGTTTTGCTGTGCTTGACGCCTTTTACGAAGCCGGTGGGCGAATGATCGATACCGCCGATGTCTATTCGGCGTGGGTGCCGGGTCACAAGGGCGGCGAAAGTGAAACAGTGCTGGGCAAATGGTTCGCGGCCAGCGGCAAGCGCACCGAAATGAAATTGCACACCAAAACCGGGATGCTGGGCAGCAAGGAGCTGTACGAGCCGGCGCGGGTCCTGGCCTCGCTCGATGCCTCGCTCGAACGGCTTCAGACCGACTATGTCGATCTCTACTACGCGCATCGCGACTATGAAGAGCTGGCTGTCGAAGACATTGTCGCAGCCTTCGACGGCGCGGTGAAAACCGGCAAGGTTCGCTCGCTCGGCGCGTCCAACTTCAACGCGGCGCGGCTGACAGCAGCTCTCGATGTGGCGAGCGCAACTGGCGCTATGCCGTTCAGCGCGCTGCAAAACGAATACAATCTGGTTTCTCGCGCTGCATATGGACCCGATTTGCAAGAGCTGTGTACTGGTCGCGGCGTCGCGATGCTCCCCTTTTATGGCATCGCGAACGGCTTTCTGACCGGCAAGTATCGGACCGAAGCCGACCTGGGCAAATCGGTGCGCGGTGCCCGCATGGCCAAACTGATTGAAACCGGCGCGCCAATGCTGGCAGTTATGGACACGGTCGCATCCGAAACTGGTGCCTCCCTCGCCCAGATCGCGCTGGCCTGGCTGCGGGTTCAGCCCGGCATCGGCGCGCCGATTGCCAGCGCCACCACAGCAGAACAGATTCGCGAACTGTGCGGAGCGGCAAGCTTGACACTTTCGGCCGAGCAGCTCGATCGGCTGACCCAGGCCTTGTGATCGACCTTGCGGCACTGCTGATGCTGGCATCGGGCGCGTCCCATGCGGTGGTCAATGCGGTGCTCAAATCTGGCGGCGACAAGATGTCGAGCCGGGCCCTGATTGACGGATCAAGCGCCTTGTTGATCCTCCCTTTTGCCTTTCTGGTTCCCCTGCCCCACGGCGCTTGGCCGTGGCTGTTTGCCTCGTTTGCGGTCCATCTGGTTTACCTGATCTGTCTGATCAAGGCCTTCGAAGGCGCCGATATGAGCGCAGTTTATCCGGTGATGCGCGGGACCGCGCCGGTGCTCGCAGCCATGATTTCGGTGCTTTGGTTGGGCGATCCGATCAGCCCAGGCGTTGCCCTTGGTATTGCGCTGGTCAGTACCGGAACAGCGCTCGTCGCCTGGTGGAACGCTCCGAGCAAGCGGGCCTTGCTTTGGGCATTGGCGACAGGCGTTACTATCGCCGCTTACACCGTGATTGACGCCAAGGGTGTCCGCGCCGCGCCATCGGCGTTCAGCTATATCGTCTGGGTGTTCGTGATGCTGGGCTTCGGCATAGGCGCGATCTTTGCCATTTGGCGCGGCCCCCGCTTTGTGATTGCCGCGCGCAGTCAGTGGAAGCCCGGGCTGATCGCCGGGGCCTTGTCGCTGGTTACCTATGGTCTTGCGCTGTGGGCCTACCGGTTGGGAGATGTCCCGCGTCTGGCCGCCTTGCGGGAAAGTTCAATCTTGTTCGGTGTGCTGATTGCCTGGCTATTCCTGAAAGAAAAGGTTGGCAAACCGCGCCTTGTGGGCGCTGCACTGATCGCGGTGGGGGCTGCTGCCTTACTGGTTCGGCTTTGATCCGATCGCCGCGCACTTGTCGCCGCGACGTGCCTCGTCCGCTGCAGCGAACAATTCCGCGTTGGGGGCCAGCCGCCGATCCAGCACGATCCCGCGGTTCGACGGGGAAATGACCACTTTGGCGCCTGCTGGGGTCGGTTGACCTTCGCGTGCCAGCACAAAGCGGATCCCGTCCGGCGATTGGCTGCTATCAAACACCGCGATATTGTCGGTATTGGCGGCAAAGACCGAGATCGAGAGATAGCCCGCATCCGGGCTAGGCGCAGCTTCGATCAGCAATGGTCCGTTCGACAGGTCATAGGCGCAGGTCGAATAAGCCAGGTCCGGCGAAGGCCGCACGATATTGCGGGAATTCTGCGTGGTGCGCGAACCGAAGCCGAACTGGTTGATCAGCTTTCCGTCCTGCGAGACCCGGCCCATCGCCACGTTCATTAGAAAATGCGGCACGAACAGCACCAGCCCGACATGCCCGATTGCGGCAGCGGAGAGGAACGTCAGGATCAGTTTGGCGCGGCGGTTCATGCTTTGCCTCCACAGTTCAGTTTAGTGACCTTGGGCATCGCGATCGTGGCAAAGTCCTCCTGCGCCTGCACGCTTGGCTGGTAGATCCGCAGGGTAATGTCGAAGTTGCCGGCGTTGCGGGTAGAGGCCCAGGGCGAGCCATCGGGCCGAACGGACGAAAGGATAGCACTCCACCTCCCGTTAGCGTCGGGGCTGACTTCGGTCGCATCGAACGACAGTGCATCGTCGTCATTGAGCGGCAGGTAATTGTCGGCCGCATAGACCGTCACCGACCACCACTGCCCCGGCAGCGGTCGGCCGTTGATCCGGTAATTGCATTCTTCCCGCAGCGGCTCTCCGCCGTCGTCGGTCGTGCGGGTGAAGTAGATCGCCTGGCTCTTGTTGAGCGCCAGCAGCCCGCTGATCGCCACGCGCGCACGCAGCCAAGGTCCGGCATCGGCCGATCCGGTGACGCTGCTGCCATGCCAGCCGTTGTAGTTATCTCCGCCCATCCCGCGAGTGATCGCCCACCAGCCGCTCAGCAGGCCGACAATCAGGCCAACCGAAATGGTCGCCGCCCATGTCCAGCGCGATATCTTTTGTGGATCAGCCAAGGTCCATGGACTCCCTCAGTCCCATCGGCACATAGGGCCCAAGGATCAGTTGCTCGAACACCCCGAAGCCTTCGCCGTGCTTGTCACTTGTAACCTTGCACGGGATTTGCACGTGAAAGTTATCCATCGATCCGGGATCGCATTGAAGCAAGCCCAAATCCTCTCGCTCCACCGCCAGCGCGCCGTGCCACAGCCCGTGCCCCCACTTGGGTGAGGTATAGCCCAGCCCGCGCATCTGGAACCGGCCAAGCGGCTCGAAGGTCAGCGTCTCGTCGCCATCCGGCGCTTCGATCACCAGGCTGCCTGTGCCCGGCCAGCGGGTTCCGGCAGTGAGGGTTGAGGCCATCTCGCCCTCGGCATCGATCAGTTCTGCCGCAGTGGCGCCATCTGGCGCAATCACCGCGCGGGTGTTCCACTTGTTGCCCTTGGCATCGGCATTGACGTGGAAGAACACGCTGCGATCGGCGAAGTTGAGCGGGGTCCACTGCCAGAAGAACCCGGGGATCATGCCGGTGCCGTGCGGCTGTTCATCGCGGGTGCCGACCGGGCGCACCCCCCAGCTGCGGTCGCGGGTCCCGGCGGTGCCCGGCGCGCAGGGCTCGCGCACACCGTCGACTTCGATCCAGCCGGTGTAGTGCCCATTCTGGGTCATCCGGGTGTAATCCATAAATGTGCGCGGCCCGATCCGGTGGATGAAGCGCGGCTCTTCGATGGGAAAGGCGCGGCCGGTGAAGGTCAGATCGGCCTTCAACCCTTCGCCATCAACCGTCACGCGTAGCTTTTGCAGCGGCTCGATGATCTCGATCCGAATCGGCCCGACTTGCAGATCCATCCGCTCCATCCCCAACTCGCGGCTGGCGTGGAGGTTGTATTGGACCCCATCACGGATCGCCGAAAAGTGCGCGTCGGCGATGTTTAGGTGCGGGTAAATCCCAAAGGCTACCGCGAAAAAGCCCGAGCCATCGGGGGCATAGCCATTGAAGAAATAACGGTCATAGAAATTGCGGTCGGTCCCGGCATAGGCCACCGGCTCAGGCGTCTGGTGGAGCGGATAATCGTCGCCTTTGGTCAGCATAATCCATACTCCCGATTGTCCTGAGCTTGTCGAAGAGCGCCTCGTGTAAGAACCATCTGCCTTAGCCTTTCAATTTTTCCATGCTGCCGTGCGCCAAAGCCAAAGCGCAACCGCCGCGCGCCATCGAAAGAAAATTGGCGTCACCACGTTCGGTTCGTTCGACAAAGGCCGCGCTGAACACGGCGGTCGAAACTCCGCTGAGCGCACCAAGGACGTAGTCATCCCAGATCGCATGGCGCGACAACCCGACCCCGCGTGCGGTCATCTCGGCGCAGTAGAGTTCAAGCAATTCATCCTCATGGGCTCTGCGCAGCGCATCGCCGATCCCGGTGCCCATGAAGTATCCGATATCGGTTAGCGGATTGCCCGCCGCCACCGTCTGCCAGTCCAGCACCGCGATCTCTTCCGTGCCGCCTTTGATATCGAACAACAGGTTGTCGAGCCGGAAATCCCCGTGAATGATGCTGCGAAAGCCGCCGTCATGCCCAAACCAATCGCCGCGCGCTTCGTTCAGCGCCCCACATAGCGCCATGAATTCAGGCTCAAGCAGGTCCTTGTAACGTTCCTCGAAGATGATCTGGGCTTGCCCATACAGCGCCTTGATCTGATCGACCTGGCCCGGCAGCGGTGCCAGCCATTCCAGATCGATCAGGGCCGAATTGCTCCAACTGGGCGCGTGGATGGCAGCGGCTTGGCAGATCCCGGCGCGGGCATCGGCAACTGAGCAGCCGGATAATTGATTTCCGCCGCGAGCCGGGCCCAGATCCTCGAAGATCAGGACAAAATCGACATTGTCTGGAGCAATTTCGGCAGCCAGAACCTGCGGTACCCGTACGCCCAAATGCGGCGCAATTTCCCGGTAGAAGCCGACTTCCTTGGCGTAAAGCCTGAACGCCCCGGCCGTACTGCGGCTGGTTTCGTCGGCCGCCGGAAACTTCCCCGCAACGGTCGCTGGCCCTGCCCCTGGCCGATCGTAACTCAGATGAAACCGCGCCGAATCCCCGACCTGACCGGTTCCGATCGCCTCCCACCGAATCGCCGTAACGGCGCCATCTGTTAAGACGCCCGAAGCGCGCAATTGCGCGGTCAACCAATCGGGCTGGACGGCTTCAGGATGCGATGGAATCGCGTTCATCCAGCTCCTCTCTCTTCTTATTTAACCGAACGGCTAAAGCACCGGGACCATACTGACAATGGACTTGGAAGGTTACTTAACTGGCAATTGAAATGTCACGCTTGCCGCTGGGCCGAGCCTGAGGCGATCAGGAAATCGAGCGAGGCCGACGGGGTCGTCAACAACGACGGCAACAGCGCGGGCGGTGCATCCACCGCACGAAGCCTGGCATCAACATAGCGATGATAATGACAAAGATCGCAACTGGGTCGGGCAAAGCATTGCCGAGCCGTTCAACAGAATCGAGGAAACGATCACGCCAATTGCGGCGTGCGGTCATTTCGGCTTTGGCTGGCATTGTTACCCCCAAGCGCGACCTTGGGGAGGACTATGCCGAGAATTAAGCAGTGCGCAAACGGAATTGTTGCGCGCCGGCTGAAAGCCCGATCAGGCCAGCCGGCCAAACGCCCCGGCCCCGGCATAGTGCGCGGCGTCGCCCAGTTCCTCCTCGATCCGGATCAGCTGGTTGTACTTTGCAAGCCGGTCCGACCGGGCGAGTGAACCCGTTTTGATCTGCCCGCAGTTGGTTGCAACCGCGAGATCGGCAATGGTCGAATCTTCGGTTTCGCCCGAACGGTGGCTCATCACTGCGGTATAGGCATTGCGGTTGGCAATGCTGACAGCGTCCAGCGTTTCGGACAGTGTGCCGATCTGGTTGACCTTGATCAGAATCGAATTGGCCAGACCCTTATCGATGCCCATCGTCAGACGCTTGGGGTTGGTCACGAACAGGTCGTCTCCCACCAGCTGGACCTTGTTGCCGATCTTGTCGGTAATCGCCTTCCAGCCTTCGAAATCGTCTTCGCCCATGCCATCTTCGATCGAGACAATCGGATAGTCCGCGGTCAGCGCGGCCAGATAATCGGCCATCTCGACCGGGCTGAGCGAGAGGCCCTCGCCGCTGATTTCGTACTTACCGTTCTTGAAGAATTCGGTCGCGGCGCAATCGAGCGCCAGCTTGATTTCGGTGTCGGTGTTGAACCCGGCCTTGGCGATCGATTCCATGATGAAATCGAGCGCGGCGCGGGTGCTCGATAGGTTCGGAGCAAAGCCGCCCTCGTCACCCACCGCAGTTGCCAGGCCCTTGTCGTGGAGGCCCTTCTTCAAGGTGTGGAAAATTTCGCTGCCCCAGCGAACTGCCTCAGCCAAAGTCGGTGCGCCGACCGGCATGATCATGAATTCCTGAAAATCGATCGGGTTGTCGGCGTGTTCACCGCCGTTGATGATGTTCATCATTGGCACCGGCAGGACATGAGCCGAAACGCCGCCGATGTAGCTGTAGAGCGGCAGGCCGCGCGCCGCTGCAGCCGCTTTCGCCACCGCCAGCGAGGTGCCGAGGATCGCATTGGCACCCAGCCGGGCTTTGCTTTCGGTTCCGTCGAGCTCAATCATCCGCGCATCAAGATCGCGCTGATCTTCGGCGTCAAAGCCCAGCAAAGCGTCGCTGATCTCGGTATTCACGGCCTGAACTGCTTTCAGGACGCCCTTGCCCAGATAGCGATTCTTGTCACCATCGCGCAGTTCCACCGCTTCATGCGCGCCGGTCGATGCACCTGATGGCACCGCCGCGCGGCCAAAGCTGCCGTCCTCGAGCAGGATATCGACTTCGACCGTGGGATTGCCCCGGCTGTCGAGCACTTCGCGGGCGTGAATATCGATGATCGCGGTCATGGCGGGCTTGCTCCTGCTAGGCTGATGGCGGCTCATTAGCAGTCAGGCCTTGGCAGGCAAGTTGCAATGCAGCAATTTGGGCAGCATAGTGACACTTGCACAGCGCCCCGCGCACTCCCACATGCGTACTCCGCCCACCCCCCGGACACAGAAAGGGTTCAAGCCATGGCCAAGACCACCACCGATACCGTCAAAACCACTGCTGCCAAAAAGCCTGCCACGAAGAAGGCTGCCGCAAAGACCGCCGCCGCTCCCACTGGCGAAGCCAAGGCCAAGTTCACCAAGGCAATCGAGGACGCCCGCGCCGGTGCGACCGCGCTAACCAAGGAAGCGCAGGCTAAGGCTGGCGCCTACAAGGAACAGATTTCGGCTCGCAGCGGTGACTGGGTCGACGAAGCCAAGGATCTGGCCGGGCAAGCCAAGGTTCGCGCTTCCGATCTTGCGGTTGAAGGCAAAGCCAAGACCAGCGACGCAATCGCCAGCCTTGGTCAGATCGTGGCCGACAATGCCGGGACCATCGACGAGAAGCTCGGCGCAAAATACGGCGATTACGCCCGGACTGCGGCCCGCACGATGCAGGAAACCGCGGCCAAGATCGAAGCCAAGGACATCAATGAACTGGGCGATGATGCCAAGCAGTTCGTCCGCAAAAGCCCAGCCATGGCGCTGGGGATTGCGGCGGTGTTCGGGTTTCTATTCTCTCGCCTGTTCAAGGGCGGATCGAACGAAGCCTGATCCTGCGCGCGCCGGACCATGGCTGATGACCAACCCCCGCTGATTGCTGAGGATGCTGCCGAGCGATCGCTGGTCGATGACGTGCGTCAGCTTGCCAATGATGGCCGGACCCTGCTTGAAGCCGAGCTCGCTTACCAGAAGTCGCGTGCCTTGGTCGCTGGACAAGCGGCCAAGAGCGTGGCTGGCTGGGGCGCGCTGGCGCTGGCGCTGGTGTTCTTTGCACTGATGGCATTGGTGCTGGGGCTGGTGCTGGTGCTGGCCGAAGCAATCGGCCCGCTGTGGGCAACAATTGCGGCCTTCTTGGGCCTGTTAGCCATAGCGGCGCTGTGTGCCTGGATTGCGCTACGCCGCTGGCAACGGGCCTCGGCGCAGTTGGCGGACAATGAGGTTACGCCGTGAGCAAGGCCGAAGAGAAGCTCGCCGAGCACCGGGGATTGCGCGGCTCAGCGCGCGGGTTGTTCGATACCCGGCTGGCGCAGGTCAAAGCCGATCTCACTGCGCGCAGCATTGGCGGGCGGATCAAGGCCAAGGCGCAGAGTGAGGTGTTCAAGACGCTCGATACCGGGCTTGACGTTGCCAAGGATAGCAAGGGCATCATCGCCGCCACGGCCGGAGCCTTGCTGGTCTGGGTGTTCAGGGCGCCGTTGTTCAATCTGGCAAAGGAACTATTTGCGCCAGCGGCGGTTCAGGATGGCGAACCTATTGCTGAAACGCAGCAGGATGAGGAGCCTTCAGCGTGAGTGATGCCGACAGCAAACGAGCCAGGATCCAGAGCCGGGTTGAGACCTCGCAGGAACGCCTGAAGCGCGAGAGTGCGCAACTGCCGACTCTTCCGCTGCGCCGCGCCCCAGCTGACGCCTATCCGCCTGAAGACTTCAGCTCGCTAGCCCGTGAGCATCCGTGGTTGATTGTAGCAGCAGGCGCGGGCGCCGGGCTGCTGCTTGGCGCGCTGTTGCCAAAGCGCACCGGATCAAAACTCGGCGGGCGGGCGCTTGGGCTGGCTGCGGCCGGGGCAGAATTGGCGCTGGCGTTCAGTCGCACCACCCGCGAAGCGGCCAGCGACGGGGCTCGCGAAGGGTTGCAACGGATCGATCAAGGCACCGCGCCATTGCGCCGCCGGGCCGGCGCGGTTGCGGCCAGTGGTTCACAATCCGCGCGTTCGACCGGGATCAGGATCGCTGGTGAGGCGATCAAGCTCGCGTCGCGCCTGAGGAAGTAGGTCTGCCTAATACTGATGTGGTACTTGCCTTAGGATCAGGGCGCGATTATGCGCGCGCTTTCCTTCTCTCCTGCGGGTATTTCAGATGACCGAACAGAAACTCCACCTCGTGATCGGCGGCCGGGTCAAGGACCCGCAGACGCTGGAATTCACCGATCTGGAGAGCATGGACTATGTCGGGATGTTCGCTGATTATGCCAGCGCCGAAGAAGCCTGGCGCAGCGCAGCGCGCCGCACGATCGACGATGCCGAGATGAAGTATGTGGTAGTCCACCTGCACCGGCTGGTTCAGCCTGACCTGATCAAGCGCTAAGCGGCTTGGGCTTCGACAGGCTCAGCCAGAGCGGTCTTAACGCAACATCAAGTTTACGCTCAGGCTGAGCCTGTCGAAGCCCCAGCGCTCACCAATCGCGTCTCAGATAAACTCGATTTTCTGGACCAGATAAGATCGGTCACCGGCTGGAACCGTCACTTCGATCTCGTCCTCAACCCGGCGGCCAATCAAGGCCTTGCCAAGCGGCGAGGCATATGAAATCCGTCCAACCTTGGCATCAGCCTCATACGGCCCGACGATCTGATAGCGCACCGGCTTCTCATCATCGTCGAGCAGGGTGACGGTCGCGCCGAAGATGATCCGGTCGCTCGAAAGGGTTGTCGGATCAACCAGCTGGGCGCGGCTGACTTTGTCTTCCAGATCAGAAATTGACATTTCAACCTGGCCCTGACGCTCCTTGGCGGCATGGTATTCGGCATTTTCCGAAAGGTCGCCATGCGCGCGCGCTTCCTCGATCGCGTCAACGATCTTGGGGCGTTCCTCACGCAGAGCCCGAAGCTCGCTGATCAGGCGTTCATAGCCTTCTGCCAACATCGGCAGCTTTTCGATACTTGCCATCGTTCCCTGTCCTCCTGCCGCGCTTTCCCAAGGACTAGAACGCATGCCCCGCGCCAATGGCTGCGGGCTTTGTCCGGTCGCTTGTTGCGGGAAAGCGCGAAGTGTCAGCTGCTGTAATAGTCCTGCAACGACCGCACTTCAAGACTCGTATTTTGCATTGCAGCAATTGCCTCGGCCGCAGCCACCGAAGCGGCAGCGGTGGTATAGTACGGAACCCGCCCGGTCAGCGCCGATCCGCGGATCGATTGCGAGTCCTTCAGGCTCTGCCAGCCTTCGGTCGTGTTGAAGATCAGCTTCACATCGCCATCTATGATCCGATCGACGATATGCGGACGCCCTTCGGCCACCTTGTTGACCCGTTCGACCGGCAATCCAGCCTCAGCCAGAAAGCGCTGGGTGCCGCCAGTGGCAATCACGGTAAAGCCCTGTTCGATCAATTGCTTGATCGCGGGAAGGATCACCGGCTTGTCGCTGTCCTTAACCGAAACGAACGCCACGCCGCCGCTCGGCAGGCGGGTTCCCGCACCCAGCTGGCTCTTGGCAAAGGCGACTGCAAAGGTGCGGTCGATCCCCATCACTTCGCCGGTTGATTTCATTTCTGGAGAGAGCACCGGATCAACCCCGGGGAACCGGGCGAACGGGAACACGGCCTCCTTGACCGCCATGTAATCGAACTCGCGTTTGAACGGCGGGAAGGTGCTGAGTTTTTCGCCCGCCATCACCCGCGCCGCGATCTTGGCGACGGGCTGACCGATGGCTTTGGCGACAAAAGGCACCGTCCGGCTGGCGCGCGGGTTGACTTCGATCAGGTAAACATCGAGTTTTTCAGGGTCGTCCCCTTGGCCGCTGGCTTTGACCGCAAACTGGATGTTCATCAGTCCGATCACGCCCAGCGCCATTGCCAGCAGCTCGGCCTGGCGTTCCATCTCGGCAATGATCTCGGCCGGCAGATTGTAAGGCGGCAGGGTGCAGGCGCTGTCGCCCGAATGGATCCCGGCCTCTTCGATGTGCTGCATCACGCCGGCCACCACGACCACTTCGCCATCGCACAGCGCATCGACATCGCATTCGATCGCATCGCGCAGATACTGGTCGATCAGCACCGGACTATCGCCCGAAACCGAGACCGCGGTGGTGATGTAGTCATCGAGCTGCGCTACAGAATCGACGATTTCCATCGCCCGGCCGCCCAGCACGTAGCTCGGCCGCATCAGCACCGGGAAGCCGATCCGGTTGGCCACGGCCACCGCTTCATCGCGGCTGCGGGCAATCCCGTTGAGCGGCTGCTTGAGCTTCAGATCGTTGACCAGCTTGGAAAACCGTTCACGGTCTTCGGCCAGGTCAATCGCGTCGGGTGAAGTGCCGAGGATCGGAATACCGGCGTCTTCCAGTGTCTGCGCCAGTTTCAGCGGGGTCTGCCCGCCGAACTGGACGATTACCCCCACCAGAGTGCCGTTCTGCTGTTCGACCCGCAGCACTTCGAGCACATCCTCACCGGTCAGCGGTTCGAAATAGAGCCGGTCCGAGGTGTCATAATCGGTGCTGACCGTTTCCGGATTGCAGTTGATCATGATCGTTTCATAACCCGCTTCATCCAGCGCGTAGCAGGCATGGCAGCAGCAATAGTCGAACTCGATCCCCTGCCCGATCCGGTTCGGCCCGCCGCCCAGAATGACGATCTTCTGGCGGTCCGATGGCGCGGCCTCGCACTCCGGCTCACCGAACAAAGGCGCTTCATAGGTTGAGTACATATAAGGCGTGATTGCCTCAAATTCGGCGGCGCAGCTGTCGATCCGCTTGAACACCGGGTGGACACCCAGCTTGGTCCGCAGCTCGCGCACTTCGTCCTCGGTCGTCGCGCCAGCCATCGCCCGCAGCGCATCGTGGAGCAAGCCAGAGCGCCGCGCGGCGAGCGTTTCGCCCAGGCCGCCAGCCACGCCAACCCCGCGCACCGCCAGAATGGCGAGGCGCTTGTCGGAAAAGCCCATGGCTTTCAGGCGGCGCAGACC
>JANMOU010000014.1:0-96313 GCA_031369495.1 Novosphingobium sp. | reverse complement strand
AGCGCGCGCTCGATTTCCTCGAGCGTCTCTTCCGCAGCGGCGCGGCCGATTTCGGGCCGGCTTCCAGCACCCAATCCCTGGGTGATCCTGAGGCCGAGCTGGATTCGCCGGTCAGCCGCGGAGGCGTTGAGCGCCTGAGCGTCGGTGTTGGCGACGATGAAGTCGACCCCCTGAACGTCCGCGCCCATCATGTTGGCGATGGCGTTGCCACCCGCTCCACCAACGCCGATCACGCTGATCCGCGGACGGAGTTCGTCGACTTCCGGCCGGATGAAATCGATGCTCATGGGTCAGACCCTCCCCGTCTCGCTAAGTGCTTTGACTCTCCAGTATGAATCTTTGAATCATCGCACACCGCAAGCCAAGCGAAAAAGCTCATTCGCGCGATAATTTTACACAGATTTGTGTCGCCAAAGACTCAGTCGAGCTTGATCGGCTCGATTTTCGGCACCCCGAACGCCCACCACAAGGCCGAGACCGCGCACACCGCGGCGGTCAGCAGGAAGGCGTTGTCGTAGACCCCGGTCCAATCGATGATCATCCCGGTGATTATCGGCATGACGATGCCGGGCACGTTGCCGAGCCCGTTCTGGATGCCGATGAAGCTGCCCGCGGCCCGCGGCCCGGCGAACATCTGCGCGATGGCGTAGAGATTGACGCCCCCGGTGGCGCTGGCCGCGCCGAACGCCACCAGACAGACGGCGATCGCGAGCGGGGTCCGCGCCAGCATCAGCGCAACGACCGCCCCCGCCATCATGATATTGCCGCCGATCATCAGCCCGCGCCGAAGCGCTGCCTCATCCCATCCGCGCCGGACCAACCGGTCGGACAGCCACCCCTGGCCGACCGCGCTGAGCGCCTGAGCGACAAAGCCCAGCGTCGCGAGATAGGTCATCGCGGTAATCGTGAGGCCGCGCGACGTGGTCAGATAGAGCGGCACCCAGATGATGATGAAATAAAGCGGATAGGTCGCGCCGAAATGCCCGATCCCCATCGCCCAGACGGCGCGGGTGCGGGCGACCATGCCGATCGGCACCGGGTCCGCGACCCGCAGCGCTCCGAACGCCGGGAGCCGGCGCGCGCTCAAGAGCCACGGCACGATCCACAGCAAAGTGATCGCCCCGAACACGACGAACATCGTCCGCCAGCCGAGCGACGCGACCATCAGCCCGCCGGCGAAGGTGCCAACCACGGGGCCAAGCGCGATCCCCGCGGCGACGACGCTATTGGCCAGGCCGCGGCTTTCGGGAGCGATGTGGCGGGCGATGACCTTGGTGGCGCCGGGGAAAGTGATGCTTTCGCCGACCCCGAGCAGAATCCGGAAGGCCACCAATGCGGCGAGGCCGCCGACCAGGCCCATCGCCATCGTGCTCAGCGCCCACAGTCCGATGCCCGCGGCGATCAGCCGATAGACGCACCAGCGGTCACAGGCCCAGCCGACGAAGAATTGCAGCGGAACATAGGTCCAGAAGAAGGCCGAAACCGCGAGCCCATATTCGGTCCCGCTTAAGCCCAGCTCGGGCTTGAGCTGCGGCGCCGCGATCGCGATCGCCCCGCGGTCGATATAGTTGAGCAGGATCGCGAGGCCCACGAGCAAGATGAGGACAATGGTGGCCGATTTGGTCGGCTCGGCACGGATCGCACCTGTCGTGGCCATCGCTGCATTCCCCCCGCCGGCAAACAGACCCCGATCGCGCGGCCAGGTCAAGCCGTTCGGCTAGAGCGTTTCGGCCGCTTCCGGATTCGCTTTTACCTCGAAGTCGATGGCTTCGAGCGCGGCCAAATAATTGGCGCGGAACACCTTGTTGCTGCGGTCACGCTGCTCGACCCCGTTTGACTTGGGATACAGCTTGACGTCGGGGTTGGAGTTGATCTCGTAGATTTGCGGCCGACCGCCGATCAAGCCGAAATCGATGCGGCCATAGTCGATCCCGGCGAGGTCGAAGATCGCGCGCATTTCCTCGCCATAAGGGTTGTCGACCACCATCCGATATTCTTCGTCATAGAGTTCGGACGGGGCGATTCCGGGTTTGCCATATTTGACGATCCATTGGTCGTCATGGACGCAGGTGTAGCCGATCATCCGGTCGGCGACGCGGAACGCCGACAGCTTCCGGTACAGACCCGGCCGGGTTTCCTCGGCCGCATATTCGACAATCAGGAGTGTGCTGATCGGCACTCCGTCCGCGATGAGTTGCGCGATAGTTCGGTCGAGCTGCGCCTGGTCGCTGATTAATGCCGAGACCGGATGCTTGTGATCGCCTTCGGTGCGCACAAACACCGGCCAGCGGCGGGGGGCCTCGAACGAGTCCGCGCGATAGACGTTGAAATCGTTGATGCCCTGCTCGTGGAGCCGCCGCAACAACCCGTAGCGTCCGAGGAAACGCGCCGGATCGCTGAAGGCCGGGAGGCCGTTCTTCCTTAGCATCCGAAAGCTGATGGCCGCGTGCGCCAGCTGCCCCGCGGTCAGCCGGTCCATGTCCGAGAAAATGTAGGCGGCGCGCGGCAGAAGCTCGAGTGTGAAGAGGTTGTCGTACGCAAGAGTACGAAACTCGACCTGCTTCTCCTTGGTCACGTCACGATGGGTGTAGCGGTGCTGCTCGGACGAAACGAAGACGATCATGGCCGTCTTTCAAAGGGCAAATTAGACATATTGCCTAAGGACAGCATTTGGCACAAAGTGCGTCAAGCGGCCGCCGAGGCCACAGTAGGGGTAAGTTCATGGCGGAAAAGAAATTGGCCAATCGTCTCGACTGGAATGAGATGCTCGGGTTCGAGCAGGTAGTCGCCAATCGCGGCGCAGCCCACACGTCTGGCCACCGCATCGGCGCCAAGGTCGGCGGGAAAGAAGGGGTGAAGCCCGTTGAAGGGATCACCGCTTCGATCGGTCTGAAAGTCGGCACGAAAATCGGTCTCAAGACCGGTTCCAAGCCGACGAACCCCGGCAACTAACCCTTTCTGACGACTTCGGCGATGGCCCCGCCGGCGCGGGTTCGCGACTGGGGCTTCGAGCCGGGCGCAAAGCGCGGACGCGCCCTCGACGCGGCCATGCGCGGCCGGCTCGCACAGAGCCTTTCGTACATTTTCGAGCGCATCGGCGCAGAACTCGGCATTTCGGATGACGATGCGGCGCGAGTGATCGGCGCCACTCGCTCGACCCGCGAGTCGCCGCACGTTTTCGGCGCTTATTACGAACTGGTTCTGGCGGTTGAGCGCGACGAAATCGAGCCGGCCCGCGAATTCGCGCGCGAGTTGCTCGAGCGTTGCGCAGCGCCCGCTCCGCTTGCCTGGGCACGGTCGCTCGGCGATCGCCCATCGCCGGACGAAGCGCGCTACCGGCGCATGCTCCTGCCCGAAGAGATCGTCGCCGAGGCACCCGACGAGCCGACGCTCCAGTCCGCTCTCGGTCGCATCGCCGCGGCGATGGACCTGCTCGATCGCGGCTTTCCGGGCATGGCCGACGAAATCCGCGAATTGCTCTTCGAAATCGTCGTCGGGGTCGGATCCGAAGAACCCAAGGCGCTGACCTTCGACGGGTCGTCCTCCTATATGCTGTGGGGGGCGATCATGCTCAACGCGCGCGGCCAGTCGAGCGTGCTCGATACCGCCCAGGCGCTGGCCCACGAGAGCGGCCACAATCTGTTGTTCGGGAAATGCGCCAGCGGACCCCTGGTCGAAAATGATGACGACGAGGATTTTGCCCATCCGCTCCGCAGCGACCCGCGGCCGATGGATGGCGTGTTCCACGCGGCTTATGTGATCGCGCGGATGCACCAGACGCTCGAGCGGCTGCTCGCCTCAGGCGTCCTCGACGAAGAGCAGCGCGCGGCGGCGCAAAAGGACCTCGAACTCCATCGCGTCAATTTCGCCGCCGCGGACGCGGTCATTCGCGCGCACGGCAAACTGACACCTTTGGGGCACGAATCGATCGAGGCCGCTCGGGCGCAGTTCGGCGAGACCGCCTGAACCACCGAGCATCCCGCCCGCTCAGTAATTCTGGCGGAGCGCGGAAAACATTTTCGAAAAGAACCCGCCAGACGGGGTCTTGGTGCTCGATTTGAGCATGATGTCCTGAAGATCGCCCGAGTTGGACGCGGCGAGCGCGGCGAGCCCGACCAAAGTCGAGAACGCCGGGCCGCTGTGCGCATCGGGAAGGCCGGTGATCGTCCGCGGCCGGCCGACGCGGACCGCGCGGCCCAGCACGCCTTGCATATAATCGGCGATATTCTTGAGCTCCGCCCCGCCGCCGGTGAGCACGACCTGGCGCCCGACCGGGCCGGTGAACCCCAGTTCCTTAAGCGCGGCGGCGATTTCGCCGGTCAATTCCTCAATCCGGCCGCGGATGACCATCATCAGCTGGGCGCGGGTGATGCGCGCCGGCTCCTGACCCTGCTCCGCCCCGATCTGCGCCGCCTCGATCATTTCGTGATTGTCGCGCGGGCTCGTCATCGCCGAGCCGTAGAAGCATTTCAGCCGCTCGGCGTCGCGGCGCTGGACCGCGAAGGCGCCGGCGATGTCGTTGGTGATGTCCCGCGCGCCCAAGGGGATCGAGCGCAGCCCGACGAGCATTCCGCCGAGATGAACCGAGACGTTGGTGACTTCGGCCCCGAGTTCGACCAGCGCGACGCCGAGCTCGCGCTCCTCCTCACTCAGACAGGCGAGCGCCGCCGCCATCGGCGAGGCGACGATGGCGTGGACCCCGAGGTGGGCCGAGCGGATGACGGTATCGATATTGCGCAGCGGCGCGGGGTCGGCGGCGATCACGTGGATGTCGACTCCGAGCCGGCTGGCGTGGAGCCCGATCGGATGCTGGACCCCGTGCGCGCGGTCGATCGTGTAGAGCGCGGGATTGGCGTGGAGCACCACCTGACCCTTGCGGTCGATCGCGTTTCGGCCGGCCTCCATCAGCTGATCGATATCGGCCTGTTCGACCGCATGGCCGCCCAGCTCGACTTCGACATTGGCGATGTCGCTGACCAGCCCGCCGGCGCCGTAGCTGGCCCAGACGTCGTCGACTGTCTGCCCGGCCATGCGTTCGGCCAACTCGACCGCCTCGCGCACCGCGAATTCGCTCAGCCCCATGTCGGTGACGAAGCCGCGCTTAACCCCGCGGCTCTCGCGCTGGCCGGTGCCGAGCACGAGCAGACGCCCGTCCTCTTCGAGCCTGGCGATCATCGCGCAGACCTTCGACGAGCCGATATCGAGCGCGGCGATAAGCTTCTGTTCGGTGGGCGCGGCCATGGCTAACCTTGCTCGCCTGGCGGATCGGCCGGAGTGGGTGCGGGTTCGAGGGGCGGCGCGATGGGCGCGGGCGCCACGCTCGGCTTGGGTTCGGGTGCGATCGGCTCGCCGGGCGCGCGGGGCAGCCGCGCCACCATCTTGCCCGGGATGCGCAAATCGTAACGCAGGATCCCGCGGCCGAGCAGCCCGGTCGACTTGTCGAGCTTTGCGAAACGCTCGAGCGCCTTGGTCGCCGGCTCCGCGCCCTCGGGCAGCGCGAGCGTCTCTCCCGAGGCAAAATTGAGGTCCCAGCGACGGCCCCCGACCCAGGTCGCGGACACCAATTGCGGCCGCAGCGTCGGCACCGGCTCCATCAGCGAATGAAGCGCGAGCGACTGGCGATTGGCTCCGGGCCCGATGAGCAAGGGCAAATCGGGCATTTTGGTGATCGGCACCCGGTCGAGGACCACGCCCTCGGCGTCGATCAGCGCCAGCTGGCCGCGGTTCTGCCACAGCGCCGCGGGCACGCGCTCGACGATGTCGATGACCAAGGTATCGGGCAGCCGCCGCAACACGCGCGCATCCTTGACCCAGCCCTGGCGGAGCAATTGCTGGCGGATCGCGTCGACGTCGATCAGCGCCTGCGAGGCGGGTGTGCCCGCGCCGCGGGCAGCGGCCCGGCTGAGCTCGGCGGTGACCGCGGCGTCGATCGGTGCGCGGTCCATGTGATCGAGCCCCGAAATCCGATAGCCGCTGACGGTGAATCCGGCGCGTCCAACGGCGATCCCGGCGGCGCGCTGAGCCTGGGCGGGGATATCGAGCGCGATCAGGACGAACAGGCCCGTCACCAGCAGAAACAGGGCGAACGCCAGGCCCGCGACCTTGTTCGCCTTGGCCTCGCTGACCGGGAGCCGGTTCGCGATTTTCCTCGGCACGGCTACCTTGCGGGATCTGCGCGGCTGGCCCCGCGCGGCCCCTCCCCGCCGAACGTGCGCGGCGCTCATTCGCGGACTTTCTTGGCAAGCGCCTCGGCGATCAGCCGCTCGACCAGTTCGCCATAATCGATGCCCTTGGCCCGCGCCTGTTCGGGCACCAGGCTGAGCGGGGTCATCCCCGGCTGGGTGTTGATTTCGAGCAGATAGAGGCCGGCTTCGCCTTGCTCCTCGTCCCAGCGGAAGTCGGAGCGCGACGCGCCCTTGCAGCCGAGCAATTGGTGCGCGCGCGCCGCCATGTCCATCATCGCCGCGGCAATCGCTTCGGGCACGTCCGCCGGGCAGACGTGAACCGTGCGGCCGTCGGTATATTTGTGCTCATAGTCATAGAAGCCGTTGTCGATCTTGAGCTCGGTCACCGCCAGCGCCTCGCCGTTCAGCACCGCGACGGTCAGTTCGCGCCCCTTGATGAAGGGCTCAGCGAGAAGCTCGTCGAACTCGTCCCACGGACCCGGCACGTCGCGCCCGATAGGGTTGCCGTAATTGCCGTCCGCGGTGACGATCGCGACTCCGACCGACGAGCCCTCGTTGACCGGCTTGACCACATAAGGACGCGGCAGCGGGTCCTCGCGGTGGAGGCTCTCGCTGACGACCATCTTGCCCTTGGGCATGCGGACCCCGTGCGGCACCAGCACCGCCTTGGTCAGCTCCTTGTCAATTGCGACCGCGGAGGTGGTGCAGCCGCTGTGGGTATATTTGAGCCCCATCAGGTCCATCATGCCCTGGACCGTGCCGTCCTCGCCCGGAGTCCCGTGGAGCGCGTTGAAGACCACATCGGGCTTGAGTTCGGCGAGCCGCGCGGCCACGTCGCGGTCCATGTCGAGCGTGGTCACGTGGGTCCAGCCGCGCGCGCGCAGCGCCTCGGCGACGCCCTTGCCGCTCGACAGCGACACCTCGCGCTCGTTCACCAGCCGCCCATCAGGACGACGATGTGGATGCTCTTGTTCATTGCCGGCCGACCCGTTGGATTTCCCACTCGAGGAGAATGTTGGACCTGGCCTCGACGCGGGCCCGGACTTCCTCGCCCAGCCCCTCGATCTCGGCGCTGGTCGCATTGCCGAGATTGAGGAGGAAATTGCAATGCTTCTCGCTGACCTGCGCGCCGCCCATCGTCAGTCCGCGGCATCCGGCGTGGTCAACCAGTTCCCAGGCCTTGTGGCCATCAGGGTTCTTGAAAGTGCTGCCGCCGGTCTTAGAGCGCAGCGGTTGGCTCGCCTCACGGCTGGCGGAAATGCGGTCCATTTCGGCCTGGATTTCTTCGGCCTCGCCCGGACGGCCCTTGAACCGGGCAGCGACAACGATCGCGCCGTCGGGCAGTTCGCTGTGACGATAGGTGTAGCCTAGCGCCGCCACCGGCAATGTGTGCAGCGAACCATCGCGCAGCACCACATCGCAATCGACCAGAATATCCTTCACCTCGCCGCCATAAGCGCCGCCGTTCATCCGCACGAACCCGCCGACAGTGCCAGGGATCGAGCGGAGGAATTCAAGCCCCGCGATGCCGTGATCGCGCGCGGTAGAGGACACCAGAATGCCAGAGGCCCCGGCCCCGCACGAAAGTGTCAGAGTCTCTGACAGGTTCACTTTGGCAAAGGCCTTGCCCAGCCGCACCACGACGCCTGCCACGCCGCCATCACGGACGATCAGGTTTGATCCAAGGCCGAGCGCCATGACCGGGACGGCAGGATCGAGATCGCGCAAAAAGGCTTGCAGATCGGCCACGTCCTTGGGTTCGAACAACCATTCAGCCGTGCCGCCGCTCTTGAACCACACCAGCGGTGCCAGCGGGGCGTTGGCGGTCAGTTTGCCGAGCGGCACCGGCAGCGCAAGGGCTTCGACAGGCTCAGCCTGAGCGGGCACGGTTTCAGAACTGAGGCCCGCTCGTGCTGAGCCTGTCGAAGCACCCGCGTGCGGTTGCAGTTTGGCGCTCATCCGCCCGCTCTCAAAAACTTGATCTTGTCGGCCAGCCCGCCAGCCCATTTGGTGATATCGCCGGCGCCAAGGCAGACCACCATATCGCCCGGCTGGGCGCTGTCGGCCAGAGTCAGCGCCAGCGCATCGGCCCCGGCAATGGTGTGCGCGCTGCGGTGGCCGCGGGCCTTGATCCCTTCGACCAGCGCGTCCGAATCAACCCCCTCGATCGGTGCTTCGCCAGCCGGATAGACCGGCGCGGCATAGACCACGTCGGCATCGTTGAAGGCGGCCTGAAAATCTTCCATGTGATCGCGCAGCCGGGTGAAGCGGTGCGGCTGGACCACAGCGATGACCCGCCCAGCGGTAACGCCTTCGCGGGCAGCGGCGAGGACAGCGCGGATTTCGACCGGGTGGTGGCCGTAATCATCGATCACCGTCACTACCCCAGAACCAATGGCGATCTCACCGACCTTGGTGAAGCGGCGTTTGACCCCGCCAAACTTGGCAAAGCCAGTGCGGATCACTTCATCCGGAACGCCCATTTCCACCGCCACAGCAACCGCGGCCAGCGAGTTCTGGACGTTATGGCGCCCCGGCATCGGCAGCTCGATCCCCTCTATCCGGCGCTGTTCGCCGTCGCGCTGGCGGATCGTCACGTCAAAGCGGTTGCCGCCGGGGAACGGCTCGATATTCTCACCGCGAATGTCGGCCTGCGCCGAAAAGCCATAGGTCACGACGCGGCGGTCGCGGACCTTGGGGATGATCGCCTGCACTTCGGGATGATCGATGCATAGCACCGCGCAGCCATAGAACGGGACATTCTCAATGAATTCGACAAACGCATCCTTGATCGCATCGAAGCTGCCGTAGTGATCGAGGTGTTCAGGATCGATGTTGGTGACCACCGCAATCGTCCCGTCAAGCCGCAGGAACGATCCGTCACTCTCGTCCGCTTCAACCACCATCCAATCGCTCGCGCCGAGCCGGGCGTTCGAGCCGTAGGAGTTGATGATCCCGCCATTGATAACAGTCGGATCGACCCCGCCCGCATCGAGCAAGGCTGCGACCATCGAGGTGGTGGTGGTCTTGCCGTGCGTTCCCGCAACTGCGACCGTGCGTTTCAGCCGCATCAGTTCGGCCAGCATTTCAGCGCGGCGGACCACCGGCACGCGGCCTTCGAGCGCGGCGACCACTTCGGGGTTATCGCGTTTCACCGCCGTGGACGTGACCACAACTGCGGCGTCACCCAGGTTTTCGGCATCATGGCCGATCATCACCCGGATCCCGCGCGCGCGCAGGCCTTCGACAACATAGCCTTCGGCGATGTCGCTGCCCTGCACGTCATAGCCCAGATTGCACATCACCTCGGCAATGCCGGACATCCCGATCCCGCCGATGCCGACGAAGTGGATCGTGCCGATATCGGTGCCGACCGCCTTCATGCGCCTGCTCCAACGTTGCGTGCGGCCTTCGACAGGCTCAGGCTGAGCGGGGTTAGGAGTTTGATTAGGATCCGCTCACCCTGAGCTTGTCGAAGGGTCATGCCGGAGCGCCCTGATTGCTTGCCGCCGTTTCAATGCCTTCGGCCACGCGGATCACGTCCATCAGCGGCGCGCCGCCAAAGCTCTCGACCAGATCAGCCAGATCGCGCGCCGCGTTTGGATAGCCGCAGTTCCACGCGCCATGGGCGGCAGTCGCCAGTGTTTTCGGGTTCATCGCGATGGCCTGAATCTGCTTGGCCAGTTCGGCGGCGGTGAACTTGTCCTGCCGGATCATCCGGGCGCCGCCGGCCGCGCAAATCTCGTCGGTATTGAAGGCCTGATGATCGTCGGTTGCGATCGGCAGCGGCACCAGGATCGCCGGGCGGCCGACCGCGGTCAGCTCCGCCACGGTCGAGGCTCCGGCACGGCCGATGAACAGATGCGCGTCGGCCAGCCGTTCGGCCATATTCTCAAAATAGGTGCCCAATTCTGCCGGGATTTCGTGCGCGGCATAGCGTTCACGCACGGCTTCGATATCTTCGGGGCGGCACTGCTGGGTGACTTGCAGCCGATTGCGCAGCGCGGTCGGCAGCATGGCGAGGCCATCGGGCACGACCTGACTGAGCACGCCCGCACCTTGACTACCGCCGGTGACCAAAACCCGCAGCAATCCGTCTTCGCTGAAGGCCGGGAACGGTGCGTCACGCAGCGCCAGCACTTCGGCGCGAACCGGATTGCCGACCAGATAGAGCTTGCCCGCGTGCTTGGGCTTCAACCGCTCCACCTCGCGATAGGAAGTGGCGATCGCATCGACGCGGCCAGCGAGGAACCGGTTGACCCGGCCCAGCACCGCGTTCTGTTCGTGGATCACGCTGGGCACGCCCGCGCTGGTTGCGGCCCACAGCGCCGGAAAGGCGGGATAGCCGCCAAAGCCAATCACCGCGCTGGGTTCAAAGCTTTCAAACAGCCGCAGCGCCATCCGCTTGCCTTCAAGGATCGCTTGGATCCCGCCTGGCCAATGCAGCGGGTTTTTGCCCAGCCGCCCGGCGGGAAGCTGGTGCGCGACCAGCGAATGCGGTTTGCCCGGCAGGCGACTGCCGCGTTCGTCAGTGATCAGCGCCACGTGGTGCCCGCGCGCTTCCAGCTCGACCGCCAGCGCAAAGGCCGGGATCAGGTGCCCGCCGGTACCGCCAGCGGCCAGAACATAGTGCCGGGAAACGCCGCTCATCGTTTAAATCCAAGGCTGGTGAGGCTGAACCGCTCACGCTTGATAAAGGGGTTTCGCCGGGTGATCGATAGCAAAAAGCCGATCCCCAGGCACAGCGCAATGGTGGACGATCCGCCGTAAGAGATCAACGGCAGGGTCATCCCCTTGGACGGGAACAGTTGCAGATTGACCATCACGTTGATGAACGCCTGTCCGCCAATCTGGGCAATCAGTCCGGCAGCAGCCAAAGTGGTGAACAGATCCTCTTCCTCAAGCAGCCGGACCAGCACCCGGCCGACCAGCGCCAGATAGAGCAGCACGATCACCGCGCAGGCGACCAGCCCGAATTCTTCGCCGATTACAGAGAAAATGTAGTCGGTATGCGCCTCTGGCAGCGCCAGCTTGCGGGTTCCGAGCCACAGCCCCGATCCAGTCCAGCCGCCCGCCAGCAAGGTCCGCTGTGCCAGATCGACCTGATCGAATGCGGTTCCGCCGCCCAGAAACGCATCGATCCGGTTCCGGCCGTTTTCGTAGAAGACATAGGTCAGCGTCACCAGCATGACCCCGGCCCCGATCACGCCGCCGATCCGCTTGAGCGATATGCCCGACAGCAGCACCATCACAAACCACACCCCGCTGAACAGGATCGTCGATCCGAAATCGGGTTGCAGCATCAGCAGTCCGCCAATCAACACCATCAGACCCGTGCACAACTCGATCACCGGCAGGTTCGGATCACGCGCGCGCCACGACAGGATCCACGCCATCCCGATCGCAAAGGCCGGCTTGAGGAATTCGGAGGGCTGGAGCGACATGCCCAGATTGAGCCAGCGCCGCGCCCCGTTGACCGAAAAACCCATCACCGGAACCAGCATCAGCGCCACCAGCATCGCCGCGCACAGCACAATCCCGGCCCGGCGCGCCCAGTCCTTGGGCAGCAGCGATGCACCGAACATCGCGATCAGGCCCAGCACCTGATAGCGGATATGCATCGAGAAGAAGTGCAGATCATCGAGCCGCACCGAAGCGGTCGAAAGTCGCCGGGCACTGGCTGGGGAACTGGCTGCAACCGCCGCAGTGCCGATCGCCATCAGGGACAGGACCAGCACCAGCAGGACCCGGTCAATCTCGCGCCACCAGATCGCCAAATCGCTGCGGCGGCTGCGCTGAACGCGCGTTGTGCCGCCCCGCGAAGCGCCGCCGCGCGGGATCAGAGGCGGATGGCTGGCCATCAGCGGCGCCCTCCGGCAGTGGTTTCAGGTTCCGGCGTCAGCAGCGTCTGGACGATCTGGCGAAAGGTATCGCCGCGCGCTTCGTAATCGCGGAACTGGTCAAAGCTGGCGCAGGCCGGGGATAGCAGCACCACATCACCGGGCTTGGCCGCAGCCATCGCCTGCTGGATCGCTTCGCACATCATTTCGCTGCGGGTTACCGGCATGAACGGGGTGAGCAGATCGGCGAACCGCGGCCCGGCCTCACCAATGGTATAGGCCGCCGCGACATTGCCGAAAAAGGGCGCGCATTCGTCGAGATTGTCGCCTTTGGGCAGGCCGCCCAGAATCCAGTGGATGCGCCGGTCAGGGCGCGGTGGGAACGCCGCTAGCGCGGGTGCGGTCGAAGCCGGGTTGGTCGCCTTGCTATCGTTGAGGTACATCACTCCGTTCGCTTCGGCGACCCGCTCCATCCGGTGCGGCAGCCCGCGAAAGCTGGCGAGCGCAGGGCGCCACTGCGCCGACGTAAGCCCCAAGGCTTCGGCAATCGCCACCGCCACCGCCGCGTTCTGCAGGTTGTGCGGGCCCTGCAGACTGGGCCAATCGTCTTGCAGCGCAATCAGGTCCTTGCCATCGACCGAGCGGACCCGCCATCCCTCGCGCAATTGCGCTTCACGCGCAGCGACTGATTGGGTTTTTGCATCGCCCACTCCAAACACCGCAAACTGATCGGGCCGCTGCATCGAGAACAGCCGCGCCTTCGAGGCGGCATAGCCGGTAAAGCCATCGTAGCGATCAAGGTGATCGGGGGTGATATTGAGCAGCGCGGCCACTTCGCATTCGAGGCTGTGGGTCAGGTCAAGCTGATAGCTCGACAGTTCGAGCACATAGACCCCGCCCGCGTCGAGCGGATTGGCCGACAGGATCGGCAGGCCGATGTTCCCGCCCATCCGCGTCGGCAGCGCGGCCGATTGCAGGATGTGGTGGAGCAGCGCGGTGGTAGTGCTCTTGCCGTTGGTGCCGGTAATCCCGACCACCCGGTGCGCCGGCAGATTGGGCCGGGCAATCGCGAACAGTTCGATATCGCCGATCACCGGCACACCAAAGCTCGCCGCATGGGCCGCAATCGGATGCTGGTTGAGCGGCACCCCGGGGGATACGACCACGCCGGCAAACCCGGTCAGATCAATCCCGACCGGATCGGCCAGTTCGACCCGCCCTTCAACGGCGCGGCGCGGTTCTTCGCGGCTGTCCCAGGCGGTCACCTTTGCCCCGCCTGCCAGCAGGCTTTCAACCGCAGACATCCCCGAACGGGCAAGCCCGAGTACGGCATAACGCTGGCCGGCAAAGGCGGGGGTGGTGATCATCTAAGCTTCAGCGTGGACAGTCCGATCAGGGCCAGCACGATCGAAACGATCCAGAAACGGATCACTACGGTCGATTCCTGCCAGCCCAATTGTTCGAAATGGTGGTGGATCGGCGCCATCTTGAACACCCGTTTGCCGGTGCGCTTGTAAACCGCGACCTGGATGATCACTGACAGTGCTTCGGCCACGAACAGTCCGCCGACGATCGCCAGCACGATTTCGTGATGCGCCGCAACCGCAATCGCGCCCAGCGCCCCGCCCAGCGCAAGGCTGCCGGTATCGCCCATGAACACCGCCGCAGGCGGCGCGTTGAACCATAGAAAGGCGAGGCCTGCCCCCATGATCCCGGCGCACAGGATAGCCAGTTCACCCGCGCGCGGCACGTGCGGGATGCCAAGGTAGGCAGAAAAGTCGGCTCGTCCGGCGAGGTAAGCGATGATGGCGAACGTCCCGGCAGCGATGATCACCGGCATGGTGGCGAGGCCATCGAGCCCGTCGGTCAGGTTCACTGCATTGCCCGCGCCAACAATCACGAAGGCAGCAAAGATGTAATAGAACCCGCCCAGCGGAATGTAGCGGTCCGACAGGAACGGGACATAGAGGTTGGTGTCGATCTGGCTGACCATGATCCACGAGGCCACCCCGGCGACCACAAACTCCGCCGCCAGCCGGACCCGCCCCGGAACCCCGGCGTGGGAGCTTTTCTTGACCTTGTCGTAATCGTCCATGAACCCAATCGCGCCGAACCCGATTGTAACTGCAAGGCAAGCCCAGACCAGCGGGCTGGTCAGGTCCATCCACAGCAGCATCGAGACCAGCAGCGAAATCAGGATCATCAGCCCGCCCATGGTCGGCGTGCCGCGCTTGGCGAAATGGCTTTGCGGCCCATCTTCGCGGATCGGCTGGCCCTTGCCCTGCCGGATCCGCAGCATCGCGATAAAGCGCGGGCCGATAATCAGCCCGAGCACCAGCGCGGTCATCAGCGCGGCGCCCGCACGGAAGGTTTGGTAGCGGATGAGGTTTGCCAGCCCCTCAAACTCAAAATACTGCGCGATCAGGTAGAGCATAGCCCTGCCTTATTCCTTGTTTTGCGCGAGCGCGGCGACAACAGCCCCCAGCCCGACCGAGTTCGACCCTTTGACAAGCACGGCATCACCACCTGCCACGCCATACGCACCGAGCACTTTGACTGCTTCCGCCGCGGTCCCGCAATGGGCGAAGCGGGTGCCCTTGCCAAGCGCGCTCGCGGCGTCTTTCCCCATTTCGTCGGCCAAAGCCTGCATCTCGGCGCCAACCAGCACGACATAGTCAGCGCCGCACGCCGCAATCGGTGCTGCCAGCGCCGCGTGATAGGCCGGGCCATGTTCGCCCAGCTCCTTCATCGCCCCCAGCACCGCAATCCGGCGTTTGGCGTGAGTGACGCCCAATTGGGCCAGCGTAGCCCGCATTGACGCCGGGTTGGCGTTATAGCTTTCATCGATCAGCAGCGCCCGGCCCGATCCATCGCCGCCCTTGGCCGCCAGCGTGATCCGCTGGCCGCGCCCTTTCAGGCCCTCCATCTCGGCCAGGGCCAGTCCGGCTGCACCCAGATCACCGCCAGCCGCGCGCACGGCAGCCATCACCGCCAGCGAATTGGCAATCCAGTGCTCGCCCGGTTCGGCCACGGTGTAGCAGACCCTGCGGTCGCCCAGATCGGCGGTGACCAGTGACCCGCCGCCCGGAGCCGGAACGGCATCAAGCAACCGCACATCGGCATCGGCCCTGCGGCCAAAGCTAATCGTGGCGACGCCCAGTTGATCGGCCGCCGCCTTGATCCGCGCATAGTGCGGGCTGTCAGCGGGGATGATCGCGGTCCCGCCGGGCTCCAACCCTTCAAAAATTTCGGCCTTGGCATCGGCAATCGCCTCTTCGCTGCCGAGGTTCTCGATATGGGCCGGGGCGATCGTGGTGATCACGGCTACGTTGGGGCGGACCTGCGCGGTCAACGCGGAAATCTCGCCCGCATGGTTCATGCCCATTTCGAACACGCCGAATTTGCTGCGCGCCGCCATCCGGGTCAGGCTGAGCGGAACCCCGACGTGGTTGTTGTAGCTTTTGACCGAACGGTGCGCCCCGCCCCGGCTCGACCGGTCCAGCGCCGCAAAAATCGCCTCTTTCACCCCGGTTTTGCCGACCGACCCGGTCACGCCGATAATCGTGGCATCGGCCCGTTGCCGTGCGGCCTTGGCCAGCTTGATCAGCGCGGCGTTGGTATCATTGACCAGCACATGCGGGCCATCGACCGGGCGGTCGACCACCACGGCGGCGGCGCCCTTGGCAAAGGCGGCTTCGACAAAGCGGTGGCCGTCCATTGCTTCGCCTTTCAGAGCAAAGAACAGATCACCTGGCACCACATCGCGGCTATCAATTTCGACACCCGAAACCTGGAATTCACCCACCGCGACCCCGCCTGTGGCGCGGGCGATCGCGACTGCATCCCACAGTGCTAGTTCGAGCAGGTCTGACGGATCGGCCGGCCAGGCCATGATCTTGGTTTGCGCATTCATGCCGCACACTCCCTGGCAACGGTTACATCATCAAACGGCAGGACTCGGCTGGTTTCGCCGGAACCGATTATCTGGCCCTGTTCATGGCCCTTGCCGGCCACCATCACGATATCATCGCGGCCGGCCTGAGCGATGGCCGCAGCAATCGCAGCGCGGCGATCTCCGATCTCGGTCAGGCTTGGCCCACCCGCCAGCACCTGCGCGCGGATCGCGGCGGGATCTTCACCGCGCGGATTATCATCGGTGACGAAGCCGTAGTCGGCCTGCTCTGCCACCACCCGGCCCATCGGCGCGCGCTTGCCCGGATCGCGGTCTCCGCCAGCACCGAACACCACGATCAGCCGCCCACTGCAATGCGGGCGCAGCGCCGCGATGGCTGCCTCCAGTGCATCGGGGGTGTGGGCATAGTCGATATAGACCGGCGCACCGGCGCGGGTGATGCCTGCGCGTTCAAGCCGTCCGCGCACCGGTTGCAGCCGGGCCAGCGCGTCAAACACCTGCGCCGGATCGCCGCCGGTGGCGAGCACCAGTCCGGCCGATACCAGCGCATTGGCGGCCTGATAGGCGCCGATCAGCGGCAAGTTCACTTTGCGGACCTGCCCGGAATATTCAATTTCAAGCAACTGGCCGAGCTGCCCCGGTGTGCGCGACACCAGCCGGATGCCTTGCGCATCGGCGTTTTCGCCAACGCCCAGCAGCCGCAACCCGCGCTGCGTGACATGCTCTACCGCGCGCGCCGTCCATTCATCGTCCATCCAGACGACAGCAGCGCCAGCGGGATCAACCACTTCATCAAACAACCGCATCTTGGCCGCGAAGTAATCGTCCATGTCCTTGTGGTAATCGAGGTGATCGCGGCTGAGGTTGGTGAATCCGCCCGCCACTACGCGCGGGCCTTCGCTGCGGTATTGCGACAGGCCATGGCTGCTCGCCTCAAACGCGACGTGGCTGATCCCCTCGCGCGCCAGTCCGCTCATATTGGCGAGGAAGGTGACGATATCGGGGGTGGTCAGGCCGGTTGAAACGCTTTCATCCGCAGTGGTCACCCCCAGTGTCCCGATCGAGGCGGCGCGATGCCCGGCCATCCGCCAGATCTGCCGGGTCATTTCGACGCAGGAGGTTTTGCCATTGGTCCCGGTGATCGCGACCACGGTTTCGGGAAACGGCGCAAAAAAGCGCGCGGCCAATTGCGCAAAGGTCTGCCGGGGCTGGGCTGTGGCGATATGCACCGCGCCATCCACTTTGGCCTCAATCCGGGCGACTACGGCCACGGCTCCGGCTGCAATCGCGGTCGGGATAAAGTCTTCGCCATTGACAACAGCGCCCTGAAACGCGCCGAACACGGTTCCGGGGGCGACCTTACGGTTGTCGATCGCGAACCCGGTGACCTGCGCTTCGCTGTGCCCTGCCAGCACAATTCCCGCCTGCTCGGCCAGTGCCACCAGCTTCATTCGCTTTTGCCCTTGCCGACCAGTGGGGCGAGATCGGTGATATCCACGTCGCGGGTATCATCGGGCATAATCCCAAGCAGCGGGCCGATCCGCGGGACCAGCCGCCCGACCACTGGCGCCGCGTTCCAGGCGGCGGTGCGCTGACCCGAAGTGGCGGCAGTACCTTGCGGCTCATCGAGCATGATGATCACAACGTAGCGCGGGTGATCCATCGGGAAGGCGGCGGCAAAGGTCGCGACCAGGCTGCTTTCGCGGTAACCGCCGGCGCCCGGCTTTTCCGCCGATCCGGTTTTTCCGCCAACCCGGTAACCCACAGCATTGGCCTTCTTGCCGGTGCCGATCTCGACAATCATCCGCAGCAACTGGCGCATCCGGGCCGAGGTGCTGGCTTGGAACACCCGTACCCCGGGCGCAGCCTGTCCCGGCTCAACCTTGAGCAAGGTGGCCGGGCGCCAGACCCCGCCGTTGACCAGTGCGGCATAGGCACTGGCCAGATGCAGCGGGGTCACCGCAATCCCGTGGCCGTACGCGACGGTCATGGTGGTGATCCGCGACCATTTACCCTTGGGCCAGATCGGAAAGCCGCGCGCGGGCAGCTCGATCTGGGCGCGCTTGTCCATGCCCAGCGCGCGCATCGTGGCGTTCAGCCGTTCGCCTCCAACCTGATCGGCGATCTGGGCGGTGACAATATTGGACGAATGGATCAGCGCTTCGGGCACGTTGAGCGACGCACCGAGCGCGTGGCTGTCATTCAGTTCAAACCCGCCGATCGAGATTGCCCGGTTGGACTGATAGCGCTTCGACAGATCGGTCACCACGCCCGCGTCAATTGCCGCAGCAACGGTGATCGGCTTGAAGGTAGAGCCGAGCTCGTAAACCTGATTGGTGACCCGGTTAAAGATGAAGCCTTCACCCGCGCGATCGATCAGGTTGGGGTTGAACGATGGCAAGGATGCCAGCGCCATTACTTCGCCGGTATCGACATCGAGCACGATCCCGGCGGCGCCCTTGGCGTTGGAATCGGCTATTCCGCGCAGCAGTTCGTCCTCCAGCGCGCCCTGTACGCGCGTGTCGATCGAGAGCAGCGCCGGGGTGCCGCGCTGGGCCGGATCGGTCAGCCGGTCATCGAACACCTGCTCCATCCCGACATGGCCGTGGCCATCGGCACCGACAAATCCCAGAATATGCGCGGCCATCGACCCTTGCGGATAGAACCGTTCGTTCTCACGCGGGAATTCCAGCGCCGGTTCGCCCAGGGCATGGATCCGGTTGGCGTCTTCGGGCAGGATCCGGCGGCGGAGATAGCCGGGGCGTCCTTCGGCGAGGCGCGCGGTCAGCGCGTTCACTTCGAGATCGGGGAAGATCCGGACTAGCGCTTCGGCCACTTCGCGCGGTTTGCGGACCAGCGGGGGGCCGTCGCTGCCCAGCGCGGCCGGGTTGTACCACAGCGAATAGGCCGGGAAAGCCCGGGCCAGCGGCACACCGTGGCGGTCGGCGATATCGCCGCGTTCGGGCAGCAGGCTGGTGCCATAGGACTGACGGCTGGGCGCGGGTTCAAACAGCCCCAGATAGGCAATCCGGCTCAGCGTCAACAGCGCGACCACGGCAAAGCCCAGCACCACCCACAGCACCCGCCACTTGGCCATCAGCAGGCTGCGTTGGCGGGTGTTGACCAGCGCGCCGCGGCCAGAAGAGATCGTGGACGAGACGGCGATCGTTGTCACGGCCTGCGCACCTCGCGGCTATCGACCTTGCTCAGCCGGTCGCTCAGCGTGGCGTCGGTGGTCGGTTTGCTTTTGCCTTCAGCCTTTGGTTCAGACGCCATCGCTTTGCCGGTGAGCGGGTTGACCATTTCGGGAATGCTGGATCTGCCGGTCGGGGCATCGGCCTGTGCCACCCGGATCGGACTGGGGGCATCGGCGCCGCGCTCCTTGCCCAGCGACGCCAGCTGGCGCTCGCCTTCCAGATACTGGCCGGCCGCGGGCGCCTGATATCCGAACTCGACCTGATTGAGGCTGCGTAGCTGCTGCTGGTTGGCGCGGGTTTCAAATTCGGTTTCGAGCAGTAGCTTGTCCTGCTTGACCGACAGGATCTGCCGTTCAGTCAGCCGCACTTCGCTTTTCACCGCATTGACCTTGAAGGTCAGGATCACGGTAAAGGTGAAGCAGGTCAGCAGCACTGCGGCCCAGCCGATTGAGCGCATCCGGTCACGCGTAAGGTTCATGCCGCCCTCCTCTCTCGCGCCGGGGCTGGGGTACGAGTCGCCGCGCGCAGCGTTGCAGAGCGTGCACGGGGATTGCGGGCGAGCTCGGCTTCACCGGCGCGCTGCGCTTTGCCCAATTCGGCAAAGGTTGGGGCAAAGGCCGGGGGAGCGGCGGGTATATGGCGCGAGGCACCCGCCACCGCCCCGCTGGCATCGCGCAGGAACTGTTTGACGATCCGGTCTTCAAGGCTGTGAAAGCTGACCACCGCCAGTCGTCCGCCGGGAATGAGCAAGGCTTCCGCCGCCGCAAGGCCAGCGTGCAATTCGTCCAGTTCGGCGTTGATGTGAATGCGGATCGCCTGAAAGCTGCGGGTCGCTGGATCCTTGGGCGCGCCAGGACGGTGGCCCAGCGCCTTGCGGACAACGTGCGCCAATTGTCCGGTGGTCTCCAACGGACGCGCCGCCACGATCGCACGAGCGACTCGGCGCGATTGGCGCTCTTCGCCGTACTGGAACAGCACGTCGGCGATCGTCTCTTCGGCGGCGGTATTGAGGAAATCGGCCGCGCTTTCACCCTCCTGCGCCATCCGCATATCGAGCGGGCCGTCATTGGAGAAGGCAAAGCCGCGTTCCGCTTGATCGAGCTGCATCGACGAAACGCCGATATCCATCACCACGCCATCGACCTTGGCAATGCCGACTTCAGCCATGGCTGCGACCATTTCCGAAAAACGGCGCGGATGGAGCACCAGCCGGGGCGGGCTTTCGCGGGTTTCGCTCCATTCGTTCCCGGCCGCAATCGCATCAGGATCGCGGTCAAAGGCATGGACGCAGGCACCTGCATCGAGCAGGCGGCGGGTATAGCCCCCGGCGCCAAAGGTAGCATCTACGATCACTGTGCCGGGGGCAGGGGCAAGCGCGGCAATCACTTCATCGAGCAGAACCGGGACGTGCGGGGCGGTCGGCGCCGTCACTTTCGCGCCTTTCCGGATTGGGCCTGTGCGGCGAGATCTGCGCAGGTTTCCTGCGCGTCTTCCCAGCCATTGCCCATCTTGGCGAGCTCGGCCGGGTTCCAGATCGTGAACATCTTGCCCCCGCCCTGGAAGAACACCGCATCGCTGAGGGCACCGAGCTTGAAAAAACGTTCGGGCAGCACAAATCGCCCGCTGTCATCGAACGGCACCCGGGCAAAGCCATAAAGCTGCTGCGCACGCAGATCGCGGTCGAAATCGAGCCCGCGTTCGAGCGCGATGCCTTCTTCGCGGTTCAGTTCGGATTCGAATTCTTCAACCCGCGACAGGCCAAAGCCGGTCAGGCATTTCCAGCGCGGATGCTTGGCCAGACACAGGACCCGTTCGCCCTGCCCGGAATCGCGAACCGCTTTGCGGAAGTCTGGCGGCAGCACGAAGCGACCTTTTTCGCCGATCAGCGAAAAGCCCTGGCCACTGTACATGATCGGCTTGCCCGCCTCCACGTTATCGTCCCGCCCTTGTGCCGGAATTGCTCCCAGCCCCCGTAAAAATCCTCCCCGTCCCAGCCGCGCGCCTTCGCGGCCAGCCAGCCCTTCATCGGGGCGCGGCAGTGAACTTGGATGTCGATGAAACGAACCATTACCGTCGCATTGACGGGGATGGAAGGGAAAATTGCGGGAAATCACGGGATAACATGGTAAATATATGATTTAAATTACTTTGATTCCGCAAACACTTGCATCGGTCGCGGAATGTTTATGGTTTGTTCAAACGCAAAATCAAAGCTTTAGCGCGCGACTCTCAGCCTCGTTGTGATCATTCCCGCGCTTTCCCCGGTTGCCGCGAATCAGCGCGCCACGAACGCCGCTTCCAGCAGCCAGCCAAAGGCCTTGGCCCGCGCTCCGCCGGGGTCATCCCGCTCCAGCAGCGCCGCGTCGGCCAGCGCAACCACCCGTCCCCGGCCAATCGCGCAAGTGACCGCCAAACCATCGCCCCACAGCTTGCAATTGGCCTGCCCTTCGGTGGCAAAGTGACCGGGCAGATTGATCGGCACCGCCACCCCCATCACCTCGCGGCTAGCCTCGCCCATTTGCTGGCGATCATCGAACCGCAATGTCAGCCCCCAATGCGACAGGATCGGCGAAAGCAGCGCCACCGCCTGCGGGCGGCGCGGATCGGCCAGGGCAAAATCCGAATGCGCGGTCAGCGCCGGATCAGCAATCAACAGCAACTGCCCCCCACCCCGGACCCAGCCATCCAGCGCGACGTTTTCCGCCCCGTTCAGCACCCGCGGCTGGGCCATCACCAGCCGGTGCAACTTGTCGAGTGGGCCCGCGCCCTTGGGCCCGGTCAGCAGATCGAGCGGCGCGATCTGGCCCGCCGCCTCCAGCCGGGCGCGGGCCCAGTGCGGCTGGGTGTCCGGGCTCAGCTCGGCGCTGATATCGGCATTTTCAGACCACAAAATCGGCAAGGTAGTGAACAGCCCGATGGGCTCGCCCGCGCGCGGCGCAGGCCTTTGCGCCCACCATGCGATGCCAGCCGCAGCCAGCGACACGATCAGCAGCGCGCTCCATAGCGGAAGCGATTTAGCGTTGGACATTCTGCGCGGACGCGGGCGATGGAGCCGGGCTCGGCACCGAGGAAGGCATCACGCCGATATCGACGAGTGGATCGGATGTGCCCGGCGAAGCGCTGGGCAAAGGCTGAGCCGAAGCCGGATTCCCGGCCCGCTCAGTCAGCCGAGCGCGGTCATTGATGATGTTGGCCAGACCGACCACCAGCAGCACTCCCGCCATCCCGAACAGCCCGGCTTGCAGCCGCTGCACCGCCTGCGCGCGCAGTTCCCGCGCGCTCGGCGGCGCGAAATGCTGGGGTCCGGTCAGTGGTTCGCGAGCCCGTTGTGGCGGTATAGTTGCCATTCTGCGAGCAAGGCTAGCCGATCAGGCCAGCCAAGGGAAGACCGGAAGGCCTTTGGCGCGCAGCCACTCGGCATTGTAGAGGCTGGAGAGATAGCGAAAACCAGTATCGCACAGGATCGTCGCGACGCGCGGATCCTCGCGGCCCTCGGCGACCAGCTGCTGCCCAAGCGCGATTGCGCCCGCCACATTGATCCCCGAAGACAGCCCCAGACACAGCCCCTCTTCCTTGAGCAACCGCGCGACCCACTCAAGGCCTTGCTCGTCCGAAATCCGGAACTGGGTGTCAATCGGGGCGCCTTCGAGGTTGGCGGTGATCCGGCCCTGCCCGATCCCTTCGGCCACCGAGTTGCCCTCGGCTTTGAGCTCGCCATTGGCGTAGTAATTGTACAGCGCCGCGCCGTGCGGATCGGTCAGTGCAATCTGGACATTTTCGTCAAACGCCTTGAGGCCGAGCCCGACCCCGGCGATCGTTCCGCCGGTTCCCGCAGCGCAGGTGAAGCCGTCGATCCGGCCTTCCAGCTGCTCCCAGATTTCGGGTGCGGTGCTTTCGATATGGGCCTTGCGGTTGGCGATATTGTCAAATTGATTAGCCCAGACCGCGCCTTCGGTTTCCTCGGCCAGTCGCCGCGAGGTGTGCACAAAATGGCCGGGGTTTGAAAACGGCGCGGGCGGGACCAGAACCAGTTCGGCCCCCAAGGCCCGCAAAGTGTCGATTTTCTCTTTGGACTGGTTTTCGGGCATGACGATCACCGTCTTGTAGCCCAGCGCATTGGCGACCAGCGCCAGGCCGATCCCGGTATTGCCAGCGGTCCCTTCAACAATGGTTCCGCCGGGCAGCAGCGTGCCGCGTTCTTCGGCATCGCGGACGATCCACAGCGCCGCCCGGTCTTTCACCGAGGCGCCGGGATTGGCAAATTCACACTTGCCCCAAATCTCGCAGCCCGCCGCTTCGCTCGGCCCTTCGAGCAAGACGAGCGGGGTGTTGCCGATGAGATCGAGCGTATCAGTGCGGGCAGTAGGTGCAGTCATGCCGGGAGAGGTAAGTTCGCGCTCGCCCAAGTGCAACGCATTTGCGCTTTAGGGCGGCAAAGTTCCCTTAGGTCCTTCCCATTTTCGACGAAGGTCGCAAATGGGGAGGTGGTAGCGCGTAGCGCTGACGGAGGGGTTTTGGGCTGGCGTCCAAACCCCTCCGTCTGGGCCTGGCGGCCCATCCACCTCCCCATTTGTGGCATTCGCCAAAAATAGGAAGGATCGTTAGATTGGATCAGTCTTCCGGCGCGATCGTGACTTTAAGCCCGTCAAGCGCGGCGCTCATTTCCAGCTGGCACGACAGCCGCGACATTTCCGTGCGGTGATCGGTCGAATCGAGCAGGTCGTTCTCGTCCTCGCTGAGCGGCGTGACCGCGCCTGCAAAGGCCGGATCGACATAGACATGGCAGGTGGCGCATGAGCAGCAACCGCCGCACAGCGCCAGCAGTTCGTCAAACCCATTGTCACGGATCGCTTCCATCACCGAGACTCCGGCTTTGGCTTCGATCGTCTTTTCTTCACCGGCACGGTTGACCACGACGAGCTTGGGCATATCCATCGATCCTTGTCATGCGCGCCCTATCGGCGCCTTTGGCGGGCTGCTAACCACTCGATTAAACTTTGGCAAGCGAGACTGGCAATGGGATTGAGCGCAGAGCAAATCAAGCATGGGCTGGACAACGTGGCTGCACTCGAACCGGGCTTTGCCAGCGCGCTGAAGGTGGCTGGTTATCCCGAGCCGCGAATTCGTGCGCGCGGCTACGGCACCTTGATGCGGACCATCGTCGGTCAGCAGGTCAGCGTGGCCGCCGCCGCGTCGATGTGGCGCAAGTTTGAGGAATACGCCGGGCCCGACCTCGCGCCCGAACGCGTGCTGGAGGCCGATTTCGATACCCTGCGCGCTTGCGGGCTTTCGCGTCAGAAACAGGGTTATATGCGATCTTTATGCGAACTGGTGGTCAGCGGCGGGCTCGATTTCAAGACGCTCCCGGCGGACGACGAAGAGGCGATTGCCCAGTTGACCCAGATTAAGGGGATCGGGCGCTGGTCGGCCGAAATATATCTGCTGTTCGCTGAAGGCCGCGGCGATATCTGGCCCGCTGGCGATCTGGCGGTTCAGGCCGGATTGCACAAACTGCTCGACCTGGAAGCGCGCCCATCAGAAAAGGCGACCCGCGACATGGCCGAAAAATGGCGCCCCCACCGCGGCGCCACAGCGATTTTCACCTGGCATTGCTATAACAATCCGGCGCTGTAAGCACTGCTGACAACAGTGTCAGTCCGATTCGGGAGGGTTCCATGACCGCACGCAAAACAATCTTCATCACCGGCGGCGCATCCGGGATCGGCCGTTCAGTGGCAATCAAGTTTGGCGCGCAGGGCTGGTTTGTCGGTCTGGCCGATGTCAACGAAGCGGGGATGCGCGAGACGGCGGCGATGCTGCCGGCCGGGCACAGCTCCACCCACAAGCTGGACGTGCGTGACCGGGAATCTTGGGACGCAGCGCTGGCCGATTGCGCCAAGGCCAGTGGCGGGCGGATCGATGTGGTGTTCAACAACGCCGGGATTCCGCTTGGTGGAAACCTGATCGACAACAATGTCGCAGAGATCGAGCGCTGCCTCGATATCAACCTCAAAGGCGTGCTGTTTGGCGCGCAGGCAGCGCACCCTTGGCTGAAGGCCAGCGCGCCGGGTTCGTGCCTGCTCAACACCGCCAGCGCCGCCGGGATCTATGGAAACCCAGGCGCTTCGGTCTATTCCGCGACCAAGTTCGGGGTCCGGGCGATCACCGAATGCCTCGACGCCGAATGGGCGCCCGACGAGATCAAGGTCTGCGACCTGATGCCGGGCTTCATTGATACCCCGCTGATCGACATGAGCCCCAATGCCGGTTCCAATGAAGACATCCGCAGCCGCGTCGTTGAAGCTGGCCTTGAAATCACCCCGGTGATCGAAGTGGCCGAAGCGGCGTGGAAGGCGGTCCATGGCAAGGACCTGCACAACCGCGTCGGCAAGACCGCCAACCGCATCGCCTTTGCCGCGCGGTGGATGCCGGGGCGGCTGCGCAAGATGACCCGCAACACGCTGAAGCCGCTGGGCGGCTAGACTAGAGAAACCCCTCGATCGCCCGGGCCATAGCTGCATCGCGAGCTGATAGCCCATCGGCATCGTGCGTGGTCAGGGTCATTTCGACCCGGTTGTAGACGTTGAACCATTCGGGGTGATGGTCATGCTTGTCGGCAAACAGCGCGACCCGGGTCATGAAGCCAAAGGCCGCGTTGAAATCGGCGAATTTGAACTTGCGGGTGATCGCCTTGCCATCATCGCGCAGCGCCCAGCCGGGTACTTCGGAGAGCAGTGCGGAGACTTCGGTTTTGGTCAGGGGGGTGATGTTCATGGGCCGAGCGTAGACCCATCCCACAACCCCGTCACCCTGAACTTGTTTCAGGGTCCATCAGGCGGTTTGCCCATCGCCTGATTGTGACACCGAGCCGCGCCGTCTGGCGCGCCTTTGCACGCCGGTCTCGGCGGCGAAATGGGCCCTGAACCAAGTTCAGGGTGACGGTTATTTTGAGGTTTGGGTGCGGAAATCGGTTTCACGCGAGTCGGCCCCGCTCGGCACAACCCGCTCCAGCCAGCGGCGCAGCGCCGGCGTGCGGCGCTCGGTCAGTTGCGCGATGCCAGCACACAGCAGCAGAGTGACTGCAATCGGCACGAGCACCCACCATGGGCCCGGCGGCAATGGCGGCCCGAACCGCTCCAGCAGATCGAGCAGCGGAAAATGGAACAGGTAGAGCGAGAACGAGAACCCGGCGGCCCAGCGGATCGAGGTCTCCCAGCGTTCGAGCCAAACCGATGCGAGGTGCGCCAGCGGGCGCAGCGCGGCCAGCGCAACCACCACGACGGCAGTCAGCGCATAGTCGCTCAGCACCCATTCGGACATGCCCAGCGCAAACGGCACCTGCCCGCGCAGCCACAGCAGCGCGTTCAGATCAAACAGCCGGATCACTTGCAGCATCGCGCCGCAGCCGATCAGATAGATCACCCCTTGCTGCACCGTCAGGCTCCGCGCCCAAGCCGACCGATTGAGCCAGGCCCCGGCCAGCCACAGCGGGAACAGCAGCACCACGTTGAACCCCGCCAACAGCACCATAACCGCCAGCGCAAATGCCCGCTGCCAACCGCGCAGGAAGAACCCGGCACCGAACAGCGCATAATACCAAACCTCGTAACACAGCGACCAATAGGGCTGATTGCCCCAACTCGGCGCGCCCAGCAACGGCGACTGGCTGAGGAAGGTCAGGCTGGCCAATACCGAATGCGCACCCTTGGCAGCGAAGTCTGCGGACAGCGGGCCATCGAACGCCTTCATCCCGGCATAGGCCAGCGCCGATAGCAGAACGGCGGGCACCGCAACCGGCACAATCCGCGCCGTGCGGGCGATAGCATAATCGCGCAAAGAGGTCCGGCGGCGCATGGCCGAGTCTGTGATGACGAGGCCCGAGAGCACGAAGAACACGATCACGCAGCCGTGTGACAGCCGCAAGGTGAACGGCATCTGCTCAGCCAGGCCATAGAAATCGGCCGCATGCACCGCCAGCACGCCCAGCGCCGACAAAAAGCGCAAGGCATCGAGCGCGATCGACATCGGCCGGGTGATGAAGCGGTCTGTCTCCATGGCGGAGGGGTTAGCCGAATATGGTGAATGTTCGGTTAGGGGGCGGAGCCTTGGCATCCCTGCCCCTTTCGCCTATCGCCGCGCGCAATGGACGCCTGCCACCTTGCCGCGCAAGACATTGCCTGCCGCCGCGGGGACCGGCTGCTGTTTGCCAAGCTTTCGTTCGATCTGAAGGGCGGGTCGGCGCTGCAGCTGACCGGCTCGAACGGTATCGGCAAGTCGAGCCTGATCCGGATTCTGGCGGGATTGCTTGAGCCCCATGCGGGATCGCTTGAGCGTGTCGGCGCAATCGGCCTGCTGGATGAGCGGCCCGCGCTCGATCCGCATTTGCCCTTGGGACAGGCGCTCGAATTCTGGCAGCGGATCGACGGTGCGGCGGACAATGCCGCTGGACGATTGGGCCTGTCTGACCTGCTCGAAGTGCCGGTGCGCTTCCTGTCCACCGGGCAGAAAAAGCGTGCGGCGCTGGCTCGGCTGTTAGGGCAGCAGGCACTGATTTGGCTGCTCGACGAGCCGCTCAATGGGCTTGACACCAAGGGTGTTGCGCTAGTCGAAGAACTGTCCGCCGAACACTGCCGCGCGGGCGGAATCGCGGTGATCGCCTCGCACCAGCCGTTTGCCCTGCCCGGCATGGCGCGGATCGAGCTGCGGGACTTCGCCACATGAACCTGTTCCTCACCCTGCTGCGCCGCGACTTGGCGCAACTGCTGCTGGGCGGACGGCGCGGCGGGGCTTTGTTGCCGGTGTTGTTTTTTCTGGCGGTGGCGATGCTGTTTCCTTTTGCGGTCGGGCCGGACGCGCCGGTCCTGGCGCGGACTGGCGGCGGGGTGATCTGGGTCGCAGCGCTGCTGGCTGCGATCCTGCCGCTCGACCGACTGATCGAGCCGGATCTGGAACTGGGAATGTTCGATCAATGGGCGCTGCGCGGGATTTCAGAAGAGTGGCTGGTCGCGGTGCGGGTGCTGGCCCACTGGCTCAGCTTTGGCCCGCCCTTGATGCTGGCCGCACTGCCCGCCTCAGCCTTGGTCGGGATCGACGGACAAACGTTGTGGCTGGTCGAACTGGGCCTGCTGGCGGGAACCCCCGGCCTCGCGGCGCTGGGCGTGCTGGTCGCCGCGATTACCGCAGGCCTGCGCGGCGGCGCGGCGTTGGGCGGGCTACTGGCGATCCCGCTGGCGGTGCCGCTGCTGGTGTTCGGCGCGGGCAGTCTGGCACCGGGAGGCGAGACTGGTCTGGCATTGACCGCAGCGGTCAGCTTGGTGTTGCTGGCAATCACGCCGTTTGTTGCGGGCGCGGCGATCAGGAGCGGGCGGGGTTAATCGTGAAGCGAAGTCTTAGAAATTTGGCCTGGCGACTGAGGTTTGAAATTATTCCAAGTCCCGGATTCCTGGCATTAGTGCTTGCTGGTTTGATCCTGATTTTCAGTTTCTACTTCTATCGGCAAAGCGAAAATGTAGCAGAGCGCATGAAGCCAGTTTCCGCGACGATAACTGCGTTCAGGATTGGTGCAGATCGATATAACCCAGGCACAATTGTTTGGGCCCAAGATGCGGACGGCATCATCGGAGCAGCAGAAGTCGACTCAGCAAGGCTCAATGGATGCAAAGTGGGCGATAAGATAAAAGCTACACGAGATGGCGTGGCACTTTTTCTCTATCCGGCGCCTTGTCCGATCGACTCAGTCCAAAGGCCCAGTGGCAATTAGCCACTCCTCAATAAGGCGGCTTATCCAGCCCCTTCGGGCTCGCCGTAAAGATCTCGCACCCGTCCTCGGTGATCCCGATCGAGTGTTCGAACTGCGCCGACAAGGACCGATCGCGCGTTACCGCCGTCCAGCCGTCTTCGAGCAGCTTGACCCCCGGCTTACCCAGATTGATCATCGGTTCGATCGTGAAGAACATCCCCGGTTTCAGGATTGGCCCGGTTCCGGCGCGTGCCGCGTGGACCACTTCGGGGGCATCGTGGAACAACCGGCCGAGGCCGTGCCCGCAAAATTCGCGGACCACGCCGTAACGCTGGCCTTCAGCGTGCTTTTGGATCGCCGCGCCGATATCGCCCAGATGCTTGCCGGGCTTGGCGTGTTCAATCCCCAGCATCAGGCATTCATAGGTCACATCGACCAGCCGCTTGGCCTTCAAGGGCACATCGCCGACCAGAAACATCCGGCTGCTATCGCCGTGCCAGCCATCGACCAGCGGGGTCACGTCGATATTGACGATATCGCCGTCCTTCAGCACCTTGTCCGAAGGGATCCCGTGGCAGACCACATGGTTGATCGAGATGCAGCAGCTGTGGGCATAACCGCGATAGCCCAGCGTGGCTGGCACCGCGCCGGCATCCAGCGTGAACTGCCGCACGAAATCATCGAGCGCGCCGGTGGTTACCCCCGGCTGGACCATCGGCACCAGTGCGTCGAGTGTTTCGGCGGCGAGCCGTCCGGCCTTGCGCATCGCTTCGAACGCGGCGGGGCCATGCAGCTTGATCGTGCCGTCGCGCAGCTGGGTCTCATCATCGGTGACAGTTTGGTATTGGGTCATGCAACCGCATATAGTCACAATCGGCACAAATGGCTATTGCCCCCGGCATGATTGACAAAAACGCCCTGATTCAGCCCGACAAGGGCCAGCCCGCCACCGCCATCCACCTGATCGACAAGGCCGGTCTGTCCGCCTTCGTCAAGGGCCTGTCCGCGCCGCAACGCGCCGCTTTGGCGGCGCAGAAATTTGAGGGCGATGGCTATTCCTATGCAATCGTGCCCGATGGCGATCACTGGTTCGTGGTTTCGGGCGTCGCCAACGCGGAAAGCCTCTCAAGCTGGTGCATGGCCAAGCTGGCCGAAGTGCTCCCCGCCGGAACCTATCGCCGGGCGGGCGGCGAACCGGGACCGGCGCTGTTCGGTTGGATGACCGGGCAGTACCGCTTTGACCGTTACCTTTCCAAGCCGAGCGAAGAAGGCGCCCGGGTGCTGCTGACCAAGGATGTCGCCGCTATCGCCCCTGCTCTGGCCGAAGCCGCCGCGACCGCGCTGGTCCGCGATCTGGTCAACACGCCCGCAGAGGACATGGGGCCTGCGCAGATCGAAGCCGAAGCGCATAACCTTGCCAAGGCGCATCGCGCGACGTTCAAGGTCACCAGCGGCGATGCGCTGGAACAGGGCTTTCCGATGGTCCACGCCGTCGGCCGCGCGGCCAGCCGCCATCACGCGCCGCGGATGATCGAACTGCACTGGGGCGATGAAAAGCATCCCAAACTGGCGATCATCGGCAAAGGCGTGTGCTTCGATTCCGGCGGGCTCGACATCAAGCCCAGTTCGGGAATGCTGCTGATGAAGAAGGACATGGGCGGCGCGGCCCATGCCCTCGCGCTGGCCGGGCTGGTAATGCAGGCCGGATTGAAAGTGCGGCTCCACCTGCTGATCCCGGCGGTTGAAAACGCGATTTCCGGCAATGCTTTTCGCCCCGGCGACGTGCTGCGCAGCCGCGCCGGGATTTCGGTCGAGATTGGCAACACCGACGCCGAAGGGCGCTTGGTGCTGGGCGACGCGCTGACCCGCGCGGGCGAGGAGAACCCTGAGCTGGTGATCGACTTTGCCACGCTGACTGGCGCCGCCCGGGTGGCGCTCGGACCAGACCTGCCCGCGCTGATGACGCGGCGTGATGAAACGGCCCATGAACTGCTCAAGGCGGGCGAGGCTATCGATGACCGCTGCTGGCGCCTGCCGCTGTTCGATGGCTACCGCGAATACCTCAAAAGCGACATCGCGGATCTGAACAACACTGGCTCGAACGGCTATGCCGGAGCATCAGTGGCGGGACTGTTCCTCGATCGGTTCCTGCCAGAAGGCACCGACTGGGCCCACTTCGACACCTTCGCCTGGCGCCCCGCCGCCAAGCCCGGCCGCCCCAAAGGCGGCGACGCACTGGGGCTGCGCGCGGCCTGGGCGCTGTTAAAGGGACGGTATGGATAACTTGATAGAAGGGCAAAGCGGCGCTAATCGCCCGCTCTTCCAGTTTGGGGAAATCAAGACCTTGACCGCCGCCGCCATTCCGACCGGGCAACTCAGCCTATCCGGCCCCGCTGAAAAGCTGGATGCGGCGCATTGGCCGGTGCGCGGGGATCTGGCGCATATCCGCCTGGCGGGGCGCTGCTTTGTACCGCATTATGCTGTGCCGATGGAGCACACTGTAGTGGCCGCGGGCGCAAACTTGCTGGCGCTGAATGATACGGCTGCCGAAGTGCGTGAGGCGCTGACCGGGGGCACCACCTTCAACGTGCTCGACATGAGCGGCGGGTGGGCCTGGGGCCAGGTTGGAGACGATGGCTTCGTTGGATATTTGCCGCTGACCGCGCTCGAATCGTGACCCAGACAGTTTTCATCGACGGCGCCGCCGGAACCACCGGCCTCGAAATAGTCGAGCGGCTCGCCCCGCGCGCAGAATTCAGCCTGCTGGTCCTCGACGAGGAACAGCGCAAAAGCGCTGCGGCCCGCCGCGATGCCTATCACGCTGCCGATTTCGCCGTGTTGTGCCTGCCCGATGAAGCCGCAATCGAAGCGGTCGCCATGGCCGAAGGCAGCAAGGTGCGGATTATCGACGCGTCATCGGCGCATCGGACCGCGCCGGGCTGGACCTATGGCTTTCCCGAACTGACCGGGCGCAGCAAGGTGGCCGAAGCCAGCCGCGTGACCAACCCCGGCTGCTACCCGACCGGCTTTCTCGCGCTGCTGGCGCCGCTGATCCGCAAGGGCCTGTTGCCATCGGCCTGGCCCTACACCTGCCATGCCGTTTCAGGTTATTCGGGCGGCGGCAAGGCGATGATCGCGCGGTTTGAGGAAGACGGCGATATCGCCTTTCGCGATTATGCGCTGAGCATGGGCCACAAACACGTGCCCGAAATGCAGGAATACGCCGGGCTCAAGCATCCGCCGCTGTTCGCGCCCGCCGTAATCGCGGCGCACCGCGGGATGGTGGTCGAAGTGCCGTTGCACCTGGCGCAAATGGAACGCGCCGCGCCAACCGACGGCCTGCGCGATTGCCTGATCGATTTCTATGCGGGCAGCGCCGTGGTCACCGCCCATGCCGAAACCCCCGGTGAACTGCTGCTGCAGCGCTCGGCCCCGCCCAGTGACCGGCTCGACCTGTTCGTCTACGGCAGCCGCGATGGGTCGCAGGCCCGGCTCGTCGCCCGGCTCGACAACCTGGGCAAAGGCGCCAGCGGTGCCGCTGTGCAGAGCCTGAACCTGATGGCCGGGCTGGATGAGACTGCGGGGCTGGTGCTGTAAAGGGGTTCACGCAGAGGGCGCAGAGAATAGGGAAGATCGCAAAGGCGTCGTCCTGAGCCGTAGGCTCAGCTTACTCAATCTGGACTTCAGGTTTGCGTTGCCCCAGAAATGAACAGCGGCTGCGCCGCAAGAGCTCCATCTTTGCGCCCTTCCTTCTACTCTGCGCCCTCTGCGTGAACCGTTCTGCCTAAGTTTTAAGCACCACCTGCCGAAAAAGCAGGCAAGCTCCGCCCACCCAACGCATTGCGAAAATTGCGCGACACGGAATCGCACGATTCCATTCTTGCGATTCCACTCTTTTCCAACCCTTGCCCATCCCCTAGGGCTGGTTCCAGGCCGCTGGCACGATTCTTGATACGGATAATCGCAGTGGCAATCTTAAACCCGGTCCGTTTCGGCGGAACCGGCTTGCTGCGCAGGGGAATAACACCGTGAAAAAGATCGAAGCGATCATCAAGCCGTTCAAGCTCGACGAAGTGAAGGAAGCGCTTCACGAAGTCGGCGTTTCGGGCATTACCGTGACCGAGGCCAAGGGCTTTGGCCGGCAAAAGGGCCATACCGAGCTTTATCGCGGCGCCGAATACGTCGTCGATTTCCTGCCCAAGGTGAAGCTTGAAGTCGTCGTCCCCGACGCTCTGGCCGAACGCACGGTCGAAGCCATCGCCGCCGCCGCACAGACCGGCCGGATCGGTGACGGCAAGATCTTTGTCTACGCTGTCGAGAGCGCGCTGCGGATCCGCACCGGCGAGCGCGATAACGACGCGATTTAACTCTGCGATCACCCTCTTCCAAATCCCCCTCACCCACTGGCGTGCGGGCCATCTAGAAGGACGAAAAATGGCCAAGGCAAAAGACATCATCAAGCGGATCAAGGAAGAGGAGATTGAATGGGTTGATCTGCGCTTCACCGATCCCAAGGGCAAATGGCAGCATCTGACCATGGTCGCATCCGTGATGGGTGAAGACGAGCTGGAAGACGGGTTGATGTTTGACGGTTCTTCGATTGAAGGCTGGAAGGCGATCAACGAGAGCGACATGATCCTCAAGCCGGATCTCGATGCGGTCTATATCGATCCGTTCAGCGCGACCCCGATGATGATTCTGGTTTGCGACATTGTCGAACCTTCAACCGGCGATCTCTACAGCCGCGATCCGCGTTCCACGGCCAAGCGCGCCGAAGCTTACGTCAAGTCCACCGGGACTGGCGATACCGTCTATGTCGGCCCCGAAGCTGAATTCTTCATGTTCGACGATGTGAAGTATTACGACGGCTATGACGGTTCGGGTTTTCGGATCGACGATATCGAGCTACCGACCAATACCAACAAGGACTACGAAGGCGGCAACATGGGCCACCGCCCCGGCGTTAAGGGCGGCTATTTCCCGGTTGCTCCGATCGATAGCTGCGTCGATATTCGCGGCGAAATGGTGGCGACCATGATCGAAATGGGCCTGCCCTGCGACAAGCACCACCACGAAGTCGCCGCCGCGCAGCACGAACTGGGGCTGACCTATGGCACCTTGGTCGAGACCGCTGACCGGATGCAGGTCTACAAGTATGTCGTGCATCAGGTTGCCCATGCTTACGGCAAAACCGCCACTTTCATGCCCAAGCCGATCAAGGGTGATAACGGATCGGGAATGCACACCCACATCTCGATCTGGGATGGCGCCAAGCCACTGTTCGCGGGTAATGGCTATGCCGGTCTTTCGGATATGTGCCTGTACTTCATCGGCGGCGTGATCAAGCACGCCAAGTCGCTGAACGCCTTCACCAACCCGACCACCAACAGCTACAAGCGGCTGGTCCCGGGTTACGAAGCACCGGTGCTGCTGGCCTATTCGGCCCGCAACCGCTCGGCCTCGTGCCGGATTCCTTATGGCGCCGGTGATAAAGCCAAGCGCGTGGAATTCCGCTTCCCCGATGCGATGGCCAATCCCTATCTGTGCTATTCCGCGCTGCTGATGGCCGGGCTCGACGGGATCAAGAACAAGATCCATCCGGGTGAGGCGATGGACAAGAACCTTTACGATCTGCCGCCGGCTGAACTGGCCGAAGTGCCGACCGTCTGCGGTTCGCTTCGCGAAGCGCTTGAAAACCTTGAAGCAGATCACGATTACCTGCTACAGGGCGGCGTGTTCACGAAGGATCAGCTTGATGCCTACATCGAGCTGAAATGGGCCGAGCAGTTGCGCTGGGAAACCACCCCTTCGCCAGTCGAATTCGATATGTATTACAGCGCCTGAGCCACCGATCAGGCTGCTGAAAGAAGGGCGTCTCGGGCAACCGGGGCGCCCTTTTTGATTTTCCTACAGGGCCCGTTCCTGCCTATTTACCCCGCCTCTCCAAACTGAGTCGCGAGGCCCCTACCCGATGGAATTTTCTCTAGATTTTTTCGACGCTTTGCGGCGGATGAAAGCGAAGCGTTTGACAACGGCTGTCGGGGCTAGCGCCGAGATCTTACCCACTGATGCCGAGCTGCGGGCCGGATCGAGCCAGATCGGCCCGGCTGGCCTCGCCCTGATCAAGCGGTTCGAAGGCTGCGCCAGGCGCCGCACTGATGGCCGGTTTGAGGCCTATCCCGACCCTGGCACCGGCGCAGAGCCGTGGACGATCGGCTGGGGCGCGACCGGCAGGGGCATCGTGCAGGGCACGGTCTGGACCGCGGCCGAATGCGATGCCCGGCTGGAACGCGATCTAGTCCGGTTTTCCCGCGAAGTGGCGCGCGCTGTGGGTGACGGTCCTACCAGCCAGAACCAGTTCGATGCGCTGGTCAGTTTTCACTACAACACCGGGGCGATTGCCAAGGCGACACTGACCAAGCTGCATAAGTTGGGCCGGTTTGAGGATGCCGCGAGGGAATTCGGCAAATGGGTTCACGCTGGGGGCAAGCGCCTGAACGGTCTTGTCCGGCGCCGCGAAGCTGAGGCTGCATTATACCGGTCGAAATAATTGCGCGATAACAGAGGCTACAGACCAGCTTCGACCGCGATCCGGATGGCATCGGCCGTGGTTGCAGCACCCAGCCGCGTCATCAAAGCCGCGCGGTGCATTTTCACCGTCTGTTCGCTGAGGTTGAGGCGGTAAGCGATTTGCTTGTTCAGATACCCGGCCGCCATTTGGGTCAGTACCTCCTGCTGGCGCGGCGGTAACGCCTTTACCGCAATGGCTGCCGCCATCCGCCGATTGGCATTGGTGGTTAGGGCATCCGGCTCGAGTTCAACCTGCGATCCCAGGAAGTATTCCAGTTCCCCGTCATCGTCGAAAATGGGGGCAACCAGCACGGCGTTTCGAAACGGGGTGCCATCACGCTTGTAATTGAGGATCTCGACCAGCACCGGAGCATGCCGGCGCACACCGCTGCGGATCGCCTCGGTCAACCATGGCTCCGTCGCGGGACCCGCCAGGAACCGGCAATTGCGCCCGACGATTTCCGTTTCGCTATAACCGGTCATGGCAATGAATGCGCTGTTGCAGCAGATGATCGGGTTGTCTTTGACGCGCGGGTTGCTGATCACCGACGCAATCGGGCTATTGGCGATCAGCGATTCCAGACGCTGTTCCGCAAGATGCGTATCGGCCAATTTCCCTCCCCTTCATCGCCAGATGGCGATTTGGCAAAATGCGCCACTCTGGTTTGCCAAAGCATCCGCCGACTGCCGCGCCGATCCGCCGGACATGGTATTTCGTATAGGTTGAAGCCCGTCAACCGCGGCGTATCACCCCTCAACGCGAAAAATCGCGCTGTCTAAAGGGGACGACCGCAATGGATATGTTATCGATTGGCCAATACTCATTGGTTTATAACGCTTTTTCGTTTACGTTTGCGACAATGGCAGCGGCAACTGTGTTTTTGTGGTTGGGGCGTTCGCAGGTCGGGCCCGCCTACAAGACAGCACTGACCATTTCAGGTCTGGTCTGCGCAATTGCCGCCTACCACTACTTCCGTATCTTTGAGAGCTGGGAGAGCGCATACACTGTCAAGGATGGTGTGGTCGCGGCATCGGGTTATGCCTTCAATGATGCCTATCGCTATGTCGATTGGTTGCTGACCGTGCCATTGCTGTTGATCGAACTGATTCTGGTGATGCGCCTGTCGTCCGACGAAACGATTTCGAAGTCGACCAAGCTGGGCGCCGCCGCCGCGTTGATGATCGTGCTGGGTTACCCCGGCGAAATCGCCACCGACATTCCGACTCGCGCGCTGTGGGGCACGCTTTCGGCCATCCCGTTCGTCTACATCATGTATCAGCTGTTCGTTGGCCTTGGAGCTTCGATCGAAAACCAGCCAGCGAGTGTTCGCGAACTGGTCAAGAAAGCCCGGCTTCTGACCTTTGCTTCGTGGGGCTTCTACCCGATCGTGTACATGATTCCCTACACCAACCTGAGCGGGTCAAGCGTAACCGTGGGTGTCCAGGTCGGCTATACCATTGCTGATCTGATCGCGAAGGCCGGCGTAGGCGTGCTCATTTACCTCATCGCCACACGCAAGTCGCAGGCGGAATACGGCGAAACCGCATAGGCCTGAACTGGCAAATAGGGACGGTCCGGCAGGAGGATATGATCAGCGCCACGACCATTATCCGCCTGCCGTTTCCCACAGGCGCAGCCGCTGCCAGCGTGCTGCGCCTGTGCCTGCTTCCCGCTGTGACCGCCGCCCTGGTTATCGCAAGTCTGCGCTTTGGTCCGCTAGAAAGCGCCTCGTTTACCGCCGCTTGTGCTTTGGTAATCGCGGTGTTTGGCATCCCGCACGGGACGCTCGATATTGAAATTGCCGCGTTGCGCTATGGCTTGGTCGGACGGGTGGACCGACTTAAAATCATCCTCGGCTACGTCGCGTGCGCCGCCGTGACAGCCGGATTGTGGCTGGCCGCGCCCGAATTGGCGCTGTGCCTGTTCCTGTTCGTTTCGATCGTTCATTTCAGCCGCGATTGGTTAAACGCTGCCGATCCGTTCCTGTCGCTGATGGTGGCATGGGCGTTGGTTGCTACACCGGCGCTGACCCGGCCGGCCGAAGTGGCCGTGATTTTTGACACTCTGACCGGCAACCAGAATGGCCGGGTCATCGCCGATCTGCTGGCCTGTACGTCTGTACCCGCGCTGCTTGGCTGCCTTACTTTCACCTTCTGGTCGTTTCAGAATGGTGAGGTACGACGCGCCGTTGAACTGCTGACCTGTTTGATCGCAACGCTGTTCCTGCCGCCGCTGCTGGCTTTTGCGGTATTTTTTTGCGGGCTGCATTCTCCCCGCCACATGGCCGATGCACTTAAGGAAACGGGGGCGATATCGCGGACCAAAAAGACCGCCATTATCGTCGCCGTCTTTTTGTTGTCCGCAGCCGGTGGGGTCATGCTGCTGGCAGGACAGGGCCAGGTGCCGGTTGAAGCCGGCATCATACGTTCCGCAATCATGCTGATTTCGATTTTGACCGTACCCCATTTCATTCTGGAATCCTTCGCCTTGACCAACCGGCCAGCGAATTGACCAACACTTGTCCTTTGGCGCGGCCGCGAGGCGGAAGCCAGCCTCTATCGCCAAGCCTAGCGCCGGTTGCCGGATCGCCGCGCGGATGCTATCTGCGACTCACTCGCAATGGAGGTCGCCGATGTCCCATTCGCTAAGGATTGCCGCGTTGTTGGGCGCGGCCGCGTTGACTCTGACCGTTCCAACCCTGCCGGTCTGGGCCGCTGGCGGCGGCGGTGGTGGCGGGGGATCAATGCCCAGCGAAAGCACGCCGCAATACGATCCGGCAATGGAATACCGCAACGGCATCGCTGCCTTGCGCGAAGAACGCTGGAAAGATGCCGAGCGGGCCTTTGGCCGGGTGCTGACCGTGGTCCCGAAAGATGCCAATACCAATCTGTTGATGGCCACGGCCAAGCTGGGCCGCGGCGATGCCAAGGGCGCGCGCGGCTATCTTGAAAAGGCAGCCAAATACGATCCCGATCTGCTACCAGCTCAAATCACGCTGGGTGTGGTCTATGCCAAACTGGGTGATCCGGTGAAAGCCCAGGCGCAGCTGGATTGGCTGCAAGCGCGGTCCACCGCCTGCGGCGGAACCTGCGCTGAAAAGACCGCGATCGAGCAGGGCCTCAGCGAAGTGAAAGCCGCGATCGGCGCAGGCAAACAGGCGCGGATCGAACGCCTTGACCCGCATACCTTCGCTTCTGCCGCGCAAGGCGATCAGGCTTATATTGCCGCCGTTTCGCTGATCAACGAGCGCCGCTATGGCGAGGCTATTCTGGCGCTCAAAGCCGCGCAGCGGGCCTTTGGCCCGCACCCGGATCTGCTGACCTATCTGGGCTTCGCCAACCGCAAGCTGGGTCGCTATGACCTTGCCGAGGGCTACTACAAGGCCGCGCTCGCCATCGCTCCGCAGCACCTGGGCGCAATCGAGTATTCCGGCGAGATGATGTTGGAACGCGGTGACCTGGCAGGGGCCAAACAGATGCTGGCGCGGCTCGATCGGATCTGCACCTTTGGCTGCGCCCAATCCGACGAATTGCGCCGCTGGATCGAACGCGGCCCTGATCGGGGATGATCCGCAGGGCAGTGTTGCTGGTGTTGGGGGCAACCTGCGCCGCTTTGGCAGGCGCAGCTGATCGCACGCCGCTGCCCATGTCGGCGCGGTGGACCGTGCCGAACCAGCTTCAGGCGGACTTGACCAGCGAACCCGGTGATTGCCTGACTGCGCCCACGGATCCGGCCCAAACCCGCAGCATCGCAATCGGTGCAGCAGCATTCCGTGCGCCGCTGCTGTTGGGCGGGCAGGCTGCGCGATCAGGCCTGTCATGCAACAGTTGTCACCGCGCCGGGCATGACAATCCGGCCTTTTCCTATCCAGGTCTCAGCGGCGCGCCGGGCACCGCCGATGTCACCGCTTCGCTGTTTAGTTCGCATCGCGGTGACGGCCAGTTTAATCCCAAGCCGATCCCCAACCTCGCCGGCGACAAGGCGCTGCTCAAAATTGATCAAAGCCAGGGCCGCGGCGAATTGGAGCTCTTTATCCTGGGCCTGATCACGCAGGAGTTCGATGGCCCCACCCCCAGCCCGGCGGTGCTGACCGGCCTCGCGAGCTACGTTCGTGCGCTCAGCCCGCAGGCCTGCCGCCCGCCCGCGCGGATCGATCTGGCCAGCACTTTGGTTCGGATCGATGCGGCGCTGGATTCGGCCCGGCACAGCGCACAAAGCGGCGATGGCGCAACGGCAGCATTGCTGATTTCTTCTGCGCGCTCACAGCTGCAGCTGATCGACGAACGCTATCCCGCCAGCCTCAGTCGCAGCGCCGCACCGCTGCGACAAGCGGCCGCTCGTCTGGGCGCAATCGAACGCCAGATGATCAGCGATCCGGCGGGCGGACTAGCCGCTCTCGGACAATGGCGCAGGGCCGAGCCGAAGTGGAAACGGCCCTTGCAAGCTAGCGAAGCCAAGTCACTCTACAACCCAGCGGTGCTGTCCGGGTGGCTCTCGCCGCGCTGATAGCGCGGCTGGGCTCTGCTCTATCGATTGCATCTTGCAATCTGTCCGCCGCAGACCGACATAGTCCTCAAGTTAATCGATCCATTAAGAGGAGATTCGAGGATGCGCGAGCTGCTTCAACACTACATCGACGGCAAATGGGTCGATAGCGAAGGCGGCGCCCGCCGCGAAGTGATCAACCCCGCCACTGAAGAGGCCTGCTCGGTTATTTCGATCGGCACCAAGGCCGATGTCGACAAGGCGGTTGCCGCCGCCCGCCGTGCGCTCAAATCGTGGAGCCAGACCACCCGCGAAGAACGCCTCGCGGTGATGAACCGGATTGTCGAGGAATACAAAAAGCGCACTGGCGATCTCGCCCAGGCGATGGCCGAAGAAATGGGCGCGCCCGTCTCGTTCGCAGCCACCGCGCAGGTCGGCGCCGGGATCGGCGGCTTCCTCGGCACGATTGCCGCGTTGCAGGACTTCAACTTCATGGAAGACGGTCCGGGCTATAAGGTGGCTTACGAGCCGATCGGTGTGGTCGGGATGATCACCCCATGGAATTGGCCGCTCAACCAGATCGCGCTGAAAGTCGCCCCGGCGCTCGCTGGCGGCAACACCATGGTGCTCAAGCCTTCGGAAGAATGCCCAACCAACGCCAAGATTTTCGCGGAAATCCTCGATGCTGCTGGCGTTCCCCCGGGCGTGTTCAATATGGTTCAGGGTGACGGCCCGACCACCGGCAACGCCATCTCCAGCCACCCGGACATCGAAATGGTCAGCTTCACCGGATCGACCCGCGCCGGGATCGCCGTGGCAATTGCCGCCGCGCCAACCGTCAAGCGGGTCCATCAGGAACTGGGCGGTAAGTCGCCCAATCTGGTCCTGCCCGATGCCGATCTGGCCGCGCATCTGCCGGCCGTCGCCATGGGTCCGCTGATCAACACCGGCCAATCGTGCATTTCGCCGACCAAGGTGCTGACCGCCAAGAACCGTGAGGCCGAAGTGGTCGGGTTCTACAAGGCAATGTATTCGGCGACCCAAGTGGGCGATCCGATGGCTGAGGGCAACCACCTTGGCCCGGTGGTCAACAAGGCCCAGTACGACAAGATCCGCGATCTGATCCAGTCGGCAATCGACGAAGGCGCGACGCTGGAAACCGGCGGCACCGATCTGCCAGCGAACGTCAACCGCGGCTATTACATCCAGCCAACCGTGTTTTCGGGCGTGACCCCGGACATGCGGATTGCCCAGGAAGAGATCTTTGGGCCGGTCGCGACGATCTTGACCTATGACACCCTCGAAGACGCGATCGAGCTAGCCAATGCCACCGAATACGGGCTTTCGGCGGCCATCACCGGCGATCCGGCCAAGGCCGCCGGCGTCGCATCACAGCTGCGCGCCGGGATGGTTGCGGTCAATAACTGGGGCCCCAGCCCCGGCGCACCGTTCGGCGGCTACAAGCAGTCAGGCAACGGCCGCGAAGGCGGGCTTGCGGGCCTGAAGGACTTCATGGAAATGAAATCGATCTCGGGCCTCCCGGCCTGATTCCTTCGACTGGAAACGATAAGCCAAGCCCCCTTCCCGCCCGCGCGGGGAGGGGGTTTTGTTGTCAGGGGATCGTAACAAAACCGCCATATTCGCGCCCTATGCGGGCCCAAAGGGATCAGGGGCCAGACCATGAAACAACGCCTATGGGCCGAAGCGCTCGGCAGCTTCTTCCTGTTCGCGACGGTAGTCGGTTCGGGGATCATGGCCGAGGCGCTGGCGGGCGGGAATGTCGCAGTCGCCCTGCTCGGCAATACCATCGCCACTGCCGCCATGTTGTTCGTGCTGATCGCGATGCTGGGGCCAATATCGGGCGCACATTTCAACCCGGCGGTCAGTCTGGTGATGCGGCTGCGCGGGGATTCCAGTTGGAAGGGACTCGCCGCCACCGTCGCCGCGCAGGTGATCGGCGGGATTCTGGGCGTGTGGGCCGCGCATCTGATGTTCGATCTGCCGGTGCTGCAAGTGTCCGCCAAGTTGCGCGATGGGCCGGGGCAATGGCTCAGCGAATTCATCGCCACTTTCGGGCTGGTCACTGCGATCCTGCTGACCGTCCGGCATCGCCCGGCGGCGGTTCCGGCCAGTGTCGCGCTCTATATCGCCGCAGCCTATTGGTTCACCGCCTCAACCAGCTTTGCCAACCCTGCGATCACGATTGCCCGCAGCCTGAGCGACAGCTTTGCCGGGATCGCCCCATCCAGTGTGCTGCCGTTTATCGCAGCACAGCTTGCCGGTGCATTGGCGGCGCATTGGCTGGATCGCGAGCTTCTTAGCTAACCCGGTACTGCTCCTGCACACCCGGCACGCCATCCTTGGTGCTGCCATCGATCGGCTGGGCCGGACGGCGGTTCAGTTCGGTCGCTACTGCGATCAGGTGGTCCTGTTCCGCCTCGCTCAACCGCGACCAGCCCTGGCGGCTGAGCCGTTCCATCGGGCGATAGCGAACCTTGTACTGCATCCGCGCCGAGCCCTGAACCCAATAACCTAGGTAGACGTAAGGCAGGCCTTCTTCGCCCGCGCGGCGGATGTGATCGAGGATGATGTAATTGCCCAGCCCTTCGCGGCCCGGGCATTCGGGCTGGTAAAAGCTATAGATCATCGACAGGCCATCGCCTTGCCGATCGGTCAGGCAGGCGGCGACCAGGCGGCCGATGCTGCCGTCCTGAGTCGGTTCGCGGTATTCGATCACCCAGCTATCGACGGGCGTGTGTTCGACCATGTCGGCGAAATCGACCTCGTCCATGCTGGTCATCCCGCCGCCGGGATGCCGCTGGCCCAGATAGGCCTGCAGCAGGTCAAATTGCTCGGCGGTCGACCACGGGCGGCACACCGTGGCGACCAGATCTGAATTGCGCTTGAGGTTTCGTTTCTGGCTGGTTGAGGCGCGAAATTCCGAAGCCACCACCCGCACCGAAACACACGCCTGACAATCAGCGCAACTAGGGCGATAGGCCACCGTCTGGCTGCGGCGAAACCCGATCCGGCCAAGCGCATCGTTCAGCTCGTCCGCATGCGGGCCCTTGAGCTCGGTAAACACCTTACGCTCCATCCGCCCGGGCAAATACGGGCACGGGCTGGGGCTCGTGACGAAAAACCGGGGAAATCGAACAGGCGCGGTCACGGGTACAAGCCATCCTTCGGCGGCAGACAAGATCTGCACTATGCATGGCAGAAGGCAGCGTTGAAAGAACTTTAACCACGAACCTGCCGTGGACCGCAGCGATTATGCACAGTGCAGAACGCCTTGCCTGCGCACGTGCGCAAAACGGGACAGGTACCGGGGTGCAAGTTAAGCGCAGGCGAGCCTCGATCCGCGCGCAAGAATCGCCTTGCCCCGTGCGCATCAAGCCCCATAGTGCCGCGCAATAACAAGGGGTCGCATCACACTGGCACCGCAGGCGGTCATCTAGGCCCGCGCTGCGACGGAGTTTTGGGCGAGAATGACCACCCCCGACATCTTCCTCTCCTACAACCGCGAGGATGCGGCGACTGCGAAGCGCTTTGCTGATGCTTTCGCGGCCGAGGGCCTGAACGTCTGGTGGGACACCGCGCTGCGCTCGGGCGAAGCCTATGACGAGGTGACCGAGGCGGCCTTACGCGCAGCCAAGGCGGTGGTGGTGCTGTGGTCGAAGCGCTCGGTCGCTTCACGCTGGGTCCGGGCCGAGGCGACCTTGGCAGACCGCAGCAAGACCCTGCTGCCCTGCATGATCGAACCGTGCGAACGACCAATCATGTTCGAGCTGACCCAGACCGCCGAACTGGCCCACTGGAATGGCGCACCTGACGACCGTGCATGGCAGGCCTTTCTTGCCGATGTCCGGCGTTTCGTCTCGCGCCCAGTTGCCGCTTCCGCGAATCCCGCAGTCCTGACCGAGAGCTTGGTAGAAATCGCCGAGGCGCCGCCGCCGCCGCGCCAGACCCTGGTTGCGGTTCTGCCGTTCGACAACCTGTCGAGCGATGCCGAGATGGTCTATTTCTCCGACGGGATATCAGAGGATATTCTCGGACGGCTTGCTCGCGGCTCGGACCTCAAGGTGGTCGGCAGGGCGGCCAGCTTCAACTTTCGCGGTGCCGACAAGGCCAGGGCAGCGGACGCGCTCAAGGCAACGCACTTGCTCGATGGATCGATTCGCCGGGCAGGCAACCGGGTGCGGATCTTCGCCCACCTGACCGAAGCGTCCACCCAGAACACCCGGTGGTCGGAACACTTCGATCGCGATCTCGATGACATCTTCGCGGTCCAGGACGAAATCTCTGAGGCGATCGCCACGGCGCTCGATTCGGCTTTCGCCCCGACCCAATCCGCGAAGGTTGACCCCCGCATTTACGATTATTACCTGCGCGTTCGCACCCGCATTTATGACGAGGTTGACGTCACAGGCGGGATCATCTCAGCCTTAGAGCTGATCAGGATGGCACCCGAATTTGCCGAAGGCTGGGCGTTCCTAGCCGAAAGCAGCGCCTGGGCCAGTGTCGAGATTCCTTTCGCCGAACGCGGGCCACTGATTGCCCAGGCGCGCGAGGCGATCGCCCGCTGCCTCGAGCTCGACCCCGGGTGCCCAAGGGTGTTCGGGCCGCAATGGATCCTGTGCCAGCCGTTCGGACAGTATCTTGAGCAGGAACAGGCCATACAGAAGATGATGGAACACTGGCGAAGCTTGGGTATCGCCGGTTTCGAGCTGCCTTACCATCTTGAGTGCGTCGGCAGGCTGCGCGATGCCAATGCCGTGCTGCGCGAATTTGCCGAAATTGGTGCGAGCAGCCTCGATCTTAGTGGTTATCGGGGGATGGTGCTGTGGCGGTCTGGTCGGTTTGCGGAAGGCCGGGAAATGCTGGAACAAGCGATCACCTTTCATCCAGGCCAGCGTTACACCCGTGCCGCGCTGGTTCCTGCCTACCTTCAATATGGTGACTTCGCTGCGCTTGACCGGTTGCTCGATCCGGCAGTGCTGGCCAGATACCCGCTGCACGAATATTCTTGGCTGATCGAGCTGGCGGCACTGGCACGAGATCCCACGCCGGAAAAGGCTCTGTCCTTTCTCGAGCGGATGCACGCCGAATATGCAAGCTCAGGTGCGATCGAACCCTTCCTGCTCACTGTCTGGTCCGATCTTACCTCGATCGACGAGGCCTTTGCCCTTGCCGAAAGCGTACGGTTCGGGGCGAGCGGAGGGCCAAGCGATGTGATGGGCAACAACGCCTATCGCACCCACCTGCTGTTTTCGGTCACCTGCCAGAACCTGCGCGCCGATCCGCGCTTCATCAAGGTCTGCGCGCGGCTGGGACTGGTCGAGTACTGGTTGACCACCGGCCTGTGGCCCGATTGCGCCGACGAGACGCCCTACGATTTCCGCGCTGAGTGTGAGAAGTGTCGCGACTACCCCAAAGATCGCTTCCTGCCATGACCGCCCAGCCCGACATCTTCCTCTCCTACAATCGCGAGGATCAAGCGGTGGCCTCGCGCTATGCTGATGCTTTCGCCGCCGAGGGCCTCACCGTCTGGTGGGACACCGCGCTGCGTTCGGGCGAGGCTTATGACGAGGTGACCGAGGCGGCCTTGCGCGGGGCCAAGGCGGTGGTGGTGCTATGGTCGCCGCGTTCAGTCGTCTCGCGCTGGGTCCGCGCCGAGGCGACGATTGCGGATCGCTGCAAGACTCTGGTCCCGGTGACGATCGAGCCGTGCGAGCGGCCGATCATGTTCGAGCTGACCCAGACGGCGGAGCTCTCGCACTGGACGGGGGATGCGGGCGACCGGGCGTGGCAAGCGCTACTGGACGATGTGCGCGGGTTTGTCGGGCGGGAAGCGCCCGCAGCGCCGATCAACAAAGCCCCCGAGCCCGCCCCCGCCAAACCCGGCGAGCGCGGCGGGGCGCCTTCGCTGGCGGTGCTGCCGTTCACCAATCGCTCGGGCCTCGCGGAAGACGAGGTGTTCGCTTTCGGGATGGTCGAGGATCTGATCGATGCGCTGTCGCAGGGGGTCAATGTCCGGGTGATATCGAGTTCCTCGACCGCGCGGTTCCGCAGCGGGGCCTTGCCTGATGTCGAGGCGATGGGGCGTGAGTTGGGGGTGCGCTACTTGCTCGAAGGCAATGTCCGGCGAAGCGGGAGCGACCTTCGCGTTACGGCGCAGCTGGTCGAAGCAGCTAGCGGCGAAATTGTCTGGACGCAGAAGTTCGACCGACCGCTCGCCGAACTGGCGGCGTTGCAGGAGGACCTGATCGGCGAAGTGGCCGCGCATCTCGATGCAAAAGTCTACCGCATGGAGATGGAACGGGCGCTCAAGAAGCCGGGCGATCACACCGCCTGGGAATGCACCATGCGCGCGTTCGCCGCGATCCGGCAGTTAAACGGCGAATCGGTGCGCCGCGCGATCGAAGAAGCAGCGCATGCGGTCGCCATCGCGCCGGACTATGGCTTGGCCCATGCCCTGCTCGCGGATGCCTCGGCGATTGCCTATATGTTTCTCAGCTCCGATAATCCCGCAGAGGTCGCGCGGATCAGGCATCACATCGATCACGCGCTGGCCCTCGATGCCGAGAGCGCCGCCGTTCTTGGCCATGTGGCGGGCGCGCTGAACTATACCGGTCAAGCGGCGGAGGGACTGCGCCGCGCCCGGCGGGCGATCGCGATCAGCCCCGGATATGGGCTGGCGCATCAGATTGCCGGCATCGCGAGCGAGATGCTCGGCCAACCCGAAGCGGCGCTGGCCCACCTTGCCGATTTTCGGCGGATCGAACCCCACTCACCTTACCAGCACTATGCATTAGCGTGGCAAGCTGATTGCTATCTCCAATTGGGCGACTGGTCGGCGGCGGAAGACGCATTTGATAGCTGCCTGGCGCTGAATCCCGATGCCAATTATGCCTATTGCCAGAAGGCGATGGTCGTCCACCACTTTGGCCGGATCGACGAAGCGCGCCAATTGATGATCGAGACCCGGCGCCGCGAACCCAGTGCAACGCTGGCCCTGTGGGAGCTTCGCACGATCCGCTGGCATGCGCGCGGCCCGGCGTGCGACGAAATGCTCACCCACCTCCGTGCGCTGTGGGCCGCAACCGAGGGCTTGGCATGATTCAGCCCGACATCTTTCTCTCCTACAATCGCGAGGATGCGGGCGTGGCCAAGCGCTTTGCCGAGGCGTTCGCAGCCGAGGGCCTCAACGTGTGGTGGGACACTGCGCTGCGCTCGGGCGAGGCTTATGACGAGGTGACCGAGGCGGCCTTGCGCGCGGCCAAGGCGGTGGTGGTGCTGTGGTCGCCGCGCTCGGTGGTCTCGCGCTGGGTCCGCGCGGAGGCGACGATTGCGGATCGCTGCAAGACTTTGGTCCCGGTGACGATCGAGCCGTGCGAGCGGCCGATCATGTTCGAGCTGACCCAGACGGCAGAATTGTCGCACTGGACGGGGGATGCGGGGGACCGGGCTTGGCTGGCGTTTCTGGGCGATGTGCGGCGGGTTGTCGGCCAGCAGCGGGCAGAACGCGCGCCTATGCCGTCGCTTGCCAAGATTGCTGCCAAAGCCGAACCCGCCGAAACGCTGCTCGCGGTCCTGCCGTTCGACAATCTCTCCAGCGATGCCGAGATGGAATTTTTCTCTGACGGGGTTTCCGACGACATCCTTGGGCGGATCATGCGCGGATCGAAGCTGCGGGTGATCGGGCGCACCTCCAGCTTCCAGTTCCGGGGAGCGGACAAGCCCAAGGCGGCAGCGGCGCTAGGGGCCAGCCATGTGCTCGATGGCTCGATCCGCCGCTCGGGCAACCGGGTACGCATCGCCGCGCACCTGACCGAGGCGGCAAGCCAGACCATGCTGTGGTCCGACAAATACGACCGCGATCTAGAAGACATCTTCGCGGTGCAGGACGAGATTTCCGAAGCGATCGCTGCTGCGCTCGACGCCGCGTTCTTTCCGACCAAGACTGCGAAGATCGATCCGCTGGCCTATGATCTCTATCTGCGCGGGAAGGAAATCGATCCTAACCCAGAGCACATCCGAGAAAACATCGGGTTGCTCGAGGCAGCCGTTCGGCTCGCGCCGGAATTGGCCGATGCCTGGGGCGCGTTGGCTATGCAGCGATCCCAAGCACGGGTAATGGAGCCTTGGGCCGATCGACCGCCACTCGACGCAATCATTACCAAGAATATTCAACGCTGCCTGAAGCTCGATCCTGACAATGTCTGGGCAACCTATACCGAATTCACGCAGCTGAATCCGTTTGGAGACTTCATTACGCACCATGCAGTGGTCCAACGCCTTAAGAAGATCGGACAGAATTCTCCTGAGGCTTTGGCGACGATCAGCTATCACCTTGAGAGCGTCGGACGGACCATTGAGGCCGTTGCTTCCGCCGGGAAAGGGATGGCGCTTGATCCGTTGAGTCCATTAGCCAACGCTACCTATTCTCAATCGCTCTGGCGTTCGGGCAAATATGACAAGGGCCGCGCCGAGTTGGAACGCATCGCCGCAATCTGGCCGGACAACCATCACAATTTGGCCGTCCTCATTCTCGCTTGCGGTCATATACAAGACTGGGCCGCAGTGGACCGGCTGCTTGATCCGGCGCGGCTGGAACGCTATCCCTTGCGCGAACATCGCGGCGTTATCGGATTGATGGCGGTGCTGCGCGATCCGACCATCGAAAATCGCACGCGAACGCTGGAATCGATCACCCGTTCGGTCGAACTGACGGGCCATGCTGAGGCCATGCCGTTTATCACGTTGGCAGAATTTGACTTCGTCGATGAGGCGTACACGCTACTCGATCAAGCCAAGCTGGGGCCTTCAGGCGGTCCCAAGGACGCGCTCGGCGTCAATGCCTATCGCACCCACCTGTTGTTCCCGGCGGCCTATACCGAGCTGCGCGCCGACCCGCGCTTTGTAAAGCTGTGCGCGCGGCTGGGGCTGGTCGAATACTGGCTGACCACGCAGATGTGGCCCGATTGCGACGAAACCGTGCCGTATGATTTCAAAGCCGAATGCGAGAAATATCGCGATTATCCGAAGGACGTGTTCTTCGCCGGCTAAGCGAGGCTCAGCCCAGCTCCACCTGATCAACCTGATAACCCTTGGCCCGCAGGTTTGCGACCAGCGCGTCGAGTTGTTCCTTGTCGCGGGCTTCGCATTCGATGTCGGCGGTCAGGCCTTTGGCGGGCAGGTGGGTGAAAATCCGCTGGTGGTAAATTTCGATGATGTTGACCTGATGCTTGTCAAACTCGCGCATCACCTTGAACAGCGCGCCGGGGCGATCCTGCAGGGTCAGGCGCAGGCGGGCCAGCCGCCCGGACCGCGCCAGATCGCGCAGCAGCACGTTGGCCAGCAGGCGCGTGTCGATATTGCCGCCGCAGATCGGAATGCCGATCTTCTTGCCCTTGAACAGTTCAGGGTAAGCCATCACTGCAGCAAGGCCCGCTGCGCCGGCGCCTTCGGCCACGGTCTTTTCAATCTGGAGCAACAGCGCCACCGCCGTTTCCAGCTGGGCCTCGCTGACCAGCACGATATCATCGAGCAGCCCGGCCAGCACCTTGGAGGTGAACTCGCCCGGTTCCTTCACCGCAATGCCTTCGGCCAGCGTATCGCCGCCGCAGGGCAGATCGGTGCCTTTGAGGCGGTTGTACATCGAAGGATAGAGCTCTGCCTCAACCCCGATCAGGCCGATGTCGGGATTAATCGCCCGCGCCGCCGTGCCCATGCCCGAAGCGAGGCCGCCGCCGCCAACCGGGATCACCAGCATATCGAGATCGGGCACCTGCTCGAGCATTTCGAGCGCGACCGTGCCTTGCCCGGCCGCCACGTGCGGATCATCGAACGGATGCACAAACGTCAGTTCGAGTTCGCCTTCCAACTCGCGGGCGTGGGCATAGGCTTCGTCAAAGCTCTCGCCGAACAGCACAACCTTGCCGCCAACCGCTTCGGTCTGCATGATTTTCACCGAAGGCGTATTTCTTGGCATGACGATCGTTACCGGCACGCCAAGCCGGGTGCCGTGATAACTCAAACCCTGCGCGTGATTTCCCGCCGATGCCGCGATCACCCCGCGGTTGAGCCGGTCCCCGCCCAGCAGCAGCATCGCGTTAAGCGCGCCGCGCTCCTTATACGCCGCCGTAAACTGGAGGTTCTCAAACTTGAGCCAGATATCCGCGCCGGTGATCTGCGAGAGCGTACGGCTGTAATCCATCGCGGTGCGGACCACGTGCCCTTCGATCCGCGCGGCGGCGGCGCGCACATCGGCAAGGGTCAGCAGGCTGGCGGCGGTCTGGGCTGGCTGGTTCATCGCTGGCGGCACTAATCGAAAGCAGCGCCCTTGCAAACCGCCAAGTTCCGCCTGCAACGCGGCCCTGCCGCGTGACCGGTCAGTTTTGGCCTGCCGGGATCACAACTGACCTTGCCGCACTCCGGCCAGCAACCTACACACCGGCACATGAGCACTCCACGCAACGTATCTTTCCTGGGCCTGGGCGTAATGGGCGGCGCGATTGCGCGGCATATCGGCGCGGCCGGGCACCACTTGACCATCTACAACCGCAGCCCGGAACGCGCCGCGCGCTGGCAAGAGGCAAATCCCGGACTTGCGTCGCGGGTTGCCGCCAGCCCGGCCGAAGCCGCCGAGGGCGCGGACGTGGTGCTGACCTGCGTGGGCAATGACGATGATCTGGCCGATGTCGTGCTCGGCCCGACCGGAGTCTTCTCCGCAATCCGCCACGGCGCGACCTTTATCGATCACACCACCGTATCGGCGCGAATTGCCCGCCAGATCGCGGTCGAAGCGCGCGACCTTGAGGTTCACTGCGTCGATGCTCCCGTCACCGGCGGGCAAGCCGGAGCTGAAACCGGCAAGCTAACCGTTATGTGCGGCGGCCGCGCCGAAGCCATTGCCGCCGCAAGCCCGGTGATGGAAGCCTATACCAAGCGGATCGTCCACGTCGGCAAGGCTGGGGCCGGGCAGACCACCAAGATGGTCAACCAGATCGCCTTTTCCGGCATACTGGCCAGCCTGTCCGAAGCGCTGCGCTTTGCCGAGGCGGCCCACCTCGATCTCGACCGGGTCTATGAGGCTATCTCCGGCGGCGCATCGCAAAGCTGGCAGATGGACAACCGCTGGCACACCATGGCCAAGGACGAATTTGATTTCGGCTTTGCCGTCGATTGGATGCGCAAGGATCTGGGGCTAACGCTCGAAGAGGGCCGCTCGCTCAGCGTCTCGCTGCCGGTCACGGCGCTAATCGATCAATTCTATGCCGAGGTTCAGGCACTGGGCGGCGGACGGCAAGATACCTCTGCCCTTGTCCGCCGGCTACCACGGAGGGGAAAAGCATGAAATTTTCGATATTGGCCGCTAGCTCGGCGCTTGCCCTCACCTTCGCGGCCCCGGCTCTGGCCGATACGCTGGTCGACAATGTCGATGGCGTCACGATCGATGCCACCGGCGGGATGGACCGGTTTAACGGGCTGGTGATCGGCGATGACGGCCGGATCAAGCAAGTGCTGCGGCGCGGCGACAAACGGCCGGCGCGGACCGACTACAAGGTTGATGGCAAAGGCCGCGTCATGCTGCCCGGAATGATCGACAGCCACGGCCACGTGATGAGCCTGGGCTTTTCCGCGCTGACACTGGATTTGAACTCCGCGAAATCGTTGCCCGAAGCGCTGGCGATGGTCGGTGCCTATGCCAAGGCGCATCCAGAACGTCCGTGGATCATCGGGCGCGGCTGGAATCAGGAACTGTGGCCCGAAAAGCGCTTTCCCACCGCGGCCGAACTCGATGCGGTGGTGCCGGATCGGCCGGTCTGGCTGGGCCGGGTTGATGGCCATGCCGGTTGGGCCAATTCCAAGGCACTGGCGCTATCGGGCGTAACCGCGGCAACCAAGGATCCATCCGGCGGCAAGATCGAACGCGCTGCCCCCGGCGGCAAGCCTGCTGGCGTGCTGGTCGATAACGCGATGGAACTGGTCGACGCCAAGGTCCCCCCGCCCCGCCCTGAAGACCGCGATCATGCGCTGGCCAAGGCGCAGGATATCCTGCTCAGCCGCGGGGTCACCGCGATTGCCGATATGGGCACCACGATCGAGGATTGGCAGACCTTTCGCCGCGCGGGCGATACCGGGCGGCTCAATGTGCGGATCATGGCCTATGCTGGCGGCACCGATCAGATGGCGCTGATCGGTGGGCCGGGGCCGACGCCGTGGCTCTATGATGACAAGCTGCGGCTCAACGGGGTCAAACTCTACGTCGATGGCGCGCTCGGTTCGCGCGGAGCCAGCCTGAAGGCTCCTTATGCCGACGCGCCGGGCACAAAGGGCCTGCGGATCACCAGCGATACCCAGCTCAAGAACCTGATGAGCCGCGCTGCGCTCGACAAATTTCAGGTCGCGGTCCACGCGATCGGCGATGAAGGCAATGCGGCGGTGCTCTATGCAATCGAAGACCTCAGCCTGACCTACACGGGCGATCGGCGCTGGCGGATCGAGCACGCCCAGGTGATTGAACCCGCTGATATCGCCCGGTTCGGCAAGCATGGGATCATTGCCTCGATGCAGCCGGTCCACCAGACCAGCGACCGCGAAATGGCCGAAAAGCGGCTGGGCCCAACGCGGCTGGCCGGGGCCTATGCCTGGAAATCGGTTGGGGCCAGCGGCGCGAAGCTGGCCTTTGGCTCGGACGTTCCGGTCGAAGTGGCCGATCCTTGGGCTGGCTGGGCGGCGGCGATCAGCCGCGTCGGGCCAGATGGCCGACCGCTGGGCGGATGGCAGCCGCAAGAGCGCGTCAGCCGCGAAGAAGCCTTTGCGGCCTATACCTCGAATGGTGCCTATGCCGGGTTTGCCGAAGGCCGGTTTGGCCGGCTGGTGGTGGGTGAACGCGCCGACTTCCTGTTCGTTGACCGCGATCCGTTTCTGGCCACGCCAGCGGAACTGGCCGGGACCAAAGTGATCGAAGTGTGGGTCGGTGGCAGGAAAGTGTGGGAAGCGAAGTAAGCTTCACGAAACTAGAGACAGCCTACCCACTCCGCTTATGCTGAGCTTGTCGAAGCACTGTCCCGTCCTTCGTGCCGCACTTACTGTCGCCACAAGGACAGTGCTTCGACAAGCTCAGCATAGACGGATTTGGGCTATTGCTGCTCAGGTTCAGCCGTTGGTGCCTCAACCTTTGCCACATTGCGATCAACGAACCACATCACCACCAGCGCGCCTTCGAACAGCAGCATCAACGGGATCAGCAGCATCAACTGCGAGACGACATCGGGCGGTGTCACAATCGCGGCAAAGATCGCCATGCCAACTATCACATAGCGCCGCGCAGCGATCAATTGGGCGCGGCTGACGATCCCGGCGCGGTTGAGCAGCAGCAGCAGCACCGGCAGCAGAAAGCTGATCCCGAAGGCCAGAATGAACTGCATCACCAGGCTGAGGTAATCCCCGGTGCCCGGCAGCGCCTCAAGCTTCAGGCCGCCCTTGTTGCCTTCAAAGGTCAGGAAAAACCGGAACGCAGTTGGCATAACCACGTAATAGGCCAGCGCCGCGCCCGCGATGAACAGTACCGGGGTGGCCAGCAGAAACGGCAGAAACGCCTTCTTTTCCTTGGCGTATAGCCCCGGCGCGACGAACGCCCAGAGCTGGTTGGCAATCACCGGAAAGGCCAGGAAGAAGGCCGCGAACAGCGCCACTTTCAGCTCGACGAAGAAGGCTTCGTAGAGCTTGGTATAGATCAGCTTGCCTTCACCCGCCGGGAAGGCCGCGGTCAGCGGCTGGACCAGAAATCCGAAAATCTCGTCGGCAAAATAGATGCTGACCGCAAACCCGATCGCCAGCGCAAACACGCAGCGGAGCAGGCGCGTGCGCAGTTCGATCAGGTGATCGAGCAGCGGGGCCTGCGTTTCATCAATGTCGCCAACAGAAAAGGCCATTACGCAGCCGCCTTGGGTTTGCGAACACGCTTGGGTTTTGGTTTGGCCTCGGGTTCTACAGCAGCTTGAGGCTCCGTCACGGCAGTGCCGGGGTCCTGCCCGATCAGCGCGGCTTTAGCCGAAGCGGCGGGCGGATGGTCCGCCATGATCGCTTCGTTCTGCTCGCGCCATTTCTTTTCCATCTCCTCCATCTCCGCCTCGCGGATCATGGTTTCGACACCCGCGCGGAAATGACCGGAAACGCGGCGGATCTTGCCCATCCACTTGCCCGCAGTGCGCAGCGCCAGCGGCAGGTCCTTGGGTCCGATCGCCACAATCGCAATCACCACGATCAGCAGCAATTCGGACGCGCCGATATCGAACATTCAAAATTCCTGCGTTGCCGTGCGCGTTACGGCTGCTTCGGGTCCGCTGCGTCAATCACCGTCTCACCGTTGAGCGTCGCCGAATTTGCGACTGGTGGCGGCGGGATCTGGCTGGCCGGGGCCTGCGGCTTGACCTCTTCGCTTTCGTTCAAGCCTTGCTTGAAGCTTTTGATGCCCTTGCCAAAATCGCCCATCATTTCTGAGATACGGCCCTTGCCGAACAGCACGACCACGATCAGCAGCACGATCAGCCAATGCCCATAACCACCGAAACCCATTGTCTTCACTCCTGATACGGGCGGCGGCGCAAGGCCGTTCGCCGGGACCTGTGCCCCTCATCTGTCTATGTAGGGTATTTGTGCGCGATATGCCAGTCAGTCGGCGGGCTCGGCATCCTGAGCCTGCGCCGCTTCTGCTGCCTCGCCCGGCACATCCATCGCTGCGGCCAGCGCATCCTCAACCGGGTCGAGCAGACCGGCGGCGCGCAATTCATCGATCCCGGGCAGGTCGCGGCGGCTTTCAAGCCCGAAATGGGTCAGGAAATCGGGGGTGGTGGCATAGATCACCGGGCGGCCCGGCACTTCGCGGCGACCAACAATCCGCACCCAGCCAGCCTCCATCAGCACGTCGAGTGTGCCCTTGGCGGTCTGGACCCCGCGGATCGACTCGATCTCTGCCCGGCTGACCGGTTCGTGATAGGCGACGATCGCCAGCACTTCGGTCGCCGCGCGGCTCAGGCGGCGGTTTTCCTCCCGCTCGCGGCGGAGCAAATGGGCGAGATCGGGCGCGGTCTGGAAATGCCACCGCTTGCCGCGCTCGACCAGTTGCACCCCGCGCCCGTCATAGTGCGCGGCCAGTTCCGCGAGCGCCGCTTTGACTTCGGCACCGCCGAGATGGACCGAAATCGCCTCAGCGCTCATCGGTTCCTGCGCCGCGAACAGCGTGGCTTCGACCGCGCGGACCAGATCATCAGGACGCGTCATGCCTTGATCCCGCGCAGCATCAGCGGCCCAAACGTGCTCTCCTGCTGCAGCTCAGCCTTGCCCAGCCGCGCCAGTTCGAGCGCCGCGACAAAGCTGGAGGCCATGGCCGATCGGCGCAGTTTGGGATCGGCATGCGGCGGCAGAAAATCGCGCAGCTCCATCCAGTCGAGATTGACCCCCAGCATCGCCGAAACGCGGGTAAGCGCCGAATCGAGCGTCATCACCATCCGGTCGCGGACCATGTGGACCACCGGCTGAGTTCGCGCCTTTACCTGGCCATAGGCCTGCACCAGCGCGAACCAATCGCACTGCCACAGGTTTTTGCGGTCAACCCGCAGGCCTTCGGGGGCGCCGCGCAGGAACACGTCGCGGCCCAGCCGATCGCGCCCCATCACCCGCGCGGCGGCATCGCGCATCGCCGCCAGCCGCTGCAACCGCAGTTGCAGGCGTAGCGCCAGCTCCTCGGGGCTTGGGTCTTCCTGCTCTTCGCGCGGCAGCATCAGCGCGCTCTTGAGATAGGCGAGCCACGCCGCCATCACCAGATAGTCCGCCGCCAGCTCCAGCCGCAGTGCCTCGGCCTGTTCGATATAGGTCAGGTACTGATCGACCAGATCGAGGATCGACAGCCGCCGCAGATCCACCTTCTGCCGCCGGGCCAGATCGAGCAGCAGATCGAGCGGGCCTTCCCAGCCGTCGAGCTCAAGGTACAGCGCGGCATCGTCGGTCGCGGCCACGCCGATGCCCTGCCACTCTTCATCGGGCAGGGTCAGCGCGGGGGTGTCGATCAGGCTTTCCTCGGTCATCGGTTGAACATTCTGATGTCGCGTGCGGGCTTCGACAGGCTCAGCCTGAGCGGAGTTGGGGCTATGGCGCAAAAAAGCAAAAAGGCCCGCTCAGGCTGAGCCTGTCGAAGCCCACGCGCTGCCCGCGCCCCATTCACGCCGCCGCCCCTACTAAAGCCAGCAACGCATCGCGCTTGGCGATCAGCGCTGCGTGATCGCCGCTGGCGCCATCAAGCTGGGTGACCGCCAGCGCCCGCTCCAGCCGCTCTGCGCCTTTGGCCGAGAGCGCTGGCAGTGCCGCACAAATCCCGGTCATGTCGTCCTGCTTGGCCCAGCAGTTGAGCGCAATGTCACAGCCTGCCGCCACCGCTTTGGCCGCGCGTTCGGGCACTGTGCCGCTCAGCGCTTCCATATCGAGATCGTCGGTCATCAGCAGGCCGTCAAAGCCAATCTTCCCGCGGATGATCTCCTGAATGATGAACGGTGATTGCGTGGCCGGGTTGTCCGCATCCCAAGTGGTGAACTTGAGGTGCCCGGTCATTCCGGTCGGCGCATCATTGAGCGTGCGGAACGGGGCCAGATCAGCCTCCAGATCGACCTCGCACTCGGTCACAGTCGGCATTGCCTTGTGCGTATCGCAGTGGGTCCGGCCATGCCCCGGCATGTGCTTGATCGTTCCCGCCACTCCGGCCCGCGCCAGCCCATCGAGCACCGCGCGGCCGATCGCGGCAACTCTCAAAGGCTCATACCCATAGGCGCGGTCGCCAATCACATCGTGCGCGCCGTGTTGCCTAACATCGAGCACGGGGGCGTGGGTGCAGGTGATCCCGACTTCGGCGAGATCCATCCCGAGCGCTTCGGCATTGGCGCGCGCTGCCTCGATCGCACTGGCCGGGGCAAGGTCATAGAGCCGGTCAAACGCCGCACCCGCCGGATAGGCCGGCCAGACCGGCGGTTTCATCCGCTGGACCCGCCCGCCTTCCTGATCGATCGTGATCAGCAGCTTTTCGCGGCCGTGAATCGCGCGCAACTGATCGGTCAGCACGCGCAGCTGGTCGCGGCTTTCAACATTGCGGCCGAAGATGATATAGCCCGCCGGGTCTGCTTCCCGAAAGAACGCGCATTCATCAGCGCTGAGGACCAGACCGGACAGGCCAAAGATTGCAGGTGTCATAACGCGCTGAAAGTCGCACTGCGGCGGCGCTTGTGCAAGCGCCGCCGCTGCAATCCGTGTGGATTACCCGCTTACTTGACCCTTACTTGACCATGCAGGACAGGCCCGCACCCTTCAGCTTGCTGCACAGCGCGCTGGCGGCGGCGGCATCGGGGGCGACGGCCTGCAGCCGATAGATCGTGCCGTTATCGGCATTACCGGCCACAACCCGGTGCGAAACGCCCGAAAGCACGCCCTTTGACTGGCCGACCAGCTTTGACCAATCGGCTTCAGCAGCAGCTTTGGAGGAATAGGCCCCAACCTGCACGCCTACCCCGCTGGCCGGTGCCGCGCCCGGCCCGACATTGATGCCGGGCTTGGCCGCTGCATCGGCCTTGCTAGCTGCGGGTGCCGGAGCCGGAGCAGCGCCTTTGTCGGTGCCGCCCAGCTGCGCCGGTCGGTTCTGCCCTTCGGACACGGCAAAGCTTGAGTCTCCGGTGCCATCAAACTGCTTGCCGCCCGGATCCTTGGGCGCTTCCTTGTAAGGCTGGGCATCGGCCTGAACCAGGCTGCCATCGGCGGTCAGCGCCGGATCGGGGTTGCGGTTGGTGGCCCACCAGATCGCGCCGACCAGCACGGCCAGCGCGACCAAGCCCATCAGCGCCAGCTTCACCATCCCGCTGGAATCGCTGGCTTCGTAATCGTAATCGTCCTCATCGGCGCTTTCGAGCCAGGGCAGACGTTCATCCTCGTCATTGAGGGCCAGCTGTTCGGTTTCCAACGGATCGCCGTCTTTGCCGATCCACTCATCGCCTTCGCGTGTGCCCTCGATGCCCATAGCTACATTTCCTCGACCGCCTCAACACCCAGAATGGCGAGGCCGTTATGGATAAGTTGCCCGATTTGCGTGGCAAGATAAAGCCTAGCTGCGCTGAGTTTACCATTTTGTGCCACGATGAAGCGCTTTTCGGGCTTGTCGTTGCCGAGGTTCCAGTAAGCATGAAGCGCGCCGGCCAGCTCATAGAGGTAGAACGCCACCCGGTGCGGTTCGCGCGCGGCAGCGGCGGCTTCGACCAGCCGGGGGAACTGCGCGGCCAGCTTGACCAGCTCCAGCTCTTCCTCGCCGAGTAGTTCAAGATCGGTATCGGCGGGGGTAAAGCCCTCAACAGCGCCTTTGCGCAGGGTCGAGCGGATCCGGGCATGGGCATACTGCACATAGAACACCGGATTGTCCTTCGATGCCTCGACCACTTTGTCGAAATCGAAGTCCATCTGCGCTTCGGGCTTGCGGGTCAGCATGGTGAAACGGACCACATCCTTGCCGACCATTTCAACCACATCGGCGAGCGTGACGAAGTTGCCAGAACGCTTCGACATCTTGAACGGCTGGCCGCCCTTCATCAGCTGGACCATCTGCACCAGCTTGACTTCAAACGGTTTTGATCCGCCTTCGGTCTGCGTTAGCGCGGCGACGGCGGCCTTGATCCGCTTGACCGTGCCGGCATGGTCAGCGCCCCAGATATCGACCAGCGCGTCGGCGCTCTGGGCCTTCTGGAAGTGATAGGCGAGATCGGCCCCAAAGTAGGTCCAGCTGCCGTCGCTCTTGCGGATCGGGCGGTCCTGATCGTCACCGAATTTGGTCGAGCGGAACAGCGGTAGTTCAACCGGCTCCCAATCGTCGAGCGTCTTGCCCTTGGGCGCTTCGAGTTGACCGTCATAGACCAGATCGCGCGCCCGCAGCCAGGCTTCGGCGGCTTCTGGCTTGCCAGCGGCTTGCAATTCAGCCTCGGAACTGAACAGGTCGTGCTGGACCCCCAGCAACGCAAGATCAGCCTTGATCTGCTCCATCATCGCCGCAACCGCGCGGGTCCGGAACAGCGCCAGCCATTCGGCTTCGGGCGCTGCTGCGTATTTGTTCGCAAATTCGGCCGCCAGAGTGTGCCCAACCGGGACCAGATATTCGCCCGGATAAAGCCCTTCAGGAATAGCGCCAACCGCCTCACCCAAGACTTCGCGGTAGCGCAGGTGGACCGAGCGGGCGAGCACATCGACCTGTCCGCCAGCATCATTGACATAGTATTCGCGAATCACTTTGTGCCCGGCCCATTCGAGCAAGCTAGCCAAAGCATCACCCACCACCGCGCCGCGGCAGTGGCCCATGTGCATCGGCCCGGTTGGGTTGGTTGAGACATATTCGACGTTCACGGTCGTTCCGCCGCCAACGTTTGAGCGGCCATAGCCTGCCCCCGCCGCCGCAATTGCGCGCAGTTCGGAAATCCAGGCATCGGCGGCAACCCGCAGGTTGATAAAGCCGGGACCGGCAATTTCCGCCGAAGTGACCGACGGCACCTTCAGCAATTCACCCACCAGCGCCTCGGCCAGTGCGCGCGGATTGGTTCCGGCCGGCTTGGCCAGCACCATCGCGGCATTGGTGGCCAGATCGCCATGGCTGGGATCGCGCGGCGGCTCGACCGTGATTGCAGCGCGGCTCAACCCGGCCGGCAGCGTACCCGCCGCCTCCAGCGCATCAAGCGCGGCAGCGATGTGGTCTGCGAATGCAGCGTAAAGCGTTTTGGTCTGGGTCATCGAACTGCTCTTGGTTGGGCCTGAAGCGGCCACACAACGAACAGCGCCCCTACCCGCTGGGCAAGGGCGCGGCAAGGATGGAGGAGGCGCGCCCGGGCGCGCCTGCCTTATCGGGTAGCGTTATAGGTCAGCTGATCCTGGCTGAGCTGGAAACCAACCAGCACTTCGAAGGTCGCCCGCGCGATTGCGGCCTTCACGTCAGGTTCTGACAGCGGATCGACCGCTGCGTCATCTTGGCCAGCGCGGCGACGGCGGGTGATGCGTTCGCGGATATCGGCTGGCAGCGATGCTTCGGCCTTGTCGACATAGGCCCCGCCCGAGCTGCGGCCTTGCGCGCGTTCCTGGCCATCGGCAAAAGTCAGGGTAGCCTGCCCGATCCGCTTGGTAACTACGGCCTTGCCGCCGCGCAGAACGGTGATGAAGTAGGGAATCGTTACTGTCCGCGCGCCGCGGGTATCGGTGCGGCGGGCCAGCACATCGAAGCTGACATTGGTGAACACCTTTTCACCCGAATCGTTGCATTCGCTGCGCACGTTGGTCATAGCCGCAACCACATCGATATTGGCCGCAGAGGTATCGCCCGGGGCGCGGAACAGCGTGATATCGCCGGTGAAATCGGGAATGCCCACTGCCGGGCAGGCATCGCGAACCGCCGCGATCCCCACGCCTTCGTCGATCACGATATCCCCAGTGGATTTGCAACCCGCCAGCGCGGCGGCCACGGCGAGGGCGGAAATCAGGCGAAATCGAGCGGTCATTCGGTTGTCCTTGGCTGAAGCCGGAATCTGTGTTGCGCCAGCCCTAGCGGCGCGCAAGGCAAAGCGCTAGAGGCCGCATGATGAACGCCCGATTGCCAACCGACCCACCGCGCCCCTTGCGCCTCTTGCTCGCCGCCCCGCGCGGATTCTGTGCCGGGGTCGACCGCGCGATCGATATCGTCGATCTGGCGCTGCAGCGCTATGGCGCGCCGGTCTATGTCCGCCACGAAATTGTCCACAACCGCTTTGTAGTCGATAGCCTGAAGGCCAAGGGCGCGATCTTTGTCGAGGAACTGGACGAGGTTCCCGATGGCGCCCCGGTAGTGTTCAGTGCCCACGGTGTGCCCAAGGCAGTGCCCGCCGAAGCGACCACGCGCGGGCTCGATTGGCTCGATGCCACCTGCCCGCTGGTCTCCAAGGTTCACCGCCAGGCCGAACGCCAGACCGATGCCGGGCGGCACATCCTGTTCATCGGGCACAAGGGCCACCCCGAAGTGATCGGCACTTTGGGTCAAGTGCCCGAGGGGACAATCACGCTGGTCGAAACGCTGGACGATGTCGCCGCGCTGGCATTCGGCCCAGACGATGCCTTGGCCTTCCTGACCCAGACCACCTTGTCGGTCGATGATACCGCCGAAATCGTCACCGCGCTGCGCACCCGGTTCCCGCAGATCGTCGGACCCAAGGCCGAGGATATCTGCTATGCCACGTCCAACCGGCAGGCGGCGGTCAAAGCGATTGCGCCGGAATGCCAGCTGGTGCTGGTGATCGGCGCGCCCAACAGCTCGAACTCGGTGCGGCTGGTCGAAGTGGCGCAGCGCTGCGGCGCGCGCGGGATGCTGGTCCAACGCGGCGATGAAATCGCGCCCAACTTGCTGGATAACGTCGATGTGCTGGGCCTCACCGCCGGGGCCTCTGCCCCCGATGAGCTGATCCGCGAAGTGATCGACCGGATCAGCGCCCTGCGCGATGTGACCGTCGAACAGGTGGTCACCGCCGAAGAGAAGATGGTGTTCAAACTGCCCCGGCAACTGACCGACTGATGGCGGTCTACACGCATCTCGGCGCCGAAGATCTGGCCGCGCTGATTGCCCATTTCGACGTTGGCGAACTGACCAGCGCCAAAGGCATTGCCGAGGGCGTTTCCAACTCCAACTGGTTGATCGAAACCACCGGAAAGGATGGAACGCCCACGCGGTTCATCCTGACGATGTATGAATTCCGGATCGAAGTGAGCGACCTGCCGTTCTTCCTTTCGCTGCTCGATCACCTGGCCGCCAAAGGCTGCCCGGTGCCGCGCACGATCCATGACCAGAACGGCGCGCTGTACCGGATGATTGGCGATAAAGCGGTTGCCTTGATCGAGTTTCTGCCCGGCGTTTCGGTCAGTCACCCGACGCCAGATCAGGCCCGCGCCGTGGGACGCGCGCTGGCGCAGATGCATCTGGCCAGCGCCGACTTTGCCGGATGCAGAGAAAACGCCATGGGTCTGGCCGAATCCCGGCGGCTGGCCGAGGCCTGCGGGTATGACGGCATGACGCAGATTGACCCCGCACTGGCCGATCTGGTCGATCGTGAACTGCCGCTACTTGAAGCCGCCTGGCCTGCCGCGCTGCCCCGCGCAGTGATCCACGCCGATCTGTTTCCCGACAATGTCCTGATGCTGGGCAGCACAGTCACCGGGCTGATCGACTTCTACTTCGCCTGCACGGATATCGCCGCCTATGACATCGCGGTGACCCACGCGGCCTGGTGCTTCGATGCCCAAGGCGGCAATTTTAATCCGGCAATTTCGGAAGCATTGCTGGAGGGATATGAGGCGCTGCGGCCCCTTTCGGCTGAGGAGCGGACGGCCTTGCCGGTGCTGGCCCGCGCTGCCGCCTTGCGCTTTACCATGAGCCGCGCGTTCGATTGGCTCAACACCCCGGCTGATGCGCTGGTGGTCCGCAAAAGCCCGATGGCGTTTGCCCGGCGGCTGCAATTCTACGCCGATCCGGTGAATGCAGGGATCTTCGCAAGCTCATGAAAAAGGTCGAGGTTTTCACCGACGGGGCCTGCAAGGGCAACCCCGGTCCGGGCGGCTGGGGCGTGGTCTTGCGGATGGGCCACCACGAAAAGGACATGGCCGGAAACGAGCCGGACACCACCAACAACCGGATGGAATTGACCGCAGTGATCCGCGCGCTGCAAGCGTTGAAGGAGCCGTGCCACGTCCACCTGCACACCGACAGCCGCTATGTGATCGACGGGATCACCAAGTGGATCTTCGGCTGGCAAAAGAATGGCTGGAGAACCGCCGCCAGGAAGCCGGTGCTCAACGCCGATCTGTGGCAGGAGCTACTGATCGCGATCAAGCACCACCGGATCGAATGGATCTGGGTCAAGGGCCACGATGGCCACCCCGAAAACGAGCGCGCCGATAAACTGGCCAGCGACGCGGCGCTGGCGGTTTAGCCTAGCGGAAGCGCGCCGGGCTGTAAGGCGCTGGATCAACCGCACCGCCGCTCTGCCCCAGCAACAACCGCAGCGCCAGATCGGCAGCGGCCGGTGCGGTCTGGATGCCGAAGCCGCCCTGTCCGGCAAACCAGAAGAAATTGCGTTGCTCCGGATCAAAACCGTAAACTGGCAGCCGATCAGGCGCGAATGTGCGTAGCCCAGCCCATTTGTGGTCCAACCGGCGGATCGGCCAATCGACCACGGCTTCGAACCGGTCGATTGCCGTGGCTAGGTCCAGCTCGTCGGGCGCCGCATCGCAAGGTGCGCTTGGAATCTCGTCATGCGGGCTCAGCCACAGCTTGCCGGCCTCGGGTTTGAAATAGAACGATCCATCAAAGCCGAGCACCAGCGGTAAGTCTTGCGGAACCCGGTCGCCGCAGTCGAGTTGGGCCATGGTCCGGCGAAACGGCTGCATGCCGAGCGGAGCCAGGCCGCAACGCTGCGCGAGATCGTCGGCCCATGCGCCGGCGGCGTTGATCAGCACTGTGGCGGACAGTGTCTGGCCATCCTGCAGCGTGATCGCCCATTCCTGCCCCTGCCACTCGGCCCGATCCAGTCGTGCCCGGCAGCGCAGTTCAGTCCCGCCGTGCCGTGCCTGTCCGAGCCACAATTGGTGCAAGGCAGCGACATCGATATCGCAGCAATCGGGTTCCAGCACGCCGTGCAGCCATTCACTGCGCAGGCCCGGCAGCCAGCCTTCGAGCGCCGCCCGGTCCAGCCGTTCGATCCGTACGCCAAGCGCGGCGAACTCTTCGGCAAAGTCGTCCAGCCCGGCCAGTTCATCGGCGCGCGCCAAGGTCAACGCGCTGCGCTCGCTGAGCAGGCCATTCTGCTTCAGAAATGGTCCCGAAGCGGCGGTCAAAGGCAGCACCAGTGGCCCGCCATAACTTTCGGTCCAGAATGCCGCTGATCGCCCAGTGGCGTGATATCCCGGGCGTTCCTCAGCCTCGAGCAGCAGCACCCGGCCATGAGCAGCGAGCCCCGCAGCGAGCGAGGCCCCGGCCATCCCGGCGCCGACAATCGCAAAGTCGAACCGCTCGCTCATCCTGCTGCAACCCGCTCCATAAAGGTGTCGCAGGCGGCCAGCGCCCGGCTGCGCACGCCATCGGCCTCGCGCAGTATCTCGTGGTGGCTCTCCGCGCCAAAGCGGACCAGTTGGCAATTGGGCAGGCGCGCGGCCGCCTTGGCGATCGGGCCAAAGGCGACCAGCTTGTCATTGTCGGTCCCCAGCATCAGCACTGGGATCCGGACCGCTTCGAGCACGCCTGGCGCAGCCAATTTGCGCATCGAAGCATAGCCGCGCTCGACCCAGCCCCAGCTGCCCGGACCGGTGACCAGTTCGGGGCGTTTGGCCCGCCAGAACAGCTCATCTTGATAACGCTCGGGATCGTGGGTCAGCAGGCCCGCGCGCGAATCGGGCGGCACGCCGGGCTCGTCACTCCATTTCCAGGCCGGGCGGCGCGGATCGCCGATCCGGGTCATCACTTTGGCGATCAGGTGCATCAGCGGCACCGGCAGGACGGAGGCGGCAAAGCCCAGCATCGGCGCGGCAAGGATGATCCCGTCCGGATCGATCCGGCCTTCAGCGGCCGCGCGGAGCACCAGGTGACCACCCATCGAATGCCCGGCCAGAATGTGCGGACCCGGCGTTTCGGCCTTCCAGCGCGCCCACAGCAGCGCCAGATCGTCGACCCAGGTGGCATAGTCATCGATATGTCCGGTGACTGCATCGGCACCCAACCGCCCCGATCCGCCCTGCCCGCGCCAGTCCGAACCGGTCACCCGCCATCCAGCGGCGTGCCAGTGGGCCATAACGTCCAGATACTTCTCATAGAAATCGGCCCGGCCCTGCACGAACAGGATTGAGCCCTTGGCGCCGCCCTGGGGCACCGGCCAGTCGATCCGGCGAACCGGGTGACCGCCGCTTGCCTGCCACAGGCTCTCAACCGCGATTGCAGGGATTTCCCGGCGTTCGCTTGCTTTCAGCTCTTGGCTAATTCCAGCCTCCTGAGGGTAGTTACTTTTTGGTAAGTCCTGCCCCTTAGACAGGCTCCCACTAACAGGGGGCCTGCAATGCCGGACGTCGATTTTCGTTACCTGCTGCTCGGGGGCTTGGCAATCGCACTGGCGACTGCGGCCTATACCGATCTCAAGCGGCGCCAGATCGACAATTGGCTGAACGGCGCAATTGCGCTGGCGGCCCCGCTCTATTGGTTTTCTGCCGGATTCTCGCTGTGGCCCGATGTCGCTTGGCAGATCGGCATGGCGCTGATCGTGCTGTTCGCTTTCGCGCTGATCTTTGCCAAAGGCGGCATGGGCGGCGGCGATGTGAAACTGCTGGCCGCACTGGCGCTGTGGCTGCCGCCGCTGGTGTTCTTCACCGTCCTGTTCCTGACCTCACTGGTCGGTGGGGCGATGTCGATGGTCGCAGGCGCTCGTAATCTTTCGCTGGGCAGCGATGCCCCGGGCAAGCGCACCCTGGCCTATTCCGGCACCACGCTGTGGCTGCTGGGCTCGTGCTACATCGCCTGGGTGATGAACGGCGGCGCGCCACTGAATGCTGGCGCTGTGCTGCCCGGTTTCGCAGTCAAGCTGGCGGTTGCCGGCGTGCTGATCATCACCGCCGCTGGTGCGATAGTTGTTTCTCGTAATCAGAAGGGCCGGATCCCGGTGCCTTATGGTCTGGCCATTTCAACCGGCGGCTTGCTGGTTCTGGCCAGTCAATTCTTGCCACCAGCGACGGGGGCTTTGTCAGCCTCCGGGCTGGGGTGAACCAGATTTTAACCAGTTTGGTCGATTAAACACGGACGTTTTCGGATTTCTTCTAGGGGGCTCGTAAAGCCATGGATAAAAAGAAGCTGTTGCTGCTGCTTGGCGCACTGATCATCGCGGTCGGAACGGCCATGGCTGCACGAAGCCTGTTTGCCGGTGCATCCGCACCCAAGGCAGAAGCTGCACAAGAAGCCTCCAAGGGTCCCAAGGTTCTGGTCGCCCAGCGCGCCCTGCCAGTCGGCACGATCATTACCGCCGATTCGATTGCCTTCCAACAGTGGCCCAAGGAAATGGTCCAGGACGCTTACTTCATCGACGGCGCCGCCGACATGAACAAGCTGCTGGGTACCGTGGTCCGCTATCCGATCACCGCCGGTCAGCCAGTTACCCAGGGCGCGCTTGTCGCTCCGGGTGATCGCGGCTTCCTGGCGGCGGCGCTGGGCCCTGGCATGCGCGCCGTGACGATCCCCGTTTCGGCCAAGACCGGCGTGGGCGGCTTTGTCTTCCCGGGTGACCATGTTGACCTGATGCTGACCCAGACTGTTGCGGGCCGCGATGGCGGTTCGCCGCTGAAGGCCACCGAAACGATCCTCCGCAATGTCCGCGTCCTCGCGACCGACCAGTCGACCGAAACGACCGTTGAAGAAGGCAAGACCGTGGTTCGCGCGTTCCGTACCGTTACGCTCGAAGTAACCCCCAAGATCGCTGAAAAGATCGCCGTGGCCCAGACCATCGGCACGCTCAGCCTGTCGCTGCGCAGCCTCGCCGATAACCAGTCTGAGCTCGATCAGGCGATCGCCAGCGGTACTCTCAAGGTTCCGACCGGCGCCAGCAAGGAGCAGGAAGAAAAGTTCCTGAGCCAGGCGATGAACCGTCCAATCGACGGCGGCGGAACCTTCGTTACCGGTGGTGATGTCTCGCGCTTCCAGCGCCGGACCGCTCCTCCGACCGAATCGATGCGGCCTTCGCCCAGCTATGCCCCGACTTACTCCACTCCGATGGTGTCGGGTTCGCGCGGCGCTGCTTCGGCTCCGGTCCGCTCCGGCCCGGTGGTCCGCGTGACCCGCGGCAAGACCACCACTGAAGAATCTGCAGGGGGCAATTGAGATGCTGAGCACCACTATCCCGAGCGCCCCTGTGGCCGCCACGAAAGGCAAAACGATGAAGCGCCTTGCCATTACCTTGCTGACTGCCGCCTGCGCAGTGGCCCCGTTTGCCCTGGTTCCGGCTCAGCAGGCCAATGCCCAGTCGGTCAGCCGCCCGGCCAACGACATTGTCCTTTCGATTGGCCGCGGCCAGTTGGTGACTGTCGGCGGCGTCATGGCTGACGTGTTTGTCGCCGATGACAGGGTCGCCGACGTGCAGGTCAAGTCGGGCCGTCAGCTCTATGTCTTTGGCAAAGGCGGCGGCGAGACCACGGTCTATGCCAGCAACGCGGCAGGCGACATCATCTGGTCGGCCAACATCCGCGTGGGTTCGAACATCGATAGCGTCGATACGATGCTGAAGATGGCGATGCCCGATGCCAAGATCACGGTTTCGACCATGGGCACCAACACCTTCCTGCTGACCGGCACCATTGCCGCGCCTGAAGACGCCGCTGAAGCCCAGCGGCTGGTTCAGGCCTTTGTCGGCAAGGAAGCCAATGTCATTGCCCGGCTCAAGATGGCAACGCCGCTGCAGGTCAACCTGCAGGTCCGCTTTGCCGAAGTCAGCCGCACGCTGGTGCGGGAAATCGGCACCAACCTGGTCACCCGCGATCAGACCGGCGGGATGCTGTTCGGCGCCAGCCGCGGCCGCAACCCCGGCACGATCGGAGCCATTGACACGACCGGGATGCCGATGCTCGATGCTTCGGCCACTTTTGGCCTTCCGGCCGGCTCGATCTCGCTGCCGTTCAACCCGCAGACCGGGCAGTTCGTGACCGGCGGCACCCAATACAAGTTCAACGCCAACCCGGCGGGAACGACTGCGCTGGGCTTTGCCGGCAAGCTGCTCGGCCTCGATGTGCTGGGCGCGCTCGATCTGGGCGAAAAGCTAGGCCTGGTGACCACGCTGTCGCAGCCCAATCTGACCGCGCTGTCGGGCGAAACTGCTGACTTCCTGGCGGGCGGTGAATATCCGATCCCGATCAGCCAGGGGCTTGGCACCACCTCGATCGAATACAAGCGTTTCGGCGTCAGCCTGAGCTACACCCCGACGGTGCTTTCGAACGGCCGCATTTCGATGCGGGTTCGCCCGGAAGTGTCCGAACTGTCGAGCCAGGGCGCCATCACGGTGAACGGCTTCCAGGTTCCCGCGCTGACCGTCCGCCGCGCCGAAAGCACGGTGGAACTGGGTTCGGGCCAGTCGATGATGATTGCCGGTCTGATGAGCAACAGCTCGCAGCAGACGGTTGAAAAGCTGCCGGGTGCTGGCGATCTGCCGATCATCGGTTCGCTGTTCAAATCGACCAGCTTCCGCAAGGGCGAAACCGAACTGGTGATCGTGGTCACGCCGTATCTGGTGAACCCGGTCAACGCCAACGACATCAAACTGCCGACCGACGGGTACAACAACCCGAACGAACTGCAGCGCGTGTTCGGCAATCAGGAAAGCAACGGCAAATCAGGCCAGCAGCGCCCGATGCCTAGCGCCGCTCCCGATCAGGGTGCTCCGCCGCCCCGGGTTGGTGATCTGGATGTCCCGACCCCGGTCCAGAACCCACGTCCGACTGGCGACAAAGACGCCAAAAAGGGCAAGCGCCGCAATCGCACAGCTGACGCCGGTAATGCCGGTCCTGGCTTTGATCTGAACTGAGAGAGGTGAACAACCATGCGTAATCCCGTTTCAAAAAAGGCGCTGGCCTCGGCCCTCTCCGCTTCGCTGGTCCTCGCTCTGGGTGGCTGCGGCGGTATGCCCAGCAACGCCGCGCTGGACAGTGTCCATCAGCCGGTGGTCAGCCGGACCAACTATACGCTCGATATCTCGGCCGGGCCGGGCGGGGTTTCGATCCCCGAACAGCGCCGCCTGTCGGGCTGGTTCGAAGCGCTCGACCTGCGTTATGGCGATCGGATCTCGATCGACGATCCGCTGAAAAGCGGCGCAACCCGCGCGGCGGTTGACGGTGTGGCTGGTCGGTATGGCGTGATTGTGGGCGATGAAGCCCCGGTTACCCCCGGGATGGTCAATCCCGGCACGGTCCGGATCGTAGTGACGCGGTCTTCTGCGACGGTTCCGGGCTGCCCGGACTGGTCAGCCAAAAGCGAAACCAATCTCAAGAATGGTACCAGCAGCAATTATGGCTGCGCCACCAATTCGAACATCGCAGCGATGGTCGCCGATCCCGAGCATCTGATTCAGGGTGTCTCGACCAAGGGCGCCACGACGGTGATGACCGGAACCAAAGCCATCGACGCCTACCGCGAAGCGCCACCGACCGGTCAGAACGGCCTGTCCAAGCAGTCAACCCAGTCAGGGGGGAAGTAAGACAATGAATGCCCCTTGGAAACCCGGTGCACCCGGCGGCCGCGATGCTTTCGCCGCCTACATCTGCGATGATGCCGCACTCGATGTGCTGCGCCCCGTCGTAATCGAAATGGGCTGGCAGCCCGAGAAGTGCAACAAAGGCGGTCTGCGCAATGCGGTCCAGTCGCTGTCGATCTCGGCCAGCCCGAACATCCTGATGGTCGACCTGTCGGAAAGCGGCGATCCGCTGTCCGATATCAACGCCCTGGCCGAGGTTTGCGAGCCCGGGACGGTGGTGATTGCGGTCGGTCAGGTCAACGATGTGCGGCTCTACCGCGACCTCGTTGCCAGTGGGATCCACGATTACCTGCTGAAACCGCTGTCACCGGCACAGGTCCGTGACGCGCTGGTCAATGCCCAGGCGGTCTTTGCTGCGCCCAAGCAGCACGATGCCAACACGGCCAAGCGGCACATTTCGACCGCGGTGATCGGCACGCGCGGCGGGGTTGGTGCTTCAACCATCGCCACTTCGCTGGCGTGGCTGTTTTCGGCCGACGAGAAGATGCCGACCGCGCTTCTTGATCTGGATGTCCATTTCGGCACCGGCGCGCTGGCACTCGATCTCGAACCGGGCCGCGGCCTGACCGACGCGATCGAGAACCCGGGCCGGATCGACGGTCTGTTCATCGAACGCGCCATGATCCGCGCCAACGACAATCTGGCGATCCTGTCTGCCGAAGCGCCGATGAACTCGCCGCTGATGACCGACGGAGCGGCTTTCGTGCAACTGGAGGAAGAATTCCGCCAGGCGTTTGAAATGACCGTGATCGATCTGCCGCGCAATATGCTGATTAACTTCCCGCACCTGCTCGCCGATGTGAACGTGGTGCTGGTGGTGGCGGAAATGACGCTGGCTTCGGCCCGTGACACGATCCGGATCTTGTCCTGGCTCAAGACCAATGCCGCCCACACTCAGGCGATCGTGGTCGCCAACAAGGTCCAGTCGGGGGTCGCCGAAATCAGCAAGTCCGATTTCGAAGCCTCGATCGAGCGCAAGATCGCCTTCACTGTGCCCTACGATGTGAAAGCCGCAACCAATGCGGCCAAGCTGGGTCAGACCTTTGCCGATGCCAACCGCACGACCAAGGCCGGCGCCGCGATCCGCGAACTCGCCAAGTCGATCATGGGCGTGGGCGAAGGCGAAGTGATCGACGACAAGGCCAAGCCGAAATCGTCGCTGCTGGGCAAGATCGATCTGAGGGGCATGCTTTCAAAGAAGCCCAAACCCGCCGACAAGGCCAAAGAAACGGCCTGAACTGAACGTGGCACCGGGGCTCTGCCAAGGCGGGTCCCGGTCAACAAGGAAGGTGTAAGCCAGCGATGAGCATTGTTCAGCTCCTGCTGATTGCCGTGGGCCTGATGAGCTTCATGGTGCTGGGCTATCTGGCGTTTGCCGGTCCGTCTGCCGCCAAGGAAAGCGCTCGCCGTCTGCAAGCAGTGCGTTATCGGCATTCGGAAAGCACCGATGACAAAGTCGAGGCTCAGCTCAAAAAGGCTGTCGCCGCGCGCAAGCCCAAGATGCACCAAATTGCTGGGTCGGAATCGCGGATTGCCGCGTTGTCGCTGCGCCTGCACCGGACCGGCAAGCCTTGGACGCTGTCGCAGTACTTCTATGCGTCGGGCGGGCTCGCCATAGTGATCGCGCTGTTGCTGTTCCTCAAAACAGGTTCGGCCCCGCTATCGCTTGGCGTTGGCCTGCTGGTTGGCGCCGGCTTGCCGCACATGGTGGTCAATTTCTTCATCAAGCGGCGCGGCAGTGCCTTTATCAACAAGTTCCCTGATGCGATCGAATTGCTGGTCCGCGGGCTGCGCTCGGGTCTTCCGGTGACGGAAACGCTGGGTGTGGTCGCGACCGAAATTCCGGGCCCGGTGGGTGAGGAATTCAAGTTGGTGAACGAGCGGATCAAGATCGGCAAAACGATGGAGGACGCCCTGCAGAACACCGCCGACCGGCTCAACACGCCTGAATTCAGCTTCTTTGTGATCACTTTGGCGATCCAGCGCGAAACCGGGGGCAACCTGGCCGAAACGCTGTCGAACCTGGCTGACGTGCTGCGCAAGCGTGCGCAGATGAAGCTGAAAATCCGGGCAATGAGCTCTGAATCCAAGGCCTCGGCCTATATCGTGGGCTCACTGCCGTTCATCGTCTTCACGATGATCTACTGGATCAACCCCAAGTATCTCGGCGGGTTTTTCGTCGACGAGCGCCTGATCGTGACCGGGCTTGGCGGCCTGACCTGGATGAGCATCGGGGCCTTTATCATGGCCAAGATGGTCAGCTTCGAAATCTGAGCGAGGGAATTAGTACACCATGTTGAACGCCCCGCCCGGACCCACGCTACTCGGCTTTGACGTGCTTTGGATCGGATCGATCCTGGCCGGATTTGCCGCCATGGCCGTGATGTTTGCGATTTACACTGCCGTTACGATCCGCGATCCGATGCAAAAGCGCGTCAAGGCGCTGAATGATCGCCGCGAACAGCTGAAGGCCGGGATCGTCACGCACAGCGCTAAAAAGCGCGCCAGCCTGGTTCGCAAGACCGATACCACCGACAAGATGAAGGACACGATGAACTCGCTGAAGGTGCTTCAGCAGAGTCAAGTCGAAGTGATCATTCAAAAGCTGGCCCAGGCGGGGATTCGCCGCAAGGAACTGGCGATCGTCGTGGTTTTCGCGCGGATGGTGCTGCCCATCGTGCTGGGCGGAATCGCCGCGTTCATGATCTATGGCATCAATTACTTCCCGACCTGGGGCGGCATGAAAAGGCTGATGGCCTTCGCCGCGATGGTCGGGCTGGGCTACAAGGGTCCTGAAATCTACCTGTCCAACCTGATTTCCAAGCGCACCGACGCGATCCGCAAGGGCTTGCCCGATGCGCTCGATCTGCTGGTTATCTGCGCCGAAGCAGGCCTTACCGTGGACGCCGCCTTCAACCGCGTGGCCAAGGAACTGGGCCGGGCCTATCCCGAACTGGGCGACGAATTCGCGCTGACCGCGATCGAACTCGCCTTTCTGAATGAACGCCGCTCAGCCTTTGAAAATCTCGCTTACCGCGTCAATCTCGATGCGGTGAAGGGTGTGACCACGACCATGGTCCAGACCGAACGCTATGGTACGCCGCTGGCCTCCGCCTTGCGCGTGCTGTCAGCCGAATTCCGGAACGAGCGGATGATGCGGGCCGAAGAAAAGGCCGCGCGGCTGCCCGCGATCATGACCGTGCCGCTGATTCTGTTTATTCTACCGGTGCTGTTCGTGGTTATTCTTGGCCCCGCAGCCTGCTCTATCGCCGACGCCTTCGCGGCCAAGCCGGGCGGACCGAAGTAACCACCCCGGCGCAAAAAACGGCGCAGGCCGGAGCGGGATTTCCCTGCTCCGGCCTGTGCTGTTTCAGCCCTGTACCACGGCCTGTTCGATCGCGCCAAAGATGGTGTGGCCGGCCTCATCGCGCATTTCGATCCGCACCACATCGCCATACTGCAGGAATGGGGTCTTGGCCTCTCCGCCAGCGATCGTTTCAATCATCCGCTGTTCGGCAATGCACGAATAGCCGCGCCCGCCTGCGCTGCACGGGCGGCCGGGTGAGCCATCTGGATCGCGGTTAGAAACCGTGCCCGAACCGATGATCGACCCGGCGCCAATCCGGCGGGTCTTGGCCAGATGGGCGATCAGCGTGCCGAAATCGAACGTGCACTCTTCGCCCGCTTCGGCCCGGCCGAACGGCTGACCATTAAGGTCGACCATCAGGACCTGGTTCAGCTTGCCGCCGCTCCAGGCCGCGCCCAGTTCGTCAGGGGTGACGAATACGGGGGAGAAATGGCTGGCTGGCTTCGACAGGACAAAACCGAACCCCTTGGCCAGTTCGCCCGGAATCAGGTTGCGCAGGGACACATCGTTGACCAGCCCGACCAGCCGGATGTGCCCTAGCGCCGCTTGCGCTGAAACGCCCTGCGGAACATCGCCAGTGACCACGCAGATCTCGGCCTCCATATCACAGCCCCAGGCCTCATCCGCCAGGGTGATCGGTTCACGCGGTCCGCCCAGATCGTCGCTACCGCCCTGATACATCAGCGGATCGTGCCAGAAACTGTCAGGCAACTCCGCCCCGCGCGCTTTGCGGACCAGTTCGACGTGATTGACGTAAGCGCTGCCATCGACCCATTGATAGGCCCGCGGCAGCGGGGCCATGACCCGGCGCTCATGGAACCGCTCACGCGGGATCGCGCCGTGCTCCAGGTCGGTCGCGAGGGCCTGCAGCACCGGTTCGTGCCGGTCCCAATCGTCGAGTGCGGCCTGCAAGGTTGGGACAAGGTGATCGGCTGGCGCGTACCAGGCGAGATCGTGTGAAACCACAGCCAGGCGGCCATCCCGGCCATCGGCGAGCGAAGCAAGCTTCATGCGTTATTCTCCTTGGGCCGCAGCCTGATTGTGGATCTGTGCTAGCAGATTTTTAAAGGCCAGCCGCTCACTAGCGGAAAGCGGGGCGAACAGTTTGCGTTCCATGTCGAGCGCAATCGGCATGATCTCGCCATGGATCCCCTGCCCCGCTGCGGTCAGTTCGAGATGGTGCGAGCGGCCATCGCTGGCATTGGGGCTGCGCTCGATCAGACCGCGGTCTTCCAGCACCTTGCAGGCGCGGTTGACCGCCACTTTGTCCATCCGCGTAGCACCGACCAGATCACGCTGCGTCTGCGGTCCGGCATCGCCCAGCACCGCCATCACCCGCCATTCCGGGATCTTGAGTCCGAACCGGGCGCGATACTCGTCCGCGATCCGGTCACTTACCGCGTTCGAGGTTACCGAGAGCAGATAGGGCAGGAAATCGGCAAGGCGGGTCTGGTCAGACATAACTGGTTCCTGTTGCAACCAGTTTGCTAAGCACTACGGCCCAGCGGTGCAATGGCAAAGGTCACTTTTTCGCGGCTTCTGGCGCGGCTGCAACAAAGGCAGGATGTTCGCGCAGCGCCGCATCGATCCGGACCAGCCGGGGAAAGCGTTCAAGTGGCACTTCAAACCGCCGGGCGCTGTACATCTGGGGAACCAGGCAGATGTCTGCGAGGTTGGGCTCTTCCCCGCCAAACATGCCGGTTTCAGGCGCATCTGCCTCCAGCGCCGTCAATCCGTCGCCCAGCCAGCGGTGCAGCCAGCGGCCAATCGCCGGCTGGTCCTGCCCCATCTCGTCGCGCAGATAGTTCTGCACGCGCAGGTTCTGCAGCGGGTGGATTTCCGAAGCTATGGTCAGGGCCTGAGCCAGCGTTCTGGATCGGGCCGCCGGATCGGCTGAGACCAGCTTGGGATCTGGCTGACGCGCATCGAGATAGTCGATGATCGCCAGCGACTGGCTGAGCCGATATCCGTCAATTTCCAGCAGCGGGATCAGCCCGAGCGGGTGGAGTTCGCGGTATGATTCAGTTCGCTGGTCACCGCCCGCCAGATCGATCTCGACCGCGCGATAGGCAATCCCCTTCAGATGCAGCGCAATCCGCACCCGGTAGGCGGCGGATGAGCGCCAATAGTCGTAAAGGACAACTTCGCCACTCATCCCAGCACCCTCCCGGCGACCGCCTGAAGCTTCGCCATCAGTACCGGATCGCGCGCATCCACCGCAGTCATTACCGCATGGTCGAGCGCCTGATCGATCGGGCTGGCGGCGCGCCGCTTGGGCAACAGCGCGGCAAACCGGTGCAGGACATTGCGGGCCAGATCGGTGTTGCGCGTCATCACCCGCATCACTTCGCTGGCGTCCACGCCATCGTCAACATCCCGCCAGCTATCGTAATCGGTGACCATGCCGAGCAAGCCATAGGGCAGCTCAGCTTCACGGGCGAGGCGGACTTCGGGCATCGCGGTCATCCCGATCACGTCGGCGCCCCAACTTTGATAGAGCTTGCTTTCGGCCCGGGTCGAAAACTGTGGGCCTTCGATCGCGATATAGCACCCGCCCTGATGGACGATCGCCTCCTCCTGGCGGACCGCTTCGGCAAGGCTGGCGTTTAGCCTTGGACATACCGGGTCGGCCAGGCTGACATGGGCGACCAAGCCCGGCCCGAAAAACGAATTGTCCCGCGCCTGCGTGCGGTCAATGAACTGATCAACGGCTACAAAATGCCCCGGGGCCATCGCCGAATTAAGCGAGCCGATTGCAGACACCGCCACCAGATCGGTCACGCCGCAGCGCTTCAATACATCGATGTTGGCGCGGTAGTTGACGCTGCTTGGCGGGATCGCGTGGCCCACACCATGGCGCGGCAAAAAGGTGAACCGCACCCCGCCCAGCGTCCCGGTGGTCACCGCGCCCGATGGCAATCCAAACGGGCTCGCCACTTCGATCTGCTGGGCGTCCTCCAGCCCGATCCCGGCCGCTAAACCCGAACCGCCAATAACGCCGATGTGCCAAGCTTGATTCATTACCGGGCGAGGATACCCGCCATAATCGAATCAATGCAATGCTCGCGATAGCGATCGCGCAGCTCTTCGGTCAGCGCTTCGGTATCGTAGCAATGCTTGAGCACCAGCCGCGAGGAGAAGAATCGGTCGCAGGCGCCGGTGGTGGTGAAATAGAACAGCTGCGGATCGACCGACCGGAACACCCCTTGCCGGACTCCATCCTTGATCAGCTTGTCATAGGCCCGGCTGAGCGGGGTGAGGTAGCTATCGGCGATCCGGTGCGCTTCCTCATCATCGCTTTCGCGGACCAGCCGCATCAGCAGGCGGTTGAGATAAGGCGTCTTGTAATAGGTATCGACCACTGCCCCGATGTGTCGGCGCAGCCGCACTTCCGGTGCCATATCCTTGGCCATCAGCGCATCAACCGCCTGGACGATCCCGGCCATATCGCGATCGAGCAAGGCCCGCAGCAGTCCGGCCTTGTTGCCGAAGTAGTATTTGACCAACGCTGAATTGAGCCCCGAGCGAAGCGACAGTTCGGACAGCGAGATATCGACGATATCGCCTTCGCGCATGATGTCCGAGGCGGTTTGCAGCAGCAGGTCGCGCGCGCCGGCTGGAACTTCGCTGTCGATTGGTTTGGCGCTTTGGCTCATTCGTACCCCGGCTCTTCCCCCCACCACGGGTAAAAATCAGGCATATCTTGTGAAACCCGTAACGGAAAGGCAGGGGGCCGTTTCTCAAGGAAACTTTGCACACCTTCCTTTGCATCGGCCCCTTTGGACAGCCGGTAGATCGCCCGGCTATCGACCTTGTGCGCGGCCATCGGGTGATCGCCCGATGGCACCCGCCACAGCATCGCCCGGGTCATCGCGACCGATACGGCCGAGGTATTGTCGGCAATCTCACGCGCCAGCCCGCGCGCCGCGTCGATTAGTTCGCCCTGCGGATGGACTGAGCGGATCAGCCCGCCACGCAGCGCTTCTTGCGCATCGAAAATCCGCCCGGTCATGCACCATTCGAGCGCCTGATTAATGCCGACGATCTTGGGCAGGAACCAGCTTGAGCAGGCCTCTGGCACGATGCCCCTTTTGGCAAAGACAAAGCCGTAGCGGGCGTTGTCGCTGGCCAGGCGAATGTCCATCGGCAACTGCATGGTGATACCAACGCCCACCGCCGCGCCGTTGCAGGCAGAGATTAGCGGCTTTTTCGACTGGTACAGCCGCAAAGTCAGCAACCCGCCGCCATCGCGGACGCGCGGATCGGACAGATCGGACACCGGATCACCGCTGGAAAACACCGCGCGTCCATCGTCGGGAGTAAGGTCTGCCCCGGCGCAGAACGCCCGCTCCCCAGCGCCGGTAAAGATCACCGCCCGGACGCTGTCGTCGGCATCGGTGCGGTCCATCGCATCGATGATCTCGTTCATCATCGTGCCGGTGAAAGCGTTCATCTTTTCCGGCCGGTTGAGCGTCAGCGTGGCGATCCCCTCGGCGATGTGAAGGTCAATCTGCGAATAACCCATGCTGTCTCTCTCCCGGGGAGGGTTGGCCGGACGCCAACACGAGCGCCCGGTCCGATCAAGTTGCTTAGCGCGGCGCCATGCGGATGCCGCCATCGAGGCGGACGTCTTCGCCGTTGAAATAGCCATTCTCGATCATGCAGATGGCGAGATTGGCATATTCAGGCGGACTGCCGAGCCGCTTGGGATTGAGCACACTCGCGCCCAATGCATCGCGGACGGGCTGCGGGGCCCCGGCCAGCAGCGGAGTGTCGAAAATGCCCGGCAGGATCGTGTTGACGCGAATGTTCTCGCTGGCGAGATCGCGCGCGATCGGCAAGGTCATGCCGACCACGCCGCCCTTCGATGCTGAATAGGCGGCCTGGCCCATCTGGCCATCTTCAGCCGCAACCGAGGCGGTGTTGACGATTGCACCGCGTTCGCCATCTTCCATCGGATCAAGCGTCAGCATGCCGGCGGCCGACTTGGCGATGCAGCGGAAGGTGCCGACCAGGTTGATCTGGATGATCCAGTTGAACGCATCCATCGGGAAGTGCTTGATCGAGCCATCGGTCTTGCTGCGGCTGGCGGTCTTGATGGCATTGCCGGTGCCGGCGCAGTTGACCAGGATCCGTTCCTGACCGTGGGCTTCGCGGGCCTTGGCAAAGGCGGCATCGACGCTGGCATCGTCAGTGACGTTGCATTCACAGAACACCCCGCCCAGCTCGGCGGCGATCGCCATGCCCTTTTCTTCCTGCAGGTCGAAAATCGCGACCTTGACGCCTTTGGCGGCCAGCGCGCGGGCAGTGGCGGCACCAAGGCCGGATGCTCCGCCGGTGACGACTGCGGCGACAGTGTTGTCGAGTATCATGTCAAATCTCTCCGTTTGGAATTAGCACATTTCGACAATCGTGACGTTGGCGACACCGCCGCCTTCGCACATTGTCTGCAAACCATATTTGCCGCCGCGCGCCTTCAGCGCGTGGAGCAGCGTTGCCATCAGCTTGGTGCCACTTGCGCCCAGCGGGTGGCCCAGCGCAATCGCACCGCCATTGACGTTGAGCCGTTCAGGATCCCCGCCGGTATGCTTCAGCCAGGCCATCGGAACGGGCGCAAAGGCTTCGTTCACTTCATAAAGATCGATATCGCCGATCTTCATCCCGGCCCGCTCCAGCGCCCGGTCGGTCGCAAACAACGGCTCTTCCAGCATGATCACCGGATCACCGGCGGTCACGGTCAAGTTGTGGATCCGGGCCATGGGGGTCAGGTTGTAGCGCTTCAGCGCGGCTTCCGAAACGACCAACGCGGCCGACGAGCCATCGCAGATCTGGCTGGAGCTCGCTGCGGTCAGAGTGCCGCCTTCGGCCAGCAGCTTGACTCCGGAAATGCTTTCCAGGGTCGCGTCAAACCGGATGCCTTCGTCCTGGGTGTGCCAGGCCATGCCTTCAGGCGTTTCGATCTCGATCGGCACGATCTCGTCCTTGAACGCCCCAGCATTCACCGCGGCAATCGCCTTCAGGTGGCTGTTATAGGCAAAGGCATCGAGCTGATCCTTGCTGAAGCCGTGCTTCTTGACGATCATTTCGGCGCCCATGAATTGCGACCAGTTGATCCCCGGGAACTTCGCCTCAAGGCCGGGGGACTTGTAGTTGCCCAGCCCTTCTTTCATGTGAAAGATCGCGGTCGAGCCCATCGGAACCCGGCTCATGCTTTCGATCCCGGCGGCGATCACCACGTCTTGCGTGCCGCTCATCACCGCTTGCGCGGCGAACTGGATCGCCTGCTGCGATGATCCGCACTGGCGGTCAATCGTAACCGCCGGGGTCGATTGCGGCAGGACCTTGGAGGCGAGCACCGCGTTGCGGCCAACCTGCCCGGCCTGCTGCCCGCCCTGGCTGACGCAGCCCATGATCACGTCTTCGATCGCAGCGGGATCAACCCCGGTGCCTTTGACCAGCGCATCAAGTGTGGCTGCGGCGAGGTCAACCGGATGCACCCCAGCCAACCGTCCGCCGCGCCGCCCGCCGGCGGTGCGCACTGCATCGACAATATAGGCCGTTGCCATGATCTTCGATTCCTTCTGATGGTCTATTTAATCGATCGATTAAGGTGCCGCAAAGCCAGCGTCAAGCGCCGCCGCCCTGCTGTGGCAAATTCACCACAAGCCACAGCGAAAAGTTGCGCCGGTGTTTTCGACAATTGCCACACCGCGACACAACCCGCAGGAGATGGGAATCAGGCCTGCTGGGGGCCAGTTGGGATTCGGCAACTTCTTGTCATAAACCAAACAGTATCCGTTAACTCCCGATCACAGGGACGATGACCAAGGGGCAAATCAATGAAATCTTTCCGTAAGTCTGCCTTATCAACCACCACCTGCCTGGCAACCGCCGCGATCATCGCGTTCGGCACCGGCACTGCCGCTCAGGCGCAAGACGCGGCACCAGCCGATTCGGCTGCTGCCTGCGCTGACGCCAATGATGATGGTGTGTGCGATAGCGAAGAACCAACCACTATTACGGTTACTGGATCGCGCATCGTGCGGCCCGGTATCGAATCGAGTGTCCCAATCACAGCAGTTGGTGGCGAAGAATTCTTCCAGCAAGGCCAGAACAGCATTGGCGACACGCTGAACGACCTGCCCCAGCTGCGCAGCACTTTCGCTCAGCAGAACCCGGGTGCAGGCGTCGGCATCGCTGGCCTTAACCTGCTCGATCTGCGTGGCCTCGGAACTGTCCGCACTTTGGTGCTTGTCAATGGTCGCCGCCATGTCGCCTCCGACATTCTCAACAACGCGTCTTCGGTTGACGTGAACACGATCCCGAACGATCTGATAGATCGCGTTGAAATCGTGACTGGTGGCAGCTCGGCAGTTTACGGTTCGGACGCTATCGCGGGGGTCGTCAACTTCGTTCTGAAGCGCAATTTCGATGGCGTGCAGGTCCGCGGCAGCGCTGCTGTTTCCGAAGCTGGCTTTGGCGGCAACCAGTACCTCTCGGCGATGGCCGGTTGGAATTTTGCTGACGGCCGCGGTAACGTGACTGTTCACGCAGAATATGCACATCAGGATCGTATCTACGGCTCTGATATCCCGTCGTTCCGTCAGGCGGATGGCTTCGTCACCGTTGACGTCGACAGCTCTGGCTTGGCAAACGGAAGCGATGGCTTCCCTGATGCGATCTTCGTGCGCGACGTACGTAGTGCATCGAATCACCGTTTTGGCTTCGTGGCCATCCCGCAGTCGCAAGCGGCACCGGGTTGCGGCCAAGGTACGTTGGCGAACAACGGCGGCCCCAACACTGCGGGTACCGCTTTTCATTGCGCTTTCATCTTCCAGCCCGACGGCACTATGGTCCAGCAGACCGGCACGCGTTTTGGATCGGGTCCGAGTGGCACCATCGTTGGCGGCAACGGCCAGACCGGCCGTGAAGGAACGCTGCTTTCGATTCTGCCGTCGAATGATCGGGTCAATGTCAATCTGCTGGCTCACTACGAATTCAGCCCCGCGGTCGAATTGTTCATCGAAGCCAAGTACGTGCGGGTCAAGGCCGTCGGCAACCAGCTTGGGCCAACGTTCCTCAATGGTTCGTTCGGTTCGGTCAATGATGGCCGCATTCTTATGCGGCTGGACAACCCGTTCCTGAACGCTAGTGCACGCACGACGCTCACCAACGCGATCATCGCATCAGGCTGCGGGTTTAATGCAGGCAGTTCGATAGCTGCGACTACCTGCCGCCCGCTCACCGTTGCCGAAAATACCGCAATCGCCAACGGCAGCTATCGCTTCCTATTCGGCCGGCAACTGACCGACAGTGAGGACCGTGACGAGCGTTTCACGCGCGAGACCTTTCGCATTGTCGGCGGCCTGCGCGGGACCTTCAACAACGACTGGAAGTACGAATTCTCCTGGAACTATGGTGAGTTCAAGGAAACTGTTGACATGCGCGGCTTCGTCAACCGTCAGCGTTTCGCGCTCTCGCTTGATGCTGGTCTCGATCCGGGAACCAACACAATCCGGTGCCGTTCGCAGTTCGCTGCAGGTGCGGCCACTGGCTACAACGCCGTGCAGTATCCAGGTGGTCCGGCCGCGCTTGCTGCGGACATCGCGGCATGCGTTCCCTACAATCCATTTGGTCAGGGTAACAATGCGGCAGCCACGGCCTACTTCCGTCAGAACATCACCAACCGGTCGGAGTTGAACCAGTTCGACGCTCTGACTTTCGTCAGCGGCGATACCAGCGGCTTTTTCAATCTACCAGGTGGTCCGATCTCGTTCGTAGTTGGCGGCGAATATCGTGAAGAAAATACCTATAACGACAGCGATAATGCTTCTGTTTCGGGCATTTCGAATTCGGTGTTCCTGGGCGATGTCACCGCACCCAAACTGATAGTGAAGGAAGCCTTTGCCGAAGTGTCCTTGCCGTTGATTAAGGACGTGCCGTTGTTCTACGATCTGACGCTGCACGGCGCAGGACGTGTTTCGAACTACAACAACGCGGTCGGTACGATTTACACCTTCAATGGTGGGATCGAATGGGCTCCGTTTGACAGCCTGCGGTTCCGTGGGAATTTCGGCCGCGCTATCCGCGCTCCGAATGTCACCGAATACGGTTTCCCGGCAGTGCCGAACTTCGCCAACGGCTTTGTCGATCCGTGCAATACCAATGCGATCGGTGCCAACGCGATCCGTTCGGCCAACTGCTTGGCCGATCTAACCGTGGCGCAGCGCGCTAACCTGCCGCTGGCAGGCTACTCGCTGGGGATTATTTCAGGAAGCAACCCGAACCTGAAGCAAGAAACCTCGAATTCGTACACCGCTGGGGTTGTTTTCGCACCCAAGTTCATTCCTGGGCTGACGCTGACTGCGGATTACTACCACATCACCGTCAACAACGTCATTGTGAGCCTGGCCGCGCAGACAATTGTCAACTCCTGCTACGATACGGCAGCTTTGGCTAGTCCGCTGTGCAGCGCGTTTACGCGCAATCGCACGACCAGCAACGGTCCACTTAACGAACTGCCGGGGCAGATTCTGTTCAACTCGCTGGTTTCGGGTCCGAACAACTTTGCTCGGCGCGTGCGCGAAGGGATTGACGTAGAAGCCAGCTACCGGACCACGGTGGGTTCGTTCAAGGTGTCGACGCGAGTGATTTACTCGCACCAGTTCACCAACAGCAACTTCCAGAATCCGGTACTGCCAAACCTCGAAAACCGTCTGTTGGAAGAACTGGGCGATCCGAAGGACGAGTTCCGCTGGAACCTTGATGTCAGCAAGGGACCATTCACCTTTGGTTATGTGATGCGGTACATCGGGCCGATGTTCACCGGCTTGTATGAAGACTCCAACGTTCTCAGCGGTGCCTGCACCACCAACGTCAGCCCGCAGGTTTGTCCGCCGCTAAATGCGGACTCTTTCGGCATTCTTAAGTACCCGGCTGTGATTTACCACAACGCCCGGGTCGAGTGGAAGGTTGATGGAGACGGCTTTGGCAAGGACCTGACGTTCTACGTGGGGGTCGACAACTTCACTAACAAGCTGCCGCCCTTCGGGACGACGGCTACCGGTGCCGGCAGCGCGATCTACAACATCCGCGGCCGTAACTGGTACGCTGGTGCCGTGGTTAAGTTCTGATCCGACAGCGTTCGTGAAAAAATCGGGGGCCGGAACATCTGTTCCGGCCCCTTTTTTGTGCATCAGGTTCGAGTTCGGTATCAGCTGACCTTGATGACAAGCGCCCCATCGCCCTCGTCAATCTTGACCATCGAACCATCGGGCACTTCGCCGCCAAGCAGCTTCTCCGCCAGCGGGTCCTGCAGGTACCGCTGCACCGCGCGCTTCAATGGCCGGGCACCATAGACTGGATCGTATCCGACCCGGCCGAGCCAGCGTTTGGCGGCGTCTGACAGGTCCAGCGTGATCTTGCGGTCCTTGAGCAAGCCCTGGACCCGCCCGACCTGAATTTCGACGATCGGGGCCATGTGCTCTTCGCCCAGCCGGTGGAACAGGATGATCTCGTCGAGCCGGTTGAGGAACTCTGGGCGGAAGTGCCCGCGCACGATTTCCATCACTTGCGGCTCGACGCTGTCCACGTCCTGCCCTTCTTCCAGATTGGCAAGGTACTGGCTGCCAAGATTGCTGGTCAGGATGATCAAGGTGTTGGTGAAATCGACCTGCCGCCCCTGCCCATCGGTCAGCCGCCCATCATCGAGCACCTGGAGCAGCACGTTGAACACGTCGGGGTGGGCCTTTTCGACCTCGTCAAACAGCACCACCTGATAGGGCCGGCGCCGGACCGCTTCGGTCAGCACGCCGCCTTCGTCATAACCGACATAGCCCGGCGGCGCGCCGATCAGGCGGCTGACCGAGTGCTTCTCCATGAACTCGCTCATGTCGACCCGGACCATCGCGGTGTCATCATCGAACAGGAACCCGGCCAGCGCCTTGGTCAGCTCGGTCTTACCGACGCCCGTGGGGCCGAGGAACAGGAACGAGCCCAACGGCCGGTTCGGGTCCTGCAAGCCCGCCCGCGCGCGGCGGACGGCCTTTGAGACCGCGACAACTGCATCGGCCTGACCGATCACCCGTTTGCCGATCGTATCTTCCATCTTGAGCAGCTTCTCGCGCTCGCCCTGCAGCATCCGCTCGACCGGAACCCCGGTCCATTTGGCGACGACCGAGGCGATGTCTTCGGCGGTCACTTCCTCGCGCAGCAAGGCGTTTTCAGCCTGGCCCTGGGCTTCGCCCAGTTGTTTTTCGAGCGCCGGGATCGTGCCGTAGGACAGCTCCCCGGCCTTGGCGAGATCGCCCTGGCGCTGGGCCTGCTCCAGTTCCAGCCGGGCGTGGTCGAGCGCTTCCTTGATCTTGCCCTCGGCTGCGATCTTGTCGCGCTCGCCCTGCCAGCGAACGGTCAGTGCAGCGGACTGCTCTTCCAGTCCGGCCAGTTCCGAGCGCAGCGCAGCGAGCCGGTCCTTGGACGCAGCATCGCTTTCCTTGGCCAGCGCCATTTCCTCGATCTTCAGCTGGATGATACGCCGGTCGAGCACTTCAATCTCTTCGGGTTTGCTCTCCACCTCCATCCGGATCCGGCTGGCCGCCTCGTCCATCAGGTCGATCGCCTTGTCGGGCAGGAACCTGTCGGCGATGTAGCGATTGCTGAGCGTCGCCGCCGCGACAATTGCCGCATCGGTGATCCGCACCCCGTGGTGCAGCTCATAACGGTCCTTCAGCCCGCGCAGAATGCTGATCGTATCTTCCACGGTCGGCTCGCCCACGAACACCGGCTGGAAGCGGCGTTGCAGCGCCGGGTCTTTCTCGACGTGCTTCTGGTATTCATCGAGCGTGGTCGCCCCGATGCAATGCAGCTCGCCGCGGGCCAGTGCGGGCTTGAGCAGGTTGGAGGCGTCCATCGCCCCCTCGCTCTTGCCCGCCCCGATCAGGGTGTGCATCTCGTCGATGAACAGGATGATCTCACCCTCGGCGCCCTTGACCTCGTCGAGCACGGCCTTGAGCCGTTCCTCAAACTCGCCGCGATACTTCGCGCCCGCGATCAGGCTGCCCATGTCGAGCGACATCAGGCGGCGGTCCTTCAGGCTATCGGGCACGTCGCCATTGGCGATCCGCAGCGCGAGGCCTTCGGCGATCGCGGTCTTGCCGACACCCGGTTCACCAATCAGCGCCGGGTTGTTCTTGGTCCGGCGGGCAAGGATCTGGATCGTACGGCGGATTTCCTCGTCGCGGCCGATCACCGGATCAAGCTTGCCGTCGCGCGCCGCTTGCGTGAGGTCGCGGGCATATTTCTTCATCGCATCATAAGCGTTTTCGGCGCTGGAGCTGTCCGCCGTCCGCCCGCCGGTCAGTTCCTGGATCGCAGTTTCCAAAGCCTTGGGATCGACGCCGGCGGCTTTCAGCGCTTGGCCCGCCGGGTTGGTCGCGTTCAGCGCCAAGGCCTGAAGCATCCGCTGGACCGAGACGAAGCTATCGCCCGCCTTGGCCGAGAGCGCTTCGGCGGAATCGAGCAACCGCACACAGTCATTCTCAAACCCCGGCGCGGCCTGGGCGCCCGATCCGGAGACGGCGGGGATTTTGGCCAGCGCTTCGTCGGTTTTGGCGAGGGCAATCTGCGACGATCCGCCCGCCCGCTGGATCAGGCCGCTGGCCATGCCCTCTTCGTCCTCAAGCAGGGCTTTGAGAATATGTTCAGGCGTGATCCGCTGGTGCCCCAGCCGGATCGCCACGGTCTGTGCGCTCTGGAGGAAACCCTTGGCGCGATCGGTGAATTTCTCGAGGTTCATAGGTGTATCAGCCTCCTGTTACACCCAGAAGTAGTGTGGCGCGTTTGCCACACAAGGGGTGCAGGCGAGATTTGTCGCGCGCATGGCACCCCTTGTCATTGACCCGCCGCAATCAAGCTATGGCTTTGGCCGCAACGCCTTGGGTGATGTGGGCGCAAACTCCCGGCCAAAGAAGCTGTCATCATACCACCGCGGGATCGCCGCCTCATCGGCAATCGCGCGGACGATGAAATAGTTCACCTCGGCAAATTTGGCTCCAGCGGCCCAATTGATCGGCAGGTTCAGATCATCGCTGGGGCGGTGATAGTGCTTATCGAGAAACTCGGCCGATGCCGCTTGCCCTGGCCCAGCCCGGCCGGTGACCAGAAACAGCGAGGGGATGCCTTGCTGAACGAAGCGGTAGTGATCAGAGCGGGTGAACAGCCCCTCTTCCGGCACGGGATCGGGCGAAAGCGCTATGCCCGTTTGCCCAGCGGCCTTGGCCACCACCGGGCCAAGCGTCGAATTCTCTGCCCCAAAGGCGATCACATCGGTGAACTGGTAGGTCAGGATCGGCATATCGAAATTGACCACGGCGACCACCCGGCCGCCACCTGTGACGGGGTTCTGCGCCAGATAGTCTGAGCCGAGCAGACCGCTTTCTTCGCTGGTCACAGCCGCGAACAGGATCGGGCGGCGCGGCCGTTTGCCGTCTTTGGCCAGCGCCTTGGCCACTTCGATCATCGTCGCGACCCCGGCGGCATTGTCCATCGCGCCATTGCTGATTTTGTCAGGACCCTTGGCGTGATCACCGATGTGATCGAGGTGTGCGGTCATCAGCACATATTCGTTCGCCACGCTGGGATCGGAACCGGGGATCATCGCCACCACATTGGGGCTGGCGTAATCGCGAAATTCGCTGGTCCGCTCCAGTTTGGCCGAAAGACCCAGCGCGAAGCCGCGCGGGCGCCCGCCTTGCGTTTCGGCCTGGGTCAGGATTGCGTCCAAGCTCTGCTTTCCGGTGCCAAACAGCTGAGCGGCCTGATCAGGATGCAGCGTAGCATCAGCGCGAATTCCCGGCGCGCGCAGGAACGGCGTGCCGTCCGCGTTCATCCAGACTGAGCGCGGTTCACCCGCCGTCTCCATCCGCCGCTCCCACGAACGGCGCTTGATATCCTGCCGGGTCGGGATGGTCAGCACCCCGATCGCGCCGCGCTTCATCGCCATCCGGGCCTTGTCCGAATTGAGATGGGCGCCAATTTCGGAATTCAGCCCTTTGGGAAAGCCCGAGAGGACCACCACGACCTTGCCCTTGACGTCGAGCTTGGCATAGTCGTTCAGCCCCATTTCAGGGCGGTCCATGCCGTATCCGACAAACACCAGCGGCGCTTCGACGACTTGCTGCGCCTCCAGCATGTTGGGGCCGATCAGCATCTGCTGGCTGTTGTCCAGCCGGACCGTCTTGCCCTTGCCCGAAAGGGTCAGCACCGGCGTGCCAACCAGCTTGGCTTCACGCAGCGGGACTTGCTGGAAATAGCTGGCTTTGGCCGCATCGCCCATTGGCGCGGCGCCGATCGCCATGAATTGGGTCGCAACATAGTTGGCCGCAATGCCATAGCCTTTGGTCCCTGAACCGCGCCCATCAAGCGCATCATCGGCGAGGAACGTAACGTGCGCGCGCACCGCTGCTGGGTCGAAACTGTGTTGCGTCCCCGCCACCACGGCCATCGGAATGGCGAGCAAGGACAGGGCAATCAACGAAGCGGCACGGCGCATGGAATTTCCTCTCGGCAAACAGTGCGCCAGGGCTAACCGCGCGGCCGCCAAGACACAAGTGGCGCAAACGCCAACGGCGGCCTGCCCGAAAGCAGACCGCCGCTGGTGATTGCCCCAAGGCGAAGCGATCAGCGCGTGCCGATCGGATCCGCCGGAGCTGCCGGATCGCCGATGACGAGGCCGCCATTGGCGGGAACGCTGCGGGCCAGCAGGATGCCAGCCAGATGCGGGGTCGCCATCGAGGTGCCGCTGATGGTGTTATAGCCACCGCTCAGCCAGGTCGAGTTGATCGATACACCCGGTTCGGCATAGTCGATCGGCGGGTTGCCATAGTTCGAGAAGCTGGCCCAGGTATCGCCGTTGGCAAAGGCCGAAACGGTATAGATGTTGGGGCCATTGGCGCGGGCGGGTGACGATGTGTTGGCGTCAGTGCTGCTGTTGCCGGCTGCCAGCGCGAACTTTACGCCGCCTGCCGAAGCATTGATAACCGCCGTGTCGAGCGCGGCCGAAAGACCGCCGCCCAGGCTCATGTTGGCGACATCGCCGGGCTGACCGACGCTGGCGACATAGTCTACACCCGCGATCACGCCCGAGTTCGATCCCGAGCCGCGCCGATCGAGCACACGGACTGCAACCACGCGGGCACCGGGGGCAACCCCGATCACGCCAATCGTGTTGTCATAGGCTGCAATGGTTCCGGCGACGTGCGTACCATGACCGTTCTGATCGGCAGGAGTGGTAGTGCCGCCCAAAAAGCTGCGGCTGCGCGCGGTATCGACGTTGAGATCGGGGTGGGTATAGTCGATCCCGGTGTCGATAACCCATGCGGTCCCAAAGGTGCCAGCCGCGCCGCCATTGACGCGGGCAATGCCCCATGGGGTGGTCTGGGCCGGCTGGGTGCCGCCACCGCCGCCGGGCTTGCCTTCAATCCGGATCGGCGGAGCCGCCATAATCTGGTCCTGCTCGCAATAGGCGATGTTCGGGTTGGCAGCCTGCATCCGTTCAACCGCCTGGGCTGGCATATGGGCGTTGAAGCCCTGCAGCGCGACACGGTAGACGTGCTTGACCTGCCCGCCCTGGGCTTTGACCGAGCGGTTCGCTTCGGATTCCACTGACCCACGCGACACTGCGTTCGCCTTGAACACGCAGATGTACGAATTGGCGATCTTTTCGCCCGCGACCTGCGCCTGTGCAGGCGCGGCCAGAGCAACCAGTGGCAGCGCAGCGAGTGCGAGGCCGAGCATCTTCTTGTTGAGCATTTTCCCTCCGATATGTTTTCAGGCAAGTCGCAATAGCGCTCGGCCGATGCGGTGGAGACTAACGCGCGATTTACCGCTGTCGAGCCGGAAAACCGCCCAATTGTGGATATTTAGGTTAGCGCGCGATTCAGAATATTGCTGCGCTAAATCGTGCACAATTGCTGCACAGACCAGCCGTCAATTGAAACAATCAATCTGCAGCAGAAACGACAGCGGGCCGTGCTTCAGCATCCTCGGGCTTTGCGGGCGGCGTTGCTTCAAACCGGCGGTGGCGGACGATATGCGGGGTGATGACGATATAGAGTTCGGTCTTAGAACTGGTCGATCGTTCGGTCCGGAACAGCGCCCCGGCAATCGGGATATCGCCCAGGATCGGGATCTTGCCCTTGCGCTTCAGCACGTTTTCCTGAGTCAGCCCGCCGATCACAAAGGTTTCGCCATCGCGCACGGTCACTGATGTCTCGGCCTCGCGCTGGCTGATCGTAGGGTAGCCCTGACTGTATCCGGTCACGGATGAGACTACGCCATAGATCTGCGCAGTAACGAACCCGTCAGACGATACCCGCGGCGCGATCTGCAGCGTCACCCCGACGTTCACATACTGGACCTGCTGCGAGACACCGTTGACCCCGGACAGCGTGATCGAGGTCAGGATTGGCAAGGCATCGCCGGTGATGATCTTGGCGGTCGCGCCGCTCTGCGCCGAAATGCGCGGGCGCGACAAGATCCGCCCTTCGCCCTTTTCGACCTGGGCATAGATCGCCATCTGCATCACACCTGACGGCAACACATCGTTGGGATCGAGGCTGAACGGCAGCGATGCCCCAGTCTCGATCCGCGCTACCGCAATCTGGCCATTGGCATTGTTGAGATCGATCCCGAGATTGCGGGCGCCGGTTTCGGTCAGCTCAACAAATTGCGTTTCCAGAATCACACTGTCGACCGGCACGTCGATCAGCGCGATCTGCGCTTTGACATGGGCGATCCGTTCGGGCGTGCCCGAAACCCAGATCGCGTTGAGGCGCCGGTCGACCCCCAGCCCGTTGCCGAACGACTGGCCCAGTTGGCGCGGCGCCTGCGGGGTCTGGTTCTGCAATTGCAGGTATTGCGGCTGGTTGCTCGATCCCAGCGAGCCAAACCCCGGCTCACGGCGGATGAACACGTTGTTGGGCTCAATCGTCGCGCCTTCTACCAGCAGTCCGATCACTTCGCTGACATCAGCGTATTTGAGCGGAATCAGCTCAAAACTCTCACCTGGCCGGACACTCATCGGCGAGGCCAGATCGCTCGCGGGGGAGACTGCGGCGCCTTCCGAACCCAGCGCGCGGCTGCCAGTGGCTTCCTCTTCGCTGACCTTACGAACCTTGATCTGCAACTCGTATGGACCGGCTGGTTCGATCGTCACCCGTGCCGGACTGGCCGTATCGAACCGCAACACCAGATCGCGCCCGGACACTTCGAATTGGGCCGAGCGGACCAGCCCTTTGCCGTCAAAGCGCGGCGTGATTTTGGGCGCGCGCAGGGCGTTGCGGATGATGATGCCGGGCTTGGTCGGGTTGGAATTAAGCGGATCGATCCGCGGCGATTCTGGCGAAAAGCGCAGGATATAGGCTGCCTGCCCTTCGTCCGCCGTCACGGGCTTGATCTCTTCCAGCACCGCCGGGATCGTGGCGCCTTGGGCGAGCAACGGCGCGCCGGTCAGCAGCAGGACTGCAGGCGCGGCGCAGGCCACCACCGCGGCCATCAGCCAGTTGCGAATTTGGAACAAACCGAACGCCTCCCCACCCGCAAACCAGCGGGCACAAGCGCGCGAACCTAGCGGCACGGTGCCGATTCGCAAGCGTAAGAGTCGTCCCGATCGAACCCTTCCGCATTCCCCGATCCGGCCAGCCATGCCGTTCGTCGAACAGAGGGCTTGGCACTGCGTGCTTGTGGTCTAAGCTGCCGCCGAGATTGCCAAAACCGGGGACCGAATTTCCATGCGCCGTATCGCCCTAGCCTCGCTGATCGCCCTTGCTCTGTCTGCCTGTGCGACCACGCCCGCGGCAGATCTGTCCTCCGCTCCGGCCAGCACCAGCCCGGTGGCGCAGCCGCTGCCAGCGCAGCCCGCGCCGCTCAGCGATCTGGTCAAGGCGGTCGACATTCCCTATGAAAAATTCACATTGGCCAATGGCCTGACCGTTCTGGTTCACACCGATCGCAAGGCGCCGATCGTGGGAGTCACCACCTACTACCGGGTCGGATCGAAGCACGAGCCCAAGGGCCGCACCGGCTTTGCCCATCTGTTTGAACACCTGATGTTCGGCGGATCCGAAAACGTCCCCAATTTCGACATTCCGCTGGAGGCCGCAGGGTCCACTCCGTCCAATGGCTCGACCTGGTATGACCGGACCAACTATGTTGAAACCGTGCCCAGCGGCGCGCTCGATATGACGCTGTTCCTCGAAAGCGACCGGATGGGGCATCTGCTCGGCGCGGTCAGCCAGGACAAACTGGATAAGCAACGCGCCGTGGTCAAGAACGAGAAGCGCCAGGGCGATAACGACAGCTACGGTCTGGCCGAATATGCGATCGGCGATGGGCTGTTCCCGGTCGGCCACCCCTATCGCCATTCAACCATCGGTTCGATGGCTGATTTGGACGCCGCCGGCCTGACCGATGTACGCGGCTGGTTCACTGGTAACTATGCCCCGGGCAACGTTGTGATGGTCCTGTCGGGCGATATCGATACCGCCACCGCGCGGCCGTTGGTCGAAAAGTGGTTCGGGGGCATCCCGCGCGGTCCCGAAGTGCGCAAGGTTGAGGCGGGACCAGTAACGCTGGCCGCGCCGGTCAAGCGCGAGATGACCGATCAGGTTCCGCTGACCCGCATCTACCGCGTCTGGAGCGGCCCCGGCACAAGCGATGCCGATGCCCCGGCGCTCGATGTCGGGTTCAAGGTGCTGGGCGGGCTGGCTTCGTCACGGCTCGACAATGCGCTGGTCCGCGGCAAGGGCCTCGCCGTTTCGGTTTCGGCATTTGTGATCCAGTTCGAACAGACCAGCTTCCTGCAGGTCCAGATGGACATCAAGCCGGGTGTTGACCGGGCGGTGGCCGAAGCCGCGCTCGACGAGGAAATCGCCAAGCTGCTGCGCGATGGCCTGACCGAGGATGAACTGCGCCGCGCTGCGACCAGCGCAGTTTCGTCGCAAATCTATGGGCTGGAACAGGTCGGCGGGTTTGCTGGAAAGGGCGCGCAACTGGCCGAGGGCGAGCTCTATTCGGGCAATCCGCTGCAAGTGAAGGATGACCTCGCCCGGATCGCCGCGCTGACCCCGGCCGATGTGCAAGGCGCGCTGCAGCGCTGGCTCGGCCGGCCGGTCTATGCGCTGGCGATCACCCCGGGCAAGCGCACCGAAAAGGGCGAAGTTATGGGCGGCTGGGGCGACGAAGCTACTTCGGTTGCGCCCAAGCCCGATGCCAAAAAGCGCGCGCCCAAGCTGGCCACCGGACCGAAGCGTATAATCCCACCGGTTGCTCCGGTGGGCGATCTGGCGTTCCCCAAGGTAGAACGCGCGACCCTTTCCAACGGCGTGCCGGTGGTGCTGGCGCGGCGTGGCGGGGTGCCGACGGTGCTGGTCCAGCTGACCTTCGATGCGGGGTTCGCTGCCGACGCGCAGGACGCACCGGGCACACAATCGCTGCTGCTCGGGGTGCTGGAAGAAGGCACGGAAAGCCGCAGCGCGACCCAGATTGCCGAAGATCAGGAGCGGCTTGGCGCACGGATCGGGACCGGTGCGGGACTCGATTCGTCAACCGTGTCGCTAACGGCATTGTCGCCCAATCTGGCCCCGTCGCTCGATCTGCTGGCCGATGTGGTCCGCCGCCCGGCCTTCCGCGATGAGGACGTAACCCGCGCCCGCGATCAGCAGCTCGCCGGGATTGCCCAGGCCAATGCCAGCCCGAACGCGCTGGCCAGCCGGACGATGAACCCGATCCTGTTTGGCCCCGCCCACCCCTATGGCCAGCTGGGTGATGGGCTGGGCGATGTCACCTCGGTCACCGCGCTCAGCCCGGCGTCGTTACGCGCCGCGCAGGCCAAATGGCTGCGGCCTGACAACCTGACCATCACTGTGGTCGGTGATGTCAGCATGGAGCAACTGCTGCCGATGCTGGAGCGCTCGCTGGGCAACTGGCAGTCACCAGCCAGCCCTCGCGGGCTCAAGTCGCTGACCGCCGCAATCCCGGCGCCGCGCCCGCGGATCGTGCTGATCGACCGGCCCGGATCGCCGCAATCGGTGATCGTCGCGGGCCGGGTCCTGCCCTTCACCGGGCGCGATCAGGGGATGGAGCCGCTGGACCTTGCCAACGAAGTGCTGGGCAATAGCTTCCTCAGCCGCCTCAACCTTGATCTGCGCGAGGACAAGGGCTGGTCCTATGGTGTACGCTCGGTCGTGCGCAGCCCCAAGGGGCCGCGCAGTCTGGTGATTGTCGCCCCGGTGCAGAGCGACAAGACCGGCGCCTCGATCTCCGCGATCCGCGGCCAGATGGCCGATCTTCCGACCAAACGCCCGGTTAGTCCCGAAGAGTACAACCGCACCACCGATGGCAACATCCGCGGGCTGCCCAACAAGTATGAAACCAACGGGCAGGTTCTGGGCGCGCTGGTTTCGAACCAGCAGCTGGGCCGACCCGATGATTATCAGGCAACCCTGCCCACCCGCTATCGCGCGATCGACCCCAAGGCGATGGATGCCGCGGCCAAGCAGCACCTGCAAAGCGATGGACTGGTCTATGTCGTGGTCGGCGATCGCAACGCGGTCGAACCACAGCTCAAGGGCCTCGGCTTGCCGATCGAGATAGTAACCCCGGTTGACACTGCGCCCGCAAAAAGCGAGTGATCGCACTACTTACCCCCCTGTAAGTTTGAAATTCCGAGAGGAGAGAACCGATGTCAGTAGCAGGCACCTATGAATGCGTGACCAAGACCCCGATGGGCGACCAGAAGAGCGATGTGACGATCAACGTCGATGGTGACAGCTTCACCGGATCGAACGTCGGCGCGATGGGATCGATGGAACTGGAAAACGGCAAGGTCGATGGCAACAAGCTGACCTGGTCGATGAAAATGACCGTTCCGATGCCAATGACGCTGGACGGCGAAGCGAGCGTCGATGGCGACGTCCTGACCGGTTCGGTCAAGGCCGGCGCTTTCGGCACCTTCCCGATGAACGGCACCCGCAAGGGCTAAGTTTTTGGCCGCAAGGCTGGAATTGAAAAGGGCGCCTGGGGAAACCCCGGCGCCCTTTTTCTTGGTCAGGTCAGATGCAGGCCTGCTATTTTCTGGTTTCCGGCGGCAGCGGGATCGAGAAATCAAAGATCTTCGCAGCCATAGCGCCCATGCCAGACATGCCCGGGCCCCCGCCCGTGCTGGTCTGCACCAGGAAGCCATACTGTCCGCCCAGCAGCGGTTGATCGGGCTTAACTTCGAATACGCCTGGGCTGGTTTCGATCACGGTGAAGGGAATGCGGTCCTTGTCCATGACGCCGGCCTTGGCGCCGCCGATGTTGAACTTTCCGACCTTGGCCTCGCGCTTGTCCTTTTTCACGTCGAACCGAACAAGGCTGAATTCGTTTGGCGATGTAACCGTGCCGGCATTCCAGATCGCTGAACCTCCGCCAGCACGCGATTGGTCAAAGTAGAAATAGAAGGTCGGCTGGTTTACGTTTGAGGCAGTGCGCGCGGCGCCGCCGGGAATAACCGCCTTGAAGCTCATCGAGGCAATACCGCCAGTCAGAGCATAGCCCAGAAACCCACCCGTCTTGGTTTGACTGCTGGTGGTCGGGTTGATCAGAACCATTTTCGGTTCGGGCAGCCAATTGGCCAGCATGTAAATGCCGCTGGCATGGGGCACCTTGGGATCGGGCGAATCCATCGACAATTCGGAACTGCGGCGTTCCGCCTTGCGAGTCGTAACGTCGATCATGGCAGCAATCACCGGCCCCGGGACATTGGCATTCTTGAGTGCGATCAGCGCATTGGTTGTAACATCGTAGTCCCCGTCGCTACCCTTGATCTTGGCAATGACGGCTTCATTCCCGATCCCGAGATTGACCAATTGAACAACCTTGTCGTTATCAAGTGTTTCGGCAAGTGCAGGCGTAGTCATGCAAGCGGCAAACAGTGCAGCTGCGATTGCGTACTTCTTCATAGAACCCCCAACCCCTCTAGCGAATAGGGAAGGTGTGTCCGCATCACATTCAGTTTGCAAGCTTTTGCTTCAACACCTGATTGACCAGCCCCGGGTTGCCCTTGCCCTGCATCGCTTTCATCGTCTGGCCGACGAAGAACCCGAACAGCGCTTCCTTGCCGCCCTGATATTCGGCGACTTTATCGGCGTTGGCGGCGAGGACGGCATCGACTGCGGCTTCGATCGCGCCCGTATCGGTCGACTGCTGGTTGGCGGCGATGGTGGCGGCAAGGTCGATCTCGCTGGTCAGGTATTCGGCAAAGATTTCCTTGGCCTTGCTGCCCGAGATCAGCCCGCTTTCGGTGGCAACAACAATGGCGGTGTTGGCCGGAATCGTGTTTTTTGGGTGATCGGAACCGGCCCCGGCGGCGTTCAGCACGCCGGGCTGTTCGGACAGCATCCAGTTGGCGACCCGCTTTGACACATCAGCCTCGCCTTTAGCGCTGGCCTTGGCGACCGCCGTCAGCAGCACTTCAAACTCGCGCGCCACTTCAACGTCAGCGGTCAGCGCATTGGCGTTGTAGGCCGATAGCCCCAGCGCGGTTTCATAACGGTGGCGCTTGGCATCGGGCAGTTCGGGCAGGCTCGCCCGGCACTCGTCCAGAAACGCATCGTCCAGTTCCAGCGGGAGCAGATCGGGATCGGGGAAGTAGCGATAATCGTGCGCGTCTTCCTTGCTCCGCATCGAACGAGTTTCGTTCTTGTCCGGATCATACAGCCGGGTTTCCTGCACCACGGTGCCGCCATCCTCGATCAGATCAACCTGGCGGCGCGCTTCGCTCTCAACCACGGCCATCACAAAGCGGACCGAATTGACGTTCTTGGTTTCGGTGCGGGTGCCGAATTCTTCACCCGGTTTGCGGACGCTGACATTGACATCTGCCCGCATCGAACCCTGATCCATGTTGCCATCGCAGCTGCCGACATAGCGGACAATCTGGCGCAGCTTGGCGAGGCAGGCCCCGGCCTCAGCGGGGCTGCGCATATCGGGGCGGCTGACGATTTCCATCAAGGCCACGCCCGAGCGGTTGAGATCGACATAGGACATCGTCGGGTGCTGATCGTGCATCAGCTTGCCGGCATCCTGCTCGATATGGATGCGCTCAACGCCGATGGTTTTGCCGGGCGCGTCAGGATCTTTTTCGTCCAAACTAATCTCAACTGAGCCCTCGCCCACGATCGGGTGATAAAGCTGCGAAATCTGATAACCCTGCGGGAGATCGGCGTAGAAATAATTTTTTCGGTCAAACCGCGACCATGTGTTGATCTGCGCGTCAATCGCCATGCCTGTGCGCACCGCCTGCCGCACACATTCAGCGTTTGGCACGGGCAGCATCCCCGGCATCGCGGCGTCAATGAGCGAAACCTGCGTGTTTGGTTCAGCACCAAAAGTGGTGTCAGCGCCCGAGAATAGTTTTGAATGTGACGTAATCTGGGCATGAACCTCAAGGCCAATCACAACCTCCCAATCGCCAGTTGCGCCCTGAATTCGATAGGTTGAATGCGTATCAGTCATTGTCGTCCTTGGTTGGTGCAATCAATCGCACCGTTGGAAAATAAGTTCGATAAAAGCGTGGATCGCGAGTAAGGATCGAACTTCCCACAGCCTCTGCATG
>JANMOU010000032.1:0-21370 GCA_031369495.1 Novosphingobium sp. | reverse complement strand
CGCGGCTACAAGACCGTGAATATCCCGATTGTCGTCGAAAGCCCGCCGCCGCCCGCGCTGTTCGGGCTGCGCCAACCGCTGGTGGTCGGCCTTACCACCGCGCCCGAACGGCTGATCCAGGTGCGGCGCAACCGCCTGCTGTCGCTGGGCCAGGCGCCCGAGACGGCTTATGTCGATACCGAAAAGGTTGCACGCGAAGTGCAATTCGCCCGGCGGATTTTCGCCGATAACGGCTGGCCGGTGATCGATGTCACCCGCCGCTCAATCGAAGAAACGGCGGCCGCGATTATCAATCTTTACAACGAATTTGTGGCCGCGCGGGGTGAGGCATGAGCCTGATCCTCGCCTCGCAAAGCCAGTCGCGCCGAGCGATGCTCGATGCTGCCGGGGTGGTCTATACTGCGGTGCCTGCGCATCTGGACGAGCGCGCGCTGGAGGCGGACCTTACGGGCGCCCCAGTCGATCAGGTTGCGCTGGCTCTGGCCGAGGCCAAAGCCCGAGCCGTCTCAGCCGATCATCCTGGCGCTCTGGTGTTGGGCAGCGATTCGCTGGTTGCAGTTGAAGGCCGCCGGTTCGACAAACCCGGCTCGATCGAGCAAGCGGCTGAGCATCTGCGGTTCTTTTCGGGGCGCGAAATGCAGCTTCACTCTGCGGCGGTGCTGGTCCGTGACGGCGTGGTGGTTTGGCGCCATGCTGCGCTTGCCCGGCTCAATGTGCGCGTGCTGCCAGAAGCATTCATCCCCGATTACCTCAGCCATGAATGGCCAGCGGTTGCGGGCTGTGTCGGGGTGTTCCGGATCGAGGCGCGCGGGGTGCAGCTGTTTGAAAATATAGCGGGCGATCACTTCACCGTGCTGGGCATGCCGCTGCTGGCAGTCTTGCAGGGTTTGCGCGAAGCCGGGGAGTTGCCCGGATGACGACTGCCTATGCCGAAGTGATCGGTGATCCGATTTCGCAATCGAAAAGCCCCGCGATCCATTCCTTTTGGCTGAACAAGTTGGGGATCGAAGCCGATTACCGCGCGGCCCATGTCACTGCGGCTGGGCTTGCGGACTATTTTGCTGCGCGCCGCGCCGATCCCGATTGGCGCGGATGCAACATCACCATGCCGCACAAGCAGGCGGCCTTGGCCCAGCTCGATGTGGTCGATCCGCAGGCCGCCCGGATTGGCGCGGTCAACACCGTGGTGCGCGGCGCTGATGGCGGGTTGACCGGGTTCAACACCGATGCCCCCGGCTTTCTCGAACCGCTGCTGCCGCTGCTGGCCGAGACGCATTTGTATCGGATGGCGCGGATCCTCGGCGCAGGCGGCGCGGCGCGGGCAATCGTGGCGGCGTTGGCCGGGGCCGGGTTCACGCTGGTGCTGGCTGCCCGCGATCCGGCCAAGGCCCGCGCCATGCTGGATGAGCTGGCCCCGCGCGGGGAGCACCATGCGGTCAACCTCGATCATTTCGCTACGCCCACTGACTTTGCCTTTGATGACCGCTCTCAGCTGCTCGATCTGGTAGTCAACGCCAGCCCACTGGGGATGGCCGGACAGCCGCCCTTGGTGTTCGACTTCAGCCATGTTCCGCCAGGCAGTGTGGTCTATGACATCGTCACCAACCCACTCGAGACGCCGCTGCTGGCTGGTGCACGCGCGCGCGGGTTCGAAACGATCGATGGGCTGGCGATGCTGATCGGTCAGGCCGCTGTGGCCTTTGAAAAGTTCTTCGGGCAGCCCGCACCGCGCGCACACGACGGCGAGTTGCGGGAACTGTTGACCTGATGACCAAACCTTTCATCCTTGGCCTGACCGGATCGATCGGCATGGGTAAAAGCGCGGTCGCAGCGATGTTTCGCGGTCTTGGCGTGCCGGTGTTCGATGCCGATGCGGCGGTCCATGAATTGCAGGGACCGGGCGGAGCTTGCATCGATCCGATCGAGCTGGCCTTTCCCGGCACCACTGGTCCCGCCGGAGTGGATCGGCAAAAGTTGGGTGCAGCAGTGTTCGGCAATCCTGCGGCGCTGCGGCAGCTCGAACTGATCGTCCACCCTGAGGTGGCCGAATTGCGCCGAACCTTTCTGGCCGACAATGCCGCTGCCCCGCTAATCGTGTTCGATATCCCGCTGTTATTCGAGAAGACTGGCAACCACGGCCTCGATGCGGTGCTGGTCGTCTCGGCGCCCGCTGCGATGCAGCGCGAACGGGTGTTAGCCCGGCCGGGCATGACGCCAGAGAAATTTGAGCAGATTCTAAAGCTGCAGATATCTGATGCCGAAAAGCGGGCGCGCGCCGATCATGTGATCGACACCGGGGTCAGTCTGGCCGAAACGCGCCATGCGGTGCAGCGGCTTGTCCATGCGATCACTGGACCGCAAAAATAGCCGACAACCCCCTTGTAACCAATCCGTAACAGGCAGATATCAGTTCGGTAATGCGAGAGATTATTTTCGATACCGAAACCACCGGGCTTGATCCCAAGGGTGGTGATCGACTGGTCGAGATCGGCTGTATCGAAATGGTCAACCGGGTCCCGACCGGAAACACCTTTCACGGCTATTTCAACCCCGATCGCGATATGCCGGCTGCTGCCGAAGCGGTCCACGGGCTGTCGATCAGCTTCCTCTCGGACAAACCGCGGTTCCACGAACGGGTCGCCGAACTGCTCGAATTCCTCGGCGAGGAAACCAAGCTTGTCGCCCACAACGCCGGGTTCGATTTTGGCTTCGTCAATTCCGAACTGGAGATGTGCGGATTGCCGCCGCTGGGGCGCGAACGGATGATTGATACCGTGGCGATGGCGCGGATGCGGCATCCCGGGGCCAAGAATTCGCTCGATGCCTTGTGCACCCGCTATGGGATCGATCGCAGCCACCGTACCCGCCACGGCGCGCTGCTCGATGCTGAACTGCTCGCGCAGGTCTATGTCGAGCTGACCGGAGGCCGCCAGATCGGCCTGTCGCTGGCCGCAGAGACCGAAATCGGTCTGGTTCAAACCATGTCCGCGCCCAAGCGCGACCGACCATTCCGTCCCGCTCGTCCGCATCAGGCCAGCGAGGCTGAACGCGCGGCACATGCCGCATTCCTCGAAACGGTAAAGTCCCCGCTATGGACCGACTAAGCCCGATCGAGCCGCAGTAACAGGAGAAGGTATCCATGGACATCCGCGTATCGGGCCATCAGATCGAAACCGGCGAAGCCCTGCAAGTGCACGCTCAGGACCGCCTCACTGCGATTGTCGACAAATACTTCCCCAAGGCGCTGTCCAGCGCGGTCACTTTCAACCGCGCGCCGGCAGCTGCGTTCCGCTGTGATATCGTCACCCATGTGATGCACGGCCTGGTGCTGAAAGGCGCCGGGGTTGCCCAAGACGCCCATGCCGCGCTCGATCAGGCGGCCGAAAAGATCGACAAACAGCTACGCCGCTACAAACGGCGCCTCAACGATCACTCCGAACAGTCGGCCCACGCATTGCGTGCTGATGAAGCGTCCTACACCGTCTTCGTCGAACCCGATGATGCCGCCGAAGAAGTGACCAGCGAAGCGCCGGTAATCATCGCTGAAACCCGGGTTGATGTGCCCGAAGCGACGGTTTCCGACGCGGTCATGATGCTCGATCTGCGCAACACCAACGCACTGCTGTTCAAGAATGCCGGTTCGGGCAAGCACAACATGGTCTACCGGCGCGGCGACGGCTCAATCGGATGGGTTGAACCTTCCTGAAGCGCAGGCTAAAGGCGCCCGCTGATCCGGTGGGCGAGGGGGATCTAGCAGTGGCAATCCTTGCAGGCGCGGAACACCCCGCGCTTGCCGCCCCCTATTTGGATAGATTGTCTGACATGACTGAACTTTTTTCCCTAATGCCCGAAGCCGTCGGCACTATCGTAGCTGACAGCAAGCAGGCCGTTCTTGAGCAGCTTTCGCAGCGATTCGCGGGCGTCTACGGGCTCAATCCGGTACTGGTGCTCGAACGCATCGAAGAGCGTGAGAAACTGGGCAGCACCGGTTTTGGCCGCGGTGTGGCGATCCCGCATGCCCGGATTCCCGATCTCGGTCGCCCGGTTGGGGCATTTCTGCGGCTGACCACGCCGGTTGCGTTTGATGCCGCTGACGGCATGCCGGTCGACCTGGTGTTCGGGCTGCTTTCGCCCGAGTCCGCTGGCGCCGCACACCTGCACGCGCTGGCCGCGATCAGCCGCTTGATGCGTGATGAGGCGATGCACCGCGCACTGGGCGAAGCGCCCGGGGCAGAGGCGCTCTATGCGCTGCTGTCGAACTCGATCGAAAAGGACGCTGCGTAATCACGCGGCTACCCGCCCACCTCGAAGTGGCGGGCCTGATCCGTGCGGTTCAGGCCGCGGGCGGATTCGCTGCCGTGCTTAACAAGGGTGAACGCGAAGCCGGAACAATCCTGGTCGTTTTGGCCGAAAAGGGCGGAAATGCGCGGTTGTTTGAGCGGGTTCCCGACGCCCACGGAGGCCGGATCTGGACCGCGACAAGGGCTCAAGATACTGAAAACCCATTCGAATTTGGAGAATACCTCGATCGCCGCGGCGCTCGCGACCCGGATCTGTGGATTATTGAACTGGATATCGCGGATGGTGAACGGTTCATCGGAATAGACTCCGATACGGCTTGACTTTGCTGCACCGCACAATCAAAGGCGCTTCACTCTTTGACGCGTAGGCTGCGGCCTCGGACAGTACGGTTCGTGGTGCAAGCACGCAGACGGGGGGCAGCCGGCAGGATTCCGGCTTGGGGCATCAAACGGCTAGCCGCTTCTCGCACCAAACCATCCTGCGCGGGCGCGCCCACCGCCCAAGAATGACTTCTTATGAGCCGCAAGCTCCACCAGGCCTCAGCACTTTCTGTGGCCACCATGATTGCATTCGTGATTGCTAGCGCCGACGGTTCGGGCGCAGCCGCACAGACCTTGGGGTCTGTTGCCGCTATTCAGGAACCGACTTCCCAGATCATTACCCAGCCGGTTATCGAAGCGCTTCCCGCCCCTGCGGTTGAAGTGAAAGAAGACCTGCCGGAAGCCAAGCCAGTTGAAGTCCGCCCGATCAAGGCAGGGTCGCTGGCCCAGATGGTTTCGGCCCAGCCCCAGTTGGCTGAACTCCCGCGCGAACTGCACTGCCTCGCCGGTGCGATCTATTTCGAAGCCAAAAGCGAATCGCTGACGGGTCAGCTGGCCGTTGGACGGGTGATCGTGGCGCGCTCAAAGTCAGGCCGCTTCCCCAACTCCTATTGCGGCGTAGTCTACCAGCCCTCGCAGTTTTCTTTTGTGCGGGGCCGTTCGATGCCCGGCATTTCCAAGGGCTCAAAGCAGTGGAAGAATGCCGTAGCCGTGGCCCAGATCGCGCATTCGGGCGCCTGGTCCAGCCCGGTTGAAGGGGCGCTGTTCTTCCATGCGACCTATGTTAGCCCCGGCTGGAAGCTGCGCCGGGTGGGCCGGGTCGAAAACCACGTTTTCTACCGGTAAAGCCATTCGCCTCCGCGAATAGCTAGCAACACCAGCCCGCTCCCCCGGCCCGACCACCCACAGGGTAACCTCATCGGGCGGTCGGGGCGCCCCAGCGAAAACGTCCCCCGGACGTTTTTCGTGATTCTATGACACGGGAGTGGGATGGTGCTGCTTCCCGCCGTCAGGCGGACAGCGCTTTGAATTGCACCCACACAGGCGCGTGATCACTGGCCTTCTCGCGCCCGCGATGATCCTTGTCGACTCCGCAAGCCACCAGCCGGTCCGCCAGTTCGGGTGAGAGCAGCGCGTGGTCGATCCGAAAACCATGGTCGCGCTGCCAGGCACCGGCCTGATAGTCCCAATAGGTCCAGACCCCGCCTTGCGGGTTGTGCGTGGCCAGCGCGTCGGTCCAGCCATCACCGAGCAGGCGGAAATAGGCATCGCGCGATTCGCCCTGCATCAGCGCGTCGTCGGCCATTGCGGCGGGCGCCCAGACATCGCTGTCATGCGGAATCACGTTGTAGTCACCCAAAACGATCGCAGAAACTTCTTCCGCTGCAATTTGGGCCATTCGGGTCCGCAGCCGCTCCATCCAGCGCAATTTGTAGTCAAACTTCGGGCCCGGCTGGGGATTGCCATTGGGCAGATAGATGCAGGCGACGCGGGTGCCGAACACCTCCGCCTCAAGATAGCGCGAATGCTCGTCCTCTGGCTCGCCCATCAAACCGCGCTGGATTTCGACCGGGGTGGCTCCATCAGCCAGAATCGCGACGCCGTTGAACCCTTTCTGGCCGTGCCACAGCGAGTGGTAACCGAGCTTGAGGAACTCATCGACGGGAAAGCCTTCGTCCTGGGTCTTGATTTCTTGCAGACAGGCAACCGCCGGACGCGTCTCCTCCAGCCATTCGAGCAGCCGCGGCAGCCGCGCCTTGATCCCGTTGATATTGAAACTGGCGATCTTCATGATTTTTCGTGTCCGATGCTGCTGTCGCAGCCTCTGGTGCAACACCGGCCCGAGCCGTTAGGCGAGTAGATCATACGGCGAAGCTGGATCCGCAGCCACAGCCGGCACTGGCGTTAGGGTTCGTCACCTTGAACGCCGAGCCGCCGAGCGATTCGACGTAGTCGACGACCGAGCCGCCGACCAATTCCAGGCTCATCGAATCGACCACCAATGTGACCCCGTCCTGTTCGATCACCAGATCGTCGCCCTCGGGCCCGCGATCCAGTCCGAATTTGTATTGAAATCCCGAACAGCCGCCGCCCTCAACCGAAAGCCGCAGCACTGCGGGTTTACCCAGCTTGGCGGCAATTGCGGCAACCCGCGCGGCGGCGGAAGGGCTGAGTGTCATTGGCTGGATGTCCATGAGCCCAATGTAGGCGCTTCGACAGGTGCCGACAAGCCGTTGTCCCGGGCCCGGCCCGGGACCGCTGCCCGTCTCAGGCAAGATTGCATCACGACGCCACCGGTCCCGGATCAAGCCCGGGACGACGGATCACGCGCTCTGGATGTAGCTGCGCATTGCTTCGGCTTCGGATTCGATCCGTTCGATCCGGTATTTGACCAGATCGCCGATCGAGACGAAGGCGCGGAGATTCTCACCCTCGATCACCGGAAGGTGGCGGATTCGGCGCCGGGTCATCAGACCCAGCGCGTCCATCACGTCGGTTCCGGGATCAACCGTAATCGGGGGAGAGGTCATCACCTCACCCACGGTCTTGTCCAGCATGGCCGGGCCGTGCGCTGCCAGTTGATAGACCACATCGCGTTCAGAGAAGATTCCGGCGATCTTGCCGCCGGCATAGACCGGCAAGGCGCCGATCCGCTTTTCGGCCAGCAGTTTCACCGCTTCGCCCACACTGGTGCTGGTGTCGCAGCCGACAATATCGCCGCCACGCCCTTCGATCAGTCGCGCAATTGTCATGGAAACGCTCCCGGGTCTGTTTGATGCCAGGATGATGACACGATCCAGAGGGTTTGGCGAGTCAGCGGCTGTGGGGCGTTTCGGGCGCGGGATAGAGCCGGAATTCCTCGACCGGATCGCCGCCAATCAGATGATCCTGGATGATCCGTTCCAGCACCGGCGCGGTGCACGAATGGTACCAGACACCCTCGGGGTACACCACTGCGACCGGTCCCGCGGCGCAGACTTTCAGGCAATCAGCCTTGGTTCGGGCAATCCCGCCATCACGGTCGAGCCCCAGCTCGCGCAGCCGTTTCTTGAGGAACTTCCACGCCGTACTGCCGACCTCGGCCGAGCAGCACTCACCCTTTTGAGCTTCGGCGCACAGGAAGATGTGGCGATGTGCCTGCGCGCTGCCAGTGGTAGCCAGCGCGGCGCGGGCGCGGGCAAGCTCATCTGGATCGCTGCTCATTCCTTGAGAGTCCACTGCGCCAGGACTGCACGATAATCCTCGGCAATCGGGCTTGGCCGATCATCCGCAATCGCGACCAGCACCGAACGCGCGAAGGCGACCGGGCGGTCCGACTGGATCAGCAGCTGCACCACAGTCCAACTCGAATTGCCGGTCCGTTCGACCCCGCAATGGACCGCCACCGGATCGGGGAAGTGCCCTTGGCTGAGGTAATCCATCGCCACGCTGGCGACCATCGCCCGGCGTTCACCGATTTTGATCGCACTGCCGAGCGCCAGATTGAAGCGGACCCGGGCATCCTCCATCATCGCCGCCAGAGCGACATTGTTGAGGTGCTGATTGGGATCGATATCGGCGAACCGAGTGGTGATCTGGTGGGCAAAGGGATAGCGCGCCGGATCCAGCAAGGCGGCGTCAGGACGGGCCATGCGACTGGCTCCTGGCGTTTGGAATGAGCTTCATCGCTGCGGAACTAGCGCAGCGGTGCCGGGCAGCCTAGCCCTTCTTGCCGACGATCCGGGCGATTTCGGTCGCTACCAGCTTTTCAACCAGCGGCGGCAGGTTCTTGTCGAGCCATTCGGCCAGCGCCGGACGGAGCATTTCGCGGACAAGCCCTTCAAGTGAAGTCTCGCCCGAGCGGACAATCTGCGGCGCAGCGCGCGGTTCGGCCATTACCGCCAGGGCGGCGAGCGATTCGCTGATCGAGCTAGCAGCATTGTCGGCAATCAGCGGGGCCTGGCTGTTAGCCACCGCCATATCATCATCCTCGCCAATGGCTTCGCCGATCGCGCCCAGATCGAGCACGTCGTCGTCATCATTAGCCTCGATCATGGACATTGGCGCGGATTCGCTGACCGGCCCGCGCTCACGCCGCTGCTCTGCGGCATTGTCGCGGCTGTCGCGCGCAATCACTTTCTTGATCGAATCGAGGATTTCCTCGACCGAAGGTTCACCGACCTGGCGCATCGCCCACACTCCACGCCGTCCCGCAGCGGGACAGAATCACTTGTTTATTACTGAACCGTCTTGCGCCTTGGTGTCAACGGTGCGTGTCGAGACCGGTTTGGGGTCGGGATTGTCGTTCCAGTCCCACACGCTTCCGCGCACGTTGCTGTAGTTGACGCCCGGATCGTACAGCGTCCCACCATCGAGCCCGAGATCGCGCGCTTCGACCTTGCCCATCGCTGCCAGCAGGTTGAATCCGGCGACATAGGCATTGCGCTTGGCCGTGACCAACTGGACTTGCGCATTGAGCAGTTCGTTCTCGGCATTGAGGATGTCGAGGATGGTGCGGTTACCTACGCTGTTTTCGGCACGGACGCCCTCAAGGCTCAATTCCGCAGCGTCGACTGCGGTTTGCGAAGTAGCGATCAGCGATTGGGCCGCAGTCCACTGCGCAAAGGCGGCGCGAACCGAGGAAATGACAGCGCGCTCGATCCCGATTTCCTGTTCAAGCGTCGCGCCTTCACGGGCCTGGGCCTGACGCCGCTGGGCCGCGGGCAAGCCGCCCTGGAACAAGGGCACACTTGCTCGCACCCCAACGGTGCTGCTGGTCGTGCTCTGGACTGATGGTGGGAGCCTGTTGGTCCCCAAAAAGTCGTTGTAGCCGCTGTTGGCGAATACCGAGACGCGCGGCAGGCGGTTGGCGCCGACGACGGCGGTATCGAATCCAGCAGCCTTGGCGCGCTGGCGGGCGGCCAGCAGATCGGGGTTTGATTCGAGCGCGATAACCACGGCATCGTCAGCGCTGGCGGGCAGGCCCACCAGCGGCGGCGGCGTTTGCAGGTTGTCCGGCGCCTTACCGACGATCTGGATATAGCGTTCGCGCGCTGAAATCAGGTTTGCCTCGGCGCTGCGGGTGGCGCCGCGCGCTGTGGCGAGGCGCGATTCGGACTGGGCGACATCGGTGCGGGTCAGATCGCCAATTTCGAACCGGTCTCTGGTCGCCTGCAGGTTGACTTCGAGCCGCTGGACATTGGCGCGGTTCAGCTTGACCACCGCTTCGGCCAGAATCACGTCCATGTAGACCGCGACGACCTGGCTGAACACGCCGCTCTCGACTGCGCGCAGATCGGCCCGGCCGGCATCGACCCGGGTTTCGGCCGCGCGGACCGAATTCCTGATCCCGCCACCGGCATAGACCGGCATGCTCAGGTTGAGCTGGGCGTCGAGATTGCGATCCGGCGCGAGCGGGTTGGAGCTGCTGCCTTCGACAAATTCGCTGTAGTTCGCCGTGCCCGAAAGCGATGGCAACCCGGCTGACCGAGCGATCGGCACGCCTTCATCGACCGCGCGCTGCTGGGCCCGCGCGGCCTGAATGGTCGGATTGGAGTTATAGGCCATCACCAGCGCCTCGCGCAGGTCATCGGCCAGCACCGGGGCGGTAACCATCGCTACCATTCCGGCGATCAGCGCCTGACGCGCAATTCGTGAACCTTGCGGCCGTGCCATCGATCAGAAACTCCAAGCCTTGGGTGCGGCAAATTCTCCCAGCACCGGAATACCTAGTTCAGCCAGCGGAGTAAGCTCCACTGCGCCGCCGCTGTTGCTGCCTGCAGCCAGCCGGGTCACTCCGCGCAGGACCAGACCCGTTACCACCCGGCCCCGATCGAGCAGCGCGCCAGCCACATTCCCAGGCAACGCTTCGATCGCGCCATCGATCAGGATCAGACTGAAACGTGCTTTTGATTGAAGGGTAAGCGCGCCCGCTGCATCGACGGTTTCGACCGACTGCACCAAGGGCTCGACCAGCGCCGAGAGATAGCCTGATTGGCTGATCACCAGCACCGTGTCGGCGGGCTGGGGCTCAGCCTCAGCCAGCAGCATTGCTTGCACCAATGGTGCGGGCAAGGCGTGATCGCGATCGAGCGGGATGGCCCGGTCAATATAGGCATGGCCGCGCGCCGAGGCCGGAACGTAATCCTCACGCGGGACCCGCGCTATCGTTGCCAGCAGCCAATCCTGATTGATCCCGGAGACGCGCAGCTGGCTATCGATCATCGCGCGGCGGGCGATGCCAAGATCGTCGTGCTGGGACAGGATGGCGGGGGCAGAAAGGGTCATGGATCGGGCCTCTGTCAGGCTGTATTGCACGAACAACACAGTAACGCAATTGCTCTGCCTCTTAAGCCAAGCACTGTTTCGCGCCAAGCGCTTTGACGGTAGGGTATTTGCGGGGCTATGGCGGCCCTCGAACTGCCATTCTGCTGAAAAGAGGTGCGCCCGTGACCATGGTAACGATCCGCGAGGAAGACCTGATCGAAAGCGTCGGCGATGCGCTGCAGTTCATCAGCTATTTCCACCCGATGGACTACATCCGCGCTTTGGGTGAGGCTTACAAAGCCGAACAGGGCCCGGCGGCAAAGGATGCCATCGCCCAGATCCTGACCAACAGCCGGATGTGTGCCGAAGGGCACCGGCCGATCTGCCAGGACACCGGGATCGTCAACGTGTTCGTGAAATGGGGCCAGGACTGCCGGCTGGAATCAGCGCGGAGCCTGCAGGATGTGGTCGATGACGGTGTTCGCCGGGCCTATCTCCATCCCGAAAACAAACTGCGCGCCTCGATTCTGGCCGACCCGGCCTTTACGCGGCGCAACACCCGCGACAACACCCCCTGCGTGCTCCATGTAACGATGGTCCCGGGCGGCAAGGTTTCGGTCGATGTCGCAGCCAAAGGCGGCGGATCGGAGAACAAGTCGAAGTTCAAGATGATGAATCCCAGCGACAACATCGTCGAATGGGTGGTCGAAATGCTCCCGCAGATGGGTGCCGGGTGGTGCCCGCCGGGAATGCTCGGGATCGGGATCGGCGGCACAGCTGAACACTGCATGGTGCTGGCCAAGCAAAGCCTAATGGAGCCGATCGACATGGCCCAGCTCAAGCTGCGTGGGCCCCAGAGCGATATCGAGGCGATGCGGATCGAGATTTTCGATCGGGTCAACGCGCTGGGGATCGGCGCGCAAGGGCTGGGCGGGCTCTCGACGATCCTCGATGTGAAGATTTACGATGCGCCGTGCCACGCGGCGGGCAAGCCGGTGGCGATGATCCCCAATTGTGCTGCGACTCGCCATGCGCACTTCACGCTCGATGGATCGGGTCCGACCTATCTCGAAAAGCCCAACCTCAGCGAATGGCCCGATGTCCAGTGGACCCCGGACAAGGCTGCCAAACGGGTCAACCTTGACACGCTGACCCGGGCCGAGGTGGAAGGCTGGAAGCAGGGCGACCGGCTGCTGCTGAACGGCAAGATGCTGACCGGGCGCGATGCCGCGCACAAACGGATCCAGGATATGCGATCCAAAGGCGAAACTCTGCCGGTCGAGTTCAAGAACCGGGCAATCTATTATGTCGGACCGGTTGACCCGGTCATGGGCGAAGTGGTCGGGCCGGCCGGGCCAACCACCGCAACCCGGATGGACAAGTTCACCGATATGATGCTCGACCTTGGCCTGCTGGTGATGATCGGCAAGGCTGAACGCGGCCAGGGCGCAACCGAAGTGATCGCCAAGCACAAGGTGGCCTATCTGATGGCAGTCGGCGGTGCTGCCTACCTCGTCAGCCGCGCGATCCGTGAGGCCAAGGTGGTGGCTTTTGAAGACCTCGGAATGGAGGCGATCTATGAATTCACGGTTGAGGACATGCCGGTGACCGTGGCGGTCGACAGCGAGGGTCACAACGTCCACCAGCTTGCCCCGCTGGTCTGGAAGGAAAAGATCGCGCGCGAAGGCCTGCTCGGCTGATTCCATCGACCAAGGTCGCAGTCCCCTCGACGAAGCCGCTGGCGCTGCACCTATCGAGCAGGCTAACACTGACGCCTGATGGAAGAGCCTGACACCTACCCCGCCCGTGTCCCGACCAGGGCCGTGCTGATCTCGATTGCCGGGATCTGGCTGTGCTATCTGGCGCTGATCACGCTGCGCAGCTTGCTGCTCGACCGGGCCTACTTCTTTGAGATGCTGGGCTTGCGCAGCATGGTTACGCTGGCCGGGATGGTGGTCACCACGCTAGCCTGGCTGATCCTGCGGCTGTTCGACAATTCCCGGATGGGGTTACGGATGAGCCTGGCACTGGTCGTCATGCTGCCGGCCGCACTGGGTCTCGCAATGATCAACCGCCAGGTATTTTCCGGGCTCGATCAAAAAATTCTGGGGGAGCAGCGCAATCCCAGCGAAGTGCAGATCCGCCACGATACAGCCGGGAACGTGCTGGTCGATATCCCCGATCCGCCGCAGCTGACCCCGGATCAGCTGGCCCAGCTGCAAAAGAAATTCGCCGAAGGGGCGCTGTGGCGGCAGCTGACCGATATTGCGATCGGGCGCTATTTCCTGCTGCTGGCCTGGGCTGCGCTCTATTTCGCGATGGTCGCGGCCGAACAGGCCCGCGCCTCTGAACGGCGCGAGGGTGAATATCGCCGCGCGGCCAAGGCGGCGGAGCTGCGATCCTTGCGCTATCAGGTGAACCCGCACTTCCTGTTCAACACGCTCAACTCGCTATCCGCACTGGTAATGACCGGCAAGGGGCAGGCGGCAGAGACCATGATCCAGACCCTGTCGGCATTTTATCGGCGAAGTCTGGCCGAAGACCCGACCGGCGAAAGCCTGCTCGAACAGGAAGTGGCGCTGCAGCGCGCCTATCTGGACATCGAGACCGTACGCTTCCCCGACCGGCTGAAAACCCGGATCAGTGTGCCTGAAGCGCTTGAGGACACGATCGTGCCGGGGATGATCCTCCAGCCACTGGTCGAGAATGCCGTTAAATACGCGGTCGCTCGGACCAGCAAGCCAGTGACCGTGTCGATTTCCGCACAGGAGGACTTTGGCAGACTGGTGATCGAGGTCAGCGATGACGGGCCCGGCACACCATCCGGCGACAAGACCGGTTTCGGTATCGGCCTTGCCAATGTCCGCGACCGGCTTGAGGCCCGTTATGGTGATGAGGCCAGTCTTGTTGCCGGTCCCGCGCCGGGCGGGGGCTGGCGCGCGGTGCTGCGCATGCCGCTGGTGCGCCATGGCGGATAGCACCCCTCCCAAGGCCTTGCGCACGCTGATCGTTGATGACGAGCCCTTGGCGCTTGAGCGGATGGAGCTGATCTGCCGCGATCTCGCCATGATCGAAGTCGCCGGGACCGCGCAGGATGGCGCCGCCGCGCTGCGCGCAATCGGCGCGCTGGCGCCCGATCTGGTCCTGCTCGACATGACCATGCCCGAGCTTGACGGGCTGGCCGTGGCCCGCGCCCTGACCCGGCAGGATGATGCTCCGGCGGTGATCTTCGTTACCGCGCATGACAATTTTGCAGTCGAAGCCTTCGATCTCGAAGCGGTCGACTATGTCTTGAAGCCAGTCACGCCTGAACGGCTCGAACGGGCCGTGGCCCGGGCAATCGCGCGGCGCGGTGAGCGCGCTGGCGGTGGTGGGGATTGGCTGAGCGAATTCTGGGTGCCGTATCGCTCCGAACTGCTGCGGATCTCGGCCGAAGATGTCGACCGGATCGACGCCGAGCGTGACTATGTGCGGCTGCATGTCGCGCAAAAGGACGCGGCGAGCCGCTCTTACCTGTTGCTTCAGACCGTCTCTGGGCTCGAAGCGCGGCTTGATCCGGAACGGTTCATCCGGCTCCACCGTTCGACCATCCTGCGGCGTGACCGGATCAGAGGTCTGCGCCATGATGGGTTGGGGGTTTGGTCGGCCGAACTGGAAGACGGCACGCTGGTACGGATCGGCCGGACCTATCTTTCCAAAGCCAAGGCGATGGCCGGCCGGTAACTGACCCCAAGTAAAAAACGAACCCGGGGCGGGGGGACTGGAGTGCCCCGGGCTCGTTCGGCGCTGCCTTACCGGGGCAAGGCAGCGGCAACCTGTTGGCGAACCTGGGCCTTGCAGCGGCCTTCTTCGGCGCGATAGCCGGCGCGGCTGCCGACCGGTGTTGCCGTATTGCAAACCCGGCGGGCGGCGCCTTCGATCCGGCGATCAAGCTCGGCCTGTCCGGCCGGGCTCGACAGATTGAGATCTGCGATGCGCACTTCAGTGGTTTCTGGGGCGGTTCCAAGCGCGGCCGACTGGGCTTGGGCGAGGCTGGCCACGCCGGTCAAGGCAAAGGTCAGGGCGATGGCGGCGGTGAGTGAACGGTTCATGGCAGTTTACCTTTCGGGTGGGCAGGGCGGCGCGCGGATCAAGGGGGCTGGGCCGTGCGCCTGATTTGGGGATAGCCGCCGCCGTGCCAGGCTCCAGCACTGCTCGACCCCGGCCGCGCTGCGCCGGACGAGCGGCGGCAAAACCCGACGAACCGCCAACAAGCACCGCCGAGTGTATTGTATTAACAACACACCTAGCCGCAATCGGTCTGGCCAAGCGCGGCGACTCGGCTAAGAGAGGCGCCATGGGCCTGCTGTTCGTCTTTCTGCTGGGGATCGGCAATTTTGCTGCACACAAGGCGGTGCTGCAGAGCAATCATCCGCTGCTGGGCAGTGTGCCGTGGTTCTTCAGCCTGCTTGGCGGCAAATTCAGTCTGACGGTGGAGTTTGTGATGCTGCTGGGCTGCTTGCTAATGATCGCCTCGGGCGCGCTGGTCTGGGTGCTGTTTTACGGGATCTACAGCGCGGTCAATCTGGTCTCGGCCTGGTTGATCCTGTCGGGACGGATCTGATGGCGCTGCCGCTTGTGCTGTTCCATGTCAGCGATCTTCACTTCGGTTACGAGGATCGCGCCGCGCTCGACTGGTTCATGGCCGAAGTCATACGCGAGCGCCCCGCCGCCGTGCTGTGCACCGGCGATCTGACGATGCGCGGAACCGCGCGCGAATTTGCTCTGGCGCGCGAATGGCTGGCGCAAGTGCCTGTGCCGGTGCTGCTGGAGCCAGGCAATCATGACGTGCCCTATTACTGGTATCCGCTGCGCCGGATGCTGGCGCCTTATGCTCGCTTCCGGTCCTTGCGCGGGGTGATCGAAAGCGGACGCGACCTGCCCGATGTCGCGGTTGTTTCGTTGAAAACGATCGGGCGCGCGCAGCTGCGACTCAATTGGTCCAAGGGCCGGGTTCGGGACCGTGAGCTGGATCAGACGCTGCACGCGCTGGCCAATCAGCAAGACCGCGCGCTCAAGCTGGTAACTTGCCACCATCCGCTGGTCGATGCCGATACCGAAGGATCAGGATCCACGCGGGGCGGCAAGCGGGCATTGGCCGCGCTGGCCCGGGCCGGGGCCGATGCGGTGCTGTCGGGCCATGTCCATGATCCGTTCGATCTGATGGTAGAAGCTGATGGCCTGCCGATCCGCCTGATCGGCGCTGGAACCCTCTCACAGCGGCTGCGCGCAACGCAGCCCAGCTATAACCGGCTGGAATGGACTGCGGACGGTGGGCTGAAGGTGATCCCCCAGACCTTGGCCTGAACGCAAAAGGGCGGCCCGTTTCCGGACCGCCCTTTTGTTTGGCAGAGTGCCGCTCGGCTTAGCGCTTCGAGAACTGGAAGCTCTTACGCGCCTTGGCCTTGCCGTACTTTTTGCGTTCGACCGCACGGCTATCGCGGGTCAGGAACCCGGCAGCCTTGACGACAGCGCGCAGGGTCGGTTCAAACCGGGTCAGCGCTTGGCTGATGCCGTGCTTGACCGCACCGGCCTGGCCTGAGAGCCCACCGCCCTTGACGGTCGCGATAACATCGTATTGACCAGCGCGGTCGGCAACCTGGAACGGCTGATCGATCACCAGACGCAAGGTCGGGCGGGCGAAGTAGACGTCCTGATCGCGGCCGTTGACCACGACCTTGCCCGAACCGGGCTTGATCCAGACGCGGGCCACGGCATCCTTGCGGCGGCCGGTGGCATAGGCGCGGCCCTGCGCGTCGATGATCTTGTCACGCAGCGGCATGGTTGGGGCTGCTGGCGCAGCGATCGGGGCAACGGCATCGGCAACGGCATCGCCCATGGCGGCGCCCAGATCGGCGAGATCGGTTACAGTTTCTTCGGACATCATGCGCCCACCTTGTTCTTGCGGTTCATGGCAGCAACGTCGAGCGGCTGGGGCTGAGTGCCACCATGCGGATGCTCGGTGCCGGCGTAGAGGTGCAGGGCGCGCATCTGCGCCCGGCCCAGTGGCCCGCGCGGGACCATGCGTTCCACAGCCTTTTCGAGCACGCGCTCAGGAAAGCGGCCGTCGAGCACCTTGTCGGCGGTCACTTCCTTGATCCCGCCGGCATAGCCGGTGTGCTTGTAATAGGTCTTCTGCTTCAGCTTGTTGCCGGTCAGCTTGACCTTGCCTGCGTTGATCACCACGACATGGTCACCGCAATCGACGTGGGGGGTAAAGCTCGGCTTATGCTTGCCGCGCAGACGATTGGCGATGACCACGGCGAGACGCCCGACCACCAGTCCATCGGCATCGATCAGATGCCAGTTCTTTTCCACCTCAGCCGGTTTGATCGACCGGGTGACCTTGCTCAGCGCCTTCATGGCCTAAAATTCCCTATAGCAGTTGCCGCGAATCCGGTTGACCGGCTCCGCAGGAAGGCAGGCCAATCGTTCAGTTGGTTGGGAAAGTCAAGTTTTCCGGGCTATTCCGAAGAGGTAAAATAATACCTTAAGGAAATCAGGCCCCCAATCAGGCAGGATCGAATGCGAAGGTCCAGACCTCGCGTGAGACCCTGGTGGTCCCTGCAAGCCGGGTGGTGACCAAACGTTCGATGGCCAGGGGCAACCCGCAAGACATCAGGCCCTGCACAGAAACGCGCACCTCTACTTCGCCTTCGGCGCCGCTCGCGAGAGTTAGCTTGCGGCGCTCAACCCGGTCGTGCGGGCCCGGATTGAACAGGAACACTGGCCAAGCCGTGGCCGCTCCCGCGCTGGCAACCTGGCCGAGTACCGCACTGCGGTCGCGCTTGGCATCTGGCGGGATTGCCGCGGCAGAAATGATCTGATTGCCCTGAACTATGGCCGCGCGGGTTGCGGAAGGATCCTGCGCCGACCCGATCCGGCGAATCATCCCGTTGGCATCGAGCCGGGCCGGAAACGGGCCTCGCTCAACCCGTTTGCGTTCGATCTCAGCCAGACTGGCGAGCGACGGGGGTGCCGCAACCTCCGCGCCGATCTGCGCGCCATCCAACCGGTAGCCATCACCTTCGGGTGTAAAACGGATTGCAAAACGCCGGGTCACGATAACTTGTTTGCCATCGGCCATGGTCCGAACCAGCGTCCGGGTCATGATCATTGGCGCTGCTGGCGGCGAAAAGGTCGCCGCGCCCGGCTGCACCGAAGCCGCAGCTTGCGCTATCCCGATGGCCGCGGGGACCAGTGCCGCAACGCCTGCCAGCAACAGTATCCGCGCTCTCATCGTTTGGCCTTTGGCGGGTTGATGGAAACGGGCGAGCGACGGAATTCGTCGCCACGTGCAACGGTGCGATCAAGAACCGTGGTGCCGTAATTCAATTCCAACCCCCGCTTCCTTTGTTGTACCCGCGATCATCAACCAGATCTGGCGGGCGCAGAAAAGATCACCGCTATTGACGCAGGGAAGCGGCCATTCGTCAAGCATTTCTACGGATAGAACCGCCGCGACGTGCTAACTCGGCAGGGCTCCAAAGGCCGTGCCGTATTAAATGTTACGTCTTAATATCAGGCACTTCGCGGCCCACCACATGGACCCCCCAAACTGTTGCCGCAAGCAGGATGGCGCCGGTCAGTTGATGCAATGCGGCCAGCCAGATCGCAGTTCCGCTCCACACAGTGGCGATTCCGAGCAGAACCTGGGCCCCAAAGGCACTGTGAATCGCTACCGAGGCGCGCCGGTCCAGCGAGCGCACGGCGCGGGCCAGAACCACCAGCACGCCGACCACTGCCCAGGCCCACCAGCGGTGGATGAAGAGGACCAGATAGGGGTCGCCGGTGAGCGCGTGCACTGCCCCCTGGCTCCAGTCGATCCCGGCCGGGACCAGCTTGCCCTGCATCAAGGGCCAGGCATCCCAACTAAGCCACCCGCCGCCCGATACTGGTCCGGCACGAAGGCCTGCCACCAAAGCGCCATAGAACAGCTGCAGAGCCAGCGCGGCCAGCGCGAAAGCCCCCAGCCCGGTGAGCCGCGCCGCCGGTTGGCTCTTGGCATGACGCCGCAGATCAAGCGCTGTCCACACCAGCAGCGACAGGGTCAACAGCGCCAGCGACAGATGGGTTGCGAGCCGCAGATGGCTGACCTTGATATCGTTGGTCAGGCCGGACTTGACCATCCACCAGCCAACAAAGCCCTGCAATCCGCCAAGCGCCAACAGGCCCAGCAACCGGGCGTGATAGCCCTGCGGAATTGCCCGCTTGAACCAGAACCAGGCCAGCGGCAGGGCAAAGGCCAGACCGATCACCCGGCCGAGCAAGCGGTGAAACCATTCCCAGAAGAATATGACCTTGAACCCGGCCAGCGTCATTCCGGCGGGCCCGTTGACCTCGGTATATTGCGGGATCCGCTGATAGGCCTCAAACGCCGCCTGCCATTGCGCTTCGGTCAGCGGTGGAATTGTACCGGTAACCGGCTTCCACTCGGTGATCGACAAGCCCGATTCAGTCAGCCGGGTGATCCCGCCGACCACCACCATCAATGTGACGATGGCGGCGACGGCGAACAACCAGCGGGCCAGGGCAAGCGGGCGCGGGCGGGCGTTCTGAAGCTGATTCATGACCGGCGCTCTGCTGCCAAGCTGCGCAAAGCGCAAGCGTGAACCGACCGACTGCACCTAGAGACAGGACCCATCGAACATAACATTCTTCGCCGCGAGGGGCTTCTAGATCCGCACATCGAAGGCGCGATCAACGGGTTCTGACCCTGCGCACTTGCGGAATGATACACCATCACATACATGGGTCGGGCAATGCGCGATGCTATGATCCTGATTCGCAACCGGCTCGACCGGGTTGGCGTGCTTCTGTCGGGGCTGTGCGCGCTGCATTGCATCGCCGGTTTGCTGTTGGTTGCAGGTCTTGGGCTGGGCGGAGAACTGCTGTTCGCCCCTGAAATCCACCGCGTCGGCCTCGCCCTGGCGATTGTGGTCGGCGGCATTACGCTGGTGCTGGGTGTAGTGCGCCACGGCGATCCGCGGCCGTTGCAGATCGGCGCTGCCGGGCTTGGTCTGATGATCGTTGCGCTGGTCGTGGGCCACGGCTCGGCCGAAGCCTTTCTGACCATCGGCGGCGTCACTTTGCTGGCCTGGGCGCACCTGCGCAACTTGCGTCACTCCATGTGATTGCTATGGGCGAGGGCATGACAGCCTCGCTTTCCATTACGCTCAACGGCGATCCCCGCCGTGCCGACCCTGGATCGATTGCCGATCTGGTCCGCAGCCTAGAACTCGATCCGGCCAAGGTCGCGGTCGAGCGCAATGGCACAATCGTGCCGCGCTCGACGCTGGATGATGTGGTGCTGGCTGATGGCGATGCGCTCGAGATCGTCCACTTCGTCGGCGGCGGGGACCACAACGATTCGTGGACCGTCGCGGGCCGGACGTTCCACTCGCGGTTGATCGTTGGCACCGGCAAGTACAAGGATTTCGCTCAGAACGCAGCTGCGGTCGAAGCGGCCGGCGCGCAAATTGTCACCGTCGCGGTACGGCGGGTCAACGTATTGGACCCCAAGGCGCCAATGCTGACCGACTTTATCGACCCGAAGAAATATACGTATTTGCCCAACACCGCCGGTTGCTTCGATGCCGATAGTGCGATCCGGACCTTGCGGCTGGCGCGCGAGGCTGGCGGATGGGATCTGGTGAAGCTTGAAGTGCAGGGCGAGGCGAAGACGCTTTATCCAGATATGCGCGAAACGCTGAAGGCGACCGAAGTGCTGGCCAAAGAAGGCTTCCTGCCAATGGTCTATTGTGTGGACGACCCGATTGCGGCGAAGCAACTGGAAGATGCTGGCGCGGTTGCAGTCATGCCGCTTGGCGCGCCTATCGGTTCGGGGCTTGGTATCCAGAACCGGGTTACGATCCGCCTCATTGTTGAAGGTGCCAAGGTTCCGGTACTCGTCGATGCAGGCGTCGGCACAGCTTCCGATGCGGCGGTGGCAATGGAGCTTGGCTGTGACGGCGTGCTAATGAATACTGCGATTGCCGAAGCGAAAAATCCCATCGCGATGGCGACGGCGATGAAGCTGGCAGTCGAATCGGGCCGGATGGCGTATCTCGCCGGTCGTATGGGCCGCCGCCTGTACGCCGATCCGTCCAGTCCGCTTGCTGGGCTTATCTGATAAATTTGTAATAAAATTGCTATAAATGCCGTTTGTCGAACAGCTTTGTGCGTTCGCCGCGCCGTCTGTCGATCCATCGACTGTCTTTGCGCTTAATCGAAAGTGTAATGCCTAGGCAACACAGTTGCGGTATTTGCTGTCTCGCAGGACGGGCCCGCACCGAATGCTCCCCAGCTACAGATGTTGGCCCGCCTGCAACCCTCTCCCCTCGGTCGATGGCGGCAAACGTCACGGCCATGAATGACAAAAGGATGTTCATCATGGTTAGTTTCAAGACTTTTGCGCTGGGAACTGCTGCTGCGTTGCTTGCGGTATCGGCTCCGGCGATGGC
>JANMOU010000012.1:0-130006 GCA_031369495.1 Novosphingobium sp. | reverse complement strand
TTTGTTTAGCGTCATTTTTCCTAGCATGGCCGTCGGCGTATCTTGGGTGGTCGAACGGTGCGGGGCAGGGCAATCAACAGGAATTCTCGTGGAAATCACTTAGCCAATTGGCAAGCCGTGCCAATTGCAGCAATATCCGGGGTCTTGTCAGACAAAAATTGCCGGCGAGGCCGCGCGGCCGTAAAATGGGTGGATGAGCTAGGTCGCCAGTCCGTTTCGCTATTTCAACTCCTCGCCCGAGGTGATTTTTCTCGTGGTGATGGTGTACGTCCGGTTCCCGCTCTCGCTGCGCAATGTGGAGGACCTGCTGTTTGAACGGGGGGTCGATATCTGTCACGAGACGGTGCGGTTCTGGTGGAACCATTTTGATCCGATGCTTGCATCGGAGATCCGTCGGCAGCGGGTGAGCCGCATGAAGGGTTTTTGTCACTGGCGTTGCCACCTTAATGAGGTGTTCGTGAAGATCAACGGAGAGCGCCATTACCTGCGGCGCGCGGTCGATCACGAAGGCGAGGTTCTCGAGAGCTACGTCACGAAAAGGCGCGACAAAGCCGCGGCTTTGGCGTTCCTGAAGAAGGCGCTGAAGCGGCATGGCCGGGCTCAGATGATTGTTACCGACAGGCTGCGATCCTACCCCGCAGAGCTGCGCCAGCTGGAGAATTTGGACCGGCGCGAGATGGGGCGCTGGAAGAACAATCTGGCCGAGAACAGCCATCTTCCGTTGCGACGACGAGAGCGAGCGATTCTAAGGTTTCGACGGATGAAGTCGCCGGAAAAGTTCGTCTCGGTCCACGCCTCGCTCCACAACCATTTCAACTCAGAACGTCACCTTGTCGATCGGCAAACTTACAAGACACGGCGCACGGCTGCCTGGGCCGAATCGCAGTCGCTCGCCGCCTGAAGATATGCGTTTGGGGGCTTCGTGCGCCAATCGGAGCCGAGTTGCGACTAGACTGACAGCTCCGCCAAGCAGTCATGCAAAGCAGGTGATGATCCTGGCAAGCGGGTGACAAGCCCGCATCCTGGCGGCAATTTGCCGCATGCACGGTACTGCAGAGAGCCCCTGTCCGAGCCAGTTCAGCGCATCTGCGCCGGGATTCTCCGCCGTGGACCGGCCGTAAGCCGAACGTGGCTTGTGTTTGAGCAAGGTTGCGAAGAGGTTTTCATCGGCCTCGAGCATCATCAGCATCATCGCAGCCAGCGCGGCTAACACGAACAGCGATTCGCGCCAGGCATCTCTTGCCGCCGTCTTGTAGTAAATCGTCAAGTAACCAACCCGCGCTTCAATTGATCCCCAGTCTACAGCCGATTCTAGTCGCTGTAATTAAATTACTCCTGCGCGAAGTATTTTAATTCTGGGTCACTTAATCCCAAGTGGTGCACGATTAAACGCATTCGATGCTGCGGACTACCGTTGAAATGTGGCCTACCGCATTGAATCGTTCTAACCAGCGAATCAGAACACGACAGATATCCTCCGGGTCGTGATACCGGAGAACGCCCATGACGTCACTGCAGCAGCGCGCGACACCCGGGCCGGATCAACCGGCCGTTGAGCCGTCATTGCCACATTGGATCGTCGCGCGGGCAGCCAGCTTCCTCGAAGTCCTAGACCAGGTCCGCAAGATCGCGCGGTTCAATTCAACGGTGATGATCGAAGGAGAGACCGGGGTCGGCAAAGAACTGGTTGTGCGGCTACTGCACTACCTCAGCCCGCGCGCCGGGGGGCCCTTCATCCCGGTCAATGTAGGAGCGATCCAAGACAGCCTTTTCGAAGATGAGCTGTTCGGCCACGTTGCCGGTGCTTACACCGGCGCTCGCGGATCGAGCGATGGACTGATTGCGTTGGCCGACGGAGGAACGCTGTTTCTGGATGAAATCGACGCGCTCAGCCCGCACGGTCAAGCCGCTCTGCTCCGGTTCCTGCAGGATCACAGCTATCGGGCGCTGGGGGGCCGCACCTTGAAGCAAGCGGACGTGCGGATTGTTACTGCGACCAATGCAGATCCGCTTGACCTGATGCAGCGCGGACTGCTGCGGAAAGACCTGTATTTTCGGTTGAGCGCGGTCCACGTCAAGGTACCGCCGCTGCGTGAGCGGCGCGACGACATCGTCCCCCTGGCCAGGCACTTTCTGGCCGAGTTCAACGCGCTTAGCCTGGATTACCCGCGCCGAATTCTTGGTGAGCGCTTGCAGGCCTATTTGCTGGACCAGCGCTGGCCCGGCAATATCCGCGAACTGCGCAGCGTGATAGAGCGCTGCTTCATTCTTTCGGAAGGCCCTGAACTGACCCTGCCTGAAACGGAGCTATCAAACAGTCCTCTGCCACCAGCTGCGTGTTTTCGCGAGGCCAAGGCCAGAGTTGTGGCCCAGTTCGAGCATGGCTTTCTTGACAGACTGCTCCGCGATTCAGCCGGGAACATATCTCAAGCAGCGCGGGCAGCCGGTAAAGAGCGCAAATCGCTCGAACGATTGCTCCGCAAGCACGGGATCGAAGCTTCGGCCTATAGGTCCGGTCCGGTCCTGGGCGGGATCAGACCAGCTCCATAAAGCCGTCGGTCAGAATCGCGCCGAAATCGATGTCCGGATAAGTCAGTTCGATATTGTCCGCGCTGAAGTCCAGCCCATTTCGTTCTGACCAGCCGATCGGCAAGGTTGCGCCAACCGCCAGCGCCGGGCCGAACGATCCCAGCTGCTCTCGCCACGGCCCGAACGTCTTCGTTATGTCGAACAGTCCCAGATCGACCCCGGCCCGGATCCGGGCATTGACCCCGATTTCAAACTGCGGCTGCGCCTCGATATGGGCGCTGGCCTCAAGCGACAGGCCCTCTTGCCGGGACCAGTGCACGGCAACGTCAGCGCGCGCCTCGGCCTGGAGCCCAAGCCGCGCGTCGAGCCCGATCCGCCCCTCAACGAAGGCCACCGCAGCCCGTGCCCGCAGGCCTCCGCCGATGTCGAGCGTCAGCCCGGCTCCGGCCGGCACCACGAACGAGGCGGTCCCATCGACAATTGCGTCCTCAGGGTGGGCCAGATCGAAGATCACTGTCGCCTGGGTGTTCTCGAGTGTTCCCGGACCGACAAAGGCATCGGCCTTGAGATAGGCATCGAAGAACGCGAAGACCCCCACCCCGAACCCACCGAGCGAAAAGCCCCAGATCGGTATGTCGGGCGATTCGACATGCAGCAATTCGCGCTCGAACGGCCGGCGATCAAAGACCGAGTGCGAGGGCGGCAGAGCAATCGTTCCGGTGATCACGACGTGCCCGTCGCGGGTCAGCTCCAGCCCGGCCGTGCCAGTTAGGATACCGAGCGTCAGCGATGCCGAGCCGCTCCCGAAAACCGTAAAGTTGCGCGCCACCCGCCCCGGCACGGCAACCCCATTGGCATCGAGCTCGGCATTGGTCGCGGTGACATTCAGCGATCCGGCGGCGATCCCCTGCTGGAAAGCGGCGGTGCCGGTGATCGTCACGACAGGTCCATCGAGCGCGATTGTCAGGCTGCCGGTCGCGGGCGGAACTGCAAAATTGGCCCGCCCTTCGCCAGAGAGGCGCCAGCTGCCGTCATCGGGATTGTAATTGGCCCGCGCCGAAAGCGAGGCATCGGTGACGCCGGGAATGTTCGATACCGGCAGCGGAAGGTTCTCCGCCGCGATGGTCAGACCGGTTTCCTGGTCATAGCCCAGTGTCAGGGTCGAGCCGTTGAGCGGCGGGGCCAGATCGAGCGACCCGGCGATCGTGATTGCCTCTCGCGAAAATCCCGCGGTGAACCGGCCGCCGGTCACGCCGGGCAGAACACCGTTTCTGATCCCGGCGTTGAGCGTCAGCGCCAGGGTATCGTTGGCAAAACTGTAGCGGACCCGCGCCTGCGCCGGATCGAGGAAGCTGAGATCGAAGTTGAACTCGCCCTCGAGGATCGTGTCCTCGCGGGTGACCCGGGCCGTAACAGTGCCGGAACCGACGCCGTCGATGACCAGCGCGGCATTGCCACTCAAGAAGATCCCATGATCACCAATACCGATGTCGATCGAAGCTTCGGTAACCCGGACCGGACCGAATCTGAGCCGGTCGGTCGGTATCGGAAAGCTGATCCCGATCTCGTTGCCGCGCAGGTAGATCGGCACGCGCAGATTTGGAAACAGGGCTTTGGTAGCCTCAATTTCGCCGAAAGCGTAGATTTCGCCTTGGGGGCTCAGACCGGCTTCGTGAACCGCAATCGGGCTCATCCCTTCGATTGACAAGCGGCCCATCAACTCGTTGATCCAGCTACGACCGGCATAGCCGCCAAAGCCGAATTCGGGTCGCCACATGATCGGAATGTCGATGGGTGGAGCAGTGATCTTGCCAGATGAGGGAAACGGTTGGCCGTGGATATTGGCGATCTTTTGGTCAGCCGACAGACTTGTCGCTGTCCCGAGCAACGCCTTGCGGGGCTCAGTCGAGCCCGCTGGTTGCTCGGCAAGTTCCATTTTGAAATCGCCGTTGGCTACCGATAGCCCGCGATAGAACTGATTACCCCCGCCCCGCCCGGCGGAACCTGTGCCGATCGCTCCTGCACTTGCGCCTCCGCCTGACCCGCTTCCGACACTGTCTGCTGCAACGACGTTGTTAGGATTGGAATAATTAACCTGCCGGTAGAAGCCGCCTCGTCCGGTAGCCAATGCAAAGATCGTTGCGTTTATGTGACTGGGGTTGGCGGCATAGATGAGCCCGCGTTGCATGATCTCGGCATTGCTGAGCGCCACCATATTGGTGGTGATATGGGTCCCGGCATTGATATCCGCCAATGACCAGTTCGCGGCATTGCCAGAGGTCGTGATCGAGCGGGTCCCGATATATTCGACCTGCCAGATCGCTTCGGTACCGCCCCGCACCGCGTCCCAGCTTGGCTTGGCAATGCTGTTGGTCGTGAAATAGTTCGCCGTCTCGGCTGCGGTGACAATTGAATTGAAATCGGCTGCCATTTCACGAGCGATGTTCGATCCAGAACTGCGGTTGGTCGATTGTTCAAGCAACCAGAAATTGGGGAACCCGTCTTTGCCGCTCAGCTGCAACTCCTGGATATGATCGACATCGAACAGCGTGCCGCCGCCTTCCCGATTCCAGATCGGCAACCGGACTTCATCGGTCGCGGTCAGTTCGGGGACGGTGCCAATCAGTAGAAAATTCTGCCCTGCCCCGCTCGTTAGGTTCGATTTGAGATAGACAATCGGCTGGCCATTGCGGGAAATTCCGCTGGGTACCGCATTCGACTTGGCCGTGATCGCGGTGTTGATACCGTCGCGATTTGTTCCGATCTCCGCCAGCCAGGCCTGCCGGGCGGTCAAACTCCCGCGATGTGTTTTGCCGGTATAGCGCCATGGCGCGCCCGGAGTTGCGGCAAGCGCCGGTTTCCCTTCGGCCGGAGCAGCGCCCGGTCCGGTCCCTTTGACCACGCCGCTCAGTGACGGCACTGGCAGCGCATTGATCCGCACCACCTTGCGGGCACCCTCGATCCGCAGCTCGCCAGCGGTGTGGGTGAAGGTTGTCGAAGGCGGGGTCGCACCGGCCGCCGTTCCGCCGCCACTCGAGCCTGCGGAGGCGGGTGTCCCGGTTGTGGCGCCGCTCGCTGGGCCAGGCGGGTCGCGCTGGATCCGCGCTGGCTGGATCCGCGCCGGCTGCGCCTGGGTCGATCCGCCGGACTGCTGGACCGTATGCGTTATTTCGTGAGCCAGCAGCGCCTGCCCGTCACCGGTTGCGGGCTGATATTGCCCGGCTCCGAAGAACACGTCCTGTCCGATCGTGAAGGCCCGCGCGTGGATACTATCCGATAGCTGTGAGGCTTGCGCGCCGCTGTGGACACGCACCCCCGAAAGATCCCGGCCAAAGCGCGGTTCCATCCGGTCGCGCACGTCGCCCGGCAAAGGTGTACCCCGCCCGCGCAGTGCCGCGATCCCGCTTTCAACCTGGGTCGGGGCCGTAAAGCCGTCGCCGCTGGTCGCCGTGCGCTGGGCTGGCTGAGCGGACCTGTCCGGCTCTTGCTCAAGCGAATTTTCAGCTTTCTCGGTAGCACGCTGGGCCTGCCGCTTGGCCTGAATTGTCGTCTCCAGCACCGTGTCGTCATCGACCGAATCGCGTTGCACGGTGCCGCTCCGCTTGCTCTGGGCGAGCAGATCGGCCGGGTCTTCCTGTTTGGGTTTTACTTGCCCCGGTAAGCCTTTGGTCTGCGCCTTCGTGTTTTCATCCTGGCGTCCTGACTTCGGCTTCGATTGCGCCTTCTTGATCTCCTCCTGGCGTTCCGGTTTGGGTTTGGATTGGATCATCTCGCCAAGCGCCTGCACTTTGGGATCAGGCTTGCGCTCGCGCTGATCGATCGGGCGGGCCTCGGCGCGTTGCAGTGATTTACGGGCCGCGCCGCCGGCTGGCAGCGCCGAGATCGCCGGGGGCGTGGCCGGACCCGAAGGCGAGACGACACTGGCCGCGACCCGGTCCGCCTCGGCCTCGAACCGGTCGTGGCTGGGTCCAACCTCGAGCTTGGGTTGGATTACCGGGCCCGCCCGCGTTGCCGCACCGACTTTACCCGCGCTACGCTGTGCAGGCTTGGCTTGCGGTGCAGCGAGGACAGCCATGGCGCGGCCTCAGGCTGCCTTGACCGGTGTGTCCGGCTGTTTGTCCGTGCTGCTGCGACCGGTCTTGCCGATGACCAGCACCGCTGTGGGCGGATCGGCCAGCAGTTCGCCGGGGCCGGGTTCGGTCTTGACCACTTTGCCTTCGAACCCCGGCTTGATCGCCGTCTTGCGGCCAGCCAGTTCGATCTTGCGCTGCTTGAGTTCGGCGATGGCCTTGTCGGCATCGAGCCCGATCAGATCCGGCATCGCCTGCCAGCCCGACGTGTCCGGCCCACCCGGGCATTCGCGTTTGGTTTCCAGCTCGAGGTCGAGCATCTTGACCCCGCCCGCGACGAACCCAACCGGGCGGTTGTCGAGCAGCAGCTCCTTGCCCTTGTCGGTGCTGACGAGCGCCAGGGCCTCGTCTCCCTTGTCATAGACTACCGAGTAGCGCCCGTAGCCATCGGTCGTCCCGCACCCAAACGCTTTGCCGTCGCGCCCGATCAGCGAGACCATTAGGCAGTCCTGCGGTTTGCCCGAGCGCGTCACGGTTCCGCCAACCGTCATGCTGCCCGGCTTTGACGGCGGGATCGCGGACACAGCGAGAACCTGCTGCGCCGCCGCCTCGAACCGCGCGGTGTCGTCCGCGATCCGGTTATCGAGCACCTTCGAGGTGCGCTCGTCGAGCCGTCCGCGTTTCTCAAGCCAGGCCTTGTATTTGACGGACTGGCGCGCGGTAGCAGCGGCCAGCGACAGGTCGGCGACCTTGGGGCCGGCCATCATGCCGAGGACCTGTTCGATCGGCGCGGCGGCCTTGCCTGCTGCGCCCTGCTTGTCGCTGATGCTCATTCCCATCCCTCCTCGATCACGCTGTAGTCTTCCCCGGCGACCCTTCCGACTGCCATCATCCCGGTCCCCCCGAGCATCGCGCCCAGCAGCCTGCTGGTTGCGTCGATCATCCGTTTGCATTCGTCCGGGGCGACCAGCGAAATGTTGGGATCGATCACCGTCAATGCTGGTGTCGGCGAGATCGAGAGGAAACAATGAGTGCCGAAGTTGTGGTGCATCATGTTGCCCATCCCGATACACAGGCCGGACAGCTGATGCAGCAAGCCGGCCCCGCCCAGCCCGATGTCAGGCTCGCTGAAGCGGTTGTTCGCCATCCGCTGCGTGACCGAGACGATACAGCCATGGACCATCGGCCAGTCGGCCCCGCCAGGCCAGAAGTCGGCGTCGCACTGGTTTTCGCCCATCGCGGCATCGTCGAGCGAGAGCAGCCCGACCAACACCGGGACCACCGCAATCGGCAGACCCAGTCCGTCGAACCGGGTCTGGTTCGAATTGAACATGACCCGCCCGGTCGTCAGCAGCCACTGCTTCTTGACGTTGCCGCCCGACGCAGCGTCAAAACCCACACCGAGCCCATACGGCATCAGCGCCAGCGTATCGGCGCTGAGCCCGATGTTGGTGACGGAGACCACCGCATTGCCCATCAGGGTTGCAACCGGATCGTATTTGATCATCGGCAGCATCGCGCTTAGCGCCGGAAGCGCAGCGCCGGAACTGCTGCCGAACATCATCGTCACGATCGCCTGCCAGAAAGCACTGGCCGCGACCGAACCGAGCGACGCGAACTGGTTGGCCGTGATCGACATGGCTCCGGTCCCCATAACATGCAATGCCCGCCCCTCGGGCGATGACACCTCATTGCCCTGGACGACCAGGGCTTCGCGACCGTTTTGGATCCTGATGGCTGCCGCACCGTGGATCGGCAAAACCGAAGCGAGCGAAACCGTGCCGGGCATGACCGAGCGGATCACGATCCCGCCGCGCTGGCCCAGCGGCGCCACGGCGGTCATGTTGGTCAGCCGCTGCCCGTTGTCGTGTATGCGGTTGCGGCTGAACCGCGCCTTGGCCAGGCCAGCGGCGAAGAAACCGCAGATCGGGGTATTGCGGGCGTTGCCGCAACCCTCGACCAGATTGTCGACGAAATCGAGGTCTTCGGCCCAGCCCAGCACCACCCCACCGCGCGCGGTGAAGACCATCGCGCCTCCGACGACTGCTCCAGCTTCGTTGCGGGTGCAATTGCGGATCCGGTTGCGGCGGATTTCGAGCCCGGCCACCCCGCACAGCTGCTTGTCCTGGGACAGGTCGAACTGCGCAAACGGGGCAATCCCACACTCGCCCATCGCCAGGATATCGTTGTCGATGATCCGGCAACCCATGATGAAGGGATCGGCATCGGGGACATAGGTCCGCCCATCGCTGCCGTCCGAAGTCGGAATTGTTGTGACGACCGTGGTGCAGCCGTCCGCGCTGATGGTGTAGATCACGATGAAGCCGATCGCCATCAGCGTCGGATCCTGCCCCACCGCCGCGAATTGCGGCCAGGTCATCGCCGTCGCCATCGGCAACCGGGTGCGCAATGGCAGGTTCGATGGCGCTGTGCCCTGTGGGACCATCGTCACACTGCCCAGGGCGATCCCGTGCCCGGCCGACCGTTCGATCCGGTTGCGGCGGATTTCGACCAGTTCCGACCCACCAATCACGTGGATCCCGCCGATCGGTAACTCGGCCCGGTCAACATTGGACTGTCCGGCGATGCTCGAGCTTTCAACCCGCAGCCGCGCTCCGAACAACAGCAGCGCAGCGACCATGCCGTTGATGCCTCCCGCACTGGTCGGCGGCGGAATCGTGGCGAGGGTCACGTGACAATCGACAACCGAAAGCCCGTCCCCGCCGTTGAAGATCGCGGCCGGTGCATCGCGCGAAGCGATCAGCAGAGCTTCCAACTTGATATCGCGGGTGTGCTCGCCGAAATCCATCGTTCCTGTATCGTCCATGGCAACCGCGATCCGGTCTTGCGCTTCGATCGCAAAGCCGCGCAGTTTGATCCGTTCGCAATCGGTTAGCCCGATCACCGGGGCGAGATTGCCGGCCTGCCCGCGCAACCGGGTCAGCTTGCCGCAGCCTTCGATTACGATGTCCTGCCGCCCGGTGATATGGACGGTCTCAGTGAAGCTGCCGCGCAGCAGGCAGATTTTGCCGCCGCTCGCCGGTAACCGGTCGAGCGCGTCGGCAATCGTCGATACGTCGCCGAAACTTTCCTGATTGTCCCCGACGGTGACCTCACAGCAGCTGCTGGCGTTCTCCAGCTTGCGGACCCGGCGGCGGCAATCGGTTATCTCGATGATGGTGCCCGCCGCATCCCAGCGGATCAGGCCCAGACCGGCAATGAACCGGCGCGTGCCAGTTGGCGGGCTGGGCTGCATAAACGACCACGGCATGATCAGTTCGGGAGTGTTGGGCCGGACCGAGAATGTCCAGCTGTCGCCGACCGGGCCATTGCCGCTAAAGGTTACGGTCAGACCCGTGTTGCCAAGCTGAACCGGGGTCGCTGCGACAAACGGCTTGCCGACCGGCGCCGCCGCAATCGCCTCACCCCTCCAGACCCGAGCGTAGAAGTGCCCATCGGGCGCGCCGGGCAGACCCAGCGCGGTGTACAGAGCGACGGCATTGGCTGTGTTGTTCGGAAACGGCCCTGGCACAAGCAATGGATCGGCATCGAGCCCGACATTCCCGGTCGCCGGATCGAACGAGCTTAGAACCCGGAAGAACAATCCGTTGCGCTCGCCAATCAACTCGCCATTGGGCAGGATCGCATCGCAACGGACCAGCTCAATCACGTCGCCCGCCAAGGGCCGCAACAGGGCATCGCGCGGGGGCGAAGCGAAGTGCAGCGCCTGCCCGGCCAAGCTTACCCGGTAAAGAGGCGCGGCATTGGAAAAGCTCCAGACGAACCGTGTATCCGAGATCACCCGGACCTGGATCGTTTCGTTCTCAGCGCCAAGAAATCCGCGCCGCTGCGAAGGCGTGCAAGGATCGGGTGCGGCCCCAACATCGACGAAACCAACCTGCATCCGCCGGTTCGAGCGCAGCTCATGGGTGTCATCGTCGTACGAGAACCGGCCCGTCGCTTCGAGCGCGGCGACCAGCCCGGCGAACCCGGCGCTGCATCCGACATTGCCGGCATTGGAGAACAAGTGAACCTTGCGCATCGGCCTGAGCCGGGCCGAACTTTCGACCGCAAACGCTGTTTCGACCAGTTCCTGGTCCTCGCAGCCGCTGACCGCCTGCTCCCACCCTTCGAACCAGACCAGATCGGTGCGCGTCGCCGCCGGAACGGCAGCAGGAACCGCACTGATTGTCGCCGGGAGCCAATCGTTGGGCAAGGCCGCACCGCCGGTTTGGCGCATTTGCAGCCATTCACTCTGGCGGCGAAATTGCTCGGCGACCGGAATATCATAGCGCACTCCGCCCAGGTAATAGGTCCCCGTCCTCAATCGGAAATCGTAGGGTGCCAGGGGCGCCGCAGTGGTGGCAAGCCGGAACCCGTTGTCGGGCGATCCGGCGGTCACCAGCAGGTCGGTCACGGTGCGCCGTTCGTTGTTCTGATCGATCAACTCGGCATCGTTCTGGTCGGCATCGAGCAGGACGCTGCCCTGGGTGTGGAGTACACCCGAGTAACGCTTGGCGGGAGCGTAGCCATTGCGGGTGATGTCGATTGAATTCATGACAGGTCCCTTCAGCTTTCCAGCACGAAGCCGGGAATCGTGTTGAGCGGAGCGTATTCTTCGAGCTTGGTTGCAAGGTCGCGCAGCTTGATCGGGCCAAGCACGCCACTGTAGGCCCCGATCTCCGAGCCATTCTCCGCCCCGGTCTCGATTGCAGGAGGAATGGTCTGGCTGAGCTGGGCATAGCCGGCATCGCCGAAGCGCTGCGAAACGAACATGTGCGGGACAATCCCTCCGGCGATCCGGTGGCTTTCAAACTGCCGCGGCAATCGCATGGCAGGATCGTCACCCGCCGCGCTGAAGCGGAAGCAGCCATGCTGGTTGTCCGCCGCGATCACCTGCCCGGTAACGAGCAGTTCGCTGGCATAGAGCCGGTTGACCATGATCCTGCCGAAGACGGTCGAGCGCTCGATGGTTAGTTCGCCCGAACGCAGATGGATCGCCGGCTGGGTGGCCCTGATCGCATGAACAATCGAATCGCGGATCGTCACGCGCCCGGCCGAGCATGGATCGGTAGCTGCGGCGAACTCCTCGATCGGGCCGACGACCGAATTCTCGATCACCAGTTCACCGATCTCGCCCTTGAGCTGCAGCCTGACGAAGGGGATCGCAGTGGCCCGGCACGGCAGCAGCCGAGCCCGCTCGCCGCCGGGATCAAGCGTAACATTGCGCAAAGTCACCTTCTGGATCGGCGCGGCAGTGGCATCGATGACGATGCTGCTGAGAACCGGCGTGACAGCTTCGTCCGGCGCGAGCAGGACCTGTTCGGGATAGCTGGCCATCGCAACTGCCAGCCACAGCCCGTCGATCACGATCTCGCGCAGATTATCCGGATGGTCGGGCGGCTTGGCGGCATCGGTTGGAGCCGAGGAAATCACCGCTTGGGTGCCGCTGGAACGCGCTAGCAGGACATAAGGACGTGCCCGGTTCGAAGCTTTCCAGCTCAGGTTGGTGAAAGCGGGAAGCGTGCCGCTCAATTGCCAGGTCAGCGAGGCCGGATAGCGCACTTGTCCCTCAAGCCCGGCAGGAACCAAATCGATCGGGGCAAGACTGGTGAGCACGGCACTGGCTGGCGTTGCGCCCGGATCGTCGCTGACCTCACGGTCATGGCTGCCCGCTCCGATCGGGGCGAAGCAGCCATAGTTGTAGGTCCGGGGTAGAAAGGCGGTTTGGCCGCTCAGCCGCGCTATCCCGCGGACCGGATCAATCAGCACATTGGTGCCCAGCGGAAAGTCCGGAACCGCTGTTTTGGGAGACAGGTTGGCGGCCGCAACAAATTCCGCAGCACGGTCGGTCAGGGTGGCGAAGCCCGATCCGGTCGCCACTTCGAGCACCGATCCATAGATCTGGTACTTGCCGCAGTCGCTTTGCCTGGTCGCGGCCTGGAACGCCTGAAAGCTGGCGTCGGTGGGATAGGTGGGCGGGCCGCCAATATCTAGCCGGGCCAGTTCGGCCAGCTGGCGCAGTCCATCGACCGTCGCTCCGACGAGCGTCGGCAAGCGCGGCCCCATCCCGGCAAGATTTGTGGTTGCAGTGATCGCAAACAGCGCGTGATCAAGCAGCGCCGGACCGATTGGCATGCTCATATGCCACGGCTGCGGCGGCAGGTAGCCGCCGGTGTCGGGCGAATTTATCCCAGCATAGAGCGCAATTTCGCGCCCGGACGGATCGAACGAGAACACCCGCGGGGCCAGTTCCATCCCAAGCGAGTCGTTGATCGGGAACGTGTGGCGGCGGAAAATATGGATGTTGAGTTTGGGCATGGCATAGCGACCCCGTAATCCGCGCAGGCGGCGAAAGTCGGGTCGGTGCGAAAAGCTGTCGAATGCGCTGTCCAGCGCATCGCAGTTGCGGCGCAGACGCAGGTCAGCAAACCCACCTTTTGCCATCGCGCCATGCTGCGCCGAAGGATAGGGCGGATCGTCCAGCCCATGCCAGTGCCGCCCGAGCCGCTTCCACGCCTCGACCACGACACCGCTCCAGCCGGTCATATCCTCGACCAGTTCATCGAGCACCGAGACCGTACCTGTCCGCCGCCGATAGGCCAGCGTCCGCGCAACATCGACCCGCACGCCGCGCCCGTTGATCGAGTTGAGCAGCCGCGCCCCGATCAGTTCCCCGATATAGGGCACGGCCCATTCGTCGGCGTAGTCGATCAACACGTTTTCCCACAGCCGGTCGATCTCGCGCCGAGCCACAGCCGCTTCGCCCCCAATGATTTCGATCAGCGGCCTCAGCACCGCCCCGCGCGGCGAAGTGAAATCGGCATCCCGATAGACTTCCGGAATCCACGACCACAGCTTCTCGGCATAGTAGCGGGCATAACCGTCTTCGGCTTTGCGCGGGGTAACCGGATCGGCCATCAGCTTGCTCCCACCGTTGGCGTGAAGGACAACCAGGCCCCGGCAGCCGCCTGCAACGCGGCGGGCATCTCGGCCCCGTTGGCGATGATCGAGCGCACTGCAACCACTCCAGTCACCGCCATGACTGCCCTAACAATCCGGCTCCGGAAAATCGCGCCACCGATCGCCGCGTTGAGCGGGGCGAGCAGTCCGTCGCTGGGGTTACTCAGTGCCAATTCGATCGCAGCAATGATGTCGCTTGTCAGATAAGCCGGATCGCAGACGACATCGACCGCCAGGCTGACCGCGACCGGGACAGCTGGTGCAACCGTCACATGAGCCAGCGGATCACCTGCAAGCGCGAGGGCTGCGGCCAGCTCGACCGAAACATCGCCGCCCGCGCAAATAATCCAGGCCGAGACACCTGCGCGCTGCGACTCTGGCAGCCACGACCAATCGACTGCTGATGCAATCACACCGGGGTAGGTCGAGACGATCGCAGCATAATCAGCCACAGACACAGCTCGGCCACGCGCCAGGGTAGAGCGCGGCGCGGCCTTGCGAATCTCGGCTGGCGTTTCACCGTCGGCGCCACCCCGGACTGTCAGCGGGGCAATGATCCGCGCCAGATTGGGGACCTTGCCGACCACCTGAGTCAGCTTGCCCGGGGGCGGAGCCAGTGCGCCTGCCCCCCAGCGATAGGTTGCGGTGACATTGCCGACCCCACTTTGCGGGCGCACTGCATCGCCGAACACAACCTCGGTCTCGCCCTCGACAGTCTGCCGGACCAGATAGACTTGCTGCCCGGCAGGCGCGGACAGAAAGCTATCGACCCGGGTCCAGAGGATCCCGTTGACCCGTACCTCCAGCTCGGGCCGGACCATGCCTGGCCGGACCGGATCGGGGAAATAGGTCAGCGGCTTGCGCGCCAGCTTAAAGCGCTGGTAGGCTTTGCTGGCGTCAGCCGAACCCAGCACCTCGTTCGCCACGGTCTGACCGCGGGTCAGCTCGATCAGATTGCCATGAAACGTCGCCGGAAGCGACAGGGTGGAGGCGCTGCCCTCGATCACCGCGCCGAGCTCGGCAATTCCGCCAGCGGGTTGGACTGCCTCGATCTCACCCGAAACCAGCAGGCCAGGATCACCCTTGTCGACAACCATCAGCCGTGTCGGGGCCAGCACCGGATCGATCAGGCCGATCGGCTCGGTCAAATTGAAACTCGAAGCCGCGAATCCAATCGCGGGCAAACTGGTCATCGCCGGGTTGGTCAAACCGCCCGCAGTGACTGCACGGAAGTGCAGACGGCGCAATTCGAGCGCAACAGGCAGGACAACTTTGGTTGCCTTGCCCGCGACCGACGCGGTCGAGGTTCCGAGTTCGATGCTGGCAATCCCAACGCTGGTCAGACGCTGGGAAACCAAAGACCCACTGACCGTTTCCACGACGACCAGATCGCTGCTGGCCAGCTGCGGATAGACCCCGTCCAGGGTCCACTCGGTACGACTTGACGATGCTGCAGGTGCAGTTCCCCCGACGACAGGAAAGGTTGATGGCGTCGCCGATTGCGCCATCACATAAAGTTCAATCTCGTCCAGCCCGCGGTACGCGAGGCCGGTCAGCGGCGGATCGAGTGTCGCAACCCGGTAATCCGCGCCATCGCTCAGCACTTTGCCGCCATAGCTGGTCACCCGGGCCGCCGCGTGGGGGGCATTGGCCAGCAGGACCGCGATCATGTTGCCAACCGCTACCCCCGGGGCGCCCGGCGCGAAAGCGATCAGATCGTGGTAGGAACCAGACCGAACCGGGGCGGTGCTCCAGCTGTTGCTTTGGGGATGAACGGTGCTCGTTGCGCTGGCCTCAAACACTTGCGGCGGAATGCCTGGAACGCCCTGACTGCGAATTTGCATTCCAGCCGGAATGACCGCAGGCCCCTTGATCGAGGCCAGCGCCGCGATGGTCGCGCTGCCCGCTGTCGCCGGGCGCGGGCGGTATCCGATCAGGGCCGCCAGGCGCCCCAGGGTACGGGCATCGGGTGCGGTTGAAAGATAGCCGCGGGCTTGCTGGCGGCGGCTGTAGAAATTGACGATGTCGAGGACATAGGCCCAGCTTTCCAGCAGCATGACCCCCAGATCGTCAGAGCCACGCGCAGTCCAGCCAGCCAGCCGGGTGTCACGTCCGGCTGCCGATAGCAGCGCCTCGCGCAGTTCGGGGAAGCCAAGCGCTTGTCGCGGCAGCGTCGCCAGCCCTGGCGCAATATGGTCGCACGGCGGATAGCTGGAATGATCGCAACCGCAGCCACTGGCGAAATCGCGGTCTTCGCGTTCAAGGCAAGTCAGGCAGGTCATGGCGCGCAGCACGAGCAGCCTGCCGGATGGGCCGCGCTTTCGCTCAGATGGACGCGAAGACTGCCGCGCTCGGGATGGAGCGGGTTGTTGTCGATCCGCAGCACGGTGTTGGCGGCAACTCGCAGCTCCGGCTCTTCGAATGGCCTCCAGTCCTGCACGCCGCGCTCGCGGAGGCAGATGCCGGTTACACCCAGCACGCCGGGCACGGCCTCGACTGCCGCTTCGATCGCGCTGCGCATCAGCGACTGACCAAAAGTGAAATTATCCGGATCGAGCAAAGCCGATTGCCCATCTGCGCCCGCACCGGTCAGCGCATCAAGGACCGTAGCGCGGACATTTCCGCCATAATAGCCCGCCGCCACGCAGACTGACACTTCCAGATCGAGCGAGCGAAAGACCGGATCGCGGACCAGTGTTTCGTGCCCGGCCATCCGGATTGCATCGACCAGCGCGGTCAGTTCGGTGCGTTGCGGCGCGGTATAGGCAAAGGCATCGCGCGGGTCGGCGGTGACAAAGCTGGTAGTCCAGCTCCCGGTCCACCGGGTGACGGCATTGGCGCGCTGAACCCAAGGCAGATCGCGTTCGACAATTTCGCGATAGTGCTCGTCGCGAACGGCGTTGAGCGGCAGTGCGCGCCACGCTTCGGGGGCGGTTTCGCGCAAGCGCTCGGGGGTTTCCGGATCGCAACCGCCACTCGCGGCCAAGGGATTGCGAACCTGCATCACCGCTGCCAGCGCTGCCATCCGCGGGCTGCCGTCGGGCGGGTCGATCGCCGTGATGGTGTTCGGGGCGAGATTGGAGCGCTTGCCCAGCAAGGTCCGGTAAACCGCTTCAAACGCGCTGCCATCTTCGGGGGTGCGGCCGAAATCGCCGCCACCGAACCGCACGGTCCAGCCGGCATCGGATGCATAGTCGGCATGCTCGATGATTTCGCCGTTGCGCTGGAAGTGAACGATCGGACGGACCATGCCCGGATCGAGCGTGAAGATCGCGTCGTCAGGCTTGGCTTCGAGCATGGTCGAATGCCACGACCACGGATCGTCGTTGTTCGCGACCCCGCCCGGATCAAGCTGGCGCAATGCGATGTCGGCCAACCGGTGCTGTGAAAAGCTGTGCGGACCGACAAAGTTGACCCCATCGGCCTCGCTGGCGAGCAGCCCCTTAAGCATTGCAACCGAACGATCGCAGCAGGTTCCCACCGCTGCGCCCTGCCGCTCGGTCGCGCGCGGATAGGGCCTGAATGCCGCAGCCTTTGCCGCATTCTCCGGCCCGATCCGGAACCGCTCACGCACCGTGCGGCCCGAGCTGGCCGGGGCAACATTGCCCAGCATCACGGTTTCATCGATCCGCAGCGCGAAGGGCAGGGCCTCGTCAGTGCTCCAGCGAAGCCGGGTCAGCCGCAGCGGTTGACCGGGAGCGAAAGGCTGAAGGGTATCCTGACCAGTCTGATCAACCTCAGTGATCGTGACCGGCCAGGCCCGGACCGGAATCGCGGGATCTTCCGGGCGCGACCACAGGATCATCTGTCGCCCGACCCAGGCTTGTCCGGCCGCAGGCAGACCAGCGGGGATCTGGCTGGCAATCGGCAAGCGGCTGTTCCCGGAGGTCGGTTTCAGCAGGCATTCAGTGGCACCCACCTCGAGGCACGGCGCTCCAGGATCGGGGGTATGCAGCTTCAGCTGGTTCCACGCGCTGTGCGCAAACAGCGAGCCGGTGTCGACCAGGCTTCCGCCCAGTTCGAAAGTGACCGGTGCACGCCCTTCCGGTACCGCCCAGAACGGCAGGCGATCGGCGAAGCGGAAAGTCAGTGCAGTCGATGACAGCAGCTGCCGGACCAGATCGAGGCTGAGCAGGCAACTGGCGTTGCAGCCCGGATCCGGAACGTAATCGACCAATTGCGCCAGCCGCAGGCGGCTGCGCCGCTGGCTGGCGGTTTCGAGATACATTTCGCGCGCAAAGCGGTCCTGAATATAGGCGAACTCATCTCCCAGCGCGGCCATCAACTCGTGCAGCATGATCCCTTGATCAGCGACGATCCGTTCGCCCCATTCAGGATAGTGCTGGGCCGCGTAATCGCTAAGTGCCTGGGTGAGACTGTCAAAATCTCGGGCAAGGTAGTCGATATCGACATCGCGCTGCACGTCCGGCGGGCAATCGCAGCTGGGCTTGCAATCGAACCCGGTGTCGCAGCCTTGCTTGAAAGAGAAAAGCGCGTTGTTGAAGAACGGATCGATCGCCGGATGATCGATCCACAGCCGGTAATTGGAGAAATCACCCGGCTGGGCAAACCGCAGATAGAGCACGGTGCGGGGCAGACCGCCAATAGTGACCTGCTGCCATTCTTTCTGGATCGGAACGAGCTTTGCAATGGCCTCACCGCCACCATCAGCGGTCGCGGTCACCGCACCGGGGAACACCAGCGGCAGGATCGCTGTATTGACCATCGGTGCCGGACCCGGTCCGGGTATGGTCTGACCCGGATCGACCACGAAAAACACCAGCAGCTCGCGTTGATCGGCGGGATCAAGCACCTGGATGAAATCGATCCCGGTCAGCACCGCCGGAGCGGGCTGGCTGCACAACAGGCCCCGGCGATCGAGCGCAACAGTCATGCTGTTACCTCCATCGTCAGATACTGGGTCTCTCCGATTGCTAGAACGGTGTAGTCGATGTCGATCTGGATCGTGGTGTCGAGCACCGTGACCTTGACTTGCTCAAGCCGAACATAGCGCGCGAGCCACTGGTTGACCGCGTTCAGAACCAGTGTCTGCACGAAGCTTTCGACCCCCATTCCCAGCGGCGCGAAGACCAGACGGCGGATCGATGCTCCGAAATCGGGCCGGTTAATTCGTTCTCCTTGCGCTGTCATCAGCACCTGCAGGATTAGTCCGCGCAGATAATTGCCGTAGTCGCCCTCTTCGGCAAAGGCACCGAGCCCGCGATCGATCGCCAGCGGATAGGCAAGGTAGTCGGTCGCCTGCATCGCTTCAGCTCCCTGCCGCTTGCGGGTCGGTTGTGCCGATCGTCAGTGGTCCCGGCACCGGGGGCGGGCCAGGAATGATTGCCTGTCCGGAGCAGCCACTACTGATTGAAGGGATCCCGCCTACTAACACCCGGCTGTTCGGCACCAGCCAGTTGCCAACCGTGCTGGGACCCGGAAAAGTCAGGATGTCGGTCGCGACTGCGACGAAGCCGGTGTTGGTTTTGACGCGGGTGTTGGCGGACACCACCGACGCGGCGGGAACCGAAGTCGAATCCTGCACACCGGCTGCGAGGGTGAGGAAGTTGCCGCCCATCACATCACCGTCAACGCGCCGTTGTTGACGTCGAAGCTCGATTGGCTGAGCACCGTGGTCTGTCCGCCTGCAGTGTGCTTGATCGAATTGGCCTCGGCGGCGAATTCGGTCGCGCTGATCGTCAACTTGCCGCCGTCGGCCTTTTCGATGGTCAGTTCCCCGCCGTCGTCGTCGATCCGGATCGTGAAGTTCTTGGTTTTCCAGAACTTGACCGCCGGAACCCCGTCCGAGCTGGAAATCGCGCCCTTCGGCCAGAAACAGCCGCACCAGATCGGGTGGCTGAGGTTGCCGGCCTCGAATTCCACCCAGACGCTGGCGCGGTTGTCGGGTACCATAAAAAAGCCCGAACCATCGGGATTGGCGACCGGCAGGCTCGGCAACGCCCAGACATCCTGATCGCCCAGCACGGCGGGAATGCGGACCTGCAGCCGCCCGCGGTTCTGTTCGTCTTCGTTGCTGGTCACGATCCCGCGGTACTTGCCGAAGTACCGCTGGCTGACCATTTCGGCGAGGCGTTCGAACTGGTCTTCAAGCATAGGCCGCCTCGGGCAAAGCATTGCGGCGCAGGCTCAGGTCCATAAGGTGACCCCAGCCGTTGACGACGTGAACGACTTTGGAAACGTGATAGCGTCCGGAATGGACAAAGCCGTTGCCCTCGACCGCGACGATATCGTGAGCCTGGACCACCCCCTCCATCAGGTGCGCGCTAGTGCTGGCGGCGGCGGTCACGAACCAACCCTCTTCGGCGATTACTGCGCGGTTTTCGTCGGCGCGCTCGGCGGCTGATCCGGCCCCGGGATCGCTGATCGTCCGATGACAGCCGAAAAACTCGGGCCGGCGGGTCGCGCTTAGATCGCTCGGCGTGCGCGGGTCGGTGGTTTCGCTGCTGTCTTCTTCTCCGTTCAGGTCATCATGACCATTCACGACCGCCATGGTTGCCTTCTCGACATCGACATCGATCCGGAACGAAGTGACCGTGCGGCAGCAGCCTTCCGCCACGTCGAGCCGCAAGGTCTTGACCTCGCCGGGACCGAGAAGATCGATACTGGGGGCGGGAATGGTCACTCCGCCCCCTGCGGTATCGTAGTCCGGTGATGGCTTGAACATCGCCTTCGGATCGATCACGAACGATCCGGTCGGCGATGCCGTCGTGGTGTAACTGAACCAGAATTCATAACCGAGCATCCGGGCCAAAGCCTCGAGCAGCTGGAGATCGGGGCCGGACTGGTTGTGGGTGCGCTGGCCCTCTTCGGTCCCGAACGCAGGCGTTTCGCAGTCCTTCACTTCGGCCTCGATCGCGTGCATCGCAAACACCGATTCAGCGATGCCGGCCGCCGTCCCGGTCCAGGTTGCCGTCACCGTTTCACGCGACAAAGCTGCGCGTAGATCCTCACCGTGAATTTCGAGCCAGCTGCCCGGCCCGCCGGTCACCGCCGAGGACTTGAACTTGGTCACCTGGCCCTGGACCAGACAGACCAGACTGTCGTCGCTGCCGGGCACCAGCACTGCGACTTTGGTGCCGGGTTCGATCTCGGTTGCTGACAGCGCCTGCCGATCTCCGTCGCAAATATCTTCCTCGAACCGGACCGCGAATTTGGTCGGCTTCGACATGTCCTGCTCAACCCGCACTTCGGCGATCAAATTGAACAGCCGTTCGCTGAGCCGCAGGTCGGCATCGCCAGTGGTTATGACAAAGCCGTAAGCCACTACCGGCCCCGTGCCGGAATCGAGACCAGATCGGACTCAGCCAAGGCATCAGGCAGCAGCACCCCGTTAGCCTCGGCTATCCGCCAGAACCCGGCGGGGTCCTTGAGGTAATGGGCTGCCAGATGATCGAGCCGCTGGTGGTCTTTCTTGCGATGTTTCCCCAGTTCGGGCTGCGTAGGCAGTTCGGCCGGGGTTAGCGCAACCACAGCGCGACCGCGCCGATCGGTCACCGTTTCAGTTCCGGCGTGAAGCACATAGCGGCTCTTGGGGTTGAAGCGCGCCATCGCCCTATCCTTGAACCAGCCCGGCCACATCGAAGCCGGTGTTGGCAAGATTGGCGACGGCCAGCAGGTTTTCCTGAAGCTCGTTCAGGTGGAACGCCGCAATCGCCATCTTGGCAAGCGGATCGTCATTGCAGCGGAACAGGTTCGGGGTGAGGACCTGCAGCTGAAGCGAGGCCTTTGCATGGATCGGGTAGAGCAGCCCGGTGAACAGAGTTTCCTCGATACTGAGCGACACTACCCGCACCGGCAGCAGTACGCCGGGACCGAACACCAGGAAGGTGATCGGCACGGTTGGCCGGTGGGCAATCCCGGTTTCGACCCCGATCAGGTTGGCGGCGCTTTGCACCAGGTCGCCGACCATGCCTTGGCTTGGTTTGGCAAGCTTGCGTAGCGCCGCAATGCGCGACGCCACCCCGGTCGCGGTGTTGATCGGATTGTCGACCTGCGCCGGATCGGCTGCGTCGAGATAGAGGTCGAAGCTGATCTTCTCGTCCGGCGGATTGGGGGCGACATCGGGGGCCGCTCCACCATTGGCAGCGGTGGTCGTCTCGAACGGGTTCCAGGGGGTCAGACCGCGGGTGATCTTGGCGGGGTTGTACTGGAACATTACGATATTGGGCGTAAACAGCACGATATCGGGGATCAGCTGGATGAATGCTCCGGGAAAATTGCGGGCGCCGGGCGGGAAAGCACTGTCAGCCATGACGCCCTCCCGTCACGGCCATGCGCAAAGCCTTGGCTGCGGCGGGCCCCGCACTGGCAGCACTTTCGGAAATCCGTAGCTGGGCCGATTGACCGCCCTGCCAACGCGGAGCCTGATCCAGCGAACGCGCCATTTCGGCCCGGAAGCCGGCCGCCACGGTTTCAGCCTCGGCCGCAGTGCTGGCCCTGATTACAAGTCGCCGCAGGACAAGGGCTCGCGCGTCAGCCATCGGTCATCCTCCGCCGCATGCCCAGATCGAGCGCCCGGCCATCTTTGGCGAGTTCGCGTTCGATCCCGGTGATGAAATCAGGAAGCAAGGCCTCTTTGCGGCCATGACTATCGCCGATGAACAGTGCGGAAAGTGCAGCACCTTTGATCTGCGCCGGAGTCAGCTCGGCCAGCGCCAACTTCTCGGCCCATGACGGGGCCTCGGCGGAGCGGATCATTGTTGCCAGGTGCCGCCCCCACAGTTCGGCACGGGCTTTGGGTCCCAACTCGCCGAATTCGACCACATAGCGCAGCCGTCGCAGAAATGCTGGATCAAGGTTTTCCTTCCGGTTGGTCGCGAGCACCGCTACCCCGTCAAAATCCTCAATTAATTGAAGAAGATAGTTGGTATCTGCATTGGCATGGCGATCGTTCGAATCCTTGAGTTCGGTGCGCCGGGCAAACAGCGAATCTGCCTCGTCGAAGAACGCCACCGCCCCAGATCCGCGCAGCCGGTCGAACAGGTCGCGCAGCTGTTTGACCGTTTCGCCGATGAACTTGGAGACGATCGAAGCACAATCAACCCGGACAAGCTCGGCATCAAGCACCCGCGCCAGTACCTGCGCGGCCATCGTCTTGCCGGTGCCAGAGGGGCCATGGAACAGGATCGATTGCCCGAGCCGGCCATAGTGCCGTTCAAGCCCAGCACCGCCCAGAATCCGCTCACGTACCGCAAGTTCGCGCAGGATCGTGTCAAACTGGGCCGCCGCTGCCGGGGCAAGGACCAGATCGGCCCGGTCATAGGGAGCCGAGAGCAGGTTTCCGCTGCCTTCGATCCGCCCGCGAATCCGTTTGCCCAACAGGAACCGAGCTTCGGCCAGCCCGGCTGGGGCCTGGTCGCACAACGCTAACAGATCGTTGAGCCGCACGTTTCCCGCCACCCGTCCAATTTCGACAAGTTCGAACCCGAACCGGCAGCCTCCCAGTCCGCGCCAGACAGCCTGCCGGGCCAGCTCCGAAAGCGGTGGAAGGTCGGCCCAGACTTCGGTCAGGCCTTCGCGGGTATGCGGCATCTCACCGGGATTGCTTGCTACGAATTGGATCGGCGCGCTGGCCAGGCCGACTGGCACCGCGGGCATGTCTCCGTCCCAATAGATCGCGTGGCCGGTCAGCAAGGCAAGCCTCTGGGCGTGCATGTAGAGTCTTGTATCCGGCGCTGATAGTTCGGGCGAAATACGGATGACCCGCCCAGACAGGCGCTGTGCAACCGCCGCCGCAAACAGCTGCCGCCCGCCGCCGGGCTGGCCGCCAATGGCGACCCTCACCGGGCGACCCATCTCGTTGAGCCGGATCACAGCTTCGGCCGTCGCATCCACCGGCCAGCTGGGGACTGCAAATTCCAGCGGTTCGATCGCCGCCGAGCAACCAACCAGAACCCGGTCAAAGCCGGGCCGATCGCTCAGCAATGCGGCAATATCGGGATCGATCCGCAGTCCTTCCGGGCTGGCCTCGATCAAGCCCCATAACAGCAGCGGAGAGGTCGGCCGGACAATCGGCCGGTTCGGATGGCCGAACAGGTCGATCGCAACATGCTCGCGTAGTCCGCCCCAGCGACCCAAGCGTCCTGCCAGAGCCGGACTGGTCTGAACCGCCAGCAGACATTCGAGCAGATCGACCTCAGCTTGATCGAGCCGGAATAGGGCGATTAACCGGCGCAGCACAGCACCTTCCGGTGCGCAAGCAAGCGCGGAATCGACTGCTGTCAGCCGATTTTCTAGTTCGCGGGCTTCGTGCAAATCGGCCGCGAACAGATCGAGCGCGGCTTCAATCCGCGCAACAACCAGATCGCCTATGGTCCGGGCCGGTGCGTACCGTGCAGAAGCCAGCGCGACATTCATGGCCCGGTCTCCAGCCAGAACGGCTGTGCATCGATCCCGTTGACCGTCAACCGCACGACATGGAGCCCGGTTTGGGTCGGATCGAAATCGGTCTGCACTTCGAGCCGCGAAGCGAGGCAGCGGAAAGTCGCGTCGTTCTCGGCCGGGACCGCGGTGAAGGCCGCGATCCGGCGATAGACGATCCCGTCGATCGCCAGCTCGACCGTTTTGGCGGCGGTCAGTGTGAACGTCGGGGCAAGGCGTAGCATGAGCCTGTGACGGTCCTCATCGCCCGGTGGTGGCGCGGCCGGGATACCGGGCACCAGGATCGGCGGCTGGGCATCGCGGATCCGTGGCGCCAGCCGGAACGGAACTTCGTTTGAACGGCGGACGACTTCGCGCGTAACTGTGCCCTGGGCTTGATCTGCGATCACCAGATCGACACGGGCTGTGTAGTCACCGGGCATCAACTGGATCGGCGCACCGCCCAGCGGGTTGGCCAGACGCGGACAGACCGCGATATCGACCCGCTGATCGGCGAAGAGCACGCCCCAGCGGGCATCGGCCACGGCCATCGGCGGCGCGGCTGCCTGAAGCGCAATCTCTCCTCGCGGCAAGCCAAGCGCGACAAAATCGGGATGGACGATCACCACCCGGCGTCGAATTCCGCCTGACAGGCCAGTTCCGGTAAGCCAGAACAGGTGGTTTTCGGTCAACGCCGGATCGATTGGCGGCAAGTCCAGAAAGGCCCGTGCCGGTGAAATCTCGATCACTTCGGGCAAGGTGTCGCCAATGGCGGCTGGGCGGGCAAAGCGGATCGCGCTGCGGCTGGTTTCAAGCTGTGCGCTGGGCTTGGGGCCGACCCATTGCCCGACGCTGAGCACTGGCGGTGATATCTGTTTGGGCACCTCAGGCTCGAGCTGGACCAGCCGGACCTCATAATAGGCGGCGAGCCGAACGGCCTGCTGCTGTTCCGACGCCCAATAGGCCAGGGCATCTTCGGGGGTCAGCGGGCGCAACACGACTTCCAGCGTGGTGGTTCCGTCGTCGATCCCGGCGAGCAGCACCGGATGCAGCGTTCCTGACAGATCGGAGACTACGGTATCAGCGCGGATCAGGGCGAAATCGTGCATCGACTTGAGCGCCTGCCCCATGATCGTCTGCTCAACCTCGGCTTTGCTGACTACCGCATCGTGGTGCGCAGTCATCAGGTAGAACAGGCTGAGCGACATCGGCGCGGTCGCGACATCGGCAGTCCCCGCAGCTCCCGGCAGATTACGGCAGAATTGGTCTTCAGCGACGTGGTAAAGGTGCAGGTTGATCGTCCGGGTCGAACCGTTCTGGTCCTCGGGATAGCCGATGGCGACTTTGACCTGTGGCGCACCGCTGCCTGCCAGTCGCTCGATATTGTTGGCCAGCAGCGCTTTCAGCGACTTGGAAATCAGGGCAAGATCGGAGGTCGGCATCAGCGCCTCCGCATGCCGTAGAGGCTGGCGAACGGCCGCGAGATCGGCAGCGGCCCAATCAGCGATGCCGCTTCGGCTGTCTGTGGTCCTGACGGCATTGCCCTGCCGCGCGGATCGCTGAGCGCGGCCGGTGCCGCCACCGGGGCCGTGATGGGAGCGACAACTTCGATCACAACCTGTTCGATCACAACCGAACCGGCCCCAGGCCTGCCAAAGTCAGGTTGGGTCACGGCTTCGGTCTGCTCTGCATCGAGTCGTTCGTTCCAGACCGGTTCGGCATCGGCGCGAGCGGGGAGCGTTTCGAGCGGCTGGGTCGGCAGCGCCGCAGCGACCGGCAAGGGTTCGGCGAGCGCGTGGTCGCGGTTGGGGGCTTCGCTGACGGAAGGTTCAACCGCTCGCGCAGGTTGTGGCTCCGACAGCCGGAACGCGGCAGTCTGGCTTGCAGCATCGTTCGGTTGCGGATCGCCCGGCTCGACTGTGTGCGCTGCCAGTTCGAAGTCTTCGTGCGCTATCGCAAAGGGCGACAGTTGCGGCGGGCTTGATTGATAGGCTTCGGGCAGATCGGGCTCGGCAATCGGAAGACCGGTCGGTGCGGGTAATGGCCGCCGAACCGGCTTGTTTTCTGGATTCGCCAGCTTCGGCTCGGCTCCTTCGCCACGGCCTCGTTCAACCGAATTTGCTTGTTCGACCGTGCGGATTGCCTTGCGGTTCCGCGGCTGGCGGGACCTTGGCGATCCTTTGGCCGGATCAACTTGCGGCTGCGGTTCCGGGCTTTCAGCCGCAGTAAACCCTGGCCCGAAGGAATCGACCGGAATCGCAAGACCGGAAAACTCCGGCATGCCGATCCGCTGGTCACTTTCGAGCAACGGCGAGGCCGGCAGATTAACCGGCAAGGCACCCAATGCCAGTCCGGCGGTCCCGGCAGTTCCCGGTGCTACCCGGGCCAGCAAACGCTGCAGGTATCCGCTCATGCCAGCTGCATTCGGTTACGCGGCGTCAGCGCAGCTGTGGCCATTCTTACCAGCACATGGCGGTCAGCCCGCCGCAGCGACAGGATCTCGGACAGGCCCCAGCTATAGGTTCGGGCGAGCAAGTGGACTTCTCGAAGCAAGATATCGCGCTCGCGCTCGGCACAGCGCAGGAAGTATCGCGGCAAATCGAATACGATCGCAGCCTCGGCCTTACAGTGCGGACAGCGCGTTTCGATGGTTTCGATCAAGGCCGGGGCCAACCGGGTCACTGCAGCGTCAATATCCTCTGCAGTGTCGGTTCCGGCCTGTTCGGTCAGTCGGATCAACAGGTCTTCACCTGCCGCGCAGGCCTCCAGATCCCCCAGCAGTGGTGCCCGCAACGCGGTACCGCCGGGGAGAATTTCGGAGACGGGATAGGTTCTGACAGGTTGGAGCACGGCCGACAGGGTCAGGCTCAGTTCGAAACTTTCAGGGCAAGCCGGACATGCCTGTCGCAGCTCGATCGCGTCACCGAAGAACGCGGCATAAAGCGCCGCAAACAACCGGTCGCCATCCGCAATGCCGAGTTGCCGGTAATGAGCCGCCCCAACGAAGCTGGGCTGCTCCACCAACCGCGCGGCAACCCAGCCAAGCGCTGCGGAATAATCGCACCCGAACAAGGCCAGCTCGTCCGCCCCGTTCAGCTCGCGAAAACCTGCGCGCTGTTTGCCATCGACCGGCGTACCGAGAATGACGGCGCCGGGCTGCATCAGGCGGCCGGCTGGAAGATCGCCAGGTCTTCACCGGCAAAGTCTGGATCGCGGCGGAACCCGTGGTTCTGCAAGACGATGGTTTCGAAGGCGAAGGCATTGGCGTTGGCATCGAGTTCCGGCAGGGCCGTGTATTCCGAAACCCAGCAACCAAACACCTGCCATTTGTACACTGCCAGTCCCTGCAAGTTGAGCAGTTCGATCGTCAGGTTGCGGCGCATGTTGGCGATACTGACCCCGGCATCGCCTTCGGGGGAGTAGACCGACTGAGCCCATTCCTCGAAGGTCCGGTCCAGCGCCAGCCCGCGTTCCAAGGTGATCGGCTCGGCCTTGGATTGGCCCGGTGATACCACCACGGTCGAATCCATTCCGCCGCTGCGGTTGGTGATGACTTCGGTGGTGCGCTTGAGCGCCGAGACCTTGCTGACCCCGGCAACCAGCGACGATCCCATATAGACCCTAAACTTGAAGTTCTTGTAGGGATCGATGCTGCGCGAAAAGGCTTGGATCGGCATGTGAAAAGTCTCCTCTGGACAGGGATCAGACTTCGATCTGGCCGACCATCTGCTTGATGGTCAGAACCACGAACTCAGCGGGTTTGAGCGGCGCAAAGCCAACCTCGACGTTGACGATGCCAAGGTTGATGTCGGTCGGCGTCGTGGTGTTGCCATCGCAGGCCACGTAATAGGCATCCGATGCCTTGAGGCCCTTGAACGCGCCTTGCCGGAACAGTCCGTTCATGAACGAGCCTGCGGCCAGCCGGATCTGCCCCCACAGCGTTTCGCCGTTGGGATCGAACACCGCGAACTGCAACCCGCGGTAGAGGCTCTCCTCGATGTAGAGCGCCAGGCGGCGAACAGGGACATAGCGATAGTCCTGATCCGGCGCACCTTCGTAGCCGATCATTGTTCGCGCGCCCCAGCTGGTTGCACCCGAAGCCATGGTCCGCAGCGTGTTGATCGCCTGTGGATTGGTCAGCCCGTTTTCATCATTGGTGATCAGCGTTTCGAGCCCGCGCACTCCGACCAGCGAGGCTTCCAGCCCGGCCGGTGCCTTCCAGATGCCGCGCTTGACGTCGGTCTTGGCATAGACCCCGGCCATGGTGCCGGCCGGATCAATGATGATCTTCTGACCCCGGCCATTGGCCGTGATAATTCGCGGCCAATAGGTGGCGGCATAGTCGGTCACCACGCCGGAGCGGAACGCGGCTGCATCCGCCGCTGCCGCATTGGCGCTGGTCCAGGGATTGGCAGTGCTGCCGTCGGTGGGCGGATCGACCAGCAGGAAGGCCCGCTTTTTCTTGCAGAACGCGCTGGCCGGCCCCCACACTGCGGCGCGGGCGGAATCGAGCTGGACCAGGGCCCGCGGCAGAATCATCAGATTGAAGATGTCAGCCGTACGCTCGAGCTTGTCGAAACTGTAGTCGTAATCGACCGGCAGCGGAGCGGCGCCATCGTTGCCATTCTGGTCGAGGATACGATAGGTTCCGCCCGGTCCGGCGGGCGGGACCGGAACTGTGCTGCCCAGGGCATAACGGACGACGTTGGTTGGATCGGTGCTCGCCTGGGCCAGTCCGGTGTTGGTCTGCAAAGCATAGGCCCCGGTGCTGGTCAGCGACAGTGAGAGATCGGAATCCTGTGTGCCATAGGTCGGCCGCACGCCAAGCCGCAGTCCGGCCCGGAACGGCTCGAAATCGCCGCCACTGTTGGCGTCGATCGAAGAGACCAGCACGTCGAGCGCCGCCGCCACGGCCGCAAAGCTGCCGATCACACCGGTGAGACCGGTGGTGGCATCAGCGCCGAGTTTCGCTGCCACATTGAACGGCGCGCCCGGCGTGGCCGTGGCCGAGGTCGTCGCGGCGGTCAGCGCCCAGTTACCCAAAGTGTTGCCGGCGGTATCGGCAAGAACGTGGATCCGGTTAAACACGTCGCCGATGGTATTTCCGGTGTGCACTCGCGTGACGAGGCCTGTGCTGGCCGGTCGGCGGCTTGACCAGTGATCGGCTTCAAGACCGCCATTGGCAATGCCAAGGCGCAGGATCGCGGCGGCATCGTTGCTCGGTGCCGAGGTGATCACCACCGGACCCTGAGTCGATCTGAACCGCAACAGTTCACCCCCTGCGGCTAAGACTGTCGTGACCGTCAAATTGGTTCCGGCCGGTAACTCTGCCAGGGCGGAGGCTTGAATTGCCGCACAGATTGTGGCGGAATCGGCGAGGCCGGACAGCCCGGCAAGACCAACCAGAACCGGCGCACCGTTGGCCACGCTGAGCGAGATGAAATGACTGGGTCCAGCCAGGTGTGCGACAAAGAACTGTTTGACACCGCCGGGGGCTGCGCTGGCAAAAACCAGACCCGATTGACTGACATTGACCCCGAGCGGGGTCAGTCCCGCCGGAATCACAGCATTGAGCAGGCCGCTCTGTTCGTTGACGATCTTTGCCACATGGCGCGGGGATGCCGGATCCATCGACAGATCGGTCAGCGTCTCTTCCTCGGACCGCTTGACCTGCCCGTCACTCTGAACCGTTTGCCGAAACGCCTTGAGATTGAAGGACCGTTCGGGACTGGAGGTGGCGTAGTCGATCTCCACCCGCAACTCGTTCCCGGTACTGCCGGCACTCCGGGCCGAGAGAGTCAGAATATTGGTGTTGTCTTCGGCCTGCAGCCTGCTGCGCGCTTTCAACGAATCCCCGTCGAGCGCACCTGCCGCGTTGCGCACGATCCAAGCCGTCCCGCCGCCGTTCATGAAGAACTGCCGGACCTGATCGGTCATCTCACCGACCTGCGCCGATCCGCCGAACAGGGCCTCGTATTCCCGGAACGAGAAGATCCGGGTCGGCACGTTGACTGGCCCCGATGGGCACATGCCGACAAAGGCCGCAACCGAAGTCGCGACGCCTGAAATGGCGTGCACGCCCGAAGGCGCTTCCTGCACATAGACACCGGGATAGGTCACCTGGACTGGCATCGTTCACTCCTCGTCTGAATCGCAGGGGTTGGGCGAAATTTGGTTGGTCGGAATCGGGCTGGATGCTGCGCCATAAAGCGGCTCTGCACCTTGACGCTTGACTTCGCGGAGCCGGCCTTCGCGGACCAGTGCGAACACCGCTTTGCGGACCTGGACTGGCCCATTCGCCAGTCGTTGATGGTAGAGCCACCAATTGAGGATACCGCCGATTGTATCGCAACCACGCGGTTCGTTGTGGAGATAGGACAGGATCTCGAATTGCACATAAGCCAGCGCTGCGTCCTTTCGCTCAAACAAGGTCGATCTCCTCGAGCAGACAACTGCACGTGCCGTGCCATGTGATTAATATCTTTGAAGTTTAGATAGTTATATGACGTTCTGCGATTCTTATGTTCAAGGGTTGGGGCCATCTAGCCCCACAGATTCACGCCCATGCCAAGCAAAGCGCCTGATTTTCTAGGGGCCGGACCGGTAGGTCTAAAATGCCCCGGCCGGGGCAATTCAGCCCCGCCAGGGGGGCTTTCACAGGGATGCGGGTCAAATGGTGGACTGCTAGCCGGAACGGATGAGCAAGGCTGAAAATCGGTTCCGATAGTTTCACTCGTCGCCCGTGGTCATCCGCATAATGGTGATGCTCTACTGACGCTATCCGCTCTCGCTATTGAACGGCGCGGTGGCCTACCTGTGGTGCGCCACCGATTGCGAAGGCGAGATCCTTGAGGGCTCCGTCACGAAAAAACATTAGAAATCAGCAGCGCTCGGCGGCCCTCCCCGAGTGGAGAAATCTTGCAGTTTAAATCCGGCGGCGCGTGACCCCTTGTACGCCTGGTGGAGGCGGGTTCGCATTGGACTGACACCAACGCCAAGCAGTTCAAGATCTCCCCTGATGTGGTTCTCGGAACAGTCGATTTGCCCGGGTGCGTAGCTGCTTGGCGATAATCCGTGCCGCTGAAAGTTCTTACCGAAACTCAAAATCGTCAGATTTGAGCTGCTTTCAAGGCGCGCTAACGGGGGCAGTGCGCCGGGGTTATTGCGGGGTGCCGCTGATGGTCTTTGATGGCGAACCGTTTTCGGCCGGGACCAGATCTTGAAGCGATCAACCGGCGCTAGAGTATGGGATCGGCGGCTATTCGCTCTGCCGAATTTCAGGCCGCCGCGCGCAGCAGATTGCGTCCGTCATTCTTGGCCCGGTATAGCGCTTGATCGGCTCGTTTCAGGGCATCCTCGATCTCGTCGCCGGACGATACGGTCGTGATGCCAGCGCTTACAGTTATCTGCGGCAGCCCCGTGACGGTCCACTTTTCGGACGCGATCCGCAGCCTGATCCGCTCGATAATGCTGAACCCGGCTGGACCATCCTGTCCAGGCAGAATTACCACAAATTCTTCGCCGCCCAGACGCCCGACCAGATCGGTTGGTCGCAGCTGCGCGGAGATGATTTGGGCAACCCGCTTTAGAACTTCGTCACCGATGTGATGACCGTATTGATCGTTGACCGACTTGAAGTGATCGATGTCGAGGATGGCCAGCGAGAGCGGGCTGTTGTCATGCGCGGTCGCGCGCACCGCAGCACGCAGTTCTCCAAGCGCCTTCCTGCGATTGGCCATGCCGGTCAGTTCATCGGTTTCGGACAGCCAACGCGCGGTGTCAGCCTCGGACAGCGCCGCGTTGCGGGCAAGCTGCAAGGCTATTAGCGTTTCAGCCTGTTCGGTAACGTCCTGAAGTGTCCCGAACAGGCCATTGAACTCGCCCGCGCCAGAATATCGCGGATGGCCAGCGCTGGAAATGTGCCGGATCGACCCGTCGGGCCGCACAATGCGCGCTTCATAGCTGAAGCGCTGATGGCGATCCATTGCTGAAACCAGGATGCCGCGAACCCTGTCGCGGTCATCGGAATGATAGAGGCCGAGCGAAGAGGAATTCTGAAGATGCATCGTTTCATCGAGCATCAGCCCGTCCGGATTGATCCCATGAATTCGGTACACCTCTTTGGACCAGAACAGCGAGGTGTTGTTCGGCCCGATGTGCCAATGCCCGATGCGGGCTGCAGTTTCGGCCATCTCGAGGAACTTGTTCGCTTCGGCATATTGCTCGATCAGTCGGGCCTTTTCAGCCATGAGCGCCGATAGCGGCCAGGCCGCGCACAACAGGCTGAGCAAGAAGAACTGCAAGAACAGCGTGTCGCTGCTCAGCCCGACACTGCCAAGCACCGGCCCAGAGAAATCGGTTTTCAGCGTCGCAATGATCGCGATCACGCTGATGCTAAGGGCGGCGCCGCGGGCCCCAAACATGTAAGTGGCGGCAATTACCGCGATCATCGGCAAGAACAGGAAGCGTCCGTCTTCGAGCGACAGAACCAGCAAACTAACTGCCGCCACGCTTGCGGTCAAAGCAAACAACTGCAGGGCCGCGTTCGGGGTCGGACGGGTCTGGCGCCAATCGCTGGCAATGGTCACCACCAGTGCGGTAATGATCAATATGCCCAGACTGACCGTCATGAACCACGAGACAAAGAAGGCCAGGGTCAGACCGCCAGCCAGCACGGTCGCAACCATGCTGCTGACAAGACTGCCACTCAGCGTGGCGCCGAAGAAAGTTGCAAGCCAGCGGGTATCGTCAAACCGATGCGGCGCACCAGCGGTACGGATCACCAGCTGGCTGATCAGCAGGCCCTCCAGAACGTTGGCGAATGTGAAGGTCGATGCCATGGCGAAAGTCGCGCCGAACAGGAGATTGGCAGCAAGGCTTGCGGCGGCCACGGCGCAAGCCATCGCCGCGGTATGGCCGGGCCTTGCGATCAGCAGGCCTGACACGAAAACACCGCTTGCCGGCCAGATCGTCGCGATCCCGCCCACCCCTTGCGAAATCTTGAAGGCAAGGCAGGCCGCCAAGAAATAGACTGCGCCCACGACGCACGCTGGGCCGCAGGTTTTTATCCATGATCCAAGCCTAATGTCAGCGCTGCGCATAGCCAAGTTGAATGCAGGGAAAAGGTAAACATACCGTCCATCATGAGGATCGCGGGAGTGCGGTATTTGCTGTGCCGTGAATGGTTTCCATCAGCGCGCCTTGCCTGCATGTCTGGCCTGTCCGTGAGCGCGAGTTTCAAGGTGCGCCGGAGCGTCAACTTGACATGGTCGGCGCGTAGCAAAAAGCTTGGCACTGGCGATGGCGTTCCCTCCTGAACGCGAACGCTGGAATGCCGAACCCTTCGGGGATCTGTCGGGACATGTGGCAAGAGTTTCAACGTCTGGGCACTGCAACACATTATATTGCTGCTATGAAGGACAGCTTTCGACGCCACGTCCTTACGCCTCGAATGAACGCTTGGTTAGCGGCTGGAGCCGTCGCTGCCATCGGTTGGGCTCCATGCGGCAGTGCGAGATAAAACTCCAATCTTCCATAGACTGTGGAATCGTTAAGGACCTGCGCGCTCGCGCATTCAATCTCGACTAACTAACGGGCAGCGCAGCTTCGTATTCGAACTGCATAGTGCATTGGAGGCCGCCCTGCTCCCATCTGCGTGCTATGGTGCCCTTAAGCGTATCCCGTATGCTCATTTCGATCAATTGCGTGCCGAAGCCGGTTGTTGTCGGCGGCATTGTTGGACCGACCCCATCGGCTTCAATCCATTCCAGCTCGACAATGCGTCCACCAGCAGTGCTAGCGTTTACACCGCAGCGAATTGAGACCGAGCCTGAAGTTGACGCCAAAGCGCCGTATTTCACCGCATTGGTCGATAGCTCGTTGAACACGAGCGAGAGTGCGACGATCGCCGAATCCGGCAGTTCGACATCTTCGCCCGACCAGGTGATTTGCGGATACACAATCTGCAAGTCGTCCAGCAGCACGGCGAGCGAACGACTCTCGACATCTTCCGCAAACAACACGTTCTGCGTTCGCGTCAGCGCCGCCAAGCGTTCGCCGATGCGCCGCACGTAATCATCGATCGATGTCGCAGAGCGCCGTGTTAGCGAAATGATTGCGTGGATATTGGCAAACAGGTTGCGCATACGGTGACGCATTTCACCCATCAGCATCTCGCGGTGCGTGTCCCGCTGCTTCCGCGCGGTAATATCGTAATTGACACCGGTCATTATGTCGCCTGCCGGACTCGTTTCGTAATTGCCGCGACCCGCCAGCCAGCGTTCACTGCCATCGGGTGCAATGATCCGAAATTCGGACCGATATCCCGTTGGGGCGCCTCGACCCGCCTCCATATCTCTGCTTACGCGATCGCGGTCCTCCGGGTGAATCGCGGCAAAGGCATCGTCCAGCGTCTTCAGCGATGTTGCGTCCCCGCCCCAAACGGGTTGGGTCGCACCGCGCCAACTGATCGCACCCGTGGCGATGTCCAGCCTCCAGATAGCCACCTCACTGAAGTCCAACGCATCGTCTAGCATGGTGTTGGCGACGTCGCGTTCGAGGATCGCAGCATCTTTCTCCTTAGCGGTTAACCGTAAGGTTAGTTCCGCCATGACGACGTCGGCTAGATCGTTCAGCAGGCTGAGGTCTTGCGCGCAGAAGGCCTGTCGCGGCGCGCTATCGACGATGCAGATCGTCCCCGGAATGGTGCCATCAGGGGCGCGAAGCGGAACGCTGACGTTGAACCGGATGTCCGGCGCGCCGACAACCATCGGATTGTCGACGAACCGTGCATCGTTGGCCGCGTCGAGCACGATTGTCGGCTGACCTGACACCACGGTATGCGTGCAAAAAGCGATGCTGCGCGGGACTTCGGTGGCGCTCGTCCCAATCGCCGACTTGAACCATTGCCGCCTGTCATCAATGAAGGTGACGAGCGCGACGGGTACGTTGAAAAGATTGGCGGCGAGCTTGGTGATCTTGTCAAAAGCCGGTTCGGTGTCACTGTCGAGGATATCATAGGAATAAAGCGTAGCGAGGCGAAGTTCCTCGTCGCGAAGCCCATGTGCCAATACATCTGTGTCCGCCACGCAAACCCTCTCGTCGGAGCATCAGATCGATCGCGCGTCGGTCGAGGTGTGGCTCTAGCCCAGTCGAGACCTGATAGCCGAAATCCATGGTGCGACAAGCCACCCGCGCGACAGCAGCAGGGATTTGCCAAAACCAATTCGATCGGACTGGCTCATCGCAGACTTCCGCCCAAAGTGTTTCCGAAGTGTCCGGCAGGTTGTGCGTTTCCGGGTGCCGGCGTCATCAAAATGCGACCCGTCCCGGTCCAACAACAAATCTTCAGCTGTTTGCCACGTGAACGTACGGCGGCAATCAGAGAGGCCAAAGATGCCTCTCAAGGACTCGAAAATTAGCGGGAGCTGACGTCCACCGCATTCGCCGAAGTCTTCCGATATGATCAAAATTCCTGAGCTTGGCGGCGCGCTTGCTACCTTTCGATCCAATGCCGCTGCGCTCTTTCCTTCTGCAAATTCGATGCCAAGCGACTTCGCTGCCTGGCAAATGAAGACCTTGCAGAAGTTGGCCTCGGGCCGCGCCAACGTTCACAATCAGCTTAGTCGGGAAATCCGCAAAGTCGGCCACAAATCATACAAGCACTGGCGAACCTGCACCGATAATGACGTAGTAAAAGCGTCTCAATAGGGCGCATCGATTGGCTCCATCGCCACATAGACGCTTTTCAACTGGGTGTAGTGCTCGATTGCAGCCTTGCCATTCTCGCGGCCCAGGCCCGATTGCTTGTTGCCGCCAAACGGCATTTCGATCGGGGTGATATTGTAGGTGTTGATCCAGCAGGTGCCTGCGTCGAGCGCGGCGATGACGCGGTGGGCGCGGGTGAGATCGTTCGTAAAGATGCCCGCCGCCAGACCGAAACTGGTGTCGTTGGCGCGGGCGACGACCTCGGCCTCTTCTTCGAAATCGAGGACAGCCATGACCGGTCCGAAGATCTCCTCGCGCACAATTACCATCTCGTCGGTGCACCCTGTGAACACGGTTGGTTCTACGAACGCACCCTTTGCGCAATCGCCTTTAGTCACTCGTCGGCCGCCGGTCAGCAAGGTCGCGCCCTGCTGCTGCCCTGAGGCGATGTAGCCAAGGACCTTGTGAAGATGGGCTTCGGAGATCAGCGCGCCCAATTGGGTTGCGGGATCGAGCGGATCGCCGATTACCATCGCCTCGGTGCGCGCTTTCAGCTTTGCGAGAAATTCGTCGCGCACCGCTTTGTGGACGAATACCCGCGTACCGTTGGTGCAGACCTCACCCGCAGAATAAAAATTGGCGAGCAACGCGCCAGACACCGCTTGATCGATATTGGCATCCTCGAACACGATCAGTGCTGATTTGCCGCCCAGTTCCAGTGTGACGTATTTGAGCGTGCCAGCCGCATCGACCATAACTTTTTTTCCGGTGCCTACCTCGCCGGTTAGCGAAACCTTGGCGATACCGGGATGGCAGCTGAGCAGACGGCCCGTATCAGCCTTGCCCTGCACGACCTGGAATAGCCCGGCAGGGAGGCCTGCTTCGGTGTAGATCTTTTCCAGCTCGATGGCGGTTAACGGCGTCAGTTCAGCGGGCTTGAAAATCATTGCGTTCCCACAAGCGAGCGCAGGTGCCGATTTCCAGCAGGCAATCTGGATGGGGTAGTTCCACGCCCCGATCCCCGCAACTACACCCAGCGGTTCGCGCCTGGTATAGCCGAACGCGCCATTACCGAGGTCGTGATGCTCCCCCGCGATGGTCCGGGCCAATCCGGCATAATACTCGATGCAATCCGCGCCTGACAGGACATCGACTGCGATCGTCTCTTGGATTGGCTTGCCGGTGTCGATTGCCTCTAGCCGCGCGAGTTCCGCATTGCGCTCTACCAGCAGCGCCGCAGCACGGTGCAGGATCCGTCCGCGTTCGACCCCGGGAGTTCTCGCCCAGTGGACTTGTGCTTCGGCTGCCCTTGCTACGGCCCGGTCCACTTCAGCCTGACCATCAATCCGGATGGTTGCGATCGTCTGTCCCGTGGCGGGATTGATCGTTTCGAAGCTTTCCTCGCTTGGGTCCGGAGCTCCAGCGTTGGCTGGGATGTCCTCCGCCAGACTCTTGTCGATGAAATCGAAAATCCACTCGACCGGCATCTCGGCATCCGGTTTCCACGATTTGGCAAGCGCCGCGCGAAGCCAAAAACCGTCGATCATCGCGGCGATGGTTTCGGCGACTCGCTCGACCTCTGAACTGGAGATAAGCTGGCGCAGCTCGTGCCGCAGGTTGGAGAGCATCCGTTCCTGGTGGACGCGTTGGAGCCTTGCGAGCGCCGGATGGTAGAGTGCCATGCCCCACAGCGAAAGCCATGCGCGTGAAGCCTCGGCGCTGAGTTCGCCTGGATCGAGATGCGCGCTAACGAAGGCCCGCAGCCGTTGCTCGGGCCCGTTCGCTGTCGCAAGCGCGATCATCGGCTGGGTGGTCACCCGCTCGATCAGCAACCGGAACGTCGCTTCGAACAATTGGTCGCGGTCACCAAAATAATGGACGATCAGCGCGGCCGAAACGCCGCCTCGCCGAGCAACCTCTGCCATCGTGAAGCCGCTGATGCCGGTTTCGGCCAGCGTCGCCATCGCGGCCTGCACCAACTGGAGGCGTCGATCTTCGGGCTCGCGTCTGCGCATTCCAGTTGCTCCAAACCAATATTGAGGTTGCATTCAATAGCGCCTTCGCCGCCGACAAGCCACAGCAGATTTCAACCAAATTCTTCAGCAATTCCGCTATTCTTTCGGCTTGCTCCGTCCAGTGTCCTGGTCGAGTGGAGTCCGCTTCTGCGGCGCCTTCACGCCGGCTGTCGGCCTGGAACGGACCTGCGCCTTGAGAAGTTGTTGCAAGCGCGTTCAGTATGGCTATCATCGGCAGATCGCGCGTGCAAAACGTACGGCGGCCTGTCTGCCCAAGCTGGCAGGCTTGCGGCAACGAGAACAAACGGAGGGACCTGTGGCCAACAATTCAACGACCTGGAATCCGGTGGCATCGCTGAAGCGCAACGTTTCGCTGGGGGTCTTGGCGGCAGGACTGCTCGCCACACCCGCGCTGGCCCAAACAGCCGAGGACGAGGAATCAACCGCCACCGATATCGTCGTGACCGCACAGAAGCGCGAGCAGAAGCTGCAAGATGTCGGGATCGCCGTCTCGGTCTTGAGCGAGGATGATGTCGAGCGCTTCAACATCACCAATGCCACCGACGTGGTCCGCGCCATCCCCAACCTCAAGTACAACGCCTATGGCTCTAGCCAGGTGGTGTTCAACATTCGGGGTGTCAGTCAGAACGACTACGGCGACCAGCAGGAACCGCCGGTCGCGGTTTATCAGGACGACGCCTACGCCAGCTCAATCACCACCGCGAGCTTCCCGGTGTTCGATCTTGCCCGGGTCGAGGCGCTGCGTGGCCCGCAAGGCACCTTGTTCGGGCGTAACGCCACTGGCGGCGCAGTCCTGTTCGTCTCCAACCAACCAACTGACACGCCCGAAGGCTATGTCAGTGGCACTTTTGGCCGTTTCAACCAGACCATCATCGAAGGCGCGGTCTCCGGCCCGCTGGGCGACGGTGTGACGGCGCGGATCGCGGGTATCTACAACCGCGACGACGGCTACATGAAAAACATCACTCCCGGCCAAAAGGACCGAGGCGCAAACAACCACTGGGCGCTGCGCGGGATCATCGCGCTCGCACCATCCGAGAATTTCCAGGCCAAGCTGACGGTGCGCTATGCCCAGACCGACAAGGAGCGCCAGGCAGGGATCTATTCGCTCGCTCCGGCTTGCCCCAACGCGCAGTTTCAAGGCGAGTTCCTTCCCGCCAATCAAGTCTGCGATTACTGGAACAATTATTTCGGATCTTCGCTGAACGGCGGCGTTCCAGGTTCGACCGGTAACGGCTACACCAATCCGGCGATCACCCCCTCGCAGGGCGGCAACCCGTGGAAGACGGCGGGCACCGGGGCGGCCTATGTTGATCGTAAGATTTTCGGCGCGACACTGCGGATGGACGCTGATTTCGGCGCGGTCACACTGACCTCGATCACCGACTACCAGAGCCTGAAGAAGTTCTACATCGAAGGCGGCAACGGCGTGCCCGAACTGCCTTACGACTTGAACAGTCCGCCAGACTTTTTCTTCGGGTTCGCCACCGGTCCCTGCGCCGCTCCTGCCCAGGCGGTGACCTGCTACCCCTCTGGCACGATCTTCTTTCAGGATGCCGACGTAAAGCAATACTCGCAGGAGTTCCGCGCGGCTTACTCAACCGATAACAATTATCTGGTGATCGGCGCCTATGGATTGGTCATCGACGGCGATTTCGAAGCCAAGTATGCCACGCCATTCCAGGCTTACGATCCCATTGTGGCGATCAGGCAAAAAACCAAGTCGTTCGCCTTTTTTGCCCAGAACGACTATGAGTTCAACGATCAGCTCAAGCTGATCGCCGGGATCCGTTACTGGAACGACAGCAAGCGTGGCACCTACGATGCCAGCGAGTTTCATTCGGGCTTCACCATGCACTGGGGGCCGGATTCCATCACCTACAACGATCCCACCGGCGCCACCCCGCTGACCGGGGTGACGGTCACGCCAGCCGCCGCTACTCCCAGCTTCGATGGTCTGACCTGGCGGCTCGCGCTCGATTACAAGCCCAGCCCGGATACGCTGATCTATGCCAGCTATAACCGCGGCTCGAAGTCTGGCGGGTTCACTTTCTCGACCGGCACGCCGTTCCTTGGTCAGTACGTGATCGATACGATCAACAACATTCCCTACAATCCCGAAAAGCTCGATTCCTACGAGGTCGGGCTCAAGACCAAGCTGGGTCCGAAAACCACTTTCAACCTGACCGCGTTCTACTACGATTATCAGGATTACCAGGCGTTTGTGCAGGACGGGTTTTCGCAGCTGATCCGCAACCTTTCAGCCAGCAACAAGGGTATCGAGGCCGAATTCAACACCCGTCCGGTCGATGGCCTGACCATCTCGCTCAACGCCGCGTTCCAGGACAGCAAGGTCAAGGACGTGCTGCTGCCCGATGGCGTGACGATAGAGGATCACGATCTGCCCCAGGCGCCCAGCTTCTCGGGCAGCGCGATGGTCCGCTACGAGTTCCCGCTAGCCGGCGGCAAGGCTTCGCTGCAAGCCGATGCGCTCTATTCGAGCAGCTTCTGCTTCACCGTGCTGTGCGCGCCGGTCGAAGAGGAAGGCTCGTATCACGTCGAGAACCTGCGCATCGGTTTCGAACCGGCGGGCGGCAAGCTCTCGATAGCGGTCTTCGTCAACAACCTGTTCAACCAGAAGTACCGGGTCTACGCTTTCGACGGTTCGCTATTCTGGGGTGACAGCCTGGGGGTCTATGGCAAGCCGCGCACCTGGGGCGTGGTGGTGCGCTACAATTTCGGCAACTGAGTCCTTCGGGATCGCGCCAGTGCCGGACGGGCCCGCCTTGGGATGCAATCCAGCGGCGGGCCCAACTGTTTGATGGGGGGATAAAAACCAGTGGCCAGTGAGGCTGAAGCGACCGCCGGGGTGGACCAGCTGCAATTGCGCCGCCAACTCGATTGGAAGGATGCGTTCTGGGCCTCCAGCGGGGTGCCCGCCGGGGTGCTCCTAACGATGGGCGGGATCGCCGCAACGATCGGTCAGCCGAGCTGGGTGATCTGGATTGCTTCGATCTTGATGGGCTTCATGCAGTCGTTCGTCTACGCCGAGATCGCCGGGCTCTATCCCAACAAGTCGGGCGGCGCCTCGGTATACGGCGCAGCGGGATGGCTGCCTTACGGCAAGTTCATCGCCCCAATCTCGGTGTGGTGCAACTGGCTGGCATGGTCGCCGGTGCTGGCGCTGGGGACCAGCCTTGCCGCGGGCTATGTTATGGCCAGTTTGTTCCCCGCGGACTCGGCGATCCGGACCTGGCAGATCCAGCTGTTCGATCTCGGTCTCGTGCGTGAGGGGCTGACCATGCGGATCAACCTGGTCTCGCTGATAGCCACCGGCTTCCTGCTGCTGACCTTCGCGCTGCAGCACCACGGTGTGGCCCGCGCGGCCAACTTTCAGAAGATCCTCGGTTTCGCCTGCATGACCCCGTTGCTGCTGGTCGGGCTAGTGCCGCTGCTGACCGGCGATCTGCCAACCGAGAACCTGTTTCCGCTGCTGCCGATGATCAAGGACGCCGCCGGCAACTTCGCCTTTGGCAGCTGGGACACGCTTGGGCTGACGCTACTGGCGGGCGCGATGTTCGGCGCGGGCTGGTCGACCTATGGGTTCGAGACCGCGGTGTGCTACACCCGCGAATTCCGAGATCCGGCGCGCGACACCGCCAGAGCGCTGTTCGCCGCGGGGCTGCTTTGCATGGCGATCTTCATCCTGGTGCCACTCGCGTTTCAGGCCTCGCTTGGTCTCGAGGGGATGCTCGATCCCACGATCTATGACGGTTCGGGGGTGGCACAGGCGCTGGCGCGGATCGTCGGGGGCGGGGTGATCGTCGGCAACCTCCTGATCGTCATGCTGATCATGGCGCTACTGCTGATTGTCATGACCTCGATGCTTGGCTCCTCGCGCACGCTCTACCAGGCTTCGGTCGATGGCTGGCTGCCGCGCTACCTTTCGGGGGTCAACAAGCACGGCGCGCCGATCCCGGCCATGTGGACCGACCTGGCCTTCAACCTGGTCTTGCTGCTCGCCTCTGACTATTTCGCGGTACTGATGATGAGCAACGTCTGTTACTTCATTTTCAACTTCCTGAACCTCCAGGCTGGCTGGATCCATCGCATCGACCGCAAGCACTGGAAGCGCCCCTATCGCTGCCCGACCTGGCTGCTGGCGCTGGGCGCGGTGCTGGGCTTCGTCAACATGGCTTGGATGGGCGCAGGCGCCGACGTCTGGGGCGAGGGGACGCTACGCAACGGGCTGCTGGCGGCGCTGCTGATCATCCCGGTCTTCGCCTGGCGTCACTACGTCCAGGACAAGGGAAGGTTCCCGGTTTCCGAAGGTACCGCCGAGGACCCCTTCGAGAAGGAGCTGGTGGTGCCGCGGGCCGGGTGGCTACCTTATGCCGCGTTGGCGGCCTGCGCCTTGCTGGTCTGGGCGACGCACAACTGGGCGCGCCTGCCAAGCTAGCGGGGGTGGGGTTCGAGCCGGCCCAGCTTTGGCGCTTCAGCACATCACTACCAGCACTAGCGCGAGCGGCAATCCGTTGGCGATCTCCCCGGCCTCGAGGAAAGCTAGCTCCGGTCATCAGGATAACTCTGATCTTGCCGATCCCGTCATAGCCATAGACCGAGCTGTTGAGCGGGTTTGAGGAGCTGGCGGCGGCAGACGAGGGCGCCGATGCTCACGTAAAGCGAGTTGCGAAAGCGTGAGACTTTCGGGCCGGGCGGCGGATTAAGGGACCTAGTTACAAGGCGCTAGGGCTGAACTGTGCGGTGATCTCTGCGCTGGAGCTGTGGCCTTTGGTTTGAGCGGGCTGAAGCGGGGGAGTATCTGTCCGGCTTGCGGCTCGCTTGGCGCTTGGGGTGTGCGCAGCATGGCAGAGGGGCGGGGTGTAGGAAAGGACTGGTGCGGACGTGTCACCGTAATTGTCAACTATTCAGACTCTTCGGAATAAGCTGCAAGTGATTACGGTGACAGGTGCAATAACCCCTGATTCGCCTTCAGCTTGAGGCCGCGTTGGAATTGCCGCGACACCTCTGCATCCGCTTCAGTATTTCTCCACTTCCCCCCACCCCAAACACTGCCAAACTGTGACCCGCATCACGGCGATCTGTGACCGAGTCGGGCGATGAGGCGGGCGGCAACCAAGAAGGGGCAGGCGATGAGTGGGGATTATCTGGTACGCGGCACCAATCCGGCAGCAGTGTTCTCGCTGACGGTCCATCGCGGCGACGGGATGTGCATGCTGGCGATGGACTGGAAGACTGGTGAACCGCCGGCCGATTTCGTCGGCTTCGCGATCGAGTTCAAGCCGCCGGGGGCCGGTCGCTATTACGCGGTCAACAACCGGCTGTGCTTTGAAGGGCGTGAACGGCCGACCCCGCCGGGTGCCGCCGCGCCGCAATATCCCAGCACCGAGGCGCCGCTGCAGACCTTTCGCTGGGTCCATTTCCCGCGCGATGCCGACAAGGCGGATGCGTTTCAATACCGCGTCACCCCGCTTTACATGGGCGAAAATGACACGCTGTCCAACGGCGAGCCGCAGGAGATCGGGATCGTGCTGCAGCGCGAGACCTGGCCGGGCAAGGTCGATGTCTGCTTCACCCGCGGGTTCGTTTCCTCGCAGGCCTTTTCGGACAAGTTCGGCGGCTCGGCTGGCCTCAAGCAGCTGATCCCGGCCAAGGCCGATGACGGGCTGGGGTTTGTTTCGACCCACCCGCAAGCGGCGAGGGCCTATGACTGGATGGGTTTCGATGCGCGCGATCGGATCCTCGATCTGCTCGAAACGGCAGTGGCCGAGCCGGGCGCGCAGGTTCGGGTGGTGGCCTATGAGCTCAACCTGCCGGAAATGGTCGCGCGGCTGGTCAAGCTGGGCGCGCGGCTCAAGATCATCATCGATGACAGCGCGCACAAGGCCGATGCCCATTCGGCCGAAAGCCTGGCCGCGGCGCAATTGACCGCTGCGGGCGCGCAGGTGCTGCGCCAGCACATGGGCCAGTTGCAGCACAACAAGATGATCGTGGTCGATGGCCCGGTGACCCAGTCGGTGGTCTGCGGCTCAACCAATTTTTCGTGGCGGGGCTTTTATGTGCAGGCCAACAACGTGGTCGTGCTGAAAGGCGCGGCCGTGGTTGCGATGCAGCTTGAGGCATTTGAGGCCTATTGGGCGGGAACCCGCGATTTCAAAAAGAGCCTCGTGACGCAGTGGCGTAAGCTGCCGATTGCCGGGATCGATGCCGAAATCGCGATGTCGCCGCGCAGCGAGGCCAAGGCGCTGCTCGCCAGCATCGGGCAGGACGTGGCGCAGGCCCAGTCGAGCCTGTTTTTCAGCCTCGCGTTCCTCTCGCAAACCGGGGGCCAAGTGAGCGAGGCAGTGGCGGCGGTGGTGCAGGATCCGGCGGTGTTCGCCTGCGGCATTTCGGACAAGCGCACCGGCATTCTGGTGACCAATGCCGATGGCAATTCCGCGCCGGTCTTTGCTGCCGCGCTATCGGGCAAGCTGCCCGAACCGTTCCGCAGCGAGAGCGCGGGCGGCGGCGGAGTGAAGATGCATCACAAGTTCGTGGTGGTCGATTTCGATAGACCCACCGCGCGGGTTTACACGGGCTCGTTCAACTTTTCCGGCACGGCTGACACCAAGAACGGTGAGAACCTGTTGCTGTTCCGCGACCGCCGCATTGCCACCGCCTACATGGTCGAAGCGGTGCGGATTTTCGATTCCTACCGGTTCCGGGTCAAACAGGCCCAGCAAAAGGCTGAGGCGGCGCTCGATCCGGCCACGCCAAAGCGGATATCGCTAAAAAAACCGCCCAAAGCCGGGGAAGAGGCGTGGTGGCTGCGGTTCTATACCGAGCCGACCAAGATCCGCGATCGGAAGCTGTTCGCTCTGAATGCCTGAGACGTCAGGGGGCTGAACTGTCCATCACATAGCCCATTGCGCGGACCGTGCGGAGTGGATCAGGCGCACCGTGGGCGGCCAGCGCGCGGCGCAGACGGCCGACCCAGACATCGACGGTGCGCTCGTCAATCGCCTCTTCGTCCTTGCCCAGCCGCTCGATCAGCGCGATGCGGCTGAACACCTGATCGGGGTGTTCTATGAAATGGGCGAGCAAGCGGAATTCGTTGGGCCGCAGCGGGACTGGCTGGCCGCGATAGCGCAGCTGGTGCGCGGCGAGATCGATGCAGAGATCGCCGTTTTCAATCCGCGCGCGCGGCGCAGCCGGGGCGGCGCCGACGGCCTCATAAAGCGCCATCCGGTCGAGCACGGCGTGCAAATCGAGCGGGCCGGTCATGTAATCATCGGCTCCGGCCTTGAGCGCGCGGCGGCGTTCTTCGCTGTCGCCGGTATCAAGCACCATGGTGACATGAATGGAGCGCGTCGAGCGGGCTTCGCGCAGGCGGCGGCACAGCTCGATCCCCGACATCGCTTCGCCGATCCAGTCAATGAAGGCCCAAGCCGGCCCGTCCAGGTTCAGATCACCAAGCGCGGCATCGATCGGAACGGCCCGCCAATCGGGTCGCCGTCGGCCGATCTCGCCAATCAGGGCGGCCTTGTCGATCGGAATGAGAATATGGGTCAGGTTGGGCATGGATGGTCAGCTAACTGTCAGGTCACCAGAAACGTCTGCGCCGGTTTCGTGACCGTTTGATGATGGTTCGGTGACAGTTCTGATTTTGCCGCAAATCTGACGGCTGGTGGTAGCGTGGGTGACGTATCGGTGTCATATCTCTGTCACATATCCGTTTACTTTTCTCCATTGGTTCTAGGCACTTATCGGGCATACTGCGCTCAGGCTGCCGCGCTGTGCGACGCATTGTCGGCGCGCGGCTGGAGAGGAAGGGAACGAGGTGATGACGGTAAGATTGCTGCGCGGTCTGGCCATGCTGCTGGCGGCGCTGTGCGCCAGCCCGGTGCTCGCGGAAAAGCTGTCGTTCGATCACCGGCTGTATCAGCCGCTGAAAGAGGTACTCGATAGCGGCCGCGATGACATGATCCAATTCAACGGCAAGAATCCCGCCTACGTCACCGATCTTATTGTCATTAGGGGCAAATCGACCCGCAGTTGGACCGAAGCGATGATCATCATCGCCCGCACGCCCAGTGCCAAGGCGCGGACAGCGGCTGACTGGATGGCCGAATTGCAGCGGCAGAGTGACGCGGAATGCGCCAACCAGTTCAGCATCATTACCCAGGATGATATTTCGATCACGTTTGAGCGCAGATCCCAAGGGTGCCGTCCTGGCTACCCCGCCAATGCGATTTATCGGATCGTGCAAGGCAAGAAGGGTCTGTTCCTGCTGGGGGCGATGAGCAAGGACGGCTTCACCCCCGATGCCCGCACTGCCTGGCTCGCGCTGCTCGGCTCGGCCAAGCTGGACTAAGCTTGCCAAGCCAGCAGCACATTTCTGTCATGTTGGTGTCACACCACTGACTCCCAACCTACGCACAAGCGACACAGTGGACTCCTAGATGCGGCGACGAGGTCGTTCGCAGGGGTGAGTCGCAGCCGACAAGCACTCCCTGGTCCGACATCGGACACGACCATAAATCGATTCAGGGAAATCCAAATGATCCGTCAACTTTCGCGCTCAACCACTTCCGCCCTTGCCGTGGCGACGGCCATGAGCCTGTTCAATGTGCAGGTTGCCCACGCCGCAGTCTCGGTGACTGACGAAGCGGTTGTTGTTGATGGCGCAGCAGCCGAAGGCGCCGCCGCCCCACAAGACCTCGGCAGCCCTGAAGCTGCCGCAGAGGAACAGAACAACAGCGGCCTGACCGACATCGTTGTTACCGCGACAAAGCGCGAAACCAACCTTCAGAAGACACCGATTTCAATTTCGGTGCTGGGTGAGGACGATATCAAAAAGCGCAGCGTGCAGAGCCTGATGGATCTGGCTGATGGCTCGGTTCCCTCGCTGCGCATCACGACCTTTGAATCGCGCCAGTCCGCGCTGACCATCGGGATTCGCGGGATCGTGCCGGACGATGCCAACCAGCCGGCGCGCGAACAGGGCGTAGGCGTCTACCTGGATGGCGTTTATCTTGGCCGCCAGCACGGCCTCAACGCCGCGCTCTATGATGTTCAGCGGATCGAAGTGCTGAAGGGCCCGCAAGGCACGCTGTTTGGCCGCAACACTGAAGGCGGTGCGCTCTCGATGGTGCTCAAGCAGCCGACCGGCGAGTTTGGCGGCCGGGTCAGCGGCGGCATTGGCAACTATGGCTCCTACAACACGCAGCTTCACGTGAACCTGCCCGCAGTGCAGAACGTTTCGATCAAGCTGGACGGTGTGATCCAGCATCAGGGGCCGACCACCCGCAATTCGATGCCGGGGCAGGCTGGCTTCAACCAGTTTCACCGGGTTGGCGGGCGCGTCGCGGCCCGTTGGCAGCCGGTTGACGACCTGATCGTCGACTTTGCGTTTGACAAAAGCCGGGACGAAAACACGCCGTTTTACAGCCAGTTGGTGACAATCACCCCGGCGGCGCTGGCAACCCTGCCCAAGGATTCGTCGGGCAATCCGCTGATCGTCTATGGCTATGGCCGGATGGATGTAACCGATATTCAGGTGCCTATGCAGGTCAGCGTCGGTCAGTCGCAGGGATTTACTTCGTCGATCAAGTACAAGGTCAATGCCGATCTTGAACTGCGCTCGATCACCGCCTGGCGGACCGTCAGCGATGACCAGTGGGACAATTCCGGCGGCGCCCACCGCACCCCGGTGTGGGGGCCGAATGTCAATTTCAGCCGCTATTCGGTCGCCACGCTGGACCAGCGCCAATTCAGCCAGGAACTGCAGGCAGTCGGATCGCTGGGTGACAGCGTCGAATTCGTCTTTGGGCTCTATTATTTTAACGAGCGCGCTAACGACTCGGCCCGCACGCCCAACACCAACCGCTGGAATGCGACGGTCACCGGCTATACCATTATCGATCCATTGACCTATGCTACCGCCGCAGTTTCGCGCGCATCGATCGCCTATTCCAAAAGCTATGCCGCTTATGGTCAGGTGACTTACGCCGTGGCTGAACCGCTGCGGATCACGCTGGGCGGGCGCTATACCCGTGATGAAAAGAACGGGCGGCTGTTTACGGTCAATGGCGCGGCGACGAACTTTACCTTCGATCAGACCAACAGCCGGTTCGATCCGCTGGCAGTGATCGCCTATCAGGTCTCGCCAGAGATCAACTTCTACGCCAAATATGCCACGGGCTACCGGGCAGGGGGCGCCAGTTCACGGTCGCTCACCTACCTGTCATTCGGTCCGGAAGAAGTGAAATCCTATGAAGTCGGGCTGAAAACCGAACTGTTTGACCGCAGGGTCCGCTTCAATGTGGCTGGCTACATCATGGATCGCAGCAACAGCCAGGTCGATTTCAACTTCTTCATCCCGCAGACCAACGGAACGGTCCGCAACACGCTGGAAACGGTCAATGCGATCGGGACCACCAAGATCCGCGGGATTGAGGCCGACCTGACGATCCGTCCGGTCGAAGGCCTGTCGATGAACCTGTCCTATGCCTATACCTACACAAAGGTCCCGCCGGCGCGGAACACGGTGCAGGAAGCGCTCAACGCCACGCTGCCAGTGCCAATCACCACCCCGGTGTTCCAGACCGTCTTTATCCTCTACACGCCGGAAAACGCGCTGTCGGGTTCGATCGATTATGACGTGCCGATTGGCGGCAGCGGAACGCTGCTGCGCTTCCACGTAGATGCCAACTATTCCGACCCGGTGCACACTTTCGTCAGCGAAACGACGCTTACTGACAAGAGCTTTCTGGTCAACGGACGGATCAGCCTGTCAGACATTCCCATGGGCGCTGGCGGGCAAAAGCTGACCGTCGCACTGTGGGGCCGCAACCTGTTCAACGAAGAACACATCTATCGCCGCAGCGCGGCCAACACCACGCTAGGTGACTATGCCAACTACAACGCTCCCCGCACCTTCGGGATTGAGGGCACGATAAACTTCTGATCGAAAAAACCAGTTCCTCCCTGCTGGGGCGGGGTGCTGCGGCGCTCCGCCCCATTTTTTTGGCAGGCGCTACTTCCCGGCTTCCCCCGCCGCCAGCGGATCATCCACGCCTTCGGGCAGGACGTTGATTTCCACCGCGCCGTCAGCGGTAAGATACTTTTTCGCGACGGCTTGCAGCTGCGCCGGGGTAATCCCCTTCAGCAGATCCTTACCCTTCACATAGCGGGCAATCCGGTCCGGTTCGGTCTGGGCGCGGTCGACGAAACCAAGCCAGCCGCCGTTGGTTTTTAGCAGGTTGTCATAGCCTTCCAGCATCGGTTCGCGCGCCCGGCTCAGCACGTCGGCGCTGACCGGGGCATCCCGCAGGCCGGTGACAGTGCCGGTGAGCGCTGCGCGGGTCGCGGGTACTTCCTTGATATCGACCGACGCGTTGACGCTGAAGGTGCCATAGCCGCGATAGGTCCGCGAGGTGTTGCTGCTGGCGCCGGGGGAATAGGCCTTGCCCAGCTTTTCACGCAGGGTGTCGGTCAGTTGGATCCGCATGATCTTTTCCAGCAGCTCCAGTTGCAGCGCCTGTTCCAGATCCTCTCCATCGCGGGTCGGCCAGATCATCGTGATCAGCGCCTGATCCTTGGCCCCGTTGTGGCGCAGCACTTGGCGCCCCCGCTCTTTGGTAAAGGGCCGATCGCGGCGGTCGGAATAGGGGCGGAAATCAGCCTCGCGCTGGGGTAGGGCGCCGAAGGTGCGGCCGACCATCGCAATCGCGGCGTCTTCATCGACATCGCCGACAATCCCGATCTCGATCGCGCCCTTCGCAAACCGGTCGCTCACGGTGCCCTTAAGCTGGTCAAAGCTGAGCACGCGGTAATCTTCGACCACGCCCAGGCTGAAGCGCGGATCCTTGTCCGAAACGATCTCTCCAAGGCCAGCCGAGAGCGCCGAACCCGGGGTGGCGCGCAAGCTGGCGAATAGGTTGTTGATGGTCTGCTTGAACAGCACCTCGCCTTCCTTGCGGTAGCCTGGATCAGTGAATTGGGCGGTGGCCAGTTGCAGCTCCAGCTCCAGATCGCGCGGATTGGTTCCGGCGACGATGACAAAGGCTTCGTCGGTCGAGCTGATATTGGCCGAAACGGTCCGCCCGGCCAGGATCGAATCGAGCTCGTCCTTGCTGTGCTTGCCAAGACCGCCGATTGAGATCACCGGGACCATCCGGGTTGCCAATGGCCTGTCGCGAGTGGCCAGCATTTCGCCGCCATCGACCGAAACCTGGATCAGCACCTGATCCTTTTTGAGCTCGGTCCGCTTGATGTTGAGCCGCACCCCGTTGGCGAACCGCACGGTGCGGATCTCCAGCAAAGGCTCGCGGACATCGCTGACCACTTTGCCGGCCGGACCGAAATCGGTGTAGCCAAAGCTCGCCGCCGCTTTGCGCTCGACCGGGCGGACCGGGGCGGCCATCGCCTCGGCCCAGGCGCCCTGCAGGCCCTTGTCGCCATCGGCCGGCGGGGTTCGGCCCTGGAACCGCAGCAGCGGCCCATCGAGCGGGATCACCTCACGCCGCAATGCGGCCATCACGGCATCGGGCGTGATCCGGGGGATGAAAGCCTCGAGCCGGGTCAGACCGTTGCTGGGGGTATCGGGTACGCGCTCGTTGATCACCAGTGATTGCGCCGAGCCGAGCAGCTGGCTGTTGCTGCGGGTCGCCTCGCCCTGCGCGGCATTGGCCTGACCGCTGCGGATGATCGCGACCTGCTCGTCGATCTCCGCCTGGGTAAAGCCGAATTCCAGTGCGCGGCGGTATTCGAGGCCCGCCTCGATCATCCCGCGGCGCCATTTGCCATCAACGGTATCGATCGCCAGTTCGGTGCTGCGCCCATCCTTGAAGATGTCGCTGGTGCCAAAGCTGGCATTGCGGAACGGCGCATTGGCCTCACGCGTGCGGCGCAGCATCCGGCGGTTGATAATGCCATAGCCGACCTGCCGCATCAGGTTCTCGTCGCGCTGGGCCAGCGTATCGGGCTCGTCCAGATAGCGGCCGTTGCGGGTAATGGTCACCCGTTCGGACAGCGCCGGATCGATATAGACATCGGCCAGATTGCTCGCCGCCGGGTTGACCGGGCCGCCCTTGGGCCGGGGTTCGACCGAGGCCGCTTTCCAATCACCGAATTCAGCCTTGATCTTGGCCTCGATCAGATCGGGATCGAAATCGCCGATCACATAGAGCGTGGTGTGGGCGGGGACATATTCGCGGGCCCAGAACGCTTTGAGACCCTGCGGCGTCGCCCCGGCCAGCGATTCTGCGGTGCCGATCGGCATCCGCTTGGCCACTTGCGATCCGGGCAGCTGGAAATCGAGCTGATCCTGGACATTCTTCAGCGCAAAGGTGTTGCGATCACGCATTTCGGCCTGAACCACGCCGCGCTCCCGCTCAACCGCACCGGGGTTGAAGCTCAGCTCGCTGGCCGTCTCGCGCATCAGCATCAAAGCGATATCGAGCAGCTCGGGATCGTTCTTGGGCAGATCGAGCATATAAGTAGTGCGCTCAAACCCGGTCGAGGCATTGGTATCGGCACCGAAAGCAAGGCCATGCCGCTCGAGCAGTTTGACCATCTCGCCCTCGGGCACACTGGTCGATCCGTTGAAGGCCATATGCTCGACATAATGGGCATAGCCGCGCTCACCGTCGGCCTCATCCAGCGATCCCGCATCGATCTGCATCCGGACCAGCGCGGTGCCCTTGGGCGTGGCGTTCTGGCGAATGACATAGCGCATTCCGTTGGGCAATTTGCCAAAGCGGTAACCCGGATCGACCGGAACGTCGCTCTTCTCAAACGCCCAGCCGGGTTCCGGCGCGGCGGTGCTCGACACGCCTTTGATCTGAGGGGCGCAGGCAGCGAGGGCCAAGGTGGAAATCGAAAGGGCGAACAGCAGCTTGCGGTTTTTCATGGCCGCCTTGGTGGCGGATTACGAAGCGTGGGGCAAGCCTATCCGGCAAAGCCGCCATCGGCCAGAAACGCCAGCTCCTCCGCTGTGCTTTCCCGCCCCAGACAGGCATTGCGGTGCGGGAAGCGGGCAAAGCGGGCGATGATGTCGCGGTGCATCGCGGCCCATCTGGTCCATTCCGTCCCGGTTGCCGTATCGAGCGTCTGGCACAGCGTGACGCAAAAGTCTTGATCAGCCAGCGCTTCGGAATGTTCGAATGGCAGGTAGAAGAACAGCCGCAGTTCGGCCGGGGCGGCGGCGTCGTGCCCGGCGTCCAGCGCGGCGCGGGCCACGCGGCGAGCCAAGGGATCGGTCGCAAAGGCACGGGCCGATCCGCGCCAGATGTTGCGCGGGAACTGATCGAGCAGCAGCAGCAGGGCCAGCGCGCCGTGCCAGCTATCCGCCCAGTGCGCCAGTTCACCGCGCGCGGCGGCGTAGTGCGCGGGCTCAAACCGCGCCGCGATCTCGGCGTCAAAGCCCGCGTCCTTGGTAAACCACTTCGCCGCCCCGGCATCGCGCCAGAAGGCTACGACAGCGGACGGCGAGGGCAGGGGCATTACTTGCCCCGCAGCTTGCGGTGCGCGCTCAGGTCCAGCACTTCGCTCGGCCCCTGATCGGCATCGAGCAGGCCGAGCCGCCGGGCGACCTCTTGGTAGGCCTCTTCCTCACCGCCCAGATCGCGGCGGAAGCGGTCCTTGTCGAGTTTTTCGCCGGTGGTCATATCCCACAGGCGGCAGCCATCGGGGCTGATTTCGTCGGCCAGGATGATCCGGCTGTAATCGCCATCCCACAGCCGCCCGAATTCCAGCTTGAAATCGACCAGCCGGATGTTGATCGCAGCGAACATCCCGCACATGAAATCGTTGATCCGGATCGCCATGGCAGAGATGTCCTGCATCTCTTCATTGGTGGCCCAGCCAAAGCAGGCGATGTGTTCCTCGGCAATCAAGGGATCGCCCAGCGCATCGTCCTTGAAATAGTATTCGATCAAAGTGTGCGGCAGCGGCTCGCCTTCGGGAATGCCGAGCCGCTTGGAGATTGAACCGGCCGCGACATTGCGCACCACCACTTCGATCGGCACGATTTCTACCTGCCGCACCAATTGCTCCCGCATATTGAGCCGCTTGATGAAATGGGTCGGGATGCCGATGTGGCTGAGCCGCGTGAAGACGTGCTCGCTGATCCGGTTGTTGATCACGCCCTTGCCGTTGATCGTGCCCTTTTTCTGGGCGTTGAAGGCGGTGGCGTCATCCTTGAAATACTGGATGATCGTGCCGGGTTCAGGACCCTCATAGAGGATCTTGGCCTTGCCTTCGTAGATTTGGCGGCGACGGGACATGGGAGGAATTCCTTACGCATGAAATGCCAAGCCCCGGCAGATGCGAGCCAGCAGGACTCGCGCAGCCGGGGCGGTTGTGAGCCGCAATACGCGATTTGGCGCGGGTGCGCAATGTGGCGGCAAAGGTAACAAAGTTCCACGCGAGGCGGGTTCTGGCTGTTACCTTGTGTCACCTTGTGTGAGGTTCCACCGGTGCGCCGCTATGCGGCAAAGCGATCAGCTACAATGGCAAAGAGCGGGGCTGGGGCAGCGTGGCAGATCGACGGGGTGTAGGAAAGTTTGGCGTTGAATTAAGTGTATTTTGTAAAGTGGGACCGCAATTTCAAAGTTACTAAGCTGTAAGTCAATTACGGGGATGACGCACCTGTCACCGTAATTCCGAGAGCAAGATGGCAGAGTGTGGGGCTGTAGGAAAGCGGCAACGGGGGAGTTTAGGGGTTAAGTAAAGTGTCACCGTAATCCCATCGTATCTCTCTGTTAATCATGGGAATACATCGCCGGATCGTTAGCGATGGTTTCAACGATATCAGCTGATTCAGCTTTGACCTTCTCGGTATCGACCCCAAGCTCATCCAGTACGGTCACAATTCCATCCATCAACGCCCTCAGAACCATGCGAAACTCATCCGCTGACCCCTTGCCTAGCAGATTGAACGGCAAAAATATGGAGTACTCCACACTCTTGTCACGCTTGAAGACAGTCGGTCCCTTGATCTCGGTAAACGCCAGATCTGATTTTGAGCTCATATTAAATACGAGATCGAAATCAGACCCATAGTGGCTATAATTGTGGCCCCAACCATCCACCAACGAGCTCAGTCGCGCGTGAATGTAGCGCTGGAAATTATGAGAAAATGGGAAACTCGCGCCCGCTTCGATGTAAATTTGGCTTACGTATACCTTCATGGCTTAAAGCTCTTCAATTACGGTGCAATTACGGTGACAGGTGCGTTATCCCCGAATTAGCCTTGGGCTTTGGTCCTCGCTTGGCAGGTAACAGCTTTTGCCCGGTCTGTCGCTCCATGTCCTCCAGCCATTCGGATGAACCAACTGGTCTTCCCAGACTTTCCGCCTTGCGCAGCGCGGCATAGGTCAGCGCTTCGTCAAAATCCTGACCGAGGAAAGCCGCGAAGTCCGCGGTCCGCTCCAACGCTGGGGCCACCGTCACGACATGATCATCGGTCCTGGAAATCAGCGCGCGGGTGCTAGACCATGGCCAGTCTTCGGCTCGCGCCACCAGCCGCGCGCGAACCGGATTGAGCGCGACATAGCGCAAGGCCGCGAACAGGTGCTGCTCATCCATCGCTACCGAGCTGAACCGGCCCTGCCACAGATGCCCCGTCACCCGCATCCGCGCGTTGACATAGCCGGTGTAGTGCCGATGGACGTGGCGAAAGGTCCGCGCCAGGCCGTCCTCGTCGCGCGGAACCGCGATGATGTGAACGTGATTGGGCATCAGACAATAGGACCAGACCTCCACACCATGACGCAAGGCCGCATCGGCTAGCAGATCGAGATAGAGGGCGTAGTCTCCATCCTCGAAAAACGTCCGCTCGCGCCGGTTGCCGCGTTGGGTCACGTGATGCGGAATGCCCGGAAGGACCATTCGGGGAAGCCGTGCCATCACGAAGGGCTACTAGGCTGCAGGGCGGGAGTCAATTTCGGGGATAACGCACCTGTCACCGTAATTCTGTCACCGTAATTCCCTGTCACCGTAATTCCACCGTAATTCACCGTAATTCCACCGTAATTCTCGCGTAATTCTCGAGATCACCAAAGATCACGCTGAGGATTGCATTTTCTGGCCGTATATCTTCCATGCCTAGCTCAGAAACCGAGGCATGTTTTGGGCCAAAGAAATACCCGAACAAGGTGACGCCCTCCGGCGCAGCGCGGGCTACAATACCTCTGGCACACCCGCCTTCACGAAGCGGAACAGAAAAAACCGATCCTTCTGAATATGGGAGTGCTTCAGCCATCAGTTGAATTACGGTGACAGTGCATTTAATTCACCTCTTGCGTCTTCCCGCGCCAAGCCTCTTGCGGATCCCGCCCGATCAAGCCTGAAATCCGCGCAAATGTGCCAGCATGTGCTCTTGCAAATGGCTGCCGGCATAGAGCCGCCGCATCTGCAGTTCCTGCTGGACCGGGGTGAAGCCAGTGCCCATCCGGTTTAGCTCTGCAATCAGCGGTGCAGCCTCTTCATGCCGACCGGTTTCCGCCATGACACCGGCCAGTAGCATCGTTGCGGGCGCATAGAGCGGGACAAGATCGAGGCTGCGACGGAACTCGGCACAGGACGCTTCATAGTCCCCGGCGCGGGCATGGCCGACTCCGGTCCAGGCCGAGGCGATGAATTGCAGATGTGATTCTGGCTCAAGCTTGCGGTAGATCAGAAATTGCTCAATGCCCGCCTGATTGCGATCAAGCATGACATTGGCCAGCCCCGCTGCGAAGTGGGCAAAGCCGTATCCATGGCGGGTCCGGATCGCCTTTTCCGCAAGTGTCAGGCCACGCTCGGGCTGGAGGATATAGCAGCAGGCCGTGGCAGCGTTGCCGAGCACTGCCGGGTTGGCCGGATCGAGCGCCAGGGCTTGATCGATATGCCCTCTGACGCGCGCGATATCGTCGTCATTGTCGGGCACGGCGATATAGAACAGCCCACCGTCGGTCAGCGCCAGCATCGCATGGGCCAGGCCATAGTCAGGCGCAATCTCCACCGCACGGCGCGCCTCGGTCAGCGCCAAAATCATGTTGTCAGGCGTGATCAGGCGGTTGGCGGCCATTGCCCGGGCCAGGCATTCCCATGCAGTAAGGTCGCTCGGCTTGTGGAGCGCGCGCTCCATTTCGAGCCGGTAGACATTGGTATCGAGCGTTGCCGCGACATCAAGCACCAGTTCTTCCTGCAACGCCGCCAGTTCGGCCACCGGGCGTTCAAATCGCTGGTTCCAGACGATTTCACCATTGGCGGTTTCGATTAGCTGAGCGGTCACCCGCAGAATTTCGCCGGTGCGGCGGACGTTGCCTTCCAGCACATAGCGCACCCCCAGCTGCCGCCCCATGTCTTCGAGATCGAGCACCGGGGCATTGCGGAACCGCGCGGTGGCGGAACTGGCAATTACGCGCAGGTTCACGCCCTGCGACAGCGCGTCGATGATGTCTTCGCAGATCCCGAAGGCAAAGCTCTCATCATCGGGCAAACCCGACCGATTGGAGAAAGGCATCACCGCCAGCGATGGCGCTTCACCGCGGCGAGCCTTGGACGGGGGTCGCGCCGCAGGAGCAGAGCCAGCGGTTGGCAGTGCCGCCGCCGCACCGCTTTCCCGGCCCAGGAAAACGAGAATATCTTGAACCAGTCGCTGCCATTCGGGAGAGTGGCGGTTTCCGTCCCAGTCGATCAGGTCGGTGGTCTGGGTCAGCTCGAACATGATCGGGCGTTCGCATGGCTCGATCGTGATCGGCAGCAGGGTCTTGGCGCGGTCGGCCAGTGTCGCCTCGGCCCGGACCCAGCGGGATACTACCGAGCGCGGACTCCACAGCACGATCACCGCCTTGGCCCCGCGCAGCGCCGCCTCGGTTACTTCGTCATAGGCCTGCCCGGCTCGCAGGGTCTGGTCCCACCACACCACAAAGCCATCGGCGATCAGCGCTTCGGCTACGCGCCGGGCCTGCTCGAGATCCTCACGGTTATAGGAGATGAAAATGTCGGTCACACTGGCGGCAGTCCCCTCGGAGAAATCCTTACACCCCCCAGCGCCAAGGCAAAAGCTGATTCGGAATCGCGCCGGCATGATGCTAGTCTGCTTTCCGGGTCGCGCGGGTTGGGGGGCGGTATGAAGCAGGACACACGGCGCATTCAGGTGGCGGTGCTGGGCGGCGGGGTTGGCGCGATGACGGCGGCGGCCGAGCTGAGCGCGACGCCTGAATTGCGCGCACGCTATGCTGTCACAGTCTATCAGCAGGGCTGGCGGCTGGGCGGTAAAGGCGCCAGCGGACGCAACGCCGCCTACGGCCAGCGGATCGAGGAACATGGGCTGCACATGTGGCTGGGGTTCTATCAGAACGCCTTTGCGATGATCCGCGAGATTTACGGTGAATGGGACAAGGCACCGAACAACCCGTTCCAGAGCTGGAGCGATGCCTTCACCGCGCAGTCAAACATCTCACTGGGCGAGCATAAGGGGGCGGGCTGGGACTTCTGGCAGATCCCGCTGCCGCCGCTGCCGGGCACGCCGGGCGATGGCGAGCACATGTCACTGGCTGGAATGGCTGAGGCGCTGATCGAATGGCTGGTGACGCGCCATGCCGAACTGGGCGCGGCGGGTGCACACCGCGCCGCGCAAAAGGTCCAGCGGCATCTGCTGGGCGGGGCATGGCATTTGATCGAAGACGCGATCGCAGCGGTGCGCGGCGAACTTGGCACTATCGAGCAGGATTTTGCGCGGCTGGCCGAATTGCTCGAAATCGGCTGGGCGGTATTCAAGGGCTTGCTGGAAGACGTGCTGCCCAAGGGTCACGAGGGGCTGCGGGCGATCGATCACCTCGATTTCCGGGCCTGGCTGATCTCGCACGGCTGTCCGGAGAAGGCCGCGCATTCGCCCCCGATCAAGGCGCTCTACGACCTTGGCTTTGCCTATCGCGATGGGGATAGTGCCAAACCAGAGGCCGCCGCCGGGGTGGCGCTGTACGTGATGCTCAGCATGGGGCTGGGCGCGCGCGGGGCGGTGATTTACCGGATGAACGCCGGGATGGGCGATACGATCTTCTCGCCGCTGTACGAAGTGCTGAAGGCACGCGGGGTGGCGTTTGAGTTCTTTCACCGGGTCCAAGCGCTGCACCTGTCACCCGATGGCAATCTGGTGCAGTCGATTGACCTGAACCGGCAGGTCGATCTGGCCGGGGCGGACTATGATCCGCTGGTCGATGTGCCCTATGCCAAGGACAAGCTGCTGCCGTGCTGGCCTTCTGCGCCGCAGTGGGGTCAGATCAAGGACGGCGCTGCGATTGCGGCCCAGCTGGAACAGCAGCAACTCAATCTTGAAAACATCTGGTGCCAGCAAAGCGTTGGAGCGCGGACGCTCAAGCTCGGGGTGGATTTCGATCATGTCGTGCTGGGGATTGCGCTCGCAGGGCTGAAGGGCACCTGCGACGAGCTGATCGCGGCGCATCCGCCATTTGCCGCAATGGTGGGCGGGATCGCGACGGTCCAGACGCAGGCGCTGCAGCTGTGGCTGGACCGCGATACGGCGGGAATGGGCTGGGACAGGGGCCAGACCGTGCTGACCAGCTATGCCGATCCGCACAGCACCTGGGCCGATATGAGCCACTTGCTGACCGCCGAGAGCTGGCCGGGCGAGGGGCCGAAAAGCGTGGCCTATTTCTGCGGGCCGCTGGCCGAAAGCGCCACCGCCGGGTGCTTTGCCAAGCCCAGCCCGCCTGCCTGCGCTACCGCAGTAGCAACGCAAATCGGGATCGATTGGCTGAACAGCCATGCCCCGGCGATGTGGCCGGCGGCGGTGACAGCGGGCGGCTTTGACTGGCAGAGGCTCTATGATCCGACTGGCGGCAGCGGTCCTGCACGGCTGGCCGCGCAATATGTCCGCGCAAATATCGACCCCAGCGAACGCTATGTGTTAAGCGTTCCGGGGACGGTGCACCTTCGGCTCGAATCCGGCAATTCCGGCTTTGCCAATCTGGTCATGGCCGGGGACTGGACCCAGACCCGGATGAATTCGGGCTGCGTCGAAGCCGCGGTCGAAAGTGGGATGCGCGCGGCCCGCGCGATCAGCGGCTACCCGCAAACAATTTACGGAACAGGGCTGGAAGGTTGAGACAACCCGGCGGTGCAGGCGGCTCACCGCTGCCGCTGGCTTTCCACACCTCGCGGCCGTTGCTGGCTTCGAAGTCCATCTTGACCCAGGTCGCAAAGACCACCGGGATCGGGCCAGACGTGGGCAGGCCGAGATAACTGGTCAGCGGGTTGCTGGCCCAGTTGGCAATCGTCGCGCTGAACCCGGCGGGTAGCAAGCCGCCGCCGTGGAGCGCCTTGATGGTGCAGGGCCCCTCGATCAGCGCCTGATAGCAAGCGAGGCTGCTATCGGCGGCATCGCGGAACTGCTTGAGATTGACCACTTCGACCTGCCCCGCCAGCAGGTGCTCCAAGGTGTCGAGGATCAGACCGCCATCGCCCCCGCGGATCTCTGCGTGGGCGCCCTGCCACAACTCGTGCATCCCGCGCGCAAAGCTTTCGACATCGTGCCACAGCGCCTCCAGTCCGCCCCCTGTACCGGGGCCGGTGATCGTCACCAGCGGCTCGGTTCGGCCCTGACTGGTGCTGGCCAGCGGATCATAGATCAGCGCCTGCGATGTAAAAACCATCGGGTCTGCGCTGTGATTGGCAACAGTGACATCCCCGGTTTGCTTGAAATAGCCCCAGATCTCGCGCCCGGTGGTCATGCCCTCGGATACGCTGATGGTGATATAGGGCATCCACATCCGGATCCGGTCGGGCTGACCAGCGGGCCCGCGAACCAGCAGCGGGACCCAAAAGGCCATCTCGTCATCGGGCTGCCAGCCGACTGCTTCAGCGCCAGACGTCAGCCGGTCAGCGTGCATGAAGGTCACGAAAATCAGCTCACCCAGCACGATGTACTGGGCCGCGCCGCCCGTGGGTGCATTGAGGAAGTGATCGACTGTCGCCTGCAGCCTGCCAAGGTCAGTCACCTTCAGCGCAAAGGCATTGGTCATTGCCCCGCTGATCACGCCGGGGGCGGGGCTGCACTGTTCGGCAAAGCCCAAGGTCGGGACATAGGCGGGATAGGTCATGGCGCTTGGTGCCCTTGCATGAAGTGTTCGTGCGGTATGACGGCGGGTGATCCGCAAATTGCGCGGGACGCGGCCTTGCCCGACATCGTCGCGCTTTCGACGCAGGCGGTGTTCGTTCCGGTGCGAGTCCAGTCGCCCGCCAGGATCAGGTTGATGAACCCTGATTCGCCCGGATTCAGGCGGTACTGGGTCGTGCCGCTCCAGGTGCCGGGGCAGCATTCGGTGGGATCGATGTTGGCGCGCAGGAACTGATCAGACAGACGCGCCGAGCCCTTGGCGTTGCCACCATAGAGCAGCGCCCAATCGATCCCGTTGCTGCCCGGCGCCACCGCATTCGGCCAGATCGTCGCGGTTTCGTTCTCGAGCCAGTGCTGGACCCGGCTTTGAACATCGGCCAGCGCCCGCGCCGGGACCCCGCTGTCGCCAGCTGGCTTGGTATAGGCATCGGTATTGAGCGGGCCGCACAGGTAATGGAGCGACCTGGGCGGATCGGCGCTCGGCCAGGCTTCGTGGGGGATCGAATTGTCCATCGCCGCCCAGACATCGAGCGGTTCAACCGCGCCGACCATCGCCGGGCTGGCATCGCTCCAGCCAAGCCCCGCCAGATCCTTGGTCAGCCACAGCTGCTCGGCATGGGTCGGGACGACGCCGATATTGCCGGTCATTGTGGCAAAGGCTGGCGAGGCGGCGATCAGTTCGGCGCAGGGGCTGGCCTCACCGTTGCCAAAATCCTTGAACGCGCCAAGCGACAGGCCGAGCACGACCTTGTCGAAGTGATCACCCAGCACCAGCGTTTCGACGGGGCGTTCGTAGCCGGGCGGATAGACCGCCCAGTGGCTCTCAAAATTGGTCCCCGCCGCTTTCAGCGCCGGGCCATCGGTCAGTTGCTCCCAGAACGGCTCGCTCGGCCAGCACGGCAGGCCTTTGACAGCGAACAACGGGGCATAGCCTGCCGGGGTCTGCGCCTGACGCTCGATCTCGATCCGCTCGATCCAGTTGCTATTTTCTGACAGCCGCAGCGCTTTGACCTTGGAAAAGAATTCGAACTTTACGCCCCGGTCTTTCAGCACCTGATAGAGCGGGCCGACCACCACTTCGCCCATCCCGGCCTGCATCAGATAGAGCACCGCTCCCTTATAGCCGGTGCAGATCCGGATGCAGCAGCGCAGCGCCGCTCCGGCGGCGAAATCCGCGGCCATTTTGGGCTGACCACTGGCGTCCTCTAACTGGCGATAAGCGAAGGCCAGATCATATAGCGCGCGTAGGAACGGTTGGCGCGGGGCCAATAGCCCATTGGTGTCACGGGTTTCCCGGATTGCCTCTGGCGCACCATTGGCGACCAGCCAGTCCATGAATTCGAATTGGTCGATCCGGTTGAGATCGAAATCCCCCAGCAAGCCGTACTGCGGATTGAGGAACCCGCGCAGACAGGCGAGGCCGATTTCGACCATCTCGAGCACCAGCGCTGCGATCAGACCGGCATCGCCCGGCTGACTGCCGATCTTGCGGAACTGCGCAGTCATCGCGTCCAGATGGTGGTGGATTGTCCGCAAATGGGCTTCGTTGTCGACCGCGGCCTCGCTGGCCAATTTGCCTGCCGCACGCCGGATCAGCAGCATCCGCCAGCCGATGCACAGCGCCCGCAACGGATTGCCGCCAAACACCTCGCGGATCAATTGCTCCAGCATTTCCAGCGCGGCGCGGATCGCGTCGAGCGCGCTCACCGGGTGAATCCCTGGCTCCAGATCGTTTGTCGGCCAGGTGACCGGCACCCAGGTGCTGCCATCGCCAACGCCGACGGGCGTAAAGCTCTGCGGCTTGAACGCATCGCTCCAGGCCTTGAATGGACTGTCCGGAGCCAATCCGCGCGTTTTTACTTCGGCAAAAACGTCCTGGATCACCTGAAAGGCGTTGTCATAGAACCCCAGCCAAACGTGCAGGCCATGTTCCTCGATCCTGAGGCCTTTGCCGGGATCAAGGTTGCGACCGGTCGCGCCTTTTCCGCCCAGCCGCCAGCCCATCTGATAGAGCGTCACATCGTATTGCGCGCGCAGTTCGGGCGTGCTGGTCAGCTCCCACGCGGTGATCAGCGAGCCGACCCCGCCGCCCAGGATGGCGATTTTTTCCTTAGCCATCGCGGCGGACCTCATGCGACCAGGGCCACAGCGGCAGATCGGTCCGCTCGGCAAACAATTTGAAGGTGGCGAACAGGAACGGGATGCCCATCACGAAGGGGCTGATCAGGTGGATGTCCTCAATCTCGGGATAGCCCAGCCACGCGTCGATCATCGCCATCATCCCATAGGCCGCCACTGGCAGCCAGGCCATGAAGCGGCTCTTGTAGCCTTCCAGCGGGCGTAGCGGAATCCGCCGTTCAAGCAGGCGGTAGATCAGGAACACCACAAACGCGGTCAGCATCCATCCGGCGAAATTGCGAAGCGGCACGCCAAAGTGAACCCCGCCCTCCTTCCAGACCCAGGCCGGGTGGCCGACATTGGCCTCGTGCAGTCCTTTGGCATTGCACCAGTCGGCGCTGCCGCCGCCGGGATAAAAGCTCATCACCGGATCCATGGTGATGTCCCAGGCGGTCATGATCAGCGCGCTCAGCAGTGACAGCCAGACAATCCAGGTGGTGTCGCGGCGGGTCGAAACCGGCCGCGCCTCGGTCAGGATATTGGTTACCACATAGCTGGGGTAAAACATCATGTACCAGGCGAACGGGATCAGCGCCGGAACCCGGCCGAGGATTTTGGGACCGAGCACTTCGGTGTAGCAATAGGGACCAAACAGGATCCCGGTGCTTTCGCCATAATATTCGGCGCAAAAGGCGATGGTGACGGCCAGCCCCAGCAGGGTCAGCGCGCGGCGGATCCCCAGCATGATGATCGAGTGGACAAAGCAGAACAGCGCCAAGCAGGGGACGAGCACCGACCAGGGAATCCGATCGAGCGGGACATTGACCCCGCCGATCCGGATACCGGCGGCGAACAGTACAACAATCAGGACCAAGGCCATGAGCCAGAACGAATGCGGCAGGCCGGCAAAGCGGATTCGGGATTTGACTACATCGGCTTCGATTTCATCCAGCGGGTCATTGCTGTCGCTTCCCATACCTGTTCCCCCCACGGCCGCAGCAATGCGGCATCGCACCGAGCCGTTCAGCCCGGATAGCCCCCAACTGCGACCCTGGTGGAGCGCAGCTTAGCGGCCGGGCGGGTAGATGCAATTGGCAAACGCGGTTGGATCAGGCCAGCGACCGCTGGAATTGGCGAAGCTGGTCAATCGCTTGATCCAAGACCAGGTCCTGCTTGGCAAAGCATAGCCGCAAATAGCCGGATTGGGGGGCCTCGGCATAAAAGGCCGAGACCGGGATCGAAGCGACCCCCGCCGCGCGGATCAGCCGCTCGGCCACGGCAGTGTCATCGCTGGGCAGGCCCGAGGCGGCCAGATCAATGGTTACAAACCAGGTCCCGCTGGCGGGCAGAACGGCAAAGCCGGCACCGATCAGGCCGCTGACCAGCCGCGCCTTGGCCTTGGCATAGCGGCCGCGATGGGCGGCGTGCCATTCCGGCGGCAGTGCCAAAGCTTCCGCCACCGCCCATTGCAGCGGGGTGGCGGTGGTAAAGGTCAGGAACTGGTGCTTGCCCGCGACCGCTGCGGCCAAAGGCGGAGCGGCGACAGCCCAGCCGATCTTCCAACCGGTCATCGAAAAGATCTTTCCCGCCGAGCCGATCTTGACCGACCGCTCGGCCAGTGTCGGAATGTGTAGCGCGGAAATGTGCGGGGTGCCGTCAAACACCATCCCTTCCCACACCTCGTCGCTGATCACCCACAGATCGTGTGCCTCGGCCAGAACGCCGACCGCTTCCAGCTCGGCCCGGGTCAGCATGGTTCCGGCCGGGTTGTTGGGGGTGTTGAGCACGATACCTTTGGTCTTAGGCCCGATTGCAGCGGCCAGTTGGCCTAGTGGCAACGACCAGTGCGGCGGCTCCAGACTGACCAGCTTGGCCGTTCCTCCGGCCCATTGCACCAGCGGCAGATAGGCGTCGTAGAGCGGCTGGATCAGTACCACTTCATCGCCCGGCTGGACCAGCGCGAGCAGGCTGGCGGCCAGCGCCTCGGTCGCGCCCGAGATGACGACGATGCCGGCGGGGTCGATGTTCAGGCCTTGCTCGGCCCGGTAGTAGGCGGCGATCGCTTCGCGCAGTTCCGGCAGCCCGCGCATCGGCGGGTACTGGTTGGAACGATCGGCCAACGCCCGCTGCGCCGCCGCGATCAGTTCGGGCGGTTCTTCCAGCTCGGGGAACCCTTGCCCCAGATTGATCGCGCCGAGCTCGCGCGCAAGGCCTGACATGATCTCGAAGATCGTGGTGCTGGCGGGGTCAGAAAGCCGGTCGGCGAGAGTGGTCATCGCCGCCAGCCTAGCCGCCCCGGTTCAACCCAGCAATGCCGCCCATGCGCGCGCCAGGCTGGCCGCGTCGCCAGAGCCGAAGACATAGCGGTCCGGGCGCGGAAGGTATAGACCCCCTTGCGCTCCATCCGCTCAACCAGGGAATAGCGGCCGATATCAATGCCGCGATCGCCACTGGCTGGCTACGCCCGGAAGTGCAGCAAAGCGGGCTCCGCTTCTGGCTGGGGCTGTGCCAGGTGCCGTTGTCCAATGCGATCGAGCGCCGTATCGACCGGGCCGAGGCGGCGCGGCGGCTGGAGGACATGCTGGTGCTGGCGCTGACCGGGCTTGGCCTTTCGGCGATCGATGCGGCCGGCTATGCCTCAGCCAGCGCGGAAGCGATGCGGCTCGGCCATTAGCGGCGGCAGACGCACAGCCCAGATCAGCACTGCCCCCAGCGTCAGCGCAGCCATGCCGAAACCTTGAGCAAGGTCATAGCTGCCCAGCAAATCGTGCAGCAGGCCGATCCCGACAATGCCCGCGGCGTTGCCGATCCAGCTGAAGCCATTGAGCGCGCCATAGATCGTGCCGTATTGCGCTATCGGGAAACGGCGGGCGACGAAATAGGCAAACAGGTCCAGCTCGACCCCCTGCTGCAACCCGATCATCGCAGCGGCAAGGATCGCGGCCCACAGCAACTGGTCGGTCAGCAGGAACAACAGAAAGCCGCTACCCGGGATCACCGTAAAGATGAGCGCGACGGTCTGCGGCCGGAAATGATCGAGCAGCCAGCCGCCGCCCAGTCGCCCGACGAACTGTCCGGCTGCAAAGACTGAGACCGCCAGCGCGCCGATCCTCGCATCAAAACCTTCTTCCTGCACGACGGGCGATAGCTGGCCCACGAACCCGGCCGTTGCCATGCCCATCGCGATGATGCCGGCTGCCATCAGCTGAAAATCCCGGGTCTTGAGGAACGACCAGTCGCTGCGTCCGCCGCTGCCCGCCAGCCCGGTATGGGCGCGGCTGGCGCTGTCTGGCACAATCAGTGCCACAGCCGGAATCCCGACCAGTCCCATGAAAGCCGATAGCGCCAGAAAGCCGCCGCGCCAGCCATAGTCCTCGATGATCGGCGCGAGGATCTGCGGGGCGATGATCGCGAATATGGAGACGCCGGTCGCCACCAGTCCCAGCGCGCGGCCGCGGTACTTGCGGAAATGGGCGTTGACCGGGCGCGTCGTCACCACGGCGGTTGTCCCCACGCCAAAAAAGCCGAGCACGGCGATGCTGAGCGCCATATGCGCGATTGTCGTGGCGAACAGCACTGCCAGAACCTGGCCGATGATCACGATCAGGGCCGAACCGATGTAGATCGGCTTGAAGCCAATGCGGTCGACCGCCTGGCCAATCACCACTGCCCCCAGCGCTCCGGTGACAATCAGCGCCTGGATCGAGCCGATCTCACCGCGGGTCACACCCAGTTCCTGCGCCATTGGCAGCACGAACATGTTGAAGGTGAAGAACAACAGGACAATCCCGGCCCCCGCGCCCAGCGCGCAGCCGAGTACGATCCGCCAGCCGATTTTCCATTCGCTCTCTTCGGCGAGAGCGGCAGGGATCTGACTCATTCTTCGATAGCGAAGGTGATCTCGGCGTGATCCTGCAGGCGCTTGACCAAGGCTTCACCCAGCAAGGCGCCGGGGGTCGAAATCGCGCCTTCGGCCTTGCACGAAAGCAGCGCGATCCCGGTTTCGGCGATCATCCGGCTGGTCGAGCCATAGCCCGGATCATAGCGGCCCTTGACGCCATAGCGGATGGTCTTGCCATCGGGCCATTCGCCGATGAACAGCACATCGTAAAAGCCGTTCTCACGCTCTTCCGGAGTGGGCCCTTCGCCGGGTTTGGGCGGCTTGGCCCCGAACGGGTTCTTGAGCATTTCGCCAACCGCATGAGCGGCCTTTTCGCCCAGTTCGCCGGCGCTGGTCAGCATCATCTCGTCGTATTTGAAGTCCGCGCCATAGGGGTGGCCGAGCAGGAAATTGGTGCGGTGGACGTTTTTGGTGTTGATCGTCGCCATGATGAACGGCGCGGCCCATTTGCCGACGCTTTCCTCATACTCCGGCATCAGCCCGAGCGGCTGCGACGGGCCTTCAAAGCCCGGGGTCAGCCCGAACGAACTCTGCAGGATCTTGATCAGCGAGGGGTTCCGAGCGACCGCCTTCATCGTTTCGGTCAGGCTGGCGGCGGTTCCGCCCGAGAACGTCCCCTGCATCCCCCGGACTCGGCCCTTGACCCGCGGGGCGGGGCTGCCGTGGCGGGCCTTGGCTTCGTGTTGGAGCATCAACACCCCCAGATCGAACGGGATCGAATCAAACCCAGACGAAAACGCGATCCGCGCACCCGATGCCTTGGCCGCTTCGTGGTACTGGTCGATCATCTGGCGCATCCAGCCCGGCTCGCCGCACAGATCGGCATAGTCGGTCCCGGCCTCGACACAGGCTTTCAGCAGGGGTTCGCCGTAAAGCTGATAAGGCCCGACCGTGGTCACGATCACCCGGGCGCTGGCAGCCAGAGCGGCCATCGAGGCGGGGTCGTCCGAATTGGCGACGATCAGCGGGGTGTCTTTCGGCGCACCAATCAGGTCGCGAACTTCGGCCAGTTTATCTGCACTGCGCCCGGCCATCGCCCAGGTCGGACCCTTGCCCTTGTAGTGATCGGCCAGATATTCTGCCACCAGCCGTCCGGTGTAGCCGGTCGCGCCATAGACGACGATATCATACGGGCGGTCTGCCTTGGCGGTCTTTTGCGCGGTCATTTATCAGCTCTCCATTGCCCCGAATCTGTGCGGTTCGGCTGGAACCAGAACTGCACAGATCGATGGCAATGTCGAACTGATTTCGCCCGACGCTACGGCAGCTGGGCCCAGCCTACTTGGCTGAACGCGAATCCAGGCTCATCCCCCCAGCGCCGTGGGCATAGAGTGTCAGGAACCCACCCGCGAGGCCGAGATTCTTCATGAACATGACCATCTGAATCTGGTCCGCGAAATTGGAATGGAACAGCGCGGCGGTAACCACGCAGAACCCGGCCAGCAGCAGCGCAACGATCCGCGTCTGCCAACCGGCAAGTATCGCAAGGCCCGCCAGCAGTTCAAAGGCAGCAGCCGGACCAGCCAGCATGGCGGGCAGGCCGGCCCCTGCCATATAGGCCCCGGTTCCAGCGAGATCGCCGAACTTGCTGGCACCACCCAGAATGAAAATTAGCGAAAGCAGGAGCCGACCGAGCGGCGCAGCATATTGAGACATAACCATCCCCCCCAAATCAGGGCCGGCTAGGAACGCGGCCCCACGCAGCTATGTTAACGCCCGATCATCGGGCGATGCAAACCAATATCAGAACCGGTACTGCCGGCTCGCAAGGTCAAACATGATCTCCTCGCTGCCCCCGCCGATCGCCATGACCCGGACCTCGCGGTAAATCCGTTCGATCCGGCTGCCGCGGACAAAGCTGGCCCCGCCCAGGATCTGGCAAGCCTCACGCGCGCAGAACTCCATGGTCTGGGTGGCTTGGACCTTGAGCAGCGCGAAGTCGCCGGGGAAGGCCTTGTCGTTGAGCACGCACCAGGCACAGTGATCGATCCAGGCCTGGGTCGCTTGAATCCGCCGGACCATATCGGCCAGCTTATGACGGATGACCTGATTGGTCACGAGCGGCTTGCCAAACGTCTCGCGCCCGCGCGCCCAATCCAGCGCATCTTCGAAACAGATCCTCGCAAAGGCATTGGCCTGCTGGCTCATCCCCAATCGCTCGCCGTTGAAATTCCGCATGATCCCGGCAAACCCGCCGTTCTCTGGTCCGATCAGGTTCTCTGCCGGAACCTCGACATCGTCAAAATGGATTGTCGCAGTATCGCTCGAATGCCAGCCCATCTTGGCAAGCGCCGTGCGCGAAACGCCGGGGCGGTTGGTTTCGACCAGCACCAGCGAGACCCCGCCGATCCCCGGCCCGCCGGTCCGAACCGCCAGCGTGATATAGTCCGCCCGCATCCCCGAAGTTATCAGCGTCTTGGCGCCATTGACCACGTAGCTGGCACCCTTTCGCTCCGCCTTGGTCTTGAGGTTGGCGACATCCGATCCGCCGCCCGGCTCGGTAATGCCCAGGCAGATGATCTTGTCCCCCGCCAGCACATCCGGTGCGATCCGACGCTGCAATTCCGGGCTGCCCATGGCCAGGATCGGCGGCAAGCCAATCCCGTGGGTCATCAGCGAAGCACAGATCCCGCCCGCGCCGGGCCGGGCCAGTTCCTCGGTCTGGACGAGCGAGTGGAACAGATCGAAGGCATTGCCGGTGCCGCCGAATTCTTCGGGATAGTTCAGCCCAAGCAGACCCGCCGCCGCGGCCTTGCGGTGCAAGTCGCGCGGCAGTTCGCCTGCTGCCTCCCATTCATCAACGTGCGGGGTAATCTCGCGGGAAACGAAGGCCCGCACGGTATCGCAAACCGCCTCATGGGTTTCGTCGTAATGCGGAGAGCGCGACCGCCACTGATCGAACATCGGCGTTTCCATCGCGCGCTTCCTCTCAGAGCTTGGGCAACGTCACTCCGCGCTGGCCCATGTATTTTCCGGCCCGATCAGCATAGCTGGTTTCGCACGGCTCGTTGCCTTGCAGAAACAGGAACTGGCAGGCGCCTTCGTTGGCATAGATCTTGGCCGGGAGCGGGGTGGTGTTGGAGAATTCCAGCGTCACGTGGCCTTCCCAGCCCGGCTCCAGCGGGGTGACGTTGACGATGATCCCGCAGCGGGCATAGGTGCTTTTGCCGAGGCAAATCACCAGCACATCGCGCGGCACGCGGAAATATTCGACCGTCCGGGCGAGCGCAAAACTGTTGGGCGGGATCACGCAGACGTCGGTGGTGCGATCGACGAAGCTGTCAGGATCGAAGTTCTTGGGATCGACGACCGAGGAGTTGACGTTGGTGAAGATCTTGAAGTCTTCCGCTACCCGCGCGTCATAGCCATAGCTCGACAGCCCATAGGAAATGCAGCCGTCGCGGCGCTGGGCCTCAACGAACGGCTCGATCATCCCATGCTCAAGCGCCTGGGTGCGGATCCACTTATCTGAAAGAATCGCCATGGGGGAGTGATGGCGCTGTGCGGGGCCTTCGACAAGCTCAGGCTGAGCGGACCGTGTGCTTTTCCCCAACCCCGCTCGGGCTGAGCCTGTCGAAGCCCGCCTACTTCGCTCGCGTCAGACCGCGTGATATTCCCGGTACCAGCGCACAAAGTTGGGAACACCCACCTCGATGCTGGTGGTCGGGGCATAGCCCAGGTCGCGGCTGATCGCGCTGATATCGGCATAGGTTTTGTGAACATCGCCCGGCTGCATCGGCAGCATTTCCAGTTCGGCCTTTTTCCCGCAAGCTTCCTCGAGCAAGCCGACAACTTTCATCAGCGCTTCGGAGCGGTTGTTGCCGATGTTGTAGAGCGCGTGCGGTTTGACCGATCCGCCGGCCTTTTCGGCGCCATCGTCGGCCGGGGCGCTATCAAGGCAGGCAATCACCCCGGCCACGATATCGTCGATATAGGTGAAATCGCGGTACATATCGCCGTGGTTGAACAGCGGGATCGGCTCGCCCGCCAGGATCCGCTGGGTGAAGTTCCACAGCATCATATCGGGCCGCCCCCATGGGCCATAGACGGTGAAGAACCGCAGGCCCGTCAGCGGCAGGCGAAACAGGTGAGCGTAGGTTTCGCTCATCAGCTCATCCGCGCGCTTGGTCGCGGCGTAGAGCGAGACGGGGTGGTCGACCCGGTCCTCCACCGCGAACGGCAGCTTGGCATTGCCGCCATAGACCGAGCTGGAGCTGGCATAGACCATATGCTCAACCTGCCGGCGACGGGCCAATTCGAGCAGGTTGACGTGGCCGGCCAGGTTGGAGGCAACATAGGCCTGCGGATTGTCGATCGAATAGCGCACCCCGGCTTGCGCCCCCAGATGCACCACACGGTCGATCCGGGTGCCATCGAGCGCGGCATCCAGCGCCGCCATGTCCGAAAAATCGAGCGTGTGGAAAGTGAAGCGGTTGCCGCCCGCTGCGGCCAGTGCCGCCACCCGGTCGCGCTTCAGGCTGACCTGATAATAGTCGTTGAGATTATCGACCCCGATCACGATATCCCCGCGCGCCAGCAGCTGCTGGGCGAGGCAGTAGCCAATAAATCCGGCAGCACCGGTCACCAGAACGCGCATGAAAACTCCCGTAACGTTTGGTCCTGCTACACCGCGTGCCTTATTTCATGGTTAACCCATCGCTGGTAGGGCATTTTTCCATGAGCCATCCTGCCAAGATTCTCGTCGTATTCGGCACCCGCCCCGAAGCCATCAAGCTGTTCCCCGTGGTTGCAGCATTACGCGATGATCCGCGCTTTACTCCGGTGGTCTGTGTTTCGGCGCAGCACCGCCAGATGCTCGATCAGGTGCTGAACATCGCCGGGCTGGTGCCCGATCACGATCTCGACCTGATGAAGCCCGATCAAACGCTCGACGGGCTTACTGCCGCACTGCTGACCGAACTTGGCCGGGTGATGGACCTTGAAAAGCCGACCCGCGTGATGGTTCAGGGCGATACCGCCACCGCGATGGCCGGGGCGCTGGCGGCCTATTACCGCCAGATCCCGGTCGATCATGTCGAAGCCGGGCTGCGCAGCGGCAATATCTATCACCCCTGGCCCGAGGAAGTGAACCGCAAGATCATCGGTTCGATTGCCAGCCTGCACTTCGCCCCTACTTCGGTTTCAGAGGCGGCGCTTCTGGCCGAAAATGTGCCCGCTGACCGGGTGCTGGTCACCGGCAATACCGTGATCGATGCGCTGCACTGGGTCTCGGCCCGGATTGCGGCCGATCCGTCGCTCGCGGCTGGGCTTGATGACCTCAAAGCGCGGTTTGCGGGCAAACGGATCATTGGCGTTACCAGCCACCGCCGCGAAAATTTTGGCGGCGGGATGGAAGCGATTGCCGAGGCGATCCGCCAGATCGCCGCGCGGCCCGATGTCGCGGTGATTTTCCCGGTCCACCTCAACCCCAATGTTCGCAAGGTGATGGGGGCGGCTTTGGAGGGCCTCGACAATGTCGCGCTGATCGAACCGCTCGATTATCCGCACTTCGCCCACCTGATCGCGATTTGCGACATCATGCTGACCGACTCTGGCGGGGTGCAGGAAGAAGCGCCGGCGCTGGGCAAGCCAGTGCTGGTGATGCGCGAAACCACCGAACGCCCCGAAGGCGTCGCGGCCGGAACCGCCAAGCTGGTCGGCACCGAAACCGCGGTTATCGTTACCGAAATATTCAACCTTCTCGACGATAAAGCTTCCTACGAAGCTATGGCGCGGGCCCACAATCCCTTTGGGGATGGGCAAACCGCGCGCCGGATCGTGGAGCGACTTGGGAATGAAATCGGACGTAAAGCCTGACGTTTGTGTCGTAGGCCTTGGCTATATCGGATTGCCGACTGCCGCGATCGTGGCCCGCGCGGGCTGCCAGGTGCTGGGGATCGATGTCACGCAATCGGTGGTCGATACGATCAACCGCGGCGAAATCCACATCGAGGAAGTCGATCTCGATGGGCTGGTCCAGGGCGTGGTTGCGCGCGGATTGCTCAAGGCCTCGACGCAAATGGCGCCTGCCGATGTGTTCATCATCGCCGTGCCGACCCCGTTTGACGCAAACCACGCGCCCGATATCTCCTATGTGCTTGCCGCTGGCGAAGCGGTCGCCAAAGTGCTGAAGGTCGGTGACTGCGTAATCCTCGAATCGACCAGCCCGGTCGGCACCACCGAGGCACTGCGCGATCTGATCGCCAAGGCCCGGCCCGATCTGAAGTGCCCCAAATCTCCCGGACAAGGGGGCCTGACCGGCGAGACACCCGACGTTTCGATCTCCTATTGCCCGGAGCGCGTTCTGCCCGGCAGAATCCTCGAAGAACTGACCAACAACGATCGCTCGATCGGCGGGATCACGCCCCGCTGCGCCCGCAAGGCACTGGCGTTCTACAAGCGGTTCGTGCGCGGCACCTGCATCACCACCGATGCCCGCAGCGCCGAGATGACCAAGTTGGTCGAAAACGCTTATCGCGACGTCAACATCGCATTCGCCAACGAGCTGAGCATCGTCGCTGACAAGATGGGCCTTGATGTGTGGGAAGTGATCCGGCTGGCCAACCGCCACCCGCGCGTCAATATTCTGACCCCAGGCCCCGGCGTCGGCGGGCACTGCATCGCGGTTGATCCATGGTTCATCGTCCACGGCGCGCCTGAAGACACCCCGCTGATCCGCACCGCGCGCGGCGTCAACGATGGCAAGATCCATCACGTGATCGCCCGCGCCGAAGCCCTGATCGAGGCCAATCCCGGCGCCGATGTCGCTTGCCTGGGCCTCGCCTTCAAAGCCAATATCGACGATTTCCGCGAAAGCCCGGCCCGCGCCGTCGCCGCACGGCTGGCCCGCAAATTCGGCAGCCGGATCAAGATTGTCGAACCGTATGCCGCCGAGCTGCCGCGCGAGTTTGAAGACACTAAGGCCGAACTGATCGACATCGACACTGCGCTCGAAACCTGCGGCGTGCTGATCGTGCTGGTCGATCACGATGCCTTCAAGGCCGTACCCTTGGCCGAACGCGCCGCCAAGGCGGTCTATGATACCCGCGGGATCTGGCTCGATCAGCCCAAGGCACTGGCCGCGCAAGCCGAAGAGCTGCGGCTCGCCAGCTAAGCCGGCTTGCGCCGCGGCTGGCCCAGTGCCACGCTGCGGCGATGAAGACCGTTCACTTGATCGCCTGTGCCGCGTTGCTGCTGGGCAGCTGCGCCAGCCTTCCACCCACTGGTCCGCAGGATGCCTTCTGGCAGGCACTGTCGAGCCACTGCGGCAAGGCCTATGCCGGGCGGCTGGTCAGCAATGAGGCGCCCGATGCCGATATGCGCGGCGCCGCGATGGTGATGCATGTGCGCGAGTGTTCCGCCACCCGGATTGCGGTGCCATTCCACGTCCAGCGCGCCGATGGCAGCTGGGATCGCAGCCGGACCTGGCTGATCACCCGCACCCCCGCGGGGCTGCGGCTCAAGCACGATCACCGGCACGAGGATGGCAAGAGCGATGCGGCCACGCTCTATGGCGGCGATACCGCCTCGCCGGGCAGTGCTGGGGCGCAGGACTTTCCGGTCGATGCGGAAAGCATTGCCCTGTTCAAAGCCGAGGGCCGCACGGTTTCGATCACCAATGTCTGGCGGATCGAAGTGGATCGCGCCGGGGCCCCGGCCGCGCGCTTCAGCTATCAATTGACCCGCCAGCCGCCCAATTCGCGGCTGTTCCGGGTGGAGTTCGACTTGACCCGCCCGGTCACCCCGCCCCCGCCGCCGTGGGGGCATGACTGAGCTGGCAACACCCTACCCAGTCGGGTCGGTGACCGGGGCGACTTCCGGCTTAGGCGCGCGATCGGCAAAGCCCGGCACGATCCGCTCTTCGATGAACCCGCCGTGGTACATGTCCATATAGACGTCGCTTTCCAGCGGCTCGGCGCCGGGGCAGGATACCTTGTAGAGATCGACGATATTGCCAAACGGCCCCTCGCCGACATTGCCCTGGCGGTAGAACGTCGGCGCCTTGCCATCGCTGCAGCGCAGGCGCGAGAGATACAGCCGCTGGCCCTGCGGCATGGTGGTGCGGACCGGGTTCTTGGCCGAGCCGAGCGGATGCTCCTCGGCCTTTTTGATGGCTTTCTCCAGGTCCTTGCCTTGCAGATAGCTCTCCCCGGCCATCATCCGGTCGAGCGCCTTGTCGGTCCTGTCCGCCAGGGCCGGGCTGGCGCTGAGCGCTAGTGCCAGCGCTGCGCCTGCAATGCTAAAGGTCTTGCGCATTATTCCCTCTCCTCGTTTGCTGCATGGGCTTAGTCCCCGCCGCCGCCATCGCCGCCGCCGCTGTCAGACGAAACCCCACTGCTGCCGCCCCGGGCATGGTCAACGTCGGAGCTGCCGGCGCTGCTGCTGCCGTCCTTCTTGTTCGCCTTGTTGCCCACGATAAACGCCGGGATCAGCGCGATGAACACCGCGCCGAGCGCGATCCAGATGGCGGCCGACATCGCGCCTACATCCCCTGCGTGATGAACACGCGGTAATCGGCGCCTTGGAAGCGGTGCTTGCGGGCGTCCTGATAGGCGTCGGACTGGTACCAGGCCCGCGCCGCGTCCATATCGGGGAATTCGACGATTACACAGCCCGCCGCCTCTGGCCCTTCCAGCGTTTCGATCGCGCCGTAATAGGCCAGCGGCTTGGCCTCGTGCCCGCCCAGCGAAGGCCCGGCCTTGGCCGAATAGTCAGCCATCGCGGCGCCATCGTGCTCGCGTTCCTTGGTGAAGACGATGTAGGCGGGCATGATCGGGTTCCTTCCAAAGGGTTCCCGTCAATCATGCACTTGCCGCCGCCCGGCGCAAGGGGCCATGATCGCTACAGGCTGATCCGGTCCCCATCATGCAGCAATGATCGCCCGATTCCAGGGTTAGTGTCCTGAAAAGTGGTAATGTTGCCATAGCCCGAATCATTGGCGCGAATTGTCAGGCCAACCTGACCGTGGGCGTCGATATATCCGTTGTGGACGACCGTGCCGCCAGCGTTGTTATCGACCACCCGGACGTTGTTTCCGAATGGATCGTCGTTCGAAAGGGTAACATACATTGCAATTCTCCCGATTTGATGCCGAGGCATCGGCATCACCGGGACTATTGCATCGACTGGCGTCCCATGCCGTGATGTTGGTCACGGCGTCCGATGCGCCGATAGCCCGGCCAGCCGCAGGCTGCCGGGGGCGATAGAGGGGGACAAATGACCGGCGCGGGGTTGCCGCATTTTGTGCCCGGACTCGGCGGCGCTGGGGGGTAGTGCAGTGGGGGTAACGCGCCGAGATTTGTGCCACCGGCCGCAGTCCCAGCTCCAGCATGACGCGGCGGAACGGGATCAGCGTGGTGATCTTGCCTGTGCGAACGCTCGGCTAACTACCGGGACGCCCGCGCCGATCATCTCCCACGCCCATGCACCAGCTGGCGCACGCCGCAGGAAGGTCCATCCGCAGCGCTGGCCAGCCACCGGGACGCGGTCGGGATATGCGAAGGCGGTGTGTGTAGGAAAGTTGTTTTTTTGGGGTGGCTGCAAGATGGGCTCACGCCAAGACGCCAAGACGCCAAGAGGTTGCGGTTGAACGAGGGGCTGTGCGCCAATCGAGCGCAGCGAAGCAGACGCCGCAACCAAGATCAGTCGATTTTCCCAGCTTCGCGCAGCCAATGTTCTTGTTCGGGATTGGATGGCCTACAAGAAACGAATTCCCGATACCCGAATTTCAGACCCAATCGAACCATCAAGTCCCGATCTGTTTCCGAATAGAGTATGGCAATTCCTTTAGGCGCTAGCAGATCGCGAGCACCATTGTTTCGCCGCAAGCGTTTCATGAAATCGTCCTGTGCGGCAATTGCTGCAACTTGTACGCGGGAAACTGGAATTCCCAGGCAATGCTCGAATAGAGCTGCAAGGCGTTTCGATGCTTTTCCGGCTGACATGATCTGATCGCGCAGCGGCTCTTCGATACGGGACCAAAAGTTGGGCGTGTAATCGAAGTCGGAGACCAACCACCAGATATTGGCTGTTCCGGCAGCCGAAAACGATGTCTTTGCATCCCGGTTCTGGCTGGTGCGAAGATATTGCTGCCTAGCGCGGACAAGTCCGAAGGCACATTTCGCTGATGCCTCATTGACCCTTAATAGAATGCAGAACTGGTCGAGGGCCTCGGGCGGGATCATCCAGCCCGAGCCGCCGCCAGTCGTTGATTTCACGTCGACTTCACGCTCGCCTATCCGCAAATCAAGGCGAACACCGCGCGGGACCTGCAGCCAGTCGCGCAGCAGGATTTCAAATTTCGTGCCGAGATAGGTTTTCTCGGTCTTCTCAAGCTGTTTGAAGAAGTAACGCCCTGTCCGTGCCGTATCGATCACTTCGTCGATAGCAGAACGAAAGAAAGATCGCAGCTTTTCCTCAAAGCGCTGCGCCCCGCCAACAGCTTTCATTAGATCCGCTTCAAGTGACGCCAAATCGGCGAAATCGTCATGGGCTTCAACAAGTGGCCGATAGCCGTTTGAAGCGAACAGATTCACGCAGCCCGAACCGCGAAAATTTTCTGCACACCCAAGACAACCTTGAGGTTGCGCGCCACGGCCATTGCCACCGGTGGCGGAAACGCATTGCCGACCTGCCGGTAGGCGGTAGTCTTACGGCCATAGAATTGCCAGCTATCGGGGAAGCCTTGAATTCGGGCAACCATCCGAACTGTTAGGCGGGGCAGTCCGCAAAAATCCGCAGCTGGTGCGGCGTCGGCAATAGATCGACCTTCGACGCCTAAGGCTGCCCAGGCCGCACGGGCGCGGGTCGGTCCGAGGTCAGGCCCGCCGTGCTTCTTCGAACCGCCAACAATGGTTGGGGCGATATCGTTAGCCTGTTCTGCCCAGCGCTTTGCGCCGATCCAGCCATTCGCGCCCATCAGGTCTTGTAGTGTGGCACCGACGGTCGGTGGGTTGTGTGGCAGCACATCTGGCCAGTCAAAGGCGTCAATCAGATCGTTGCGCAGGGCCACGATCACCACCCGTGGCCGCAATTGCGGCACACCAAAATCGGACGCATTCAGCAAGCGCCAGTCGATCTGGTAGCCGAGTTTTTTGAATTCTGCCTTCAGGAACAGGCGATATTCCTCGAACACCGGCGAGAGGAACCCTCGGACATTTTCGATCATCACCGCTTTCGGCTTTATCTCGTCGATCAAGCGGATCGCTGCAGGAAAGAGATTGCGCTCGTCATTCTCACCCAGTTGCTTTCCTGCAACCGAGAACGGCGGGCAGGGCAGGCCGCCGGTCAGTAGATCAACCCCTTTGAACGACGCCCCATCGAACAGGTTCATATCCTCAGTGCGAACATCCCAATCGGGTCGATTCAGGCGCAGGGTCTTTGCATAGTCTGGTTCAATTTCGATCAGTGCAGCGTGCTTGAACCCAGCCTGTTCAAGACCCAGTGCTTGCCCGCCAGCGCCAGCACAAAATTCGATTGATTGCATTGACCGCTCCTTTGAGCGCGAGATTTATGTTCTTTATCTGTTCTGGTCAACTACTCCGCCGCGTTCACCCCGGCTGCGAACATATCCGGCTCACCCGCGCCGTCATCCGAAGCGTCGTTCGCTCCGGAAACTTCGCCCTTGGCCTTGCGGCGCTGGTCGAAGCTGCCCCAGACGTCTTGCCAGTTGCCCTTGGTCGCGCCCTTTGAATATTCGGTCGCGCGGGTTTCGAAGAAGTTGGCGTGTTCGACGCCGTTGAGCAGCGGGGCGAGCCAGGGGAGGGGGTGGTCTTCGATCATGAACATTGGCTTCATCCCCAGCTGGCTCAGCCGCCAATCGGCGATGTAGCGGATGTAGCGCTTGATTTCCTTGGGGCTCATGCCGGGCACCGGGCCCTGCTCGAACGCCAGATCGATGAAGGCATCTTCGAGCGTCACCGTGGTGTGGCAGCAATCGCGGATGTCGCTGATCACCGATTTGGTCAGGCAGTCACGCTCCTGGGTGAAGGCGTGGAACAGCTTGGTGATGCCTTCGCAGTGCAGGCTTTCATCGCGGACCGACCAGGTGACGATCTGGCCCATGCCTTTCATCTTGTTAAAGCGCGGGAAGTTCATCAGCATGGCAAAGCTGGCGAACAGCTGCAGCCCTTCGGTGAAGCCGCCGAACATCGCCAGCGTGCGGGCGATATCTTCGTCGTTATCGACCCCGAACTGCGACAGATAATCGTGCTTGGCGCGCATTTCCTCATACTCGAGGAACATCCCGTATTCGCTTTCGGGCATCCCGATCGTGTCGAGCAGGTGGCTGTATGCGGCGATGTGGACAGTTTCCATGTTGCTGAACGCGGCCAGCATCATCTTCACTTCTGTGGGCTTGAACACCCGGCCGTACTGCTCGTGATAGCAGTTCTGCACGTCGATATCGGCCTGGGTGAAGAACCGGAAGATCTGCGTCAGCAGGTTCTTCTCATGCTCGGACAGCTTTTGCGCCCAATCGCGGCAATCCTCGCCCAGCGGCACTTCCTCTGGCATCCAGTGGACCTGCTGCTGGCGTTTCCAGAAATCATAGGCCCACGGATATTCGAACGGCTTGTAGGTGGCGCGGGCTTCTAGCAGGGGCATCTTACGACTCCAGTGGACAGTTGGTGACCATAGCACAGTGCTCCGCCGCAGCGTAGCGGTCGGAAAGTGCATGGTGGTGGATAGGCATAATTAACGGGGCATCTGGACAGGCGCCCAAGCGCACTGGTTTCAGGCGCTGCGCAGCATTTGGGCTCAGTTTGGTCCGGCTGGCTGTGGGCGCGAACAATCCGGCTTCCCATTGAGAGCCAGGCGCCGAAAAGCGGTTCGCCGCACAGCGAGTGCGGGTTGACGCAGACGGGGCGAACGGACGGGAACGGCGCGCGGGTAACGCGGTTGTGGACGGTATCGAAGCAGCGCGGACATCCCGTCCTCGCCGCCTGACAGGAGAGTTCCGATGGCTGAAAACACCTATAACTCGAACGGAATGCCGAACCCCAACAACGACCAGGCGAGTGGCCAGCCGATGCAGTCTGAAGATCGTCAGAGCCAGCAGCTCGGCAGCGCATCGAGCCAATCCGGCAGCGACTCCGACCTGATCGATCAGGTGCGCGAGGATATGGCGGTGACCGGTCCCGATGGCGAAGACTGCGGCCGGGTCGACAGTGTTGAGGACGGCATGATCAAGCTGACCCGCAACGACAGCGCCGATGGGCAGCACCACTACCTCGAAGCTGGCCTGATCGAAGGGATCGAAGGCGACGAAATCCGGCTTTCGCAGGCTCCGGACTGGTTGAGCAGCGGCGAATCCAGCCGCGCTATGTAGCAGCGCCGGGTCGGACCACGCGGCCGCCCCCTCCCTGGTGGAGGGGGCGGTTTCGCATGCTACTTCCAGAACCAGGTCGGCTTGTGATCCTTGTCGCGGCGGTGCGACCACATCCGGATATACATCCACAGGCCGGAAAAGCTGAAGAACAGCAGCGCCAAACCGCTGAGAATCGACACCACCACGCCCACCGGCCCGAACTCCTCGCCCGCATGCAGGTGATGGAGATAGCTGACGTTCCAGCTGCCCTCTACCTTGGGCGGCTTGGGGCGACAGTTCATCGTTTCGGGGCAGACGAAGCCCGGCGGGATCAGCACGGCCGCCCTGGCCTTGGCCGCCGCTTCGCTCGCCTCGGTCTCGAACCCGCCATTGTTGACGAGACTGCCGATCTGGCTGAGCACGCCGGTCGCCGCGATCCACAGCAGGAACGCTCCGAAAAATACACTGATCCAGCGGTGCCACTTGCGCATGAGATGTCGATTCCTTGATATTGCGAACTATTTGCAACAAGCAGGGTCCGGCTGCGCGTGCAAGCAGGTTTTCGTATCCAATTGTAATGCGGGCAGGAACCATCAGAACAGCACCATCGCGCCCTCATCGGGCAGGATCAGGTTGAATATGATGTAAAGCAGCACCGGCAGCGCCAGTTCGGCCGCGATGATCGTTTTGAACCCGCGCGCCTTGGCGCTGACCGCGACTTCGTCATAGCCCGGCTCGGTCTGCCCCGGCAGCCGCCGCAGCTGCCACACGAACAGCGGCACCGCCAGCAACGCGCCGAATGCGGTCAGCAGGGGAAGGAACACGCCTAAGGTCATTGGCCGAGCCGCTTGGCTTCGGTCACCGGCAGACCCGCTTCGGTCGGCACATAGATCAACGATGCCTTCGTCTCCTCGAGCGACTGAATCTGCAGATAGCGCAGATAGCCTTCAGGCCCGCCGAGCGAGTTCTGCAGGATAGTGTTGGCCTTGGCGGCTCCTTCGGCGCGGATTACTTCGGCTTCGGCCAGACTGATTGCGCTTTCCTTCTTGGCCCGCGCTTCCAGGATCGAGACCTGGCGCGAGCTTTGCGCCTCGGCCAGCCGTGCTTCACCCGCCAGCCGCTGCTGGTAGACGCGGTACTGCGGCCAGCCGAGCAGCAGGCCAATTAACAGAACGACGCCCACGCCGACGCCAATCACGCTGCACCCGGTCTTCTGGTCCATCTCGAACACTCCCGCTCATCGCCGCCTATTGGCAGCTCAGGCATTCCTCATAATCGGTCTGCTCACCGGCGGTGAGTTCGATCACAGGCGCATCAGCGGTGTTGTCCGCCTCTACCCCGCCGGCAAACCCGGCCCGCTGGACCGATTTTGAGCGGAGATAGTAGAGGCTCTTGATGCCCTTTTCCCAGGCCTGCAGGTGCAGGTGCATCAAGTCCCACTTCTCGACATCGGCCGGGATGTAGAGGTTGAGGCTCTGCGCCTGATCGATGAACGGGGTGCGATCGGCCGCGAATTCGAGCAGCCAGCGCTGGTCGATCTCAAAGCTGGTCTTGTAGACGTCCTTTTCCTCTGGCGAGAGGAAATCGAGGTGCTGGACCGACCCGCCATGTTCGAGGATCGAGTTCCAGACGTTGTTCGAATCCTTGCTCTTCGAAGCCAGCAGCCGTTCCAGATACGGGTTCTTGACCACGAAGCTGCCCGACAGGGTCTTGTGGGTATAGATGTTGGCCGGGATCGGCTCGATGCACGCCGAAGTACCACCGCAGATGATGCTGATCGAGGCCGTCGGCGCGATCGCCATCTTGCAGCTGAAGCGCTGCATCACGCCCATATCGGCAGCATCGGGGCAGGCTCCGCGTTCCTGCGCCAGCATCAGGCTGGCTTCGTCGGCCTTGGTCGCGATCCACTTGAACATCTTGAGGTTGAAGGCCTTGGCCATCGCGCTTTCAAACCCGACACCCTTTTTCTGAAGGTACGAGTGGAAGCCCATGACGCCCATGCCGACAGAACGCTCGCGCATCGCCGAATACTTGGCCCGGGCCATCTCTTCCGGCGCGCGGTCGATATAGTCCTGCAGGACATTGTCGAGGAACCGCAGCACGTCTTCGATGAACACTTCGTCCTTGTTCCACTCTTCCCAGGTTTCGAGATTGAGCGAGGACAGGCAGCAGACCGCGGTGCGATCATTGCCGAGGTGATCGATCCCGGTCGGCAGGGTGATTTCGGAGCAGAGGTTGGAGGTTGAAACTTTCAGCCCCAGATCGCGGTGATGCTTGGGCATCATCCGGTTCACCGTATCGGAGAAGACGATATAGGGCTCACCCGTGGCGAGGCGGGTTTCGACCAGCTTTTGGAACAGCGCGCGGGCGTCGATGGTGCTCCGGATCGAGCCATCCTTGGGGCTGCGCAGGTGGAATTCGCCGCCATCGCGGACCGCTTCCATGAACTCGTCGGTCAGCAGCACACCGTGGTGCAGGTTGAGCGCCTTGCGGTTGAAATCGCCTGATGGCTTGCGGATTTCGAGAAACTCCTCGATCTCCGGATGGCTGACATCGAGATAGCAGGCAGCTGAGCCGCGCCGCAGCGAACCTTGCGAAATAGCCAGGGTCAGCGAATCCATCACGCGAACAAACGGAATGATCCCGCTGGTCTTGCCGTTCAGCCCAACCGGCTCGCCAATTCCGCGGACATTGCCCCAATAGGTCCCGATCCCGCCGCCGCGCGAAGCGAGCCAGACGTTTTCGTTCCAGGTCCCGACAATCCCTTCAAGGCTGTCCGAGACCGAATTGAGGTAGCAGCTGATCGGCAGACCGCGATTGGTCCCGCCGTTCGACAGCACCGGAGTCGCCGGCATGAACCACAGGCGGCTGATGTAATCATACAGCCGCTGGGCATGGGCTTCATCATCGGCATAGGCCGCCGCGACGCGGGCGAACAGGTCCTGATAGCGTTCGCCCGGGAGCAGATAGCGGTCATCAAGCGTGTCCTTGCCGAAATCGGTCAGCAGGGCATCGCGGGCATGATCGACTTCGATCGCGAAGCGGCGGTCGTGGATCGCCTTGCTGTCATCGGCGGGTGCAGCCGTGGCGGCCATGGCTCCGGCCAGCGCCTCAACGCCCATCTTCGCGATCAGCGCGTCGCTGCCCGCATCGCTCTTGTCCGTCATGCCCAGTGCCGGGCCTTCGCCCGCCTCCTTTTTGCCGCCGCGCGGAGCCTTTGCATTCGCCGTGGTAGCTTCACCCGATGCGGTATCCTCCGCCAGCGCTGCCTCTACTTCGGCCATGCTCGGTTCTTCTCCGTTCCTGAAATCCACGTCTTGCCCCTGTTCTACTATCAGCCCCGCGCGCCGTTCAGCCCGCGTCAAAACTTTGTGGCCCATTCGAATCACCAAGCAAGCGCCCAGACTATCCCAATGTTGAGAACAAAACGAGAAAATACTTCTCCGGTTTCATTCCCATTTCCAGCTGGCGGGGCGCCCTTCCAGGCCAGAATCGTACCCCGCTGCGCGAACCGCGCTGCTTGTCACGAAACTAGGTCTAGTAGGTCCCCCCTGAAGCCGGACCACTAGCTATAGTGCCGCATCCTGATTCGCGCGCAAGAGGGTAAATCGCCGAGCAACCATCGTTTGGGGGAAACAGTGGGGACAAGATTCATGGCGCAGTGCAGCGACGCGCCGGAAACCGGGCACTGTGTGAGAGCGCAAGAGTCAAAATCAAAAATGAAAATATTTTTGTCCGGTGAAAACGACCCACAGGCGTTGACACGGAAAGAATCGAGCCGGGCAATCTTGTTGCGCAAAGCGGGCCTTCGGGAGCGGTTTTGTAGGGGTGCTTGACGCGTCTAATACAGTGCCTATCTCGATGCGTGAACCGAAAGGAGACCGTATCCCATGTTCAATATCATCGGCGCCTTAATCTCAGGCCTGTTAGTCGGCGCGCTGGCCCGGTACTTTTACCCCGGCGCGGTCGAGATGGGCTGGGGAATGACCAGCCTGCTTGGCATGGGCGGGGCATTGCTGGTCGGCGTGCTGACCAGCCTGGGGTCAGGTCAGGGCCTGCGCGAAGGGTTCAACCGCGCGGGCTGCTTCACCTCAATCCTCGGCGCAATGCTGCTGATTTATCTGGGCCGGCATTTCGGCTGGAGTTTTTAGGGCAGGTTGGCGGCTGATGTGACCAGTTGCTCAAACTCCCGCTCAGCCTGAGCCTGTCGAAGGCCCATCATATGCAGGCCACACCATCGTAACAGGCGGGTGCTTCGACAAGCTCAGCATGAGCGGATTTGATTCAGCGGTAAAGCATCACGCTCTTCCCCGCTACTTGGCGTGGGCGGCGATCACGTCGGAGATCTCCTCGACCAGCTCGAGCGGCAGATCGTGGCCCATGCCCTTGATCTCGTGCAGCTTGGCCCCGCGGATGTTCGCGGCGGTATCGCGCCCGCCTTCGACCGGGACCAGCGGATCGTCGATCCCGTGGATCACCAGACTGGGCGCCCCGACCCGTTTGAGCCGGGCGCGGCGATCGCCATCGTCGATAATCGCGGCGAGCTGTCGGGCGGCGCCCTGCGGATAGAAGCTACGGTGAAAATCCCGGGCGATCCGGTCACGCAGGCGCTCTTCCGCAGCGGGATAGGCCGGGCTGCCGATCGCGCGCGAAACAGTGATCCCAACCGGGATAACCTGTTCGAGCGAGGCATTGGCCGGCGGCCGCCCCATCAGCGCCTTCATCGCTTCGGGCCGGGCCCGGGGCAGGCGGCGGTTGCCGGTGGTCGACATCACCGAGGTCATGCTCAGGACCTTTTCGGGATGGTTTGCGGCCAGCAGCTGCACGATCATCCCGCCCATCGAGGCGCCGACCACATGGGCCTTGTCGATCCCCAGCACTCGCAGCAGATCGGCGGCATCGGCAGCCATGTCGGCCAATCGGTAGGCCAGCTTGGGCCGCAGCCCGAACAGCTTCATCAGCGCGACCTTGCGGACATCGGGCACTCCGGCGTGGCCGAACTTCTCGCTCAGCCCGATATCGCGGTTGTCATAACGGATCACGTAATAGCCGCGCGCGGTCAGCGCCTCGATCAGCTCCATGGGCCACAATGTCATCTGCGCGCCCAGCCCCATCACCAGCAAAAGCGGCGGGTTGGCGGGATCCCCAAACGCTTCGTATTCGAGTGTGATCCCGTTGGCGGTGATCTGCGGCATGGTGGCTCCCTGGCTTTGCTATGTCAGGGCGGTAATCGCCGCGCCGTGCGCAGGCAAGCGCTGTCACTCGCTCGGCGCGGGCGCCGTGGCCTGTTCGCCGCGTTCGAAGATTGCATTGGCCCGCCCGACCAGCAGCGGATCGAACACGCCCACTACGGCGGCATCCTTGCCGTCATAGGGAAAGGCGTTCAGCACGAACCGCATCGCGTTCAATCGCGCGCGCTTCTTGTCGTCGCTCTTGATAACGGTCCAGGGGCACAGATCGGTGTCAGTCGCGGCGAACATCGCTTCTTTGGCCTGGGTATAACGGTCCCACTTGTCGAGACTGGCGAGATCGATGTGCGAGAGCTTCCACTGCTTGAGCGGATGAACCTTGCGTTCGGTAAACCGGCGCAGCTGTTCCTCGCGGCTGACCGAGAACCAGAATTTGATCAGGTGGATCCCGCTGCGGACAAGATTGCGTTCGAATTCCGGGGCTTCGCGCAAAAACTCTTCGTATTCCTGCGGGGTGCAGAACCCCATCACCTGTTCCACCCCGGCGCGGTTATACCAGCTGCGATCAAACAGCACCATTTCGCCCTTGGTCGGCAGGTGCCGGGCATAGCGCTGGAAATACCACTGGCCGCGCTCGGTCTCGCTCGGCTTGTCGAGCGCCACGACCCGCGCGCCACGCGGATTGAGGTGTTCCATAAAGCGCTTGATCGTCCCGCCCTTGCCGGCCGCATCGCGTCCTTCGAACAGGATGATCACCCGCGCTCCGCTCTCGCGGACCCAGCCCTGCAGCTTGAGCAATTCGGCCTGGAGCAGGAACTTTTCGTGCTCATAATCCTTGCGCAGCATCTTGAACTTGTAGGGGTAGCCGCCGTCCTGCCAGCCTACTGCCAGTTCGTTGCTGGTAGCGCGCAAGGGGATCGACTGTTCGGGCAGGCCCAAATGCGCGCGCAACCGCGCGGCATCATCAGGCGCGGCTCCGGCGATCAGCGCTTCGAGTTCGTGCAGCGCGCCGCGCGCGGCCATCGCTTCGGCGGCGACAAGAATCCCTTGTTCAGCCGCAACCATGCGTTCACCGGCGATGCTCGCGCCAATTGCGGCGGCGTCGCGCCGGCTGGGTGGGGATGGTGAATCGTCGCTCATATCTTCGCAAACTGTGATGCTGCCAAAATGTTGCAATTTCGTGGCATTGGCGCGGCAAATCTATGGCACCAGCACTGTATCCTTCGCTTCGGCCAGCATCGCTGGATAGTCCAGCGTATAATGCAGGCCCCGGCTTTCGTGCCGGGCGAGGGCCGAACGGACGATCAGTTCGGCGCATTGCAGCAGGTTGCGCAATTCGATCAAGTCGGTCGAAACACGGAAGTGGGCGTAGTATTCCTCGGTCTCACCCGTCAGCATCGCGATCCGGTGTTTGGCCCGTTCGAGCCGCTTGGTCGTCCGCACGATCCCGACATAATTCCACATGAACCGGCGGATTTCGGTCCAGTTCTGCTTGATCACCACTTCCTCATCCGAATCGGTGACCCGGCTTTCGTCCCAGGCTCGGACCGGCGGCGGAGCATCGAATGTATTCCATCGTGCCAGAATATCGGCCGCCGCCGCCTCGCCGAACACGAAGCATTCGAGCAAGGAGTTGGAAGCGAGCCGGTTGGCGCCGTGGAGACCAGATTCGGTGCATTCGCCAGCGGCATAGAGCCCCGGCAGGTCGGTTCGGCCCGCAAGGTCGATCACAATCCCGCCGCAGGTATAGTGCTGGGCCGGGACCACTGGAATTGGCTGGGTGGTCATGTCGATCCCCAGACCCAGCAGCTTTTCGTGGATGTTGGGGAAATGTGTCCGCACAAACTCCGGGGGTTGGTGGCTGATATCGAGGTGGACGTAGTCGAGCCCATCGCGCTTGATCTCGCTGTCATTGGCCCGCGCCACGATATCGCGCGGGGCCAATTCGGCGCGCTCGTCGTAGTCGGGCATATAGCGGTGCCCGGTGCGCGGGTTGAGCAAGTGCCCACCTTCGCCGCGAACCGCCTCGGTGATCAGGAAGTTCTTGACGTCGAGATTATAGAGGCAGGTCGGGTGGAACTGCATCATTTCCATATTGCCGACCCGGCAGCCCGCCCGCCAGGCCATCGCGATCCCGTCGCCGGTCGCACCGCGCGGCGCGGTGCTGAACTGATAGACCCGGCCTGCGCCGCCGGTCGCCAGAATGGTCGCGCGGGCGGTGTGCGCGGCGACTTTGCCGGTCTGCTCGTTGAGCGCATAGACCCCCCAGACCCGGCCCGAGCCCGAATAGCGCTCCTCATGCTTGCCGGTGATCAGATCGATGCAGGTTTGGTGCGGCAGCAGCGTGATGTTGGGATGCGCCTCGGCCGCCTTGACCAATGCTGCCTGCACCGCCCAGCCGGTCGCATCGGCGACGTGGACGATCCGGCGGTGCGAATGCCCGCCTTCGCGGGTCAAGTGGAGCTGCTCGCCCTCATGGTTGAACGGCACGCCCAGTTCGACCAGCCGCTGGATCGAATGCGGTGCGCGTTCGATCACGAATTCGACCGTCTCCAGCCGGTTCAGCCCGGCGCCCGCGACCATCGTATCGCGGATGTGGTTCTCAAACGTATCGCCCGCATCAAGCACCGCAGCGATCCCGCCCTGCGCCCATGCGGTTGATCCCCCGGTCAGCTCGCCTTTGGCCAGCACCAACACCTTGACTGTGTCGGCCAGCGCCAGCGCGGCGGTGAGGCCAGCGGCGCCCGAGCCGATGATGATGACGTCGTGGGTCACGCCGCCGCAGCCGAGCTGGTCAAACTCACAAACACATCCTCAAGGTCCGCCTCCCGCGTGGTCACGTCGATGATCCCGAAGCCGAGGCCCTGGACCAACGAGAGCACTTCGCCGGCATTGGTGCGGTCCATGTCGTAGGTGATTTCCAGCACCCGTTCGCCGGTCTTCTCGCACTTCTGGAAGGCCGCATGGCTCGGCGGCGCGGCCACATCCTTGTCGAGTGTCACCACAACCACCTTCTCGCGGCCCATTGCGACCAGTTCGCGGGTCGGCTTGTTGGCGATTAACTCACCGTGGTTGATAATCGCGATCCGGTCGCACAGCTCTTCGGCTTCTTCGAGGTAGTGAGTGGTCAGCACCACGGTCACGCCGTGGGCGTTCAGATCACTGACCAGTTCCCACAATTGCCGCCGCAGTTCGACGTCGACCCCGGCGGTGGGCTCGTCCAGCACGATCACCGGCGGGGTGTGGACCAATGCCTTGGCAATCAGCAGGCGGCGCTTCATCCCGCCCGACAGCGTGCGGGCATAGGCGGAAGCCTTGTCGGCGAGATGGACCTGGCCGAGCAGTTCAAGGCTGCGCCGCGCGGCCTTTGGAACGCCATAGAGCCCGGCCTGATTCTCCAGCACTTCGAACGGCGTGAAGAACGGATCGAAGACAATCTCCTGCGGGACGATCCCGATCGAGCGCTTGGCATTGCGGCTGTCACGATCGATGTCAAAACCCCAGATTTCCGCCGATCCGCCCGTCTTCATCACCAGCCCGGCGAGAATGTTGATCAGGGTCGATTTGCCCGCGCCGTTGGGGCCGAGCAGGCCGAAGATCTGCCCTTGCGGGACATCGAAGCTGACACCCTTGAGCGCGTGTTTGGCGGGGGCGGCGCCGGCCGGGGCATAGACCTTCGCAAGGTCACGAATTCGAATGGCTGCAGGAGTTTCCATTGGCAACGCTTAGCGGCTTGGCCAAGGGCGCGTAAAGCCCCGGAATCGCGCGGGGTGTCCGCCGGTTCCTAATCGCCTGTTAACCATGCCAGTGCAGAACGTCTTCATGCGCATCGGTCTAAGGTTTGAGACATGAACTGGGGGGTTCCCGATCGTTGCGGCTTCGCGCAGCGCCTGATGCGCAGATTGTGCGCGCCGCTGGCCCTTGCCTGCGCCGCGCTGATTGCCCAGCCGGCCGCCGCGCAAACCATTGCAGCCAGTGCCGGTGCCCGGGCCACGGTTGTCGAGCCGCTCGGATTGGTCAAGATTCAGGACCTTGTGTTCGGCCGGATCGCCGCGCGGCCGACGGCGGGCACGGTGACCGTTAATCCCAATACCGGAACCTGCACGATCACCGGTCCGATCCTGCGGGTGGGTCAATGCCAATATGCTGAATTTGCCGGGTTTGGCGTGCGGCGGTTTACCGTGCGCATTGCGATCCCGACCACGATCACGCTGACCGGCCCCGGCGGCGCGACGATGGTGGCCAACACCATCACGCTCGGCACCGCGCCGGGGCTGGTCTACATTGGCGGCAATGGCAACGGGCTGGGCAATGGCAACCGGCGCTATCAGATCACTTCCAACACCGGCATTTTCACGATGCGGGTGGGTGGCCGGTTGAATGTCGGCGCCAATCAGGCGCCGGGTGTTTACACTGGCACGTTCAATGTGACGGTGAATTACCAGTAGGCTGGAAATGCCGCTGCGGTGCTGATAAAGGCACCGCCTATGAGCACTCAGCCCGAAACCATGATCGTCACCACCACCCGCGTTTCCTGCGATGGATCTACCGGCATTCCCGCCAGAGGAAATGTTACTGCCGCAGCGCTGGGTCATCCCCGCGTCTGGCTGGAAATTGACGAGAGCGGCATGGCCGAATGCGGCTATTGCGACAAACGCTTCGTGCTGAAGGGTGGGCCAGCCGATCAGGCTGCGGCCTAGCCTTTCGCAGCCCAGTCCCTATATCGGGGTTATGACCGCTTTTGACCCCCGCTCGCTGCTTTACCGGCAACTCGATCCCGCCCGCGCCCAGGCGCTGACCGCCGATGCCTTGTCGCGCTGCGACGATGGCGAGCTTTATATGCAGTTCAGCGCCAGCGAGACCTTTGCGTTTGATGATGGCCGGTTGAAAACCGCCGACTATTCGCGCGACGCCGGGTTCGGCCTGCGCGGGGTTTCGGGCGAGATGACCGGGTTCGCTCACGCAAACGAAATCAGCGAAGCCTCGATCCGCCGCGCCGGTGAAACGCTGCAACTGCTCGATCCGGCCACGGCCAAGCCCAGCCCGCCGCCACGCCAGAACAACCGCCACCTTTATACCGATCTCTCCCCGCTCGATGGCCTGCCGTTTGCGGCCAAGGTAAAGCTGCTTGAGACAATCGACGCTGCCGCGCGGGCGCGCGATCCTCGGGTAGCGCAAGTCTCCGCCAGTCTGGCCGCGAGCTGGTCGGTGGTCGAGATTGTTCGCGCCGATGGCTTTGTTGCCACCGATGTCCGGCCGCTGGTCCGGCTCAACGTCAGCATTGTCGCCGAGCAGAACGGGCGGCGCGAAACCGGCAGCTTCGGGATTGGCGGGCGGCGGCTCTATGACGATTTGTTTGAACCGGCGACCTGGAACCGCGCGATTGATGAGGCGCTGGCGCAAGCGCTGACCAATCTGGAAAGCGTGCCTGCCCCGGCGGGGGAATTCACCGTGTTGCTCGGCCCCGGCTGGCCCGGCATTCTGCTGCATGAAGCGATTGGCCACGGGCTGGAAGGCGATTTCAACCGCAAGGGCACCAGCGCCTTTTCGGGTCGGATCGGCGAGCGGGTCGGCGCGCCGGGTGTCACCGTGGTTGATGACGGCGCGATGCTCGGCCGGCGCGGTTCGCTCTCGATCGATGACGAGGGCACTCCGACCCAGGAAACCGTGCTGATCGAGGACGGGATCCTCAAAGGCTATATGCAGGACCGGCTCAACGCCCGGCTGATGGGGGTTGCGGCAACCGGCAATGGCCGCCGCGAAAACTATGCCCACGCGCCGATGCCGCGGATGACCAACACCTTCATGAAGGGTGGGAATGACAATCCGGCCGAGCTGCTCTCGCGGGTCAAGAACGGGATTTTCGCAAAGAGCTTTGGCGGCGGTCAGGTCGATATCGTTTCGGGCAAATTCGTGTTCAGTTGCACCGAGGCTTACAAGATCGAAAACGGCAAGCTCGGCAGCCCGATCAAGGGCGCGACCCTGATCGGCGATGGACCATCGGTGCTGACCCGGGTAATCGGGATCGGCAACGATCTGGCGCTGGATGAAGGGATCGGGATTTGCGGCAAGGGCGGGCAAAGCGTGCCGGCCGGGGTTGGCCAGCCGACATTGTTGGTCGAAGGGCTGACAGTGGGCGGAACAGCCTGATCTTCAGGTGCGGTTCAGGCAGGTGAGGTAATCTGCCCAGCAGAGGACAAGGATCATGACCATGCGCAAGATCGCTATCGCATTCGCCGCCGCCGCTGCGCTTTCAGGCGCCGTCGGGCTGGAGGCCAAACCCAGGCAGACCCCGCAGGAACGGCTCGACAAGCTGATCGAAGGGCGCGAGGCGGGCAAGCCGGTCAATTGCATTTCGCACTGGGATACGCGCGATATGCAGGTGCTGGACAAGACCGCGATCGTTTATGGCTGGGGCAATGTGATCTACGTCAACCGGCCCATAAACGCCGATACCCTCGATGACGATGAGATCCTGGTGACTCGCACCAGCGGCAGTCAGCTGTGCGATCTCGATATTGTCCACACGGTTGACCGGTCCGGGCATTTCACCACCGGCTTTGTCAGCCTGGGTGAATTCGTCCCTTATCGCCGGGTCAAAAAGGTCGCCCAAGCTGATTGACGCTCGACTGACGCCGGATTGACTCTTTCCCCCGCTGCAACAACCCTTGCAGCAAGCCGCCGTCCGGAGTGATCCGGGCGGCGATCTTGTTGGCGGGTTGACAAGGCTCGTGATATTTTTAGGGTGTTCACCCTAGAAAAGGCGATTCCATTCGCCCGAGGGAGAGAAACCATGGCCAGCTCAGCCACGCTTGACCGCACTGCATCGCCGATCGCCCCGATCGACGTTTCTTTGGCCGAGATCTATGCCGAAGACCGCTGGCAACAGCCATTCCGGACCCTGCGGGCAGAGGCGCCGATCCAGTATGTCCCGGACAGCTCGTTCGGCCCCTATTGGTCAGTTTCGACCTACAAGCCGATCATCCATATCGAATCGCTGCCCAAGATCTTTTCGTCGAGCTGGGAATACGGCGGGATTGCGATTTCGGGCTCGGTTGGCGAGCCACTCGAAAACGAGATCAAGATGCCGATGTTCATCGCGATGGACCCGCCGCAGCACACCGCCCAGCGCCGCACGGTTGCGCCATCGTTTGGGCCGAGTGAAGTGGCGGCGATGAAGGCCGAAGTCCAGAAGCGGACCGCAGAAGTGCTCGACAGTCTGCCGATTGGCGAACCGTTCAACTGGGTCGAGCGGCTCTCGATCGAACTGACCACCGGCATGCTCGCCACACTGTTCGACTTCCCTTGGGAGGAACGCCACAAGCTGACCTATTGGTCCGACATGGGCGGCAATGTCGAACTGATCAAGGATCCGGAAAACATCGCCTTACGCAATGCCGCGCTGATGGAAATGGGCGCTGCGTTCGGCGCGCTGTGGCAGGAAAAGACTGCCAATCCGGGCAAGGACCTGATCTCGGTGATGCTGCGCTCGGATGCGATGAACCACATGAGCGAACAGGAATTCATGGGCAACCTGATCCTGCTGATCGTTGGTGGCAATGACACCACCCGCAATTCGATGTCGAGCTTTGCCTATGGTCTCGACCAGTTCCCCGAAGAGCGCGCCAAGCTGGAAGCCGATCCCTCGATGATCCCCAATGCGGTGCAGGAACTGATCCGCTGGCAGACCCCGCTGTCGCATATGCGGCGCACCGTTGAGGAGGATACCGAGTTCGAAGGCCACCACATGAAAAAGGGCGACAAAGTGGTGCTGTGGTACCTGTCGGCCAACCGTGATGAGAGCGTGTTCAAGGACGCTGACCGGGTGATCGTTGACCGCGAAAACGCCCGCCGCCACCTCTCGTTCGGTTACGGCATCCACCGCTGCGTCGGGGCGCGGGTCGCCGAACTACAACTGTGCACCCTGCTCGAGGAGATGGCCAAGCGGCGGCTGCGGGCCAACGTCGTGGCCGAGCCGGAGCGGGTGCCGGCTTGTTTCGTCCACGGCTACAGCAAGTTAATGGTAGAGCTGACGCACTACTGATGGCGCGACCAAAGCCCACCCGCGACCGGATCGTCGATACCGCACTCAGCCTGTTTAACCGCCAAGGCTATGGCGCGGTGACGACGGCGACGCTAGCCGCGGCCTGCGGGATGGCCGAGGGCAATCTGTGGTATCACTTCAAGACCCGTCAGGCGCTGCTCGATGCAATTGGAGACCGGTTTGCCGCTGCGATCGAGTTGCGGCTGGCGCTGCGTCCGGGGGCCGATCCGCTCGGCGATTATGCCGCGCTGCTCGAAGCGATCATGGCTGAATTCAGGGCCTTCCGGTTCCTCTACCGCGATCAGCAGGCCTATGGCGATTCGGCTACGGTTATCGTTATCAACGCCCCGCGCTGGCTGGAGATGACCTTTGACCAGGTCGAAGCCTATCTCGGTGCGCTGGCTGATGCCGGCCTGCTCGATTGGCCCCGCGAACGGCTGCGCGATCTGGCGATCAACGCTACGATCATCCTGCGTTACGGCCTCGAACATTACCGCGAACTGGGCGCGCCAATTGCCGAGGGCGCGGGCGCAGTGCGGCGGACCTTGCTGCGCCACCTGACCCTGTTTGAACATCGCCTGGAACCGGCTGCGGCAGCGCGGCTTCACACTGCGATCGAGGCAATCGAAGCCGAGGCGCTGGCGGCATGATCCGCACCGGTCTGCTTTGGCTGCTCGTGTTGTTCTATGGGTTGGCGGGCTATGCCCATTTGGCCAACCCTGCGCCGTTCCTGCTGATCACTCCGCCGTGGGTACCCGCACCTGAAGCGATCATTGCGCTGACCGGTCTTGCCGAACTGGCCGGAGCCGCCGGGCTGCTCCAACCATGGTCGCAGCCCTTGCGCCGTGCAGCTGGATGGGGGCTGGCGGCCTATGCGCTGTGTGTCTGGCCGGCCAATTTCCAGCACCTGCTGCTCGATCTCGACCGCGCCGATGGCGGGGCGGGGCTGGGCTATCACATTCCCCGGCTGGCCTTTCAGCCGGTGTTGATCTGGTTGGCGCTTTGGGTGGGCGGCGCAACTGACTGGCCGTTTGCCAAGGGGCGGTCTAAAGCGGGGGCATGACCCAGCCCATCCTAGTGCTCACCACCGGCGGCACGATCGACAAGAACTACTTCGACGCGCTCAGCGAATACCAGATCACCGACAGCGGCATCCCGGCGCTGCTCAAGGAAGCGCGGGTGGCGCTGCCGTTCCGGGTGGTCGAGATCATGCGCAAGGACAGTCTGGAACTGACCGATGAAGACCGCCTGACCATCGCCCACGCCGCGCGCGAGGCTCAGGAACTGCGGATCATCATCACCCACGGCACCGATACCATGACCGAAACCGCGAAGGTGCTGGACCTGGAGGCTCCCGGAAAAACCATCGTCCTGACCGGCGCGCTTTCGCCTGCGAGGTTCGCTGAAACCGACGCCGGCTTCAACCTGGGCATGGCCTTCGCCGCCGTTCAAACCGCGCCGCCCGGCGTGTGGATCACGATGAGCGGGCAGGTGTTTGATGGGCTGCGGGTGAAGAAGGACCGCGAGGCGGGGCGGTTTGTGGCGATCGACTGAGCTATTGACCCAGGCCGAGTGTTCGGCTGATTCGGGCGAGCCACCCTTCACGCTGCGGCTTTTGCTCGTCACCCGGGTTCACCACCCAGAAGCTGCGTCCGCTCAGGCTGCGGTCAACGAACAGGTTGTGATCCTGCGCCTCGATCGCCTGAATTGCCGCTGCGGCGGCTTCGCTGACCAGACTGAACTTGTCGGATAGCCTTGCGCGCAGCGGACCCAACGCTTCACGCCGCAGCGAATAGGCCAACAGGCCGCAAGCCCGGTAGCGGACCTGTTTGGAGCGATCCTCCAAAGCGGCTACGCCCAGCGCCAGCGCATCATCACCAATTCGGGCATAGCGTGTGGCATAATAAACAAGCGCGCATCGACCCTCGCCATGCCGAAATTCGCCATAGGCTGCGCGCAGATAGGGCACCACGGCGAAGCCCAGCGGCCGCAACGCAGCCCATGCCGCGTCGATCCCAAGGCTGTCCTTGCGATCGAGTTGGTTGATCGCTGCTTCGATCCGTTTGGAACCGGCTGAAACAGGCATACGCGACAGCGTGTCCAGATCGGCCGGCGTATTGATATTGCAGGGCGGGTTTTCAAACGCGACACCGCGCGCACCAAGCTGCTCGATGAAATGCCGCATCGAATGGCGTTCGTTGCTCGCCAAGATGGTGTCGAGCAAGGCAAGCGCGGCGACTGGCCACAAGCCGATGATCGGCTGATTTACGACATAGGCCGGGGCTGGTTCAAGCGTTGCGCGCAGTTCGGTCGGTATGCCGAGCGTATCAACGCCGAGGCTCAGAACCTGATCAAAACCGGCTTCGGCGGCATAGGCCAGCGCGCCGGCGAGTCCTGCCAGCGGGCCCATGTCGGGCCCTGGCCGGTCGCTGATGCAGTGATGTCCGGCGTGCTGGCGGCCCACAATGACCAGCGCATCGCATTGTGCCGATAACGATGATGCGACAATCTCGATCAAAGGCCGCCCATCCAGGACTGCCAGCGCCTTGTCGCTGCCAAATCGGCTGGACCGACCACCGGCCAGGATCGCGCCCAGAACGCTCATGCAATTGAGCTGTGCGGGTCGTTTATCAGCAGCGCATTGTCAGCCCGGGCCAGCGCCAACAGGGTCAAACCTGCGGCCTTGGCGCGCTCGACCGCAAGGCTGGTCGGCGCTGAGATCGTCACCAGCATCGGCGCGCCGCAGCGTACGGTTTTTTCCACCAGCTCGAAACTGCATCGCGCGCTCAGCAGGACAAAGCCCTTCGCCATATCCAGATTGGCGCGGCCCATCGCGCCGATCAGCTTGTCGAGCGCATTGTGCCGCCCGACATCTTCCCGCACGCATACAATCGTGCCGTCAGGGCTGCAGAAGGCGGCGGCATGGACCGCGCCCGTCGCACGGTTCAGCGGTTGTTTGGCATAAAGGCTGGCCAGGGCGCCAGCGACCGCCTTGCGGCTGGTCTTGATGGTAGCGGTAACGCGCGGCAGTGGGCGCAAGGCCTCCGAAATGCTCTCGACCCCGCACAGTCCGCAACTGCTGTCGGAAACCCGGGTCCGGGCGCGCGCGAAGATCGCTTCCCGGGCCAGATCGGGCAATTGTGCCCTGACCACCCAGCCGCCTTCAACTTGCGCCACATCCACCGCTGTCACATCCGCTGCGGCGCTGACCAAGCCTTCGGCAACGGCATGACCCGTGGCGAAATCCTCCAGATGATCGGGCGAGGCCATCATGACCGCATAGCCCAAACCGCAATATTCCAGTGCGACTGGAACCTCCACGGGGACCAAGCGGTCGATGCTATCGTCGCCCGCTTGGTCGAGGCCAATCCGCGTGACGCGAATACTCTGGTCGGCCGCTGCTATTCCCACTCGATCGTGCCCGGCGGCTTCGAAGTATAGTCATAGACCACCCGGTTGATGCCCTTGACCTCGTTGATGATCCGGGTGGCGCAGCGGCTGAGGAACTGGGCGTCGAAGGGGTAGATATCGGCGGTCATGCCATCGGTGCTGGTAACCGCGCGCAAGGCGCAGACGTTGTCGTAAGTGCGGCTATCGCCCATCACGCCGACGGTTTTCACCGGCAGCAGCACGGCAAAGGCCTGCCAAATCGCGTCATAGAGGCCGGCGTTGCGGATTTCCTCGAGGTAAATCGCATCGGCCTTGCGCAGCACATCGCAGCGCTCGCGGGTCACCTCGCCGGGGATCCGGATCGCCAGGCCGGGTCCGGGGAACGGATGGCGGCCAACGAACACTTCGGGCAGGCCCAGCTCGCGCCCCAGCTCGCGGACTTCGTCCTTGAACAGTTCGCGCAGGGGTTCGACCAGCTGCATGTTCATGCGATCGGGCAGGCCGCCAACATTGTGATGGCTCTTGATGGTGACGCTCGGCCCGCCGGTGAAGCTGACGCTTTCGATCACATCGGGATAGAGGGTCCCTTGGGCGAGGAATTCGGCCCCGCCAATCTGCTTGGCCTCAGCTTCGAAAACGTCGATGAAGGTCTTGCCGATGAACTTGCGCTTGGCTTCGGGATCGGTGATCCCTTCCAGCCCGCCCATGAACAGCGCCGAGACATCCTTGTGGATCAGGGGGATGTTGTAGTGGCCGCGGAACAGGCTGACGACCTGCTCGCTCTCGCCCTGCCGCATCAGCCCGTGATCGACATAGACGCAAGTCAGCTGCTCGCCGATCGCCTCGTGGATCAGCACTGCCGCAACCGCCGAATCAACCCCGCCGGACAGCCCGCAAATGACTTTGCCTTTGCCAACCTGCTTGCGGATCTCCTCGATTTTGGTCTTGCGGAACTCGGCCATGGTCCAATCCCCGGCGAGGCCGCAGACGTGGCGGACGAAGTTCTTGTAAAGCTTGCCGCCGTCGGGCGTGTGGACCACTTCGGGGTGGAACTGCATCGCGTAGATGCGCTTTTCATCGTTGGCGATCACCGCAAACGGTGCGCCGGCGCTGGAGGCGACTGGACGGAAACCGGGGGCGAGCTGGGTCACCTTGTCGCCGTGGCTCATCCAGACCTGATGGGTTTCGCCTTCGGCCCAGAGCCCGTCGAACAGCGCGCAGCTGTCTGAAATTTCGATGAAAGCGCGGCCAAATTCACCCGAATCACCGGGCAGAACTTCGCCGCCCAATTGGTGCATCAGCGCCTGCTGGCCATAGCAGATTGCCATGATCGGCAGGCCAGAATTGAGGATCTCGTCCGGAATGCGCGGACCATCGGTATCGAGCACCGAAGCGGGTGAGCCTGACAGGATAATCCCCTTGGGCGCCATCCGCGTGAATGCCTCAGCCGCGCTGTTGAACGGGGCAATCTCGGAATAGACCCCCGCCTCGCGCACCCGGCGGGCAATCAGCTGGGTGACCTGGCTGCCAAAGTCGACGATCAGGATGGAATCGGAAGGTTGAATAGTCATTGCTGGCGGATAGGCAGCAAGGTTGCGGAGGGCAAGGTGCCTTCTGCGTTACGGTTGCTACAAGGCCGACAAAGTGCCAGTTTCGATCTATGTTATCGTCACGGGCGCTTTGGATTGCAGTGGGGCTCACGATTGCCACGGCGATTGCGCTAACCCTTGGGCTGTCCGCGCTCGGGCCCGATTGGACAATCTATGTTCCGGCAAGTTGCACGGCAACCCGCTGTTTCTGTGAAATGCCCCGAATCGGTGGCCTGGTGCTCCAGCCGGCCAACACCTGGTCGAGCTATGGATATGCATTCGTCGGGCTGCTGATGATGATCTTGTCACGCGGTACCGATTGGCAAACTGCATTCAGCCGAGACGCGGCCGCGCTGTTTGGCGCAACGGCGGTATTTGTCGGGCTTGGATCGGCCTTGCTCCATGCCACGCTCAGCCTGTGGGGCCAGTTCTTTGATGTTGCCGGCATGTATCTGACCAGTGGGTTCATGCTGATCTATGGTTTGGCGCGGTGGCGGGGTTGGAACCGCCGCGATGCGATCCCGGCCTATTTGGGGTTGCTCGCGGTGTTGCTGGCCGCGCTTTATACCATGCCCGAGGTTCGCCGCTGGCTATTTGCCGTGATCTTGATTCTGGCCATTGTGGTTGAGCTTGCTCTGGCCCGCCCGCTGCGAACTGGCGTGCAGATCAGGTATTATCTGACCGGGATGGCGATCACAGCGTTGGCCTTCGCGATCTGGAACCTTGACCAGCAAGGGCTGGTTTGCCGGCCGGACAGCCTACTGCAGGGGCACGCGATCTGGCATCTGCTGGGTGCAATCGCGACTTGGCTGAGCTTCCGCTACTACCACAGCGAGCGGTCACCAGTCCGGCCAGACTAGGTCACCAGCTCGCGCAGCTCGGTCTTGAGCAGTTTGCCGATGTGGCTGCGCGGCATTTCGGCGATAGCGTGAAGCGCCGAAACCCGCTGGGTCTTGCCGAGGCGGCTGTTGGCGACGGTGCGGATATCTTCCAGCGCATCTTCGCCCACGCCCGGTTTCAGCACCACGAAGCCAACCGGGGTTTCGCCCCAGGCATCGCTGGGCACGCCGACCACGGCGGCTTCGACTACGCGGTCGTCCTTGGCCAGTTCGGCCTCCAGATCGATCGGAAAGATGTTGAACCCGCCCGAGATGATCACGTCCTTGGTCCGCCCGACCAGCTCGACAAAGCCGTCGGCATCGACCCGCCCGACATCGCCCATCCGCTGCCAGACCGAACCATCGGCGGGGTCGATCCAGTAGCCCTCGCGGGTCTTTTCGGGCTGGTTTTTGTAGCCGGACATCATCGTCGGGCTTTTGCCGATCAGTTCGCCGGGGGTGCCCGGCGGCACTTCGTTGCCCTGCTCGTCCAGCACTTTCAGGAAGTGGCCGGGAGCCGGGAAACCGACGGTGTGGAGCTTGTCGGGGTGTTCGTGGACCGGAAAGATGCAGGCCACCCCGCCTTCGGTCATGCCATAAATCTCGATCAAGCCGCCGGGCATCCGTGCCAGCACTTCGGCCTTGAGCTCGGCCGGGAAAGGGGCGCTGGTGCAGTATTTCATCCGCATTGCGGACAGGTCATAGTCGCCAAACCGATCAAACTGCATCAGCCGGCGGTATTGCACCGGAACCAGCATGGTGTGGGTGCAGCGCTCGGTCGAGGCGCGCTCCAGCCATTTCTGGACATCGAACTTGCCCATCAAAGATGCGCAGCCGCCCGAATACATCGTCGGCAGGAAAACCGCCATGGTGGTGTTCGAATAGAGCGGGGTCGAACAGATCGTGCGGCTGTCCGGACCATAATTGTTGGCCGCGCGAAAGGTCATCTGCCGCCAGCGCATCCCGTGGCTGTGGACAATGCCCTTGGGGATCCCGGTGGTGCCGGACGAATAGATGATATTGAGCGGGTCGGTCTCGGCCGGTTCAAACGGTGCAGCCAAGGTGCCTTCCGGCGCCATGAAGCTTTCCAGCTCCTCATCGAGCACGATCTGGCACTCGTTGGGCAGCTTGAAGTCACCCAGTTCGGTCAGCTTGGCCCGATCGATGAACAGGTGCTTGGCGCCCGAATCCGCTGCCATCCCGGCCAATTGCTCGGGGCTCGCACTCGTGGTCAGCGGCGCGGCGCAGCCCCCGGCGCGGATCGCGGCGAGGTAGACCAGCGCGTAGTTGACCGTCGTGGTGCCCAGAACCGCCACGGCCTGCCCGCGCTGCAGCCCATCAGCCTGCAGCCGCGCGGCGATCCGCTCAACCTGCGCGGCGGTTTCGCGCCAGGACAGTGTGGTGGTGCCATCGTAAAGCGCATCAGCATCACCGCGAAATTCACCCCATGCGGCGATCAGGCCTGGGAATGAGCCGAAGGCTTCGTCAAGTTGCGCGGCAGGGTCGTTGCTCATCGGTCACTTTCGCTTATCGGAACTTCACAGAGTTCACAGGGTCCAAGGCATCAAAAACCGTTCGATTCCGGCCACAGCGGTGATCATGGCAGGGCCAGACCCGGTAGGAAAGTCTCACTCAGCGTAAATGTCCATGATGCAAAATGCGCAACAGCCCTTCCGACCTTTGCACTGGTAATCTCTACCGCTGCGCTTATGTTGCAAATGCGAACTGAGTTCGCAAACGCAAACAGGAGAATACCCATGCGCAGTATCGCTTCGATCGTGCTGCCGATCATCTTCGCCGCATCGTTCAGCGGCCTGATGTTTACCGCCACGCTTGCCTAAGCGCAGCGGTTCGGCACACCTCCACAACAAGCAAAGGGTCGCCCCGCTTAACCGGCAGGGCGGCCCTTTGTGTGTCTAGCCCGCCAGCGCCTTGATCAGATCGAAGATGTAATCGCGCCCATCATAGAGCGAGCGAACGCCGATCCGCTCGTTCAGGCCGTGAGTGCCGTTGCCATCGGGATCGCGCCACAGGCCGGGGATCCCGTAAACCGGAATACCGACCGCGCTTAGGTAGAGCCCGTCGGTCGCCCCGGTCGACATCGCCGGGATCACCGGAACGCCGGGGAAGTGCTTTGCTGCGACCCGCTCCATCGGGCCGATGATCTTGGGATCAAGTGGCGGCTGCTTGGCGATCGGGCGGCCGCGGACGGTCTGTTCGATGGTAATCGCGGGGTTGCCGATGACTTTTTCCAGCACGGCCTGCGTTTCGTCAGAAGTCCGCCCCGGGAAAATCCGGCAATTGATGTTGGCGGTGACCTTTTGCGGCAGCGCGTTGCGGGCGTGGCCGCCATCGACCATTGTTGCAACGCAACTGGTGCGCAGCATTGAATTCATTGATTTGTCGCGGCTGACAATGGCTTCTGCGGCGCTGTCGCCCGGATTGGCCGCCAGCGCGGCCATCGCCCGGCCTTGCTCGCCCGGATAAAGCGGCGCGGCCTTGGTGAAGAAGGTCCGGGTGGTGGCATTGAACTGCAGCGGGAAGGTGTAATCGCGCACTTTCAGCACCGCGTCGCTCATCGCATAGATCGCATTGTCACGGATCGGGGCAGAGCTGTGCCCGCCAGGGTTGGTGACGGTCAGGGTATAATCCTGATAGGCTTTCTCGCCGACCTGCACAGTCTGGACCAGCAGCTTGCCATTCCCGTCAGAGCGTCCGCCGCCGCCTTCGTTGATCGCAAATCCGGCGTCGATCAGATCGCGGCGGTTGTTCGCCAGCCATTCAGCCCCGTTGAACGCCCCGCCGGTTTCCTCGCCGCAGGTCAGCGCCAGCTTGACCGTGCGCTTGGGCTTGTACCCGGTCTTGGCAAAGCGGATCAGGGTGTCGGTGTAGATCGCGGCCTGGGCCTTGTCGTCATAGGAACCGCGGGCATAGAAATAGCCGTTCTCTTCGATCAATGTGAACGGATCGCGCACCCAATCCGCGCGGTTGGCCTCAACCACGTCGATATGGGCCAGCATCAGCAGCGGCTTGAGCGTCTTCGAAGTGCCGGGATAGACCACCACCAGCCCGCCGTCCTTGGGGTGTTCGGGCACCGAAAACAGCGTGATCTGGCTGCCTGGGATCCCAGCCGCAGTCAGCCGCGCTGCCATCCGCTCTGCCGCCAGCGTGCAGCTGCCCGCTGATAGTGTGGTATTGGTTTCGACCAGCTCCTTGTAGAGCCCGCGAAACTCGGCTTGATCGGGGCGCAGGCCGCCCGTTTGAGCCATCGCGGCCCCGGCGATTGCCGCGATCAGCGCGGCTCCGGCAAGTTTCTTCACGGCAGTTCTCCCAGCGGACCTGACCTGCTATTGAGCAGGATATGGCTGTGGATGGAAGGGGGCACGGCGCCTTCCCTATTCGCGCCGGAATCCCTATAGGCTCAGCATGTCTGAAACACCCGAATCCGCCAACGAAAACGTGCCCAACGCCAACGCCTATGGCGCTGACCAGATCAAGGTCCTCAAAGGGCTTGATGCGGTCCGCAAACGGCCGGGCATGTACATCGGCGATACCGACGATGGATCGGGTCTGCACCACATGGTGTTCGAGGTTTCGGACAACGCGATTGACGAGGCGCTGGCCGGGCATTGCGATCTGGTACTGATCGAGGTCAACCCCGATGGCTCGGTCTCGGTCGAAGACAACGGCCGCGGAATTCCCACCGGAATCCACTCTGAAGAAGGCGTCTCCGCCGCAGAAGTGATCATGACCCAGCTTCACGCCGGGGGGAAGTTTGAGAACACCTCCGAAAGCAACGCCTACAAGGTTTCGGGCGGTCTGCACGGCGTCGGCGTTTCGGTGGTCAATGCCCTGTCGGAATGGCTGGAGCTGACGATCTGGCGCGATGGGGAAGAGCACTGGATGAAGTTCGCCCACGGCGACGCGGTGGACCCGCTGCGCATGGTCGGTCCGGCCCCGGCCGGAAAGAAAGGCACTCGGGTGACTTTTCTTGCATCGGAAGAAACCTTCAAGAACGTCACCACCTACGATTTTGAAAAGCTTGAGCACCGCTACCGCGAGCTCGCGTTCCTCAATTCGGGTGTCCGGATCAAGCTGCGCGATCTGCGCGGCGAAGAGGTCAAGGAGCATGACCTGTTCTACGAAGGCGGGATCGCAGCCTTCGTGGCCTATCTTGATCGCAACAAGGTGCCGCTGCTGCCCGAACCGATCGCGATTTCGTCCGAACGCGACGGGATCCGGATCGATGTCGCGCTGGAATGGAACGATTCGTATTACGAAAACGTCCTGTGCTTCACCAACAACATTCCGCAGCGCGACGGCGGCACCCATCTGGCCGCGTTCCGCGCCGCGCTGACCCGGACGCTTAACAATTACGCCGAAAAATCGGGCCTGCTCAAAAAGGAGAAGGTCACCCTTTCGGGCGAAGATATGCGCGAAGGGCTGACCGCGATCGTCTCGGTCAAATTGCCCGATCCCAAGTTTTCCTCGCAAACCAAGGACAAGCTGGTCTCGAGCGAAGTGCGCCAGCCGCTTGAAAGCCTGATGGCTGACAAGATGAGCGAATGGCTCGAGGAAAACCCGGCCTATGCCAAGCAGGTGGTTGGCAAGATCATCGATGCCGCCGCTGCCCGCGAGGCGGCAAAGCGCGCGCGTGAGTTGACCCGGCGCAAAGGGGCGATGGATATCGCCAGCCTGCCCGGAAAATTGGCCGATTGCCAAGAACGCGATCCGGCCAAGTGCGAACTGTTCCTGGTCGAAGGGGATTCGGCTGGCGGATCGGCCAAGCAGGGCCGCGATCGGCATTATCAGGCGATCCTGCCGCTCAAGGGCAAGATCCTCAATGTTGAGCGCGCGCGGTTTGACCGGATCATCGGATCGAAAGAAGTCGGCACGCTGATCCAGGCGATGGGCACCGGCATTCGTGACGAGTTCAACCTTGAAAAGCTGCGCTATCACAAGATCGTGATCATGACCGACGCCGATGTTGACGGCGCCCATATCCGCACGCTGCTGCTGACCTTTTTCCACCGCCAGATGCCCGAGATCATCCGCAACGGCCATTTGTTCATCGCCCAACCGCCACTGTTCAAGGTCAACAAGGGCCGCAGCGAGGTCTATCTCAAAGATGCCGCCGCGCTCGATCGCTATCTGGTTGAGGCTGGCCTCGCGGGCCGCCTGCTCGAAACCCAGGGCGGAGCGCGCGGCGGGGCCGAACTGCAAGCCTTGGTCGAACACGCCATGCGGATGCGCAGCCTGATGGGCTTTGTGCCGCGGCGTTATGATCCCTCGGTGATCGAATCGCTGGCGCTGGCCGGGGTCTTTGCCCCTGATCTCGACCGGGCCGCGCGGCAGACCGCGCTGGAACGCGCCGCCGTCTGGCTTGGCAGCGGCGACCGCGAGGCGCGCTGGAGCGGAACCTTGCTCGATGATGGATCGTTGCGGGTCGAGCGGATCTGGCGCGGGGTGACCGATGTCTATCCGATCGAAGCAAGTTTTCTGGTCAGCGCAGAAGCGCGCAAGCTGGCGCGGCTCGCCGCTGAAAATGCCGAGATCTATTCCGCCCCCTCACGGTTGGTCCGGATCAGCGCGGCCGAAGTTGAGGCAGAAGCGGAGACCGACATCGAAGCCACCGGCGACATTCCCGAAGGCGGGCAGGCCCCGGCTCCGGTCCGGGCAGTGGCTGGCGACGGTTCGATCACCCGCCCCTCGCAACTGCTCGATGCCGTGCTGGTGACCGGGCGCAAGGGCCTCGCAATCGCGCGCTATAAGGGTCTGGGCGAAATGAACGCCGAGCAATTGTGGGAAACCACACTTGATCCCGACAACCGGATCCTGCTCCAGGTCAAAGTCGAGGACGCCGACGTGACCGACGAGATCTTCACCCGCCTGATGGGCGACGTGGTCGAACCGCGCCGCGACTTCATCCAGCAAAACGCGCTGAATGTGGCCAATCTGGACGTTTAAGGCGCGCGCCTCTCAGGTCGCCATTTTGGCCGCAATCGTGGTGATGTTTCGAACAAAGTCGGGCCGTTCTTCCTGAGTCAGGGCGGCAAGCATTTGTTCGCAATTGTGCAGATTGTGCGTGTGCATTCGGCTGCAGAACGATGCGCCAGCCTCGGACAGCATCAGCGCAACTGAACGCCCCTTCAACGCAGTGCGGTCGCGCGTGAGCAAGCCGCGCTTTTGCAGACGATCAATCGCGGATTGCATTGTGGTCATTCGCACACGGAGGAATAGCGCAATGTCTTTGGCGGTTGAGCCAGGTTGACGCCACAGATAGGCCAACGTTTCGACGTCCAGCGGGTTGTATGCTGCCATCCCAAGATCGGAAAGCAGGCGCCGCTCATCAACGATCAAGAGCCGTATTAGCTGGCTGATGGCCAAATCAAGCTCCGCGGCCTCGGGCAATGTCACCTCCAAGTACGAAATCCGTATTTACTAACTGCGAATCTCGTACTAACTATCGCAAACAAGTCAGAGTTGACAAGCCCATTTGCCGGGAGCGCGCGATGCAGACGACCGAATATTACCTTCTCACCGGCGCAACATCAGGCATCGGTCTGGAAGTTGCCGCCTTGCTAGCGCACGGCCGCTCAGACAGCTTCATCTTAGTCGGCGCACGTCGGCCCGATCAGGCAAATGCACTACGGCAAAGGGTGCCAGCGGAACGGTTGCTGATCCTGGAACTGGATACCGGGTCACTTGGCTCGGTGAAGTCGTTCGCCGATTCCGTCCAGACTTTCCTCGCCGGTGCGAAGCTCTCAGGGTTGGCCCTCAATGCAGGTATCCAGATTGTGAGCGGTGACCGCCTTTCAGCCGATGGCTTCGAGCTGACCTTTGCGACCAACGTGCTGGGGCATATCGCCTTGTTCGAACAACTGCGCAACGATCTGGGCCCATCGGCAACCGTGGTTTCGACGGCAAGCGGCACCCACGATCCTGACCACAAGCTGGCCAAACCCTACAAATTCTATGGCGGGCGATTTCCTTCGGCGTCTCAAATCGCGGCTGGCGAGGTTTCCGATTTTGCCAGTGAAGCGCAGAATGGCCGAGACCGCTATGCCACCTCAAAACTGTGCAACATCATGTTCAGCTACGCGATGGCGCGCCGCTATTCCGCAGGCGAGTTGCGCTTCATCGCATTCGATCCAGGCCTGATGCCGGGAACGGAATTGGCTCGTGATCAGCCAGCCGCCATTCGCTTTGCCTGGAAAAATGTTCTGCCAACTGCCGCAAAATTGATCGATGGTGCAAGCACGCCCGCGCGATCCGGTTCGGTCCTTGCGGATTTGCTTACCGGAGAACGGTTCCCGTCAAGAACCGGGTTACACGTCGAGTTTACCGGCAGTGAAATCCCGTCATCAGAGCTTTCGCACGATCAGGCCAAGCAGGATGAACTGATAGATTGGGCGCGCGGAGTGATAACCGGAACCCGATGAGCAGGGCTTAGCCCGCCAAGGGCTCCGGAAAGAACTTCGCGATCACTTCGCGCGCCAGCCGGGCTGGGCGCAGGGTGGTTGCATCGACGCAGCACCAGCTCGATTTGACTTCGGCCAGAATTTCCTCGCCGCGGCGAATTACGGTTTCATAGCTAGCGCGGGCGCCGTGAATTTTTTCGAGCAGCACCGTGGCGATCACTTCGTCGCCTAGAAAGGTCGGGCGGCGATAGGTGATCTCGTGCTTCAGCGCGACCCACAGGTGCGCCGCCACCGCATCGGCCGGGGCCAGGCTCTGCCAATGGTCGATCACTGCGTCCTGAACCCATTTAAGGTAGGAGGCGTTGTTGACGTGGCCCATGAAATCGATGTCTGCGGCATCGACCGGGACCGTGTAGAGGTGGGGAAGTGGAATGTTCACATTGGTGTAAGTAATACCTGTCTGTGACAATTGCCAGACGAGCGGCGCAAATATTACGCCGCGCGCAACCCGCTGACCGATTTGGCCCCGCGATCGGCCGCAGACAGGCCATCAAAAATCGCATCGATGATCCGCGCCAGCTTGTCGGTGCTCAGTCGGTTCATCAACTGGGTCATCGCGCCGATGTTGACGTAGACATTGACCATCTGGTTGACCAGGCTGAGCGCTTCATCGACCGACAGGCCCTCAAAATGACCGTCTCCCATCGCCTCGCCAATAATCTCGGCCAGATAGTGATCGCCCAGATCGATGTAAGAGCGGATCACTTCAAAATTTTCGTGGCCCAGTTCAACATAGGTTGAAAAGGCCACCGGATCGCGTTCCCATTCGGCTTTCATCAAGGCAAACCGGCGGGCGAAGAATTCGAACATCTTGCGGCGCGGCGGCAGATCGCTGGCCACCACCTCTTCCATGATAGCCACTTTGGGGCGGAACCAGTGCTCGGCCACCGCCTCGATCAAGGCCTCTCTGCTTTCGAAGTACCGATTGAGGCTGGCCGGTGACATGTTGGCGCGGGCCGCAATCTCGGTCAGGGTCATGGCGGTGGTGCCGCGTTCCTGAATTTGTTCGATCACCAGCTCTACCAGCTGCGCGCGTCCCGCATCGATCTCTGCTTGCGGACGGGCCATGGTTTCGAGACTCCTGAAGGCTGCTGTTGCGAAGCAATATAAATGCTGCGGCGCAATTTTCAAGAAACTGTCATAGCCAAATAATACGGCAATCTTGCGGCGTCCCATCCTTCGGCTAGGAATGAACCATGACCCAGAAACTTGAGCGCCCACTGCGATTCGCCCGCTTCCTGCCTGCCCTGCTGTTGCCGGTGCTGGCCGCCTGTGCCCAGGCCGGCACGGTGCAATCGGCCGGGACGGTTGACAGTGGCGGGCCGGTCACCGTCGGAATTCTGGCGATCAACGATTTCCACGGCGCGATCGAGCCGCCGCGCCAATCGGTGCTGATGCCCGATGGCAAAGGCGGCACCGCGCAGGTTCCAGCCGGCGGCGCGGCCTGGCTCGGCTCGGCGCTCGATTCGGTGCGCGGCAACTATGCCTACAGCTTGACGGTTTCGGCTGGCGATCTGATCAGCGCTTCGCAGCTGGCCTCATCAATCCACCTCGATGAACCCGCGATCGGCGTCGCCAACCGGATCGGGCTCGATTTCAATGCGGTCGGCAACCACGAATTCGATCGCGGCCAGCAGGAGCTGCTGCGGATGCAGAACGGCGGCTGCGGACAGTTCACCGCGCGCAAACCCTGCGCAGTCGAACGCTTCAAGGGCGCCAGCTTCAAATTCCTCGCGGCCAGCACGATCCGCGGCGACGGCAAGACACTATTCCCGCCCTACATGATCCGGACTTTCGGCACCGGCAAACGGCAGGTCAAGGTCGCGGTGATCGGGCTGACGCTGAAGGACACTCCGACGCTGGTTTCACCGGGCGGTATCAAGGGGCTTCGGTTTGCCGATGAGGCCGATACGATCAACGCGCTGGTGCCGGTGCTGAAGGCCAAGGGCGCCGATGCGATTGTTGTGCTGATCCATCAGGGCGGCCAGCAGGACGGCCCGCCCGATCCCGGCGCATGTGCCAATTTCAGCGGCGAAATCCGCCCGATCCTCGATCGGCTCGATGCCAGAGTTGATCTGGTGGTTTCGGGCCACACCCACCGGGCCTATATCTGCGACTATGCCCAGTACAATCCGGCCAAGCCATTCCTGCTGACCAGCGCGGACCGGCAGGGCTCGATGGTCACCGATATCACGCTGCAGATCGACCCGGCGACCGATAAGGTGGTGGCCAAGCGGGCGCGGCAAGTGATTGTTCAATCGGAGCCTTACACTGGCGCGCGGGGGCCGGTGCCCAATTCGCCGCTGGTTCCGGTGTTCGCACCGCGCGCCGACGTTGCGGCCTATGTAAAGACCTATACCGACGCCGCGCGGGTGTTCTCCAGCCGTCCCGCCGGGCGCCTTGCCGCACCCGCTGCGGGCCGCGCGCTGGGCATGGTGATTGCCGATGCCCAGCTCGCCGCGACAAACGGTGCGGGCGCGCAGATCGCCTTGATGAACCCATTCGGAGTGCGCGCGGCGCTGACCCCGGCGGCGGGCGGATCGCTGACCTTTGGCGATCTCTATGCTGCGCAGCCGTTTGGCAATACGCTGGTCACGCAGAGCATGACCGGGGCGGAACTGAAAGCCGTGCTCGAACAGGGCTTTGACGCCAACGGGCCAGAACAGGTGCTGATCCCCTCAGCCGGGTTCAGCTTCAGCTATGATCGCACAAAGCCGGTCGGTCAGCGGATTGTGGCGATGCGCCTGAACGGCCAGCCGATTGATCCCGCCGGAATGTACCGGGTGACCACCAATTCATTCCTGGCGCAGGGCGGCGATGCCTTCACGGTCTTTGCCGGACAGCGCACCGCGCAGATCGGGATCAACGATCTCGACGCGTTGGAGCTGTGGCTGCAAGCCGATCCGCCGCGCGCGGTCCCGGCTGAGGAGCGGGCCGTTGAGGAAAAGCCCTAACCCCGCTTGGGCGGCCACGGCAGGAACGATGAAGTGCGGGCAATGTAATCGGCATATTTGTCGCCGCGCTTCTTCTTCATGCCCGCTTCGAGCAGTGCCGCACCCGACCATTTGGTCAGAGTAAAGGTCAGGAACAGTGGCCCCGGCAGAGTCCACAGCGCATAGCTCCAGCCAGCCCCGGCGCAAGCCAGCCAGATCCCCCACCACGCCGCGCAATCGCCGAAGTAGTTCGGGTGGCGGGTATAGCGCCAAAGCCCGGTGTCGAGGATTTTGCCCTCTTTGGTCGGATCGGCCTTGAACTGGGCGAGCTGCCAATCGCCGACCCATTCAAAGAAAATCCCGATCAGGAAAATTCCCAAGCCCAGCAGCGCAATCTGCGGAACCGGTGCGGGATCACCGCTGGCCAGAATGCCGACTTGCGCCGGGCTCGACACCAGAAATAGCAGGAATGCCTGGCCCAGCCAGATCTTGGTCAGAGCCGCCCAGGCAAACCGTCCGGCCTCCCGGTCCTTGCGCAGGATCCGGACATAGCGCTGATCCTCGCCCTCGCGCCGCCAGCGCCGCAATAGGTGGATGCCGAGCCGAAAGCCCCAGGCCGCCGTCATAGCCATGATCAACGTGGCCAGCGCGCCGGGAGCCGGCTGCACCTGAAACCAGCTGATCAGCGCCATCAGGCCCATCCCGGAACCCCAGAACGCGTCGATGAACGACACGTCATTGATGCGAACCGAGATCGCCCACAGCGCCAACACCGTGGCAATCAGGATCGCGGCGTTGACCGCCAAGGCTTCAAGCATCGCTGGCTCCTTCCAGAATTCCGGCTTCGGCATAGAGCACCGCCAGCTTTGGGTGATCGGGCATGTGCTCGTGATAGAACAGCGCAATCTTTTTGAGATCGGCGGCATAGTCACCGGTCGGCATGATTTCCGGCCCGATCCCGCCCTTCATCGTCGCATTGTCGACCCAGGCCGGAACCATCGGCACGCCCGCGCGCAGGGCAATGTGATAGAAACCGCTGCGCCAGGCCGTGATCGCGCCTCTCGTCCCCTCTGGCGCGATCACCAGCGCCAGTTCGTCGGTCTTGGCAAAGGCATCAACCACCTGATCGGTATAGTTCTGGTCTTTGGCACGCCGGTCAATCGGGATCCCGCCCATGTCATACATGAATCGGGTTAGCGGCGCGCGGAACAGCGATAGCTTGCCGATGAAGCTGGGCCTAAGTCCCAACTTTGTGACGGCGCCCAAAAAGAACACGAAATCCCAGTTCGACGTGTGCGGCGCGCCCAGAATGATGCATTTGCGCGATTGCGGCGCTTGTCCCGCAAACGACCAACCCCGCCCGTCAAAGAGCGCCAACAGGAACCGCTTGACCAGGCGGGAGAGAAAAGTGGGGGTCTGGATAATCATGCGCCTTGATCCTCCCCGCCCCTCGACAGGCTCAGAAGGGTCGGTGCCCCGCATAGCTCGATAGCTCTCGCCTTCAACGTCGCTCAATTCGGCACCCTATCGACCCCTCCGTCAAGCCTGCGGCCTGCCACCTCCCCGTTCCGGAGAGGATCGCCCGTCCTGCAAGCGTTGCGCTAACCTAACGATGGCTTCGGCGGTCTGCAATGGCTCAGCTAACACACGTTTCGCGGCGATGCGGACAATTCGCCAACCGTCCGCTTCAAGCAGCGCGTCGCGCCGCGCATCGCGCTGCGGCCGGTCGCCCATATCGTGCGCGATACCGTCGATTTCGATCAGCAGGCGCACGTCGAGGCAGGCGAAATCGGCGATGTACCCGCGCACGGGAAACTGGCGGCGGAATTTGACTCCGAGCGGCTGGCCCTTGAGTTCGCGCCACAGCAGAACTTCGGGCAGCGACATTGCCGCGCGGAGCTTGCGGGCGCGTTTCACCAGCTTGATCGGTTGCCGCAAAATCTCCGGCTGAATCGCCACGCTAAAATCCTCCCCGGAACGGGGAGGTGGCAGCCCGAAGAGCTGACGGAGGGGTCCCACCTCTCCTCATCGCACAGCGTAAACGGCAAGGCGGGCCCCCTCCGTCACGCCTCCGGCGCGCCACCTCCCCGTTCCGGGGAGGATTGCTTGACCGTCGGCAAAGGGATCGGACCTCGGGGACGGCTTCGATCATTCAATTTCTGCCCTTCAGGAATCAGCTTCTTCCAGTGCCGTTCCCGCTCATTTAGCAGATCCGTGGAGACATTCTCGACAATTTCCAGCCGAATAGAGCGGCCGTCCCTGAAAGCTTGATAGAGAGCTACGTGAACATATCGAAAGCCATCAGGGTCATTTGAGCGATAGCGACGTCCTTCTATCTGTTTCGTGACATTTGCTGAGTATTCCCGAAGTATTCGGCTGGCGCGCGTGTAGCGGCCAACATAGACGCCGTACCCATCAACAAAGAAGCGATAAATGCCCGGCTTGGTGCATGTACCTGAAGCTTCATCTATCGGCGGCCAATACCCCCTCACATCCGAAACACGCCAAACTTCGGCCCATCCGCCATCGGCGCTTCCAGTGCCGCCGCCAGTGCCAAGCCCAGCACATCCCGCGTTTGCGCCGGGTCGATTACCCCGTCATCCCACAGCCGCGCGGTGGCGTAATAGGGATTGCCTTCATGCTCATACTTCGCCCGGATCGGGGCCTTGAAAGCTTCGGTCTGTTCGGCCGTCCAGTTTTCCGCATCGCGGTGGACCGTCGCCAGCACCGATGCGGCCTGCTCCCCGCCCATCACCGAAATGCGGGCGTTGGGCCAAGAGAACAGGAACCGGGGGGAATAGGCGCGGCCGCACATGCCGTAGTTGCCTGCGCCGAATGACCCGCCGATCAGCACGGTCAGCTTGGGCACAGAGGCGGTGGCCACCGCGGTGACCAGTTTGGCGCCGTGCTTGGCGATGCCTTCGGCCTCGTACTTGCCGCCGACCATGAAGCCGCTGATATTCTGCAGGAACAGCAGCGGGATCTTGCGCTGGCAGGCGAGCTCAATGAAGTGCGCGCCTTTGACCGCAGACTCGCTGAACAGCACACCGTTGTTGGCCAGAATCGCCACCGGCATCCCCCAGATATGGGCGAAGCCGCAGACCAGCGTGGAGCCATAGAGCGCTTTGAATTCATGGAATTCGCTGCCATCGACCAGCCGCGCGATCACTTCGTGGACATCGTAAGGCGCGCGGACGTCGTCTGGGACGACCGCGTAAAGTTCTTCGGCATCGTATTTCGGCGCTCGCGGTTCTTTCAGCGGCAGGCCATGTTCGTGCCGGGGTCCGAGGTGGCTGATGATATCGCGGACGATCGTCAGCGCATGTTCGTCATTCTCGGCCAGATGATCGACTACGCCCGACTTGCGCGCATGCAGATCGCCCCCGCCCAGATCCTCGGCACTGATTTCCTCGCCGGTCGCGGCCTTGACCAGCGGCGGCCCGGCCAGAAAGATGGTGCCTTGCTCGCGCACGATCACGCTCTCGTCGCTCATCGCCGGGACATAGGCCCCGCCGGCGGTGCAGCTGCCCATCACACAGGCGATCTGGGGAATGCCCTTGGCGCTCATCTGGGCTTGGTTGAAGAATATCCGGCCAAAGTGATCACGGTCCGGAAAAACCTCGCTCTGGTGCGGCAGGTTGGCCCCGCCGCTATCGACCAGATAGATGCACGGCAAGTGGTTGGCCTCGGCAATTTCCTGCGCGCGCAGGTGCTTTTTGACCGTCAGCGGGTAATAGGTGCCGCCTTTGACCGTCGCATCGTTGGCCACGATCATGCACTGGCGGCCAGACACGCGGCCAATTGCGGTGATGATCCCGGCGCCGGGGATGTCATCCTCATAAACACCATTCGCGGCCAGTTGCCCGATCTCAAGCAAGGGCGAGCCCGGATCAAGCAGCCGCTCGACCCGCTCGCGGGGGAGCAGCTTGCCCCGGCTGGTATGGCGCTCGCGCGACTTGGCATTTCCGCCCAGCGCGGCCTCAGCCACTTTGGTACGCAGTTCCTGCGCCAGCGCCCGGTTATGCGCAGCGCGGGCCTGCGCCTCGGGGCTCTCTGGGTTGAGTGTGGTGGGGAGGACAGGGGCGCTCATCAGTTCGCCCCAATCAGTTCACGCCCGATCAGCATCCGCCTGATCTCGTTGGTCCCCGCGCCAATGTCGAGCAGTTTAGCGTCGCGCAGATAGCGTTCGACCGGCCAGTCTTTGGTATAGCCTGCGCCGCCCAGCGCCTGCACTGCCTCGCCCGAAACGCGGAAGGCGTTTTCGCTGGCCAACAGGATTGCGCCCGCCGCATCGAACCTTGTGGTCAGCCCGGCATCGCAGTTTTTCGCGACGGCATAGGTATAGGCCCGCGCCGATTGCAGCGCGACATACATATCGGCGACCTTGGCTTGCATCAGCTGGAACGCACCGATCGGTTTGCCGAACTGCTTGCGTGTCCGAAGGTAAGGGATGACCGTATCAAGGCAGGCCTGCATGATCCCGAGTTGCAGCCCGGCGAGCACCACGCGCTCGTAATCGAGGCCCGACATCAGTACGCCGACGCCGCCGTGCAAAGGCCCCATGATCCGCTCTTCAGGCACGAAGCAATCGTTGAAAACCAGCTCTGCGGTGGGCGAACCGCGCATTCCCATTTTGTCGATCTTCTGGCCGATGGAGAAGCCTTCATCGCCCTTTTCGATCAGGAAGGCGGTGATCCCGCGTGATCCGGCTTCGGGCGCAGACTTGGCATAGACCACCAGCGTATCGGCATAGGCGGCGTTGGTGATCCAGAACTTGGTGCCGTTGAGGACATAGCCGCCTTGAACGGCATCAGCCTTGAGCTTCATCGAAACCACGTCCGATCCGGCCCCGGCCTCTGACATGGCGAGGCTGCCGACGTGCTGCCCGCTGACCAGACCCGGCAGATACTTGGCCTTCTGCTCGTCATTGCCCCAGCGGCGGATCTGGTTGACGCAGAGGTTGCTGTGCGCACCATAGCTAAGCCCGATCGAGGCCGAAGCGCGGCTGACCTCTTCGACCGCGATGACATGGTCGAGATAGCCGAGGCCCAGCCCGCCCCATTCCTCTTCCACCGTGATCCCGTGCAGGCCGAGCTCGCCCATGGCCGCCCACAGCTCATCGCGCGGGAACCAGTCCTCGGCGTCAATTTTTGCGGCCAAGGGCGCGATCTTGTCATCGGCAAAGCGGCCAGCGGCTTCGCGGATCATCATCGCGCTTTCGGGCAGGGCAAAATCGAAATCGGGCGTCGCGCGCATGGGTTCTCCTCTTGGAGCATGGGCATAGCAATTGCGCAGGCCAGCGCAAACTGGTTGCAGCGGAAATTATTGCGCGCGTTTCTAAAATCCCGCTCCGCCGTGCCAGCTGGGGCAGGCCAGTCCCATCACTTTGAACAGCAGCCCCATCTGGCCTTCGGCGACCAGCCGGTCTTTGGCGGCTTCAATCGCGGCGGCGTGCTGCGGCGCGCGTTCGGCCAGCGTCTGGGCGCGAGCGTCGATGCCGAGGTCGCGCAGCCAGCGGCCCTGCGGAACCGTGCCAAGCCACCTGCACCCGCGCGACTGGGCGATCGCGGCGAGCGTGGCGAAATCGACATGGGCGGTCAGGTCGGCCTCTCCGGGGGAAACGAACGGATCGACCTTCAGGTGATCGCGAACCGCTTGCAGCGTCGATCCATCGCGCACCGCATCGTGGCCGTAATCGATGAACAGTGCCGCGCCGCCCTGCTCGTTGAGCCGCCCGGCCACTTCATAGACGGTCGCGGCCGCGCCCGGGCAGGTTTCGATAATCGTGCCCAGTTCGGCCTGACGCCGGGTTTCGGGCACGGCGGCGTCCATCGGCTGGCTACCGGCGGTGCAGGCGAACCGATCACCATCCGGCACCACCATTCGTTCGCGCCAGCCTTCCGCCGTCATCACCAGTTGGCGCACCGGCAGGGCATCGAGGAACTCGTTGGCGATCAACAGGATCGGGCCATAGAGCGGGATTGTCGAAAGGTCGTGGTGCCACTGCGCGCCGGGTAGGTTGGCCAGCTGGACATCCTTGAGCGCGGTCGACGTTTCGACAAAGTGAACCTTCGGCTCCAGCCCATAGCGCTTGGCCACCCGCAACGCATCCTGCGCCAGAGTGCCGCGCCCGGGGCCGAGCTCGACATAGTGGACCGGTTCTTCGCGGCCGGCGTTGATCCACATGTCAGCCAGCCACAGCCCGACCAGTTCGCCGAACATCTGGCTGATTTCTGGCGCAGTGACGAAATCCCCGGCTACGCCCAGCGGGTCTTTCGATCCGTAATAGCGGGCGTTGCTTTCGCCCATGTAGTGCATCAGGCTGATCGGACCGGTATTGGCGATCAGCCGCCGGAACACGGCCGCCAGCGGGTCAGCAGGGGCCGGCTCGGTCATTGCGGCGCAGGGGTTCCGCTGTTCAGCTCGGGCCGGCGCAGCGCCCGGATCAGGAAGAACAGCCCAAGTGCAACCAGCGGCAATGACAGCCACTGGCCCATCGAAAGGCCGGTCTGGCGGGTGAATTCCTGCAGCTGCTCATCTGGCTCGCGGAAATATTCAACCACGAACCGAGCCGCTCCCATGCCCATCAGGAAGACCCCGACCAAGAGGCCGGGCCGCCAGCGCGCGCGGGTTTTCCAGAACAGCGGAACCATGATGATCGCCAGCAGCAGCCCTTCGAGCAGCGCCTGATAAATCTGGCTGGGGTGACGCGCGACTTCGCCCGCGCCCTTGAAGATAATCGCCCAAGGCACGTCTGGCCCGGCTGCGCGGCCCCACAGCTCTCCGTTCACGAAGTTGGCGAGGCGCCCGAACAGCATCCCGAACGGAACCGCCACCGAAATGTAATCGGCGACCCGAACGACCGACAGCTGATTGCGCCAGCTGACCCAGGCCATCGCGATTCCCACCCCGATCAGCCCGCCATGGAAACTCATGCCGCCATTCCACAATTGCAGCAGCTCGCCGGGATGGGCCCACAGACTGGGCAGGCCGGTATCGCCGCCGGTGTAGAACGTGGCATAGCCCAGCCGTCCGCCCAGGATCACGCCCAGTGTGCAGTAGAAAAACAGATCGTCGATATGGCGCTGGGCCAGCGGCGCGCCGGGGCCTTTGGCGGCCTTGCCGGTGTGCCAATAGGCCAGCAGGATCCCGGCGAGATAGGCCAGCGAATACCACCGCAGCTCAAACGTGCCCCAGTCAGTCGGGATCCGGAACAGGTAGTGCTTCAGCCCCAGGTCTTCAAAATGGATTGGCGCATTGCTGGCGGCGGCGGCCAGTGTGGCAAGCGATAGTGACAGCAAGTGCTTAACCCCTTAGATGTTTCGGTGCTGCCGGCATGGCCGGGCGGGACCGTTCCGCCTTGGCCCGCTTGTGGCACAAGCAGCCCCGCGAAACAAACCCGGTGGCGAGACAAAAATGATTGGGGATGAGGGACGTGGGAAGGGGCGCGGCCAGCAGACCTTGGGAAAAGGACGCGCAATGCCTACCGAACTCGATCTAACGATGAATGATGTTGTTGGCCGCCTGACTGCTCCGGGCGGGATGCTGGAAACGGTCCCCTTTGAACAGGGCGGCGTAGTCTTGCCGATGCTCAAGAATGCCCCGCCCAGTCTGCCAATGCTGTTCGAAATGTTTTGCGCCCAGCACGGCGATGCGGAATTTCTGGTCGATGGTGAGATTCGCCTGAGCTTCGCGCAGACCTATGCTGCCGCGCAGGTCGTGGCGGGCGGGCTGGTCGCCGGGCACGGGGTTCAGACCGGCGACCGGATCGGGATCGCGGCGCGCAATTCGGCCAACTGGATCATCGCCTATATGGCGGTGGTGATGGCCGGCGGCTGCGCAAGCCTGCTCAACGGCTGGTGGAGCGGCGAGGAAATGGCCGCCGGGATCGAGCTGACCGGTTGCACCATGGTACTGGCCGACAAACAGCGCGCCGCCCGGATTGCCGAGCTGAACCTTCCGACCAAGGTGGTGCTGTTCGAGCATGATTGCGGCTGGGAGCAGGGTCTGGCGGCGCTGCTGGCAAATGGCGGAGGCGCGGAAACGCCGCTTCCGGCGCTGACCGGCGATGACCTCGCCACGATCCTCTATACCTCCGGCTCGACCGGCCAATCGAAGGGCGCCTGGTCAAACCACCGCGCGGTTACCCAGGGCGTGTTCAGCTTCGTCGCGCAGACCGTCACGGTCCTGACGATGATGACCGAAAAGGGTGAAGGGCCGACGATGCAGCCGTGCAGCCTGGTCAATGTGCCGTTGTTCCACGTTACTGGCGAAGTGCCGCTGTTCCTCCAATCGTTCGTGATCGGGCGCAAGCTGGTGATGATGCCCAAATGGGACGCCGAAGAGGCGATGCGGCTGATTGCGGCCGAGAAGGTTACCTATTTTGTCGGCGTGCCCTTGATGAGCTTTGAGATCGCGACGCATCCCAATCGCGACAACTACGATCTTACCAGCTGCACTGCGTTTGCCGCGGGCGGCGCGCCGCGGCCGGTCGATCACGTTCGCCGGATCAAGGAAGCCATGCCGCACGCATTCCCGCTGCTCGGCTATGGCCTCACGGAAACCAACGCGGTCGGCTGCGGCAACCTCAATGAGAACTATCTGGCCAAGCCCGGCTCGACCGGCTCTGCAACCAAGCCGCTGGTCGAAGTCGCCGCGCTCGATGATGCCGGCACGGTGCTGGGCGCCGGTGTCACCGGCGAAGTCGCGATCCGCACGATCGCCAATTTCGGCGGATACTGGGAGAATCCCCAAGCGACCGCCGAAGCGATCACCGCTGATGGCTGGTTCCGCACCGGCGATCTGGGTTACCTCGACGATGATGGCTACCTGTTCATCGTTGACCGCAAGAAGGACATCATCATCCGCGGCGGGGAGAATATCACCTGCATCGAAGTGGAAGAGGCGGTCTATGCCCATCCCGATGTCGCCGAAGCCAGCGTGTTCGGAGTGCCGGACGAGAAATTCGGCGAATTGCCGGTGGCGGTCTATCAGGTCGAAGAAGGTCGCAACCTGTCCGAGGAGGACCTCAAGGCGTTCCTCAAGGCCCACATCGCCTCCTTCAAGGTGCCGGTGCGATTGTGGGAAGAAACCGAAAGTCTGCCGCGGCTGGGCACCGAGAAGGTTGACAAGCGGGCGCTGAAAGCCCGTTACCTGCCACTATGGCTAGCCGAGCAGAAAACGACCGCGTGACCTCCAGCCGGATTGCCAATCAGCGCGCGGTGATCGATCGCCGCGCGCTGGCTGAAGCGTTGGCCGCGCTGATTGAGACGCAAAGCGCCGCCAAGGCCCGGCCCAAAGTGGTCGAGCTGCTGCGCGGCGCGCTGGCGACGGGCCGCGCGGAGATTGCCCGGCGGTTGCTGGAAAAGCCATCGGCTGGGCATATGTGCGCCGAAGCACAGGCCTTTCTGGTCGATCAGCTGGTCCGCCTGATCCACGATCACGTGATCCTCGCGGTTTATCCTTCGGGCAATCGTTCGGCGGGCGAACGGCTGACGATCATGGCGGTGGGCGGCTATGGCCGGGGCGAAATGGCGCCGCATTCGGACGTCGATATCGCCTTCATCACCCCCGGCAAGCAGACCCCGTGGTGCGAGCAGGTGATTGAGGCCATGCTCTATTTCCTGTGGGACCTGGGGTTGAAGGTCGGCCAGTCAAGCCGCAGCCTTGATGAAGTGGTCCGGATGGCCAAGGCCGATCTGACAATCCGCACCGCGCTGCTCGAAGGGCGCTATGTCTGGGGCGACCAGGCCTTGTTTGCCGAGGCGCAGAGCCGGTTCTGGGCCGAAGTGGTGGCCGGGACCGAGCGGCAATACGTCACCGAAAAGCTGGCCGAACGCAACGAACGCCACAAGCGGCTGGGCGACAGCCGCTATGTGGTTGAGCCGAATGTCAAAGAGGGCAAGGGCGGCCTGCGCGATCTCCACACGCTCTACTGGATCGGCAAATATATCCACCACGTCGGCAGCGCGGCGCAACTGGTCGATGCCGGTCTGCTGAGCGCCGCTGAATACCGCGCCTTCCGCAAGGCTGAGGACTTTTTCTGGGCGGTCCGCTGCCACCTCCACACGATCACCGGGCGGGCCGAAGACCGGCTGACTTTCGATATCCAGCGCGAAGTCGCCGCGCGGATGCAATTTGCCGAGCGCCCGGGAAAAAGCGCAGTCGAACGGTTCATGCAGTACTTCTTCCTGCAGGCGAAGCGGGTCGGCCACCTGACCGGGCTGTTTCTGGCCCAGCTGGACGACCAGTTCGCCAAGAAGCAGCCGCGCGGATTGCTGGCGGGGTTCCGGGCACGGCGCCGCTCGGTCAAGGGCTATCCGGTGTTCGGCGGGCGGATGGGCGTGCCATCAGACGATTGGTTCGCGCAAGACCCGGTCCGCCTGATCGAGATTTTTGTTCTGGCCGACGCCGAAGGGCTGGAACTGCACCCCGATGCGATGCGCCTGGCGGTGCGCGATGCGCGGCTGGTCGATGCGGTCCGCGAAGACCCCCGGGCCAATGCTGCCTTCATGGACCTGCTGACCAGCCGCAATGATCCCGAAACGGCGCTGCGCTGGTTCAACGAAGCCGGGGTGTTCGGCCGGTTCGTGCCCGATTTCGGCCGGGTCAACGCCCAGATGCAGTTCGACATGTACCACCACTATACGGTCGACGAGCACACCATCCGCGCGATCGGGCTGATGGCCCAAATCGAAAAGGGTGACATGAAGGCCGACCACCCGCTGGCCAGCGCGATCATCCACAAGGTCGTCGGGCGCCGCGCGCTCTATGTCTCGATTCTGCTCCACGATATCGCCAAAGGGCGGCGCGGCGATCATTCGGTGCTCGGTGCGGAAGTGGCGCTCAAACTGTGCCCGCGGCTCGGAATGTCCGAAGAGGAAAGCCACCTGGTCGCCTGGCTGGTGCGCAACCACCTGTTGATGAGCGCAGTCGCCTTCAAACGCGATCTGGCTGACTGGAAAACGATCACCGATTTTGTCACTCAGGTCCAAGCCGTCGAGCGCTTGCGGCTGCTGGCAATGCTGACCATCGTCGATATCCGTGCGGTCGGGCCAGGGGTGTGGAACGGCTGGAAGCGACAGTTGATCCATGAGCTGTACGAAGCCACCGAAGAGCGGCTGCGGCTGGGCCATGTCCAGCACGGCCGGGTTGAACGGATCGCGGCCAAGCAGCGTGTGGTGGCCGAGCGGATGGGACCGGACAGCAAGCTGGTCGGCAAATATGCCAAGCAGTTCAACGACGCCTACTGGATCGCCGAGCCCGACGATATCATCGCGATGAACCTGACCCAGCTCGACCGGGCCAAGGGCGAGGCACTCGACGTCCACACCGAATATTACGCCGCGCGTGGGGCGACGCTGGTGACTGTGATCGCGGCCGACCATCCGGGGCTGTTCTACCGGATCGCAGGCGGGATCCATCTGGCCGGCGGCAACATCATCGATGCCCGCATCCACACCACCCGTGGCGGCATGGCGGTCGACAACTTCCTGGTCCAGGACCCGCTCGGCCGGCCGTTTTCAGAAGCCAATCAGCTCGCGCGGATCGAGACGATGATTGCCGATGCGCTGGCCAATAAGATCAAGTTGGTCCCGCAGCTCGCCGCGCGCCCGCTCTCCCGCCCGCGCGCCGATGCCTTTGAAGTGCGGCCTGGCGTGGAATTCGACAACGCCGCGTCGAACCGCTTCACCGTTATCGAAGTCAACGCGCGCGACCGTCCCGCCCTGCTCAGCCGGCTCGCCCGCGCGCTGTTCGAAGCCAAGCTGATGGTCCACTCGGCCCACATCGCCACCTATGGTGAGCGAGCGGTGGACACGTTCTACGTCACTGACCTGCTTGGCGAAAAGGTCGATGTGGCGGCGCGTCTGAAAACGGTCGAGAAGAAACTGCTCGAGGCGGCGGATGAACAGGCTGCCGAAGTAGTGGCGGCGTAAAGTCCCGCCGCTTACTCCCCGAAACCCGTCCGTCCTGAGCCTGTCGAAGGACTGTTCTTTTCTGCGGGCCGCAGGGCGCGGCGCACGAAGAACAAAGACGGTGCTTCGACAAGCTCAGCACGGACGGGTTTGGTTGCTTGGATCTGTTGGCTTCTAACCAATCAGCGCCTCGGCGACCTGCACGGCGTTGAGCGCGGCGCCCTTGCGCAGGTTATCTCCAACCACGAACAGCGCGAGGCCGTGGGCCACGGTCGGATCGCGGCGGACGCGGCCGACGAAGACCGGGTCTTGGCCTGTCGCCTCGAGCGGGTTGGGCACTTCGCAAACCACCACGCCGGGGGCTGAGCCCAGCAGTTCGAGCGCGCGTTCGGCACTGATCGGGCGTTCGAACTCGGCGTTGATCGAGAGCGAATGCCCGGTGAACACCGGCACCCGCACGCATGTGCCGGAGACCTGCAGATCGGGCAGGTCCAGAATCCTGCGGCTTTCATCGCGCAGCTTGATCTCTTCCTCGGTATAGCCGTCCTCGGCGTAAACGTAGTTCAGCGGAATCACATTGTGGGCGATCGGCACGGCCCACTTTTCAGGAGCGGGCAACAGCGCGTCGTGGCCGCCCACGGCCAGCTCGCGTGCCCTGCTGCCAATATGATCGAGTTGACCAGCCAGCACCTCGATCCCCGCAAGCCCGCCGCCCGAAACCGCCTGATAGGTGGAGATCACCAGCCGCTTGAGCCCGGCCTCGTCATGCAGCGGGCGCAACACCGGCATCGCCGCCATGGTGGTGCAATTGGGATTAGCGATAATACCTTTGGGGAGGTTCGCCAGCGCCTGCGGGTTCACTTCGGAAACCACCAGTGGGACATCCGGGTCAGAGCGCCAGGCCGAGGAGTTATCGATCACGATCGCGCCAGCCGCCGCAGCTTTGGGGGCTAGGACCTTGGAGGTCGAGCCACCGGCGGAGAACAGCACCACGTCGAGGCCGCTGTAATCTGCGGTCGCAGCGTCCTCGACGGTGACCCCACCCAGCACTTTGCCCGCAGACCGGGCCGAGGCGAACAGCCGCAGGTTGGCGACCGGGAAATTGCGTTCAGCCAGGATTTCGCGGATCATACTGCCGACCAGACCGGTCGCGCCGACAATGCCGACATTGAGCTGGCGCCCGGGGGCGAAACGATGAACCATGATGCTACTCCTTCTTGTGGGGGAGAGCAGGGCGGGGGTTCAGATGATCCGAAAGGAAAGCCCCGCCTGCTCGTCGCGGGGCGGGTTGTCTGGGTGTCTCAGCCGAGCACCGCCACAACCGGACCCGCATTGGCGGTCGGTTTGGTGGTAATGGTAATGGTCGGCATCCTGGACATAGGAGGCGCCTCTAACGGGGCTTTGGCGCAATGTAAATGCTATTATTGCGGTGCAGCAGGCAAGATTAGTGCGCTGCCGCCTCCAGCCGCGCCAAAGCCGCTTCGGCGCCGATCAACGGCAGCAGGGATGCCATATCCGGGCCGTGATCCATTCCGGTCAGCGCCTGCCGCAGCGGCATGAATAGCATTTTGCCCTTGCGCCCGGTGCTTTCCTTCAGTGCCGCCGTCAGCGCGGGCCAGTCGGTGCCGGTTCTGGCCAGAGCCGCGGCCGCCTCTGCCAAAAAGGCCTGATCTTCTGCTTCAAAGGTCAGCGCTTTGATCGGCCCGGTCACCACCTGCCACCACTCAACCGCCTCGCTGATATGCTCCAGGTTGGGCCGGATCGCCTGCCAGGCAGCTTCGCCCATCCCGGGCGGCAACAGGTGCTGGACCCGCTCGAACGGCAGCTGGTGGACGATCGCTGCGTTGACGCGGTGCAGTTCGGTGTCGTCAAACCGGGCCGGGGCGCGGCCAAAATGCGCGAGGTTGAAGCTCTGCGCCAGCGCGGAGGCATCAAGCGCCGGATCAACCGGGTCCGATGTGCCCAGCCGCGCCAGCAAGGCGATCAGCGCCTCGGGTTCGATCCCTTCATCGCGCAGCGCCGCCATGCCGAGCGAGCCAAGCCGCTTGGAAAGCTTACCCTCGGTCCCAACCAGCAGCGCTTCGTGAGCAAAGCGGGGCGGCTGTGCCCCCAGCGCTTCAAACATCTGGATCTGGCTGGCGGTGTTGGAAACATGATCCTCACCGCGCAGCACATCGGTGATGCCCATTGCCACGTCGTCGATCACGCTGGGCAGCAGGTATAGCCACGAGCCATCGCCGCGCCGCACCACCGGATCGCTCATTTTGGCCGGATCAAAGTGCTGAGGCCCGCGAATGCCGTCGGTCCATGCGATCGGCGCGGTCTGATCGAGCAGAAAACGCCAGTGTGGGCTCTCGCCCGCCGCCGCTTTGACCGCGTGGTCGGCCTCGCTCAGGCTCAATCCCGCGCGGTCATAAATTGGCGGCAGGCCGCGCCCGAGCAGGACCTTGCGCTTAAGGTCCAGTTCCTGCGCAGTTTCATAACAACGATAGACCCGGCCCGCAGCGACCAGCTTGGCAAATTCTGCCTCATAGAGATCGAACCGCGCCGACTGGCGTTCCTCCCCGTCCCAGTGCAGCCCCAGCCAGGTCAGATCGGCCTTGATCGCCGCAACGTGCTCTTCGCGGCTGCGCTCCAGATCGGTATCGTCGATCCGCAGCAGGAACCGGCCGCCAGCCTGCTTGGCCAGCAGCCAGTTGTGCAACGCCGCGCGGACATTGCCGACGTGGAGTGTACCGGTGGGCGAAGGGGCAAAACGGGTGGTGACGGTCATGGAGCGCCGTTAGCCTTCGCTGCCGTTGCTGTCACGCGCTGCGAAACGCATGGGTGATCGGATAACGCCGATCGCGCCCGAAATTGCGGGTGCCCAGCTTGACCCCCGGCGGGGCCTGGCGGCGCTTGTATTCGGCGATGTTGAGCAGGCGCTCGATCCGCACCACGGTATCGCGTTCGAATCCTTCGGTGACCAGTTGATCGACGCTCTTTTCGTGTTCGACCAGCCCGAGCAAGATCCCATCGAGCACCGGATAGGGCGGCAGCGAATCCGAATCCTTCTGGTCAGGGCGCAGTTCAGCCGAGGGCGGCCGGGTGATGATCCCGTCGGGCATTACCGGGCCATCGGGGCCCAGCCCGATCTTGGGCTTGTGGCTGTTGCGCCACTGCGAAATCGCAAAAACGGTCATCTTGTAGGCGTCTTTCAGCGGGTTATAGCCGCCCGCCATATCGCCATAGATCGTCGCATAGCCGACGCTCATCTCGCTCTTGTTGCCGGTGGTCAGCAGCATCGGCCCGAACTTGTTCGACAGCGCCATCAGCGTCACGCCGCGGATTCGCGACTGGACGTTTTCTTCGGTGATATCGACTTCGACATCGGCGAAGCTGCCGGCCAGCATCGTGTCAAAGGCATCGACCGCCGGGGCGATCGGGATCGTGTCATAGCGGCAGCCGATCATGCTCGCGCATTGGGTGGCCAGGTCTAGGCTCAACTGTCCGGTGAACCGGCTTGGCAGCATCACGCACCAGACCCGATCCGGGCCGAGCGCATCGGCAGCAATCGCGGCGCAGACCGCAGAGTCGATCCCGCCCGACAGGCCCAGTACAACGCCGGGGAACTTGTTGCGATCAACGTAATCACGCAGCGCGAGGACCATGGCGCAATAGATATCTTCGGGATGATCGGCCAGTTGGGCCAGTTCACCCTGATCGCAGCGCCAGCCATTTGCCGTGCGGGTCCAACGGGTGGTCACTTCCTGCTCTTCCCAGTCGGTCAGTTGGACGGCGAGGGAGCCATCGCCATTGACGACAAAGCTGGCCCCATCGAACACCAGCTCGTCCTGCCCGCCAACCCGGTTGAGGTAGGCCAAGGGCAGCCCGGTATCGACCGCGCGGCGTTTGGCCACGCCATCGATCCGCAACGTGTCCTTGTCGATCTCATACGGACTGCCGTTGATGCAGAGCAGAAGCTCGGCCCCGAAGGCGGCCAAGTGCCGGCAGACATCGGGGTGCCAGATATCTTCGCAGATTGGCAGGCCGATCATCACGCCTTTGAACACCACCGGCTCGGGCAGCGGGCCGGGCTGGAACAGCCGCATCTCGTCAAAGGTGCCGTAATTGGGCAGTTCGTGCTTGAGCCGGATCGCCGCGACCTTGCCGCCATCGAGCAGCGCCACGCCGTTGTGCAGATTTCCATCAACCACAAACACCGATCCGACCAGCATCGCCGGGCCGCCATCGGCTGTCGCCTTGGCCAAGGATTCCAGCCCGGCCGCAGCACGCTCGATCAACGCGGGTTTCAGCACCAGATCCTCGGGCGGATAGCCGATCAGCTGCATTTCGGGGAAGACGATCAGATCGGCCCCCGCCGCCTTAGCCCGTTCGCGTGCGGCGAGCATGGCTGCGGAATTGCCGGGAATGTCGCCCACCGACTGGTTGAGCTGGGCAAGCGTGATGGAGAGCGTATCGGCCATCCCCCTTCCCTAAGGCCAAGGATCGCGTTAGCCAATGCGGATGATCGACCAAACCCCGTTCGAACAGGCTTTTGCCTCCGCCCAACTACCCGGCGCTGTCGGCGTGATCGTGGACCGCGATGGCCCGCGCTTTGCCCAAGCCTTGGGGCAAGCCGATGCCAGTACCGGCGCGGCCATGGCCGAAGATACGCCGTGCCAGATCGCTTCGATGACCAAGGCTCTGGTCTCGGTAGCGGCGATGCAACTGGTTGAGGCCGGGCGGCTTAGTCTCGATGCGCCGATCGGCGATGTCTTGCCCGAACTGGCCGATCCGCAAGTGCTGGCCGGGTTTGACGCCGCCGGTCAGCCGCAACTTCGTGCGGCCAAGCGCCCGCTGACGCTGCGACATCTGCTGACCCACACCTCGGGCTTTGGCTATTTCTTCATCCACGCAGAGGTGCTGCAGTATTTCGCCGCAATGGGCACACCCGCGCCTGGATCGCTGGATTCGCTGCGGATGCCGCTGATGTTCGATCCGGGGGAGCGCTGGGAATACAGCGTCGCGACCGACTGGGTCGGGCTGGCCGTGGAAGCGGTTACGGGTGAACGGCTGGGCGAATATATGGCGCGCGAAGTGTTCGCGCCGATCGGGATGACCCATACCGGGTTTTACGCTGCTCTGCCTGCTGGTGCGGCAAGGGTTCACTCGCGCCTGCCGGGCGGCGGCTTCAAAGTGGAGCCTTCGTTTCTGGGTGGGGGCGAGTACGATGCCGGCGGCGGGGGACTGGTTGGAACTGCGGCCGACTACGCCCGGTTCGTTCAGATGATGCTGCGCGGCGGAGAGATTGGCGGGAACCGGGTGCTGCAGGCCGAGACGGTCGCCGAAATGGCGCGCAATCAGGTTGCGCCCTTGCGCGCCGGAGCCATGGGCAGCGCGATGCCGGCGCTGGCCCAACCCTACGACACCTTCCCCGATCAACACACCGGCTGGGGCCTGGGCTTCCTGATCAACCCAGAGCAAGGCCCCAATGGCCGCGCGCCGGGAAGTTTGGCCTGGGCGGGGATATTCAACTCGTACTACTGGATCGATCCAGCCAGCGGCGTCGGCGGGGTGTTCATGAGCCAGCTTTCGCCGTTCGGTGATGTGGGGGCACTGGAGTGCTTTGGCGCGCTCGAACAGATGGCTTACGCCTGAGCGGCCCCTACTTGTTCTTCAAGTTGTCCAGCCCGCGGACCACGCCGGTCTTTTCGCTCGGCTTGGAGGCATTGGTTTTGACCTTCTCGGCCTTGGGCTTGCGGGTTTCGCGGCTCGAACGGGCTTGTGATTTGGCCATGGGCATTTCCAATCGGCAGGAGCGGGACAGCAGGATTGCCCCAAGCGGTGCCTGCCAGACCTAAGGGTGCAGCGGCGCCGGTTCGTAGGGTCTATATGGGCGCAAAATTCCCCGAATGTAAGACGCGCAGCAAAAAGCCCCACCGGATCGCTCCGGCGGGGCTGTTTGTTTGTGCCCGAACTGGGCGGCCTCGCTTCGCTTACGCGTCGCCGTCGGCCGCTTCGGGGTTCAGGTATTCACCGGCATCGGCGTCAAGGCCGTGGGTTTCACCTTCGACTGCGGCCAGCGGATCATCACCGATGGCTGCTTCGGGGCCCTGTGCCAATTCCGCAGCGTGCTCTTCAGCGGCGCTGGCCGGAGCAATCAGGCTCTCTTGCAGCTTGCGGTACGAAGCGCGCAGTGCGGCATCGCGGCTCGAGGCCGCAACACGCAGACGGTTCATGCCCGCACCGGTCCCTGCCGGGATCAGACGGCCAACGATCACGTTTTCCTTCAGCCCGATCAGGTTGTCCGTCTTTCCTTCGACCGCCGCCTGCGTCAGCACGCGAGTGGTTTCCTGGAACGAAGCAGCCGAGATGAACGAACGGGTCTGGAGCGAAGCCTTGGTGATGCCGAGCAGCACCGGCTTGCCCACAGCAGGGGCCTGACCGGGAGCCAGCTTGGCATTGTGCTCGTCCATTTCTTCGCGGTCGACCTGTTCGGCGGCCAGCAGGGTGGTATCGCCGCCGTCGGTGATTTCAACCTTCTGCAGCATCTGGCGAACGATCACCTCGATGTGCTTGTCGTTGATCTTCACGCCCTGCAAACGATAGACTTCCTGGATTTCCGCAACGAGGTATTCGGCCAGCGCCTCAACCCCCAGCACTTCCAGAATGTCGTGCGGATCGGGCGAGCCGGAGATCAGGTTGTCGCCCTTCTTGACCCAGTCACCTTCCTGCACGTCGATCGCCCGGCTCTTGGGGATCAGGTATTCCACCGGATCGCCTTCTTCCGGGACAATCGCGATCTTGCGCTTGGCCTTGTAATCGCGAACGAATTCAACCCGTCCGGCAATCTTGGCGATGATCGAATTGTCCTTCGGCTTGCGCGCTTCGAACAGCTCGGCCACCCGCGGCAGACCGCCGGTGATGTCGCGGGTCTTGGCAGCTTCGCGGCTGGCACGGGCGAGAATGTCGCCAGCTTCAACCGTCTGGCCGTCTTCAACCGAAAGCGTAGTGCCTGGCGCCATCATATAGCGTGCAGCCTCACCCGAATCGCCATCCAGCAGGGTGATTCGCGGACGCAGATCTTCCTTCTTGGACCGGCTGGCGCCGCGATCTTCGGTGACAACCCGGCTGGTCATGCCAGTGGCATCGTCGGTCAGTTCGGTCAGCGTCTTGCCGTCGATCAGGTCCTGATACTTCACCACGCCGGCCTGGTCGGTGATGACCGGCAGAGTGAACGGATCCCATTCAGCCAGACGTTCGCCTTCCTTGACCTTCGCCCCGTCGGTATGGAGCAGCACGGTGCCGTAAGGTACGCGGTGGATTGCGCGTTCGCGGCCTTCGCTGTCGAGCACCACGATTTCACCGTTGCGCGCCAGGCTGAGCAGCTTTTTGCGCTTGTCGGTGATGGTCGGGATGTCGCGATAGACCACCGAGCCGTCGCAGATCGCTTCGAGGTGCGAGGTTTCGTTGACCTGCGCCGCCCCGCCGATGTGGAAGGTCCGCATGGTCAGCTGGGTACCGGGCTCACCGATCGACTGGGCAGCAATAACGCCCACCGCTTCGCCGATGTTGACCGGGGTTCCGCGGGCAAGGTCACGGCCATAGCAGGTTGCGCAAACACCCGATTCCGCTTCGCAAATCAGCGGTGAGCGAATGCGGGCAGCCTGAAGACCAGTCGCTTCGATCGCAGCCACGGCCGACTCGTCGAGCAGGTCGCCCTTGGCGGCAACGGTGTTGCCTTCCTTGTCGACGATGTCCTCCATCAGCGTGCGTCCGAGGATGCGTTCGGCCAGTGAAGCGATCACGCTGCCGCCCTGCACGATCGAGCGCATTTCCAGCGCGCGTTCGGTGCCGCAATCCTCGACCACCACGACACAGTCCTGCGACACGTCGACCAGTCGGCGGGTCAGGTAACCCGAGTTCGCGGTCTTCAGCGCGGTGTCCGCAAGTCCCTTGCGAGCACCGTGGGTCGAGTTGAAGTATTCAAGAACGGTCAGACCTTCCTTGAAGTTCGAGATGATCGGGGTTTCGATGATCTCGCCCGAAGGCTTGGCCATCAGCCCGCGCATACCCGCCAGCTGCTTCATCTGGGTTGGCGAACCACGCGCGCCGGAGTGCGACATCATGTAGATCGAGTTGACCGGAGCCTCGCGGCCGTTCGCATCGAGCGGGGTGGCGCGAATTTCGTCCATCATGGCGCTCGCCACCTGGTCGCCGCAACGGCTCCAGGCGTCGATCACCTTGTTGTACTTTTCCTGCTGCGTGATCAGACCGTCCTGATACTGCTGCTCATAGTCAGCGACCAAGGCCTTGGTTTCGTCAACCAACGCAACCTTGCTGTCGGGGATGATCATATCGTCCTTGCCGAACGAGATCCCCGCCTTGAAGGCGTTGCGGAAGCCCAGGCTCATGATCGCATCGGCGAACAGCACCGTGTCCTTCTGGCCGGTGTGGCGATAGACCTGATCGATCACGTCGCCCAGTTCCTTCTTGGTCAGAAGGCGGTTGACGACGTCGAACGGCACTGTGTGGTTCTTGGGCAGGCATTCACCGATCAGCATCCGGCCCGGAGTGGTTTCGAACCGCTTCTGATAGGTATTGCCTTGCTCGTCGGTCTGCGGAACGCGGGCCACGATCTTTGAGTGGAGCGTCACCGCCTTGACCTCAAGCGCCTGGTGCACTTCGGCCATGTCGGACATCAGCATGCCTTCGCCCGGCTCGCCCTGGCGATCCATCGAAAGGTAGTAGAGGCCCAGGACCATGTCCTGCGACGGAACGATGATCGGCTTGCCATTGGCGGGGCTGAGGATGTTGTTAGTCGACATCATCAGCACGCGCGCTTCGAGCTGAGCTTCGAGGCTGAGCGGCACGTGGACTGCCATCTGATCCCCGTCGAAGTCGGCGTTGAAGGCCGAGCAGACCAGCGGGTGCAGCTGGATCGCCTTGCCCTCGATCAGCACGGGTTCGAACGCCTGAATGCCCAAGCGGTGCAGCGTTGGCGCGCGGTTCAGCATCACCGGGTGCTCGCGGATCACTTCGTCCAGGATATCCCAGACTTCCTTGCGTTCCTTTTCGACCCACTTCTTGGCCTGCTTCAGGGTCATCGACAGACCCTTGGCATCGAGCCGCGCGTAGATGAACGGCTTGAACAGTTCGAGCGCCATCTTCTTGGGCAGACCGCATTGGTGCAGCTTCAGTTCTGGCCCGGTGACGATCACGCTGCGGCCCGAATAGTCGACGCGCTTGCCGAGCAGGTTCTGACGGAACAGGCCCTGCTTGCCCTTGAGCATATCGGACAGTGATTTCAGCGGGCGCTTGTTGGCGCCGGTGATCACACGGCCACGGCGGCCGTTGTCAAACAGCGCGTCAACCGCTTCCTGCAGCATCCGCTTTTCGTTGCGGACGATGATGTCCGGCGCGCGCAGTTCGATCAGGCGCTTCAGGCGGTTGTTGCGGTTGAT
>JANMOU010000007.1:0-6126 GCA_031369495.1 Novosphingobium sp. | reverse complement strand
AAGGAGCCAAGGATGCATAAACCGATAGCAATTGCGCTCACGGTGTTCGGTTTGACTGGAACCAGTATGGCCAACACGCCAACCGTTCCTTTGGCCATCGATGTTTCCGCGCCATCTGTGACATGGGGGGGTTGTCCGCCGATCTTTCCAGGAGCTTGCTCGATGACGGTCCTGCAAGGCGATCCGGCCAAGCCGAATTCCGACGTTGTGTTGAAGGTTGGTCCGGGTAACACGTTGCCGCGCCACAAGCATAGCTCGGCAGAACGGATGATCCTGCTTAAAGGAACGTTGCAAGTCACCTATGATGGGGCAAAGACTGTGACGCTCAAGCCAGGAAACTATGCCTATGGCCCGGCTGGCTTGCCGCACGTTGCATCTTGTAAAAGCAAAGTCCCCTGCGTCTTGTTCATCGCGTTCGAAGGTCCGGTGGATGCTGAACTTGTGTCAGACGGCAAGCACCCACACTAGGGTCCGAAATTGCCCTAGCGCTCCCTAGGATGAGCATTACGATACACATCGAGCAGCACCGCCGCATCAACCTTGGTGTAGATCTGGGTCGAACCCAGCGATGCATGGCCCAGCAATTCCTGCAAACTCCGCAAGTCTGCCCCAGCACTCAATAAATGCGTGGCGAACGAATGCCGCAGCGCGTGCGGCGTGGCGCTGGGCGGCAAACCGAGCGCAATGCGGGCGCGGGCCATCGCTTTTTGGACCATGCCTTGGCTGAGCGGCCCGCCCTTGGCGCCACGAAACAGCGCATCGTTTTTGCCCAAGGGCCAGGGGCACTTGGCGGCGTAATCTGCAACGGCTTCGCGCACCAACGGCAGGATCGGCACCACGCGTTGCTTGCCGCCTTTGCCGATGACCAGCAGCGTCTCGCCCAGCGGCAATGCTCCGCCACTCAGCGACAACGCTTCGGCAATCCGTAGCCCGGCGCCATACAGCAGCAGCAGGACTGCCCGGTCGCGCGCGCCGATCCATGGTTCAGCGGCGTCCTCATCCACCGCATGGGCGAGGCCGACGGCTTCGTCAGGTGTTACCGGGCGCGGCAGGCCCTTTTTGACGCGCGGCCCGCGCATCCGGGGCGGGCTGGGGTCAAGCATCCCGGCTTGCGAACGGGCAAAGGCGATGAATTGCTTGAGCGCGGACAGTTCCCGCGCAGCACTGGCATTGCTCAGCCCCTCGGCGCGGCGGCGGGCGAGCTGCTGGCGCAGTGCGGCCGCATCGAGCCGGGCCAGAGCGGGCCAGCTGATTTCCCCCAAGCTGTCGAGCAACCGCGCCGCCGTGGAGCCATAGGCCCGGACGGTGTGCAAACTGCGGCGGCGCCCATCCGTAAGGTAATTGGTCCAGGCTTCGAGGATATCGGCGCGGGTCATGCGCTTACTAACGCTTCCGCCACCAGCTCCCCCAGCAAGCCATCCAGCAGCGGCATACCGGCATCGGTCACGCCGATCAGCCCGCGATCCTGCCAGATCAGTCCTTTGCCGGTATAGAACTCGGCCTTGGCAGCATTGACTAGATCTGCGGCGCCAAAACCAAAGCGCCTGGCCAGTTGGCCAAGGTCCACGCCTTCACGCAGCCGCAGTCCCATCAGCAGCGCCTCGCTGACTTGCTCGCTGGCCGACAGCGCCCGCTCTTCGGACAGTCCGTTGCCCTTGTCCGCCACAGCCGCCAGCCAGTTTTCCGGCTTTTTGTGCCGCACCGTCGCCATGCCGTCGCGCCGGCCATGCGCGCCGGGGCCGATCCCGGCATAGTCGTGATAGCGCCAATAGGTCAGGTTATGGCGGCTCTCCTCACCGGGGCGGGCGTGGTTGCTGATCTCGTATGCGGGCAGGCCCGCGGCGGCCGTCATTGACCGGGTGAGGGTGAACAGATCGGCCGAAGCGTCTTCGTCCAGCGGCGTAAAATCGTGCTGGCGGACCATGGTCGCAAACTTCGTTCCCGGCTCAATCGTCAGTTGGTACAGCGAGAGGTGGCCGGTGCCGAATGCCAGCGCACGCGCGAGTTCGGCCTGCCACTGCTCCGCGGTTTGGCCGGGCAGGGCGTAGATCAGGTCAAACGACACCCGCTCGAAGTGCTGCTGGGCAACCTCAAGCGCTTTGAGCCCTTCTTCGGCATCGTGGAGCCGGCCCAAAAAGCGCAACGCCGCGTCATCAAGTGATTGCAGCCCGAGCGAAACCCGGTTGATCCCCGCCGCCGCCAGAGCTGCGTAATTGGCCGCTTCGACCGAGGAAGGATTGCCCTCCAGCGTGATCTCAATCCGCTCGGTAAAGCCCCACAAGGCCTGCGCTTCCATCAGCAGTCGTTCGACCAGCGCGGGCGGCATCAGGCTGGGTGTGCCGCCGCCAAAGAAAATCGAATCAAGCGCTTCACCGCCCGAAACACTGTGCTCGTGTCGCATTTCCGCAAGCAGCGCGGCCTGCCATGCGGCATGGTCCACTGCATCGCGCACATGGCTGTTGAAGTCGCAATAGGGACACTTTGCGAGGCAAAACGGCCAATGGATATAAAGCGCGCGGGCCATGCCAGTCTTCAGGCTAGCTTAAGCCCGCAATGTCAAGAAGGACCGATGAAGATCACCCGCCTGTTGCTCGCTTTGCTATTCGCCCTGGCCTTGCCGGCGCAGGCGCAGGCGCCCGGATCATTCAACGCGCGGCTGCTGTCGGCGCACAATGTCGAGCGCTCCCGCATGGGGATTGCGCCGCTGCGATGGAGTCCGGTGCTGGCCGCACAGGCGGCTATCTGGGCCAAGGATCTGGCCGGGCGCGGGGCGTTCGAGCATTCCAAGGAACGGTTCGGTGCAGGCGAAAACCTGTGGGCTGGGACCAGCGGTTATTACCCGCCTGAGGCGATGATCGGAGCTTTCATCCGTGAGAAGCAGTATTTCCGTCCCGGAAAATTTCCCGAAGTCTCGACTAGTGGGCGCTGGCAGGACATTGGCCACTACACCCAGCTGATCTGGCCCGCGACGACCCAGCTTGGTTGCGCCATGGCTACCGGAAACGGGCGCGATATTCTGGTGTGCCGCTATTATCCGGCGGGCAACATGACCGGCGCGCAGGTTCCCTGAACGCTGGCTTTGATCTGCGGAATCATCTCTCCCCAATCCCGTCTATCCTGAGCTTGTCGAAGGACTGTCCTACTTGCGTTACTGCGGGCGGCGCGAAGAGAAGGGCAGTGCTTCGACAAGCTCAGCATGGACGGATTTTTGGATTTGGTTCCTCTCGGCCCTATTGCCCAAACTGCTCCGCCACCAGCAGCGCAAAAGCCGCTGCGCGGTGGCTGATCTGGTGTTTTTCGGCGGGGTCGATCTCGGCAAAGGTCTGCGCGCCGCCTTGCGGTACAAACACTGGATCATAGCCAAAGCCCAGCGTACCGCGCGGCGGCCAGGTCAGGCTGCCCTGAACCTTGCCTTCGTAGATTGCACTTTCCCCATCGGGCCAGGCGATGGCCAGTACGCAGGCGAAGTGGCCAGAACGGTCGACATCATCGCCGCGTTCGCACAGCAGGCCTTCGACCTTGCCCATCGCCATGTACCAATCGCGCCCGCCCGGTCCCTCGAACCATTGCCGCTCGGCCCAGTCCGCAGTGTAGACCCCCGGCCGCCCGCCGAGCGCATCAACGCACAGCCCAGAATCGTCGGCTAGCGCGGGCAGTCCCGAACTTTCCGACGCCGCCCGCGCCTTGATCAGCGCGTTCTCGACGAAGGTTTTGCCAGTCTCGGCCGGTTCGGGCAGCCCGAGCGATCCAGCTGAAATGCAGTTCAGCCCATAAGGCGCGAGCAAGGCCGAAATCTCTTTCAGCTTGCCCGCGTTATGGGTGGCGATCACCACCGTTTCAGAGCCGAGGTGACGGGTCATTTGCCCGCAGCAGCCCCTTGCGCGGCGAAGATTCCGTCGCAGCCAATCCGCGCCAGCCGGAGCAGCCGCATCAGGGCTTCCTCGTCATAGGTTGCGCCTTCGGCGGTGGCCTGAACTTCGGCGATCTGGCCGCCTTCGATTAGCACGAAGTTGGCATCGGCATCGGCGTTGCTGTCTTCGTCGTAGTCAAGATCCAGCACCGGGTTGCCCTTGAAGATCCCGCAGCTGACCGCGGCGACCTTGCGGGTCAGCGGGTCTTCGGTGATCGCGCCCGACGCCATTAGCTTGTCCACTGCGATCCGCAGCGCCACCCAGGCGCCGGAAATCGCTGCGGTCCGCGTGCCGCCATCAGCCTGGATTACATCGCAATCGAGGGTGATCTGGCGTTCGCCAAGCTTCTTGAGGTCGGTCACCGCGCGAAGGCTGCGTCCGATCAGCCGCTGAATTTCCTGCGTCCGCCCGCTCTGCTTGCCCTTGGCCGCTTCGCGTGAACCACGGGTATGGGTGGCGCGGGGCAGCATCGAATATTCGGCCGTGACCCAGCCTTCGCCCTTGCCGCGCAGCCATGGCGGCAGGCGCTCTTCAACGCTGGCGGTGCAGATCACTTTGGTGTGGCCAAAGCTGACCAGTACCGAACCTTCGGCGTGCTTGGTATAATGGGGCTCAAAGCCAAGTTCGCGCATCTCGTCGGGTGCACGGCCGGAAGGTCGCATGATATTCTCCATGAATCACCCAGGTCCGTCTGTCCTGAGCTTGTCGAAGGACGGTCCTTACTTGCTGCGTCGCAAAAAGGAAGAACAGTCCTTCGACAAGCTCAGGATGGACGGTTAAAGGGGGCCATGACCGGTCCTACCGTAACAGAGCTGACGAGCCGCACCCGCGAGATATTCCGGCTCGTAGTGGAAGGCTATCTGGCGTCTGGCCAAGCCATCGGATCCAAAGTGCTGGCTGGTTCCACTTCGCTCAACCTCTCGCCCGCCTCGATCCGCTCCGTCCTGCACGAGCTGGAAGGACTTGGCTTACTCGCCGCGCCGCATACCAGCGCCGGGCGCTTGCCGACCGAGCAAGGCCTGCGGTTGTTCGTGGACGGGATGATGCAGGTTGCCGAACCGACCCTGCAGGAACGCACCGCGATCGAGCGCGAGGTCAGCCAGCCCGGCCCGATCGAGGCCGCACTGGCGGCGGCGAGCGCGGTCCTGTCTGACCTTTCGGCTTGCGCTGGCGTGGTGATGGTCCCCCGGCGCGAGCCTTTGCTGGCGCAACTGCAGTTGGTGCCATTGTCGAGCGAGCAGGCGCTCGCGGTGCTCGTCGGGGCCGATGGCGGGATCGAAAACCGGGTATTTGCGCTCCCACCGGGGCTGCCGCCCGGCGCGCTCGAGCAAGCCTCAAACTTCATCTCGGCGCATCTTGGCGGGCGGACCCTGGCGCAGGCGGTGGCGGCGATCAAAGCCGAGGTTGCGTCGGGTAAATCAGCGCTCGATAGCGCCAGCCGCGATCTGGTGACTCGGGGTTTGGCAGTTTGGAGCGAAGATACGCTGCGCCGCCCCGTGCTGATCGTGCGCGGAGCCTCCAATCTGCTCGATGAGACCGCGCTGACCGATTTGGAGCGGGTCCGGCAACTGCTCGACGATCTGGAGAACAAGCAGTCGGTCGCAGAGCTGCTCGATTCGGCGCGCGTGGCCGAAGCGACGCGGATTTTCATCGGGGCAGAGAACCGGCTGTTCGCGCTCTCTGGCTCTTCCGTGATCGCGTCACCCTATCGCGATCGTGAGGGCCGAGTGGTTGGCGTGGTGGGTGTTATCGGGCCGACTCGGTTGAATTATGCCCGGCTAGTCCCCATGGTGGATTTCACGGCCCAATCACTGGGTAAATTGATCGGATAGACAGGTTTTTGACTGACATGAGCGACGATACCAAACCGCAGGCTGACCCAGCCATGGAAGCTGAACTGGCGGGCGTTCCCGAAGAACTGCTGGAACAGGAAACTGATAAGCTGGGCGATGCGCTGGACCGGCTGCGCGAAGACCTCGACGCGGCCAAGCAGGAAGTGCTCTACGCCAAGGCTGAGACTCAGAACGTGCGCCGCCGGATGGAAAAGGACATCGCCGATAGCCGCGCCTATGCCGCGACCGGGTTTGCCCGCGACATGCTGAGCGTGGCGGACAATCTTTCCCGTGCCTTGGATGCCATTCCTCAGCAATTGCGTGAAGATGAAAAGATGAACGCGCTGGTCGCCGGGATTGAGGCAACCTCGCGCGAGCTCGAC
>JANMOU010000055.1:0-13105 GCA_031369495.1 Novosphingobium sp. | reverse complement strand
ACACCCACGCCGATCACGCTCACGATCATGACCATGATCACAAGCCGCCCTTCTTCACCCGCTGGTTCATGTCGACCAACCACAAGGACATCGGCACGCTCTATCTGATCTTCGCGATTTTCGCCGGGATCATCGGCGGCGGTATTTCGGGCATCATGCGGCTCGAACTGGCCCATCCGGGGATCCAGTATCTCGGCACGGTCGCTTCGCTGCTGGGCGAAAACAACCCCAGCTTTGAAACGCAACTGCACCTGTGGAACGTGCTGATCACGGCGCACGGCCTGATCATGGTGTTCTTCATGGTCATGCCGGCGATTATCGGCGGGTTCGGCAACTGGTTCGTGCCGTTGATGATCGGCGCGCCGGACATGGCCTTCCCGCGGATGAACAACATTTCGTTCTGGATGACTGTGGCTGGCTTTATCTCGCTGTTGCTGTCGGCGTTGGTCCCGGGCGATGCAACCGGCAACGGTGCCGGGATCGGCTGGACCGCCTATGCCCCGCTGTCGACCACCGGATCAAAGGGCCCGGCGACTGACTTTGCGATCTTCTCGCTCCACCTTGCGGGCGCCGCCTCGATCATGGGGGCGATCAACTTCATCACCACCATCTTCAACATGCGCGCACCGGGCATGACGCTGCACAAGATGCCGCTGTTCGTGTGGTCGGTTCTGGTCACCGCGTTCCTGCTGTTGCTGGCACTGCCAGTGCTGGCCGCCGCGATCACCATGCTGCTGACCGACCGCAATTTCGGCACCACCTTCTACTCCGCAAGCGGCGGCGGCGATCCGGTGCTGTACCAGCATCTGTTCTGGTTCTTCGGCCACCCCGAAGTGTACATCATGATCCTGCCCGGTTTCGGGATCATCAGCCAAATCATCTCGACCTTCTCGAACAAGCCGGTGTTCGGCTACCTCGGCATGGCCTATGCGATGGTCGCGATCGGGGTCGTGGGCTTCGTCGTCTGGGCGCACCATATGTTCACGACCGGCATGAGCGTGAACACCAAGCTTTACTTCACGCTCGCGACGATGGTGATCGCGGTGCCGACCGGCATCAAGATCTTCAGCTGGATCGCAACGATGTGGGGCGGCAGCCTTGAGTTCAAGAGCCCGATGATCTGGGCGATTGGGTTCATCTTCCTGTTCACCCTTGGCGGCGTGACCGGCGTTTACCTTGCCAATGGCGGGATCGACGATGTGGTCCACGATACCTACTTCGTGGTCACCCACTTCCACTACGTGCTCAGCCTGGGCGCGGTGACCGCGCTGTTCGCGGGGTTCTATTACTGGTTCCCCAAAATGAGCGGGCGCTGGCACTCGGAATTTCTTGCCCACGTCCACTTCTGGATCTTCTTTGTGGGCGTGAACATGATCTTCTTCCCGCAGCACTTCCTGGGTCTGCAGGGCATGCCGCGCCGCTATCCGGACTATGCCCCGGCCTATGAGTACTGGAACACGCTGTCTTCGTGGGGCTATGCGGTGACGCTGGTGTCGCTGATCGTGTTCTTCATCAACCTCATCTACGCCTTCACCATGGGCAAAAAGGCCGAAGGCAATTACTGGGGCGAAGGTGCGACCACGCTGGAATGGACCCTGTCCAGCCCGCCGCCGTTCCACCAGTTCGAAACCCTGCCGGTGATCGACGATAACGAACATCACTGATCGCAGCCGATCCTGACTGGACAGATAGCGCCCCGATCCGCAAGGTTCGGGGCGTTTTCTGTTTAAGAGGTCTGCCATGCCCGAATTCCGCGTGATCGATACCGGCGAAGTCAGCTTGCGCTGCGCGATCGAAGGTAGCGGGCCGCTGGTGATCATGGTCCATGGTTTTCCAGAAAGCTGGTATTCCTGGCGGCATCAGTTGGGCCCGATCGCCGCCGCCGGGTTCACCGCCTGCGCGATCGATGTGCGCGGCTATGGCGGCTCGGACAAGCCGGAGCCGGTTTCAGCCTATACTCTCAAAGCGATCGCCGGTGACCTGATCGGGTTGGCAGATAGCCTGTCCCCGGATGCGTCGGTGGTGCTGATGGGACACGATTGGGGCGCGCCGATTGTCTGGAACACGGCCTTCACCAACCCGGACCGGATCCGCGCTGTCGCGGGCCTTTCAGTGCCGTTCGCCGGGGCGCCGCTGCGGCCGTTTACCGAGATATTTCGTGAGCATTTCACCTCGCAAGGCCGGTTCTTTTATCAGGAGTTCTTTCAGGAACCCGGTGTGGCCGAGGCCGAGGCTGAGGCGGACCCGCGCGATTTCGTGGCGCGGATGATGTATTCAATCTCGGGCGATGTGGCGCCGGGGGACTATTGGAGCAAGCCGCTGGGCGCGACCTTCCTCGAAGGCCTGCCCGATCCGCAGCCGGTGCCGTGGCTGACCAGCGCCGATCTCGACTATTACGAAGCCGAGTTCAAGGCCTCGGGCTTTCGCGGGCCGCTGAACCGTTATCGCAATCACGAGCTTGACTACGCATGGCTCAAGGCCTGGCAAGGCAAACAGCTTGAGCAACCGTGCCTGTTCATCGGCGGCACCCGCGATCCAGCGACCACGCTGTTTGGTGCGGTGGCGGACCCGGTGGCGATGATGCGGATGTTCGCGCCGCGGGTCGAAGGGCACGTGCTCGATGGCGTTGGCCACTGGACCCAGCAGGAGCGGCCGGCGCAAGTGAATGCGCTGCTGGTGGACTGGCTCAGGCGGTTATAGAATTCGAGACGTCGTCCTGATCGAAGGGGAAGGTGCTAGACCCTTTCCAGCGCCGCACCACCCGCCTATAGGCCGCCAATCATGACCACCACCGCCGCCCATCCGATTCCCTTGCCGACCGACTGGCGCGATTTCTGGTCGCTGACCAAGCCGCGGGTGATGAGCCTGGTGATCTTCACCGGGCTGTGCGGGATGCTGGCGGCGCCGGTGCCGGTCGATCCGATCCTCGGCTTTGTGGCGATCCTGTGCATCGCGGTCGGGGCAGGCGGCAGCGCCGCGCTCAACCAGTGGTGGGAAGCAGACCTTGACGCCAAGATGAAGCGCACCGCGACGCGGCCGTTGCCGGCCGGGCGGATGGAGCGCGGATCGGCGCGTGATTTCGGAATCCTGCTGTCGGTGGGATCGGTGCTGACCATGGCCTTGGCGGTGGGCTGGCTAGCCGCCGCAATCCTGGCCTTTTCGATCTTTTACTACGCGGTGATCTATACCATTTGGCTGAAGCCGCGCACCCCGCAGAACATCGTGATTGGCGGCGGCGCCGGGGCCTTTCCGCCGATGATCGGGTGGATCGCCGCGACCGGAGACATCACGCTGATGCCGGTGCTGCTGTTCGCGATTATCTTTTTCTGGACCCCACCGCACTTTTGGGCACTCGCGCTGTTTGTCGAGACCGACTATGCCGCTGCGGGTATCCCGATGATGCCGGTAGTCGCCGGGCACCAATCGACTCGCCGCCAGATCCTGATCTATGCGGTGTTGATGCTGCCGGTGGCGATGGCGCCGTTCTGGTTGGGCGTGGCGGGCTGGCTCTATGGCGCGGCGGCGCTGCTACTGACGGCGGTATTCCTGCTGCTCAGCCTGCGGGTCGCGGTGTTCCGGGGCGAGGCTGGGGATATGGATATGCGGCCTGAAAAGCGCCTGTTCGGCTATTCGGTGCTGTACCTGTTCGTGCTGTTCGCCGCGCTGGTGGTGGACCGTTTTGTGGTTGGATAATGCTGATGAAGCCCGATAATCTTGATCCGATGCAGCAGCGCAAGCAGATCATCACCGCGCGCAACCGCGTTTTGGCGCTGGTCCTGGGCGGACTGGCTGTGCTGTTCTTTGCGATCACCATCGCCAAGCTGGGTTAAGCCGTTGAGCGACCGCAACCGCCGCACCGCACTCTATTCGAGCGCTTTTGCGCTCGGGATGCTGGGCATGGGTTTCGCAGCGGTCCCGCTGTACCAGATGTTCTGCCAGGTCACCGGGTTCGGCGGTACCACCCAGCGCGCCGCTCTGGCTGAGGCCAACGCCGTGCAGGTGGGCACCACGACCATGTCGGTGCGGTTCGATGGCAATACCGATCCCAACCTGCCATGGAAATTCGCGCCGATGCAGGTGACGCAAGTGATGCCGATCGGCACCCGCAAGCTGGCATTCTACCGCGCCGAAAACCTGTCGGACAAGCCCGTGACCGGGGTGGCCAGCTTTAACGTCCAGCCGGAACTGGCCGGGCTTTACTTCAAGAAGATCCACTGCTTTTGTTTTGAACAGCAGACCCTGCAACCGGGGCAATCGGTGGAAATGCCGGTGCAGTACTATGTCGATCCGGCGATCCTGAAGGACCCGGAAACCGCCGGGATCAAGCAGATCACGCTCAGCTATACCTTCCACGTTTCGGCTGATCAGCAGCCGGCGGGGAAAGTGGCATCAAAGGCACTGGACCCGCTGCCACCGGCGCGATAAGGGCGATTGGATTGATGAGGGGGGCCGCGTGCCACCCCGGCGAGGCTCAAAGGGAATAGACGCACCATGGCCGGCACGAAGAACCACGATTACCACATCCTCGATCCGGACTGGATGCCGTTCCTCGGCTCGGTTTCGGCGGTCACCATGACCAGCGGCGGGGTGATGGCGATGCACCCGGAATGGGCCGGCAGCATCGGCAAATATGTGCTGATGCTCGGCTTTTCCGGAATTCTGCTGACCATGTTCCTGTGGTGGACCAAAGTCGTCCTCGAAGCAAAGCAGGGCCACCATACTCCGGTGGTGCAACTGCATCTGCGCTACGGCATGATCACGTTCATCGCTTCGGAAGTGATGTTTTTCGTCGGCTGGTTCTGGGCGTTCTTCGATTTCGCGCTGTTCCCCAATGTCTTGACCGAAGTAACCGGCGGGGTATTCCCGTCCAAGGCGATCGAGGCGGTGATGGATCCGTTCGATCTGCCGCTGCTCAACACCCTGATCCTGCTGTGCTCGGGCACGACGGTTACCTGGGCCCACCACAGCCTGATCCATGGTGACCGCGATGGCCTGAAAAAGGGCCTGTGGGCGACGATTGCGCTTGGCATCCTGTTCAGCGCGATCCAGGCCTACGAATACAGCCACGCGCCGTTTGCGTTCGGCGGCAACACCTATAGCTCGGCGTTCTACATGGCGACCGGGTTCCACGGGTTCCACGTGATCGTCGGCACGATCTTCCTGATCGTCTGCCTCAAGCGTGCCTACAACGGTGATTTCACCCCCAAGCAGCACTTCGGTTTCGAAGCTGCCGCCTGGTACTGGCACTTCGTTGACGTGGTCTGGTTGTTCCTGTTCATCGCAGTCTACATCTGGGGTGGCTGGGGCCACGCGATCCACTGATGGGCCTTGCCGTCATCCCGGCGAAGGCCGGGACCCAGCGCGAAAGATAAAGCCGTCGCGCCGCGACGACCTTATTTGCAAGGTCTGGGCCCCGGCCTTCGCCGGGGTGACGAAAGAGGCAATTGGAATGATGGACGCAGACAATTCGATTCCGAAAGGGCAGCCCGGCTCAGCCGCGGCTGCCTTTTTCGTTGGCCACCACTGATGCTGAAACGCTTGCCTCTTTTCCCGACCCTGCTGGTCCTGATCGCCGTCGCCGTGATGGTGCGACTGGGGTTCTGGCAGATTGACCGGATGCACCAGAAGAACGCGATGGTGGCGCAGTTCGAGGCCGCGCTCAAAACGCCGGGAGCGCCCTTTGATCTCAATCGCGATCAACTGAACGACTATCCTGAACCCTATGCCGCCACGTCGGTAGTCTGCGATAGCTCTGGGCCGGACTCCCCCAAGGCCGGACGCAATCTGGCGGGGCAATCGGGCTGGACCCATGTGTTCGATTGCACCTATCGCGCGCCGAGCGGGCGGCAGGCCGCGGTGAAGGTCATCGGCGGCTGGTCGCTGGCGCCAACGGTGGTTGCGTGGCAGGGCGGCCCGGTCAGCGGCCTCGCCGCGCCGGAATCAATGACCGAGCGCGGGAAATGGCACATCATCGCCAATCCCCCGCTGGCCGGGCTCCAGCCCAACGCGCGGCCGAACCCCGCAGAGATCCCGAACAACCACTGGTCCTACGCGATCCAGTGGTTCCTGTTCGCGGCTGTAGCGCTGGTGATCTATGGGCTGGCGCTGCGCAAGCGTCTTGCCGCGAAGGACGCTGAAGGCTAACGGCCCAGCGATGGAATACGTCTCGACCCGTGGCAGCGCTCCGGCGCTCGATTTCGAAGGTGCGACGCTGGCCGGGCTGGCTAGCGACGGCGGGCTCTATGTGCCGCGCGAGTGGCCACGTTTTTCCGAGGCTGAGATCGCCGCGATGGCGGGGCTGCCCTATGCTGAATTGGCCGCGCGGATCATGCAGCCGTTCGTGGGCGATTGCCTGGCGCCGGAGCGCCTGCGCGAACTGACCGCACAGGCCTATGGGCGGTTTGCGCACGTTGCGGTGACCCCGCTCAAGCAGCTCGACCAGCAGCACTGGTTGCTCGAACTGTTCCACGGGCCGACGCTGGCGTTCAAGGATGTTGCGCTGCAATTGCTCGGGCTGCTGTTTGAGGAATTTCTCAGCCGGGGCGGCGATCCGTTGACGATTGTCGGGGCGACTTCGGGCGATACCGGCTCTGCGGCGATTGATGCTGTGGCCGGGCGCAGCCGGGTCGATATCTTCATGCTCCACCCCAAGGACCGGGTCAGCGATGTCCAGCGCCGCCAGATGACCACGGTGCTGGCGCCCAACGTCCACAACATCGCGGTTGAAGGCGCGACGTTTGACGATGCCCAGGCCTTTGTGAAGCGGATGTTCAACGATGGGGCAATGACCAGCCGGTTCGCGATCGGCGCGGTCAATTCGATCAACTGGGCGCGGCTGATGGCGCAAGTGGTCTATTACTTCGCCGCCGCGCTGCAACTGGGCGCGCCGCAGCGCAAGGTCGCCTTTGCGGTGCCGACCGGCAATTTTGGCGATGTCTTCGCGGGCTATGTCGCGGCGCAGATGGGGCTGCCGATTGAACGCCTGATCGTCGCGACCAATGTCAACGATATCCTCCACCGCGCGCTGACCAGTGGCGATTATTCGGCCGGAACCGTTACGCCAACCGCGGCGCCATCGATGGACATTCAGGTTTCGTCGAACTTTGAACGCCTGCTGTTTGATCTGAACGGGCGCGATGGCACGGCGCTGGCGGCGCAGATGGCGGATTTCGAATCGACCAAGGCGATGCAGCTGACCAATCAGCAGCGCGAAGGCGCAGCGGCTTTGTTCAGCAGCTGCCGGGCTGATCCGAACGACATGGCCCAGGCGATCCGCTGGGCGCATGAGAACTGCGGCGAGCTGCTTGATCCGCACACCGCAATTGGGCTCCACGCCGCCCGCACCGCCGGGCTGCCGCAGGCGGTTCCGGTGGTAACACTGGCGACCGCCCACCCGGCCAAGTTCCGCGATGCAGTAGAGCGCGCCACCGGCCAGCGGCCAGAGCTGCCGGGCCGGATCGGCGATCTGTTTGAGCGCGAAGAACGCATGGTAGAACTGCCCGGCGATTACGCCGCGATTGCTGACTATGTCGCAGCCCATGCGGTGCCGCGTGGCTGAGCTGATCCAAGCGCCGGTCGTGATGATCGGTGAGGCCTGGGCCGACTATGGCCTGATCGATTCGGGCGATGGCCGAAAGCTCGAACGCTATGGCCCGCACCGCTTCATCCGCCCCGATACGCAAGCGCTGTGGCGGCCCCGGCTGGAGCGCTGGGCTTCCGACGGCGAATTCGTTCCCGGCAGCGATGAAGATGGCGGCGGGCGCTGGCAATATGCCAACCCAGTTGCGCAGGACGGCTGGCCGCTCAGCTGGGGTGAGGTGAAATTCACCGCCCATTGCACGCCTTTCCGGCATCTCGGCTTTTTCCCCGATATGGCCCCGGTGTGGGACTGGATGGGGCAGCGGCTGGATGGGCGGAACGATGCGGCCACGCTCAACCTGTTCGGCTATACCGGCGTCGGCTCGCTGGCACTCAGCCAATACGGCCCGGTTACCCACGTCGATGCTTCCAAAAAGAGCGTCGCGCAGGCCCGCGTCAATGCGGGGATTTCGGGCATGGAAGATCGCCCGGTCCGCTGGATCGTAGACGATGCGGCAAAGTTTACCGCGCGCGAAGTGCGGCGCGGCAAACGCTATGACGGGATCATCCTCGATCCCCCCAAGTTCGGGCGCGGGCCCGAGGGCGAGGTCTGGCGGCTGGAGGATCATCTGCAGTCGCTGGTGGCCGATTGCCGTCAGTTGCTCGACCCAGATAGCAAGTTCCTGTTCCTGACAGTCTATGCCGTAAGGCTGAGCTCGCTGGCTTTGGCCGGGATGCTTGATGACATTTTCCGTGACTTGCCGGGGCAGATCGAACACGGCGATCTGGCGGTGCGTGAAGAATCCGAAGACGGGCGCCTACTCCCCACTGCAATTTTCGCCCGCTGGAGCAATGACTGACCATGGCCGATAGCCTGATCCTCGAAGTCGCCCAGTTCGAACACGATGTCCTGACCGGGATCTATTCGGAAGAGACCGGCCGGCCGCAGCCGCTGCGCTTCACCATCAAGGCAGAGCTCAAGCCTGGCCCGCGTTACGAACCTGACACGCCCCTGGCGGCGAGCAAGAACTACATGGACCTCAAATTCGCGGCGTCTGATGCGCTTCCCGAAGGGGTCCATTTCAAGCTGATCGAAGCGGTTGCCGATCACGTCTGTGAGACCCTGTTTGTGCAGGATGCGCGGGTGCTCGCGGTCAGCGTCAAGATCGTCAAACTGGCGATTGCAGAGCGTGGCGAAGAAATCGGCATCACGCTGCGGCGGGAACGGCGCTGATGGCCACGCTCCGGATCACCGGGCTGCCTGATGCGTCGCTTGCTGCCGCTGCAGCGTTTCATGGTGATTGGTTGGCGCAGATCCGTGATCTGCTGAAGCTGTCCGACGATGAGAGTCTGGCCTTGGTCCTCGCACCTGCCGATCACAGCCATCGCGGTTGGCGGTTGGCCGCCGTGCAGGAACTGGCCCGCGAAAATGCGCCGCGCCGGGTCAATGCACTGGTCAGCAGCGATCAAGCCGCGATTGCCGCAGCGCTGGACTATCTGACCGGCGCTGCAGGGGTGACCGGCCAGCTACTGGCGCTGGATAGCACTGGGGTGGTATAGCTACCCGAATGACCACCGCAGCGCCTTTGATCGACCAGTTCCAGCGCCGGATCAGCTATCTGCGGCTGTCGCTGACCGATCGCTGTGATTTGCGCTGCAGCTATTGCATGCCCGAACGCCAGACCTTCCTGCCGCGCAGCGAAGTGCTGAGCCTGGAGGAACTGCACCAGTTGGCGCTGGGGTTCATCGCCCGCGGTGTGACCAAGATCCGCCTGACCGGGGGAGAGCCACTGGTCCGGCGCGACATGATCGAGCTGGTCCGTGCGCTCGGCCGTAAGCTGGGGGATGGGCTGGACGAGCTGACCCTGACTACCAACGGCACGCAATTGGCCGCCTTTGCCGATGATCTGTTTGCGGCGGGAGTGCGGCGGGTCAACGTTTCGCTCGACACCCTGGACCGCGCCAAATTCGCCGAGCTGACTCGGCGTGACAGCTTGCCGCAGGTGCTGGAGGGGATCGCGGCAGCGCAGGCGGCGGGGTTGAAGGTCAAGCTCAACACCGTGGCGCTGAAGGGGATCAACCAGGCCGAGATTCCCGAGCTGTTGGTCTGGGCGCACCGGCAGCAGATTGACCTGACTCTGATCGAAGTGATGCCGCTGGGCGAGGTGGAGGGTGATCGGTTCGACCACTATGTGCCGCTGACCGCAGTCCGAACCGAGCTCGAACAGCGCTTTGCTCTCAGCCCCAGCGCGCACCGCAGCGGCGGACCGGCGCGCTATTTCGACGTGGCGGAAACGGGCGGACGTCTGGGCCTTATCACCCCGCTGACGGCCAACTTCTGCGATGGTTGCAATCGGGTGCGGGTGACCGCTACCGGGCAGCTGTTCGCTTGCCTTGGCGGGCGTGAGCAAGTCGATCTGCGTGCGGCGCTGCGTTCGGATGATCCCTTGGCCGGACTGGCCGCCGGGCTCGATGAGGCGATGCGGATCAAGCCGGAGCGCCACCATTTCGCGATCGACCGCGCTGGGCAGGCTCCGGCATTGGCGCGCCATATGTCGGTCACCGGGGGCTGAGCATGGCGGCGAAGCTGGTGTTCCTGGGGCGGCTTGCCGATATCGCCAGGATGGCCGAGCGCGCGGTTGCGACCGGGCCGCTCGAGACGATACTTGCCGATCTGCCGCCGGAGCTGGCGGTAGCGCTGCTGGGCGAGCGGATCCGGCTGGCGCTCAACGGCGAACTGCTGGCGAGCCATGGTGGGATCGTGCTGGGCGAGGGCGACGAGCTGGCGTTCCTGCCGCCCGTGAGTGGGGGCTGACCCCATGATCGACGTTCGCTTGCTGACCGAACAGTTTGAGCCCGGCCAGTTCATCGGCGCGTTCACGGCGGCCCACACTGGCCTTGGCGGGATCTGCAGCTTCGTTGGCGAAGTGCGCGGGGCAGGCGGGGTGGAGGCGCTGGAGCTGAGTCATTATGCCCCGCTGACCCTGCCGGGGATGGCAGCACTGGCGCAAACTGCGTCGGATCGGTTTGGCCTGATGGGGATCCTGATCCTGCACCGCACCGGCCAGATGGCGCCCGGCGAGCCGATCGTCTGCGTTTCGGCTGCTTCCACGCACCGCCGCGCGGCCTTCGATGCTGTCGACTACGCGATGGACCACCTCAAAAGCCAAAGCTGGTTCTGGAAACGCGAGCAGCGCGCCGGGCAGTGGCACTGGATCGAGCCGCGCGCAGATGACTACGCTGACCTATCGCGCTGGGATTGAACCTAGCGGTCCAGCCTGCCCTTTAGCGAATCGAGCACCAGGTCCTGCTGCGTGATGATTGCCAGCGCCTGATTTCGGGTGGCATCGATCTGGGTCACGTCGCGGCCTTCGGTGCGGGCGCTGACATAGAGCGAATCGAGTTCCGACATCGCGACCATCGCTTGGGCCCGGGCGGCTTCAAGTTCAGCAATGGCAACAGTGGCGACCGACCAGGCCTCGCTGCCCATCGGCGCACGCCCAGCGGCGGCAACCAGGGTGCGGGCGCGGCCTTCCTTGGCGTGGAACCGGGCTTCGGCGCTGCGGACCTGTGCCAGCAGCAGATCGAGCCGGTTCACAGCGGCCGAATCAAGCGGCGGCAGCGGAGCTTCAGGCGGCGGCGGGGCGGGCGGCCAGGTGGCGGTGATCCGTTCACCGGGGCGTTTGGCCAGCGAGGGATAGGTGCCTTCATCGGTGGCGCAGGCGCTCAAGGCCATGGCAGCACAGGCGAGCAGGGGCAGGGTGATCCGGCGGAGCATACTTTGCCCCTTAGCACGGTTGCAAAACCGCGCCAGAGCGACTCTTCTCCCGTTGACAGTCCACGGACCTTGGACTAGGGGCTGCCCTTCTTTCGGCACCCTTGCCTTATGGCGAGGACCGGAGCGCTGCCCGAATCTCCGGGCAGTTTGGTGAAATGAACGGATACAAGCACCATGTTCGCTGTAGTGCGCACGGGCGGCAAACAATACCGGGTTGCCGCCGGAGACAAAATCGCGGTTGAAAAGCTGGCTGGTGAAGCCGGTGAAACGATCACGCTGGGCGATGTCCTGCTGGCTGGTGACGGCGGCGAAGTGAAGGATGCCAAGGGCGTCGTCGTTTCGGCCGAAATCATCGCTCAGGCGAAGTCGGAAAAGGTGATCGTTTTCAAAAAGCGTCGCCGCCACAATTATCGCCGCAAGAACGGTCATCGCCAGCAGATCACCCTGCTGCGGATCGTGGCTGTTGGTGCCGAAGCCAAGAAGGCTGCTCCCAAGAAGGAAGCTGCCGTCAAGGTTGAAGATACCGCTGCTGAAGCACCAGCCAAGAAGGCCCCGGCCAAAAAGGCTGCCGCGCCCAAAGCTGCTGAATAAGAATTCCGGAGTAGATCGAGATGGCACATAAAAAAGCAGGCGGCTCTTCGCGCAACGGTCGCGATTCGGCAGGCCGCCGCCTTGGCGTGAAGAAGTTCGGCGGTCAGGAAGTGATCGGCGGCAACATCATTATCCGTCAGCGCGGCACCCGCGTGTACCCGGGCGCCAATGTTGGCATCGGCAAGGATCACACCTTGTTCGCGCTGACCGCCGGCCGCGTCCGCTTCCATGCTGGCAAGCAGAGCCGCAAGTATGTGTCGGTCGATATGGCGCAAGCCGCCGAATAAGCGGATGACCGATAAAGGGTCATCCTGATGGATGGCCCCTTCGGACTCAGCTGAGTCCGGCAATATGAGGGAGAGGGGCCAGCCCATCTCCCTCTTTTCGTATCTCCCTCACACTCAATTCGCTCATCGCATCCGATCCCGGATGCGCCCTGACGCAATTGGTAATGGCAATGTCACACGTCCGCGCTAGGCACTGGATGTGGGGCGAATGACGGGAGTTGAGTTATGTTCATTCGCAGCGAAAGACTGTTCCTGCGGCCGGGTTGGCCCGAGGACTGGCAGGAATTGCTCGGCCGGATCGCGGACGAAAGCGTGGTCAAGAACCTGGCGCAAGTGCCGTGGCCCTATACTGCCGAAGACGCGCGCGATTTTGCCGGGAAACCGCAGGATCAACGCTGCCCGCACTTCTTTGTAACCCTGCCGACCGCACAAGGCCCGGCCGAACTGGTCGGCTGCGTTGGCCTTGCCCGGATCGAGGGCGAGGTAGAGCTTGGCTATTGGATCGGGCGCGAGCACTGGGGCCGCGGTTATGCCACCGAGGCCGCACGGGCCGTGCTGCGGTTGGCCAAGGTGCTGGGCCACAGCAGGCTGGTCGCAGGGCATTACATCGATAACCCGGCCTCTGGCGCGGTGCTGCGCAAGGCAGGCTTCACGCCGACCGGTAAGCTGCGCCAGCGGTATTCTCTGGCGCGCGGCTATGAGGCGCAGTCGGTTGAACACCGGATCGAACTCGGCGGCCAAAGCGATTGCGATGGCAGCGACGATGGGTTTGCTGGAATGCGCGTAGCGTAGCCACCGCGTCGTGCCGGGGGTGGCCCCGGCCCCCCGGGGGGCGGACGCCGGGGCAAATGGTGGAGCCCCCCGGTACCGG
>JANMOU010000051.1:0-8703 GCA_031369495.1 Novosphingobium sp. | reverse complement strand
GGCGGGGGCACCCAACAACCCCCCCGTGGGGGTGTTTTTTTTCAACCCCCCCCCCCCTCCCGGGTTCTTTTCCCCCCCCCCGCCCGCGAGGCTAGCGCCAAACCATGATCCCTCCAGGCGAAACCATCGGCATTCTGGGCGGCGGACAGCTGGGCCGGATGCTGGCCAAGGCGGCGGCGCAGCTGGGCTACCGGGTCCATGTCTTCGCCCCGGAAGCCGATTCGGTTGCCGCCGAGGTTTGCGCTCAATTTACCTGCGCCCATTGGGACGATGCCGCCGCAATGGCCACTTTTGCCGCCGATTGCGCGGTGGTGACCTATGAGTTTGAGAATGTCCCGGTTGGCCCGCTGCGGGCGCTGGGGCAAGTCCCGCTTCATCCCAATGCCCGCGCGTTGGAAGTGGCGCAGGACCGGCTCAATGAAAAGGAATTCGTTGTGGCACTGGGCGGCCGCACCGCGCCCTATATGGCGGTCGATAGCCGCGACGACCTTGACGACGCGCTGGTCCGGATCGGCTCGCCCGGGATCCTCAAGACCCGCCGCGAAGGCTATGATGGCAAGGGCCAGTGGCGGATCATGTATGACCATGAGGCCGAGGGGGTCGCGCTATCCGATCAGGCCATGGTTTTTGAAGGCTTTGTGAGGTTCAGCGCAGAGTTCAGCGTCATTCTGGCGCGCGGGCAAGATGGCCGGGTGGTGTTCTGGGACAGTGCCGAGAACGTCCACGAAGGCGGAATTCTGGCGCTCTCAACTGTTCCGGCCAGCCCCGCAGTCGCGGCCCAGGTGGCAGAGGCGCGGGCGCTGGCCAAGCGGGTTTGCGATGGGCTGGGATATGTCGGGGTGGCGGCGTTTGAATTCTTTGCCACCGCCCAAGGCCCGGTGTTCAACGAAATGGCGCCGCGCGTGCACAATTCCGGGCACTGGACGATCGAAGGCGCGATAACCAGCCAGTTCGAAAACCACATCCGGGCGATCTGCGGCCTGCCGCTGGGCGATACCCGGCTGGCCGCGGCGCGGGTCGAGATGCGCAATGTGATCGGCGATGCAGCGGAAGACTGGGCTGTGGTGCTGGCCGATCCCGCCAATCACCTGCACCTCTACGGCAAAGCTGCCGCCCGCCCCGGACGCAAGATGGGTCACGTCACCCGGTTGACGTTCTAGGATGGACCGCCCCGAAATCGTGCTGGTGGCAGCCGTCGCCGATAATGGGGTGATCGGGCAAAGCGGCGCGATGCCATGGCACATCTCGGCTGATTTCCGCCGGCTCAAGGCGCTGACCATGGGCAAGCCGCTGGTGATGGGCCGTAAGACGTTCGATTCGCTGCCCGGCATTCTCCCCGGCCGCCGCCACATCGTGATCACCCGCGATCCGGATTGGCGGGCCGAAGGGGCAGAGCGGGCTGGATCGCTGAGCGAAGCCCTGACCATGGCCAATGCCCCACACATCGTGATCTTTGGCGGGGCTCAGATCTTTGCCGAAGCGCTGCCGTTGGCCGACCGGATCGAGCTGACCGAAGTCCACGCCGCACCTGCTGGCGACACCCACTTCCCGGCGTTCGATCTGGGCGAATGGGACGAGGCATTCCGCGAGGCGCATCCCCCGGAGGGCAAGGTCCCGGGGTTTGATTTCGTAACGCTGCTGCGTAAAGCGGGGACGGAACGGGGAAAGGTCTGACCATGCGCAAGAGGTTCTGGGTTCCGGCAGTGCTGTTGGGCGTCGCCGCAATCGGCTTTTTCGGGATCGCCCCGGGCTATCTCGAAGCCAGCATGAACAAGGTTGATGGCAAAGAGCTGATCGCGGTCAGCCCCGAGGCTGAGGCGCTGCACAAGAGCCTGATGATCGTCGATCTCCATTCCGACACGCTGCTGTGGAAGCGCGATCTGACCCAGCCGGCCAGCCGGGGGCACGAGGACTTGCCCCGGCTGCAGGCCGGCAACGTCGCGCTGCAGGTGTTCGCCTCGACCACCAAATCGCCCAAGGGCCAGAACTATGACAGCAACAGCGGCGATAGCGACAACCTCACCCCGCTGGTGATCGCCCAGCTGCAACCGCGCCGGACCTGGACCTCGCTGCTCGAACGCTCGCTGTTCCATGCCGAAAAGCTCGATCAGGCAGTGGCGGCGGCCGATGGCCAGCTGCTCAAGGTGACCGACGAGACCAGCTTCAACAAATTGCTGATCGCCCACGGCCGCGCGCACGGCCCGGTCGGCGCGCTGCTATCGGTCGAAGGCCTGCACAATCTGGAAGGCAAGGCCGAGAATCTCGACAAGCTCTATGCCGCCGGGTTCCGGATGGCCGGGTTTGCGCATTTCTTTGACAACGAACTGGCCGGATCGCTTCACGGGGTCAAAAAGGGCGGACTTACGCCGCTGGGCCGCAGCGTGATGGGGCGGATGGAAGAGCTTGGGATGATTGTCGACATCGCCCACTGCAGCCACCAATGCGTCGCCGAAATTCTCGCCACCGCGCGCCGTCCGGTCGTCTCCAGCCATGGCGGGGTGCAGGCCGTGTGCAAGGTCAACCGCAACCTTTCGGATGACGAGATCAAGGGCGTGGCGAAAACCGGCGGGGTTATCGGGATTGGCTATTGGGACGCCGCCATCTGCGACACCAGCCCGCGCTCGATCGCCAAGGCGATCCGCCACATCCGCGACCTGGTCGGGATCAACTATGTCGGGCTTGGCAGCGATTATGACGGGGCCACCACGGTGCGGTTCGATACATCGCATCTGGTCCAGATCACTCAGGCGCTGCTGGACGAAGGCTTCACCGTCGACGAAATCCGCGCGGTGATGGGCGGCAATGCGCTGCGGCTGATTCGCGCCGGGATCCTGCCGATGAGCTTTGCCGGATGACCATTCCGCGGCTTGATGCGCGTGCCTCGGTTCCGGAAGGTTTGCGCGGGGGCGTGATCGCCCTTGGCAATTTTGACGGGTTTCACCTGGGCCATCAGGCCGTGGTGGGCGAGGCAATCGCCTGGGCCCGGTCCGAAAACCGCCCGGCGATTGTGGCCACCTTCGATCCGCACCCAGTCCGGCACTTTGCGCCCGATACGCCGCCGTTTCGCCTGACCACGCTCGATCAGCGGCAGGACCTGTTCGCAGCGGCCGGAGCCGACGCCATGCTGGTCTTTGCTTTTGATGGAGAACTGGCCGCGACCACCGCACAAAGCTTTGTCGAAGACTTGCTGGTGGCGCGGATCGGCGCTGCGGGGGTAGTGACCGGCGAGGACTTTACCTTTGGCAAAGGCCGCGGCGGCAATGTGGCGGTGCTGGCCGAGCTCGGCGCGCCGCTCGGCATGGGGGCCCGCGCGGTCGGCCCGGTCAGCGATGACGGCGAAGTGATTTCCTCCAGCCGGATCCGCGAAGCCTTGAAGGCTGGCGACTGCGCCACCGCGACCCACCTGCTGACCCGCCCGTTCGCGATTCGGGGCACGGTTGAACACGGCGCGAAGCTCGGCCGGACCATTGGTTATCCCACCGCCAACCTGCAGATGGGGTCCTACCTGCGTCCGGCCTACGGGATCTATGCAGTCACCGGCTTGCTGCCGGGCGGACGGATCGTCCACGGCGCGGCCAACCTTGGCATCCGCCCCAGCTTTGATCCGCCGATCGAATTGCTCGAGGCGTTTCTGTTTGATTTTGACGGCGATCTCTATGGACAGGAGATCGAAATCGCGCTCCATCACTACCTGCGGCCCGAAGCGAAATTCGATAGTCTTGAAGCGCTTACAGCCCAGATGGAACGCGATTGCGTGGCCGCAAAGACACTGCTGGGGGGCTGATACCATGAAGCGCTGGATGGTGTGGACCCTGAACGGACTGGGGCTGGGTCTGGTCGCGATGCTGACCGCCAATGCCGGGTGGCTGGCCCCCGCACCCAAGGGCTATATGAAGCTGGTGGCCGAGCGCGGCACGGCGCAGCAGTTCGATCCCAAGCGCGTGGCAGCTGGCGGCTGCAGCGCCACGGCCATCGAAGCGCCGGTCCACTATTTCATTGAGAACACCATCACCGGCTTGCAAAAAGCTGATCAGCTGGGCGCCAACGTGGTGCAGGTCGATGTCGCGCTGACCGGCGATGGCCGGTTCGTGTTGTTCAGCGATGCCGCGCTCGATTGCCAGACCGAAGGCAGCGGCGCCGTCCGCCAGACCGCGCTGACCGATATCCAAAACCTTGATCCCGGCGCTGGCTATAGCGCCGACGGCGGCAAGACATTTCCGCTGAACGGCCTGCAAACCGCGCGCATTCCGGCGCTGGAGACAGCTCTGGCGAGCCTGCCCAGCACCCCGATCCTGTTCAAGCTGGCCAGCCGCGATCCGGCCGACGGAGCCAAACTGGCCGAGGCGCTCACGGCCGCGGGCCGCGATGTCGAAAAGAAGGGTGACGGGTTTTTCGCCGACGAGGCCGTGCTGGCTCCGCTGCGCAAGGCCTTCCCCAAGGCCTGGGCCTTTTCGCCCGAAAGCGCGCGTGAATGCGCCAGCCGCTACCGCCTGATCGGCTGGCTGACCATGGTGCCTGATGCCTGCAAGGGCGGGACGCTGTTTGTGCCGCTCGATGCCAAATGGACCTTCCCCGGCTGGCCTGACCGCTTGCAGGCGCGGATGAAGGACGCAGGGGTCCGGATCGTGCTGACCGCGACCGGCGGGGACGGCGCGACCCCGATGGGCCTCGACCTGCCCGAACAAATGTCTGAAATTCCGCCGAGCTACACCGGCTATGTCTGGGTCCGCGATATCTGGACCATGGGGCCAACACTCCACCCCGCCACCCGCCGCCGCTCCAATGAGGCCGAAGTGAAGCTGGACGAAGCCTTGGCGGCCCGGCGCAAGGCGCGCGGATTGCTGGAACCGGAGTAAGACGGGTTCACACGAAGACACGAAGGCACGAAGGGGTTGCTCAACACGGCGAAGCCGCTTCAATAATTCAACACCGCGTTTGGCTGTACGCTTGACGACAATAATTGACCTGCGGTCAGCCAGGCCTTCTTCGTGCCTTCGTGTCTTCATGTGAACCAAAAATTGCGAAACCCCGCCGCCCCGGCTAAGGCCCGCGCGATATGACACAGCAGCGCGATCTCAAAGACACCGTCTTCCTGCCGAAGACCGATTTCCCGATGAAGGCCGGCCTCCCCCAGAAGGAGCCGATTATTGCCGCGCGGTGGGAGGCTGAGAAGCTGTATGAACAGCTGCGCGCGTCGCGCCGGGGCCGGGAAACCTTCATGTACCATGACGGCCCGCCCTATGCGAACGGCGACATGCACATCGGCCATGCGCTGAACCACACGATCAAGGACATGGTCTGCCGCACGCAGAACCTGCTGGGCAAGAACGCGCCCTATGTTCCGGGCTGGGATTGCCACGGCCTGCCGATCGAATGGAAGGTTGAGGAGCAGTACCGCAAGAAAAAGCTCGACAAGGATCAGGTCCCGCTGCTCGAGTTCCGGGCCGAATGCCGCGCCTATGCCCAGCACTGGGTCGATGCCCAGCGCGGCCAGCTGAAGCGGCTCGGCGTGATGGCCGATTGGGACAACCCGTACCTGACCATGCAGCCCGAGAGCGAAGCGACGATCGTTGCCGAGCTGCTGAAATTCGCCACCAGCGGCAATCTCTATCGCGGGGCCAAGCCGGTGATGTGGTCGCCAGTTGAAAAGACCGCGCTGGCCGAAGCTGAGGTTGAGTATGAGGATATCGTCTCGACGCAGATCGATGTGGCGTTTGAGATTGTTGAGTCGCCGATCCCCGAGCTGGTCGGCGCTTACGCGGTAATCTGGACGACCACGCCGTGGACGATTCCGGTGAACCAGGCTTTGGCTTATGGGCCTGAGGTTGAATATGTTGCTGTTTGGACAGAATTGTATGACCAGCCGCGCAAGACTTACCTAGTCGCTCGCGATCTGCTGCCGGGTTTCATGTCACGCGCGCGTATCATGGAAATTGCTGAAGTTGTGGATGGCAAAAGTCGGCATAATGGAATCAGCGGACCTTACAAAGGCTCCGACCTCGCCGGAACCATCGCCCGCCACCCGATGCACCACCTCGGCGGGTTTTTTGCCGAGCCGCGGCCGTTGCTCCCCGGCGATTTCGTCACCACCGAGAGCGGCACCGGCCTCGTCCACATGGCACCGGACCATGGCGAGGATGATTTTGACCTGTGCAAAGCCAATGGCCTGAACCCCAAGTTCGCAGTCGAAGGCGATGGCAAGTACCGCGAAGACTGGCCCTGGCTGGGCGGGCAAGGCTCGGTCATCAACTCCAAGTTCAACGCCCCCGACGGGCCGATCTGTTCGGACCTGCGCGAGGCGGGCGGGCTGCTGGCGGCTTCGGCCGATTACAAGCATTCCTACCCGCATTCGTGGCGGTCCAAGGCCAAGGTGATCTACCGCTGCACCCCGCAATGGTTCGTGCCGATGGACAAGCCGCTTGGGACGAACGCTGCGCTTGGGCTTCGACAAGCTCAGCCTGAGCGGGCTTCGGGAAATACTTCTAATTACGCTCACGGTGAGCGGGTTTCGAGAGATACCTCAAATCCCGCTCAGGCTGAGCCTGTCGAAGCCCCCGGCGGCAGGACACTCCGCCAGATCGCCATGGCCGAAATCGAACGCGTGGCGTTCACCCCGGAAAAGGGCCGCAACCGGATTGGCTCGATGGTCGCAGGGCGGCCCGATTGGGTGCTGTCCCGCCAGCGCGCCTGGGGCGTGCCAATCACGCTGTTCGTGAACAAAGCCAGCGGCGAATACCTGATCGACCACGCGGTCAACGAACGGATCGTTGCAGCGGTGAAGGAACAGGGCATCGACGCCTGGACACCTGAGACTGCGCACAGCTTCCTTGGGGACGGCTATGATCCCGAAGAGTGGGAGGCCGTGCCCGATATTCTCGACGTGTGGTTCGATTCGGGCACCAGCCACGCCTATGTGCTGGGTAGCGGGCGCTGGCCTGACCTCAGCTGGCCGGCCGACATCTATGTCGAAGGCAGCGATCAGCATCGCGGTTGGTTCCAGTCGTCATTGCTGGAAAGCTGCGCCACCCGCGGCCGCGCGCCCTATGACCGGATCCTGACCCACGGCTTCACGATGGACGCCAAGGGCATGAAAATGTCCAAGAGCCTTGGCAACACCATCGATCCGATCAAGGTCATGGAAACCTATGGCGCGGATATCATCCGGCTGTGGGCGCTGTCGGTCGATTTCACCGAGGATCACCGGATCGGCGATGAAATCCTCAAGGGCGTGTCCGACCAGTACCGCAAATTGCGCAACACCTTCCGCTATCTGCTGGGCGCCTTGGATGGCTTCAGCGAGGCTGAGCGGGTTTCAGACGTGGCCGAAATGCCCGAGCTGGAACGCTATGTGCTGGCGCTGCTGGCGCAACTGGATGCGACGCTGAAAACGGCGGCCGAGACCTTCGATTTCAACACTTACGTCCGCGCGCTGACCGATTTCTGCAACGAGGACCTGTCAGCGTTCTTCTTCGATATCCGCAAGGATTGCCTCTATTGCGACGCGGCGACCGATCCCAAACGGATGGCGTACCGCACGGTGCTCGACACGCTGTTCCACGCGCTGGTGCGGTTTGCGGCGCCGGTGCTGGTGTTCACGGCAGAGGAAGTGTGGGGGACGCGCTATCCGGATGGCGGTTCGGTGCATTTGCTGGAGTGGCCGGTCCTGCCAACCAACACCCCCCGTCACCCCCGCGAAAGCGGGGGTCCCGCTACCTCGGACCTCGCCGCAACAAGCGGGACCCCGGATCAAGTCCGGGGTGACGAGCTAATTGAGCGGTGGAAGTCCATTCGAGTGATTCGCAATGGGGTAAACGAAGCCATTGAACCGTTACGTCGCGAAAAGGTGCTTGGATCGAGCCTTGAGGCGGAAGTCACGGTACCAATGCACACTACCTATGAAGGCCAGTATGATGGTCTCGATTGGAGCGAGGTGACAATCACCGCATCGATGCGGCTATCACATCCCAGTGGCGAGTTTAATGGTCCAATCTCTGTCACCCGCACCACCCACCACAAATGCGGCCGCTGCTGGCGGCACCTGCCCGACGTCACCGAGGACGGCGCGCTTTGTTCACGTTGCGATCAGGTCGTAACCGCCATGGACGCCAGCGCATGAGCCTGTTTTCCGCCCGCCCCCGCCTGACCGGTCTGACGCTGGCCGCGCTGATCTTCTGGATCGACCAGTGGCTCAAGCGGATGGTCGATGGCCCCTGGGGTCTGACCGACGAGGGGATGCACCGCGATCTGTCGACCTATTTCGATCTGACTCGGGCTCACAATTACGGCGTTTCGCTTGGCTTTCTGACCGCCAATTCGATGGAAATGCGCTGGGGTCTGGTCGCGCTGACCGCCGGGATCGCACTGGTGGTGCTGATCTGGCTGCTGCGTGAGAAAAAGCTGTTTGATATCATTCCGCTGGGGATGGTGCTGGGCGGGGCGCTTGGCAATATTACCGACCGGTTCAAGTTCGGCTATGTGCTCGACTATGCCGATCTGCATTTCGGCACCTTTCGCCCGTTCCTGATTTTCAACCTGGCCGATGCGGCGATCACCATTGGCGTGGTGATAATCCTTGCCCGCAGCTTCCTGATCGGCGAAAAGCCCGATCACAACCCAGCGGCCACGCCCGCACCGGAGAATTCATAATGCGCAAAGTTTCGGCCCTGATCGTCCTGACCGGCAGCGCGCTGCTGTTGTCCGCTT
>JANMOU010000044.1:0-33241 GCA_031369495.1 Novosphingobium sp. | reverse complement strand
CCATTTGTCGAACTGCGCGCTGGGCGGGCTTGCCGCGCCAACGGTAACTTCAGCCGAAAGTTCGGCTTCCTCGGGAACGCAGACCTTGTCGGTGCAGGCCAGCCATTCCAGCTTGACCCGCAGCGGCAACCGCGTGCCGAGCTTGGCATCTGCAGGCACGGCCAGAGTGGTCAGCACCGCATAGTCATGCTCGTAAACGTGGTTCATCAACCCTGAGACGATCAGCGTCTGCGGGACTGGATAGGCCAGCTCGCCCCTCTTGGCCCCGGCAGGCAGAGTCCATGTGGGCGAGAGACCAAGCCCGGCATCGCCGGGATTGGACCAATAGCCGTGCCAGCCCGGCGCAGGCTTCATCAGGAACGCCAGCGTTACCGTGCCGCCTGGGGTTGCGGGGCCTTCAACCAGCAACTGCGGGGTGATGTTGGGCGGCGCGGCCAGCGCGGGCACGGCCAGCACCAGCGCGCACAACTGCAACAGCAACGACACAAGGCGGCGATAAGGCTGCAACACGCGAGATTTCTCCTTCTGCCGCCCCTTGCGCTCGGCGCCGGGCGGGGGCAACAGGGCTGTGCCGCCAAACCAATCCAATTTCAAGGAAGCCCTGATGCGACGCTTCACTACTCCGCTGCTTTTGGCCGCCTCACTGGCCCTGTCGGCCTGCGCCGGAACCGCCGCTAAACCGCCCCAGACGGCTGCGGAGTTCACCACGCCCAGCGGGCCGCCCAAGCTGATCGTGGCGATTTCGATCGACCAGTTCTCGGCCGATACCTTTTCCCAGTTCCGCCAGCATTACACTGGCGGGTTCGTGCGGCTTTCAAACGGTGTGGTGTTTCCATCGGGCTATCAATCGCACTCGGCGACCGAGACCTGCCCGGGCCATTCGACTCTGCTGACTGGCGTGCGTCCGACCCGCAACGGGATCGTTGCCAATACCTGGTTCGAACCCGATGGGCCGCGCGGCGACAAGCCGATCTATTGCGCCGAGGATGAGCGCGATCCGGCCAGTTCGGCGCGCAATCCGGTGGTTTCGGCCTATCATCTGAAAGTGCCAACGCTGGGCGAATGGATGAAAAGCGCCAATCCCGCTACCCGCAATGTCGCCGTCTCGGCCAAGGACCGCGCGGTGATGATGATGGGCGGGCAAAAGATCGACGCAGCCTGGTGGTGGAAGGGCGGCGCCTTCGTCAGCCACAAGGATCGTGCGGCAAGCCCGGCGGTGCTGGCAGTCAATGCCAAGGCGGCTGCCACGATCAAAGCCGGCGCCCCGGCGCTGCCGATCCCGGTGTGGTGCAAGGCGGCCGATAATGCGGTCCCCGTGCGCGGCACGACGCTCGGCACTGGCCGGTTCCTGCTCGAACCGGGCAAGGAAAGCGGCTTTCGTATATCGCCCCGGATGGATAGCGCCACGGTTGATCTGGCAATCGGGTTGACTGACGAAATGGGTCTGGGCCAGGGCGCAGTCCCCGATGTGCTGTCGGTCTCGCTTTCGGCGACCGATTATGTTGGCCATGCCACCGGGGTGGCGGGCGCGGAAATGTGCATTTTGCAGAACCAGCTCGATCAGGATCTGGGCCGACTGTTCGCGTATCTTGATGCCAAGGGGATCGATTACATGGTGGTGCTCACCGCCGACCATGGCGGGCTCGATATGCCCGAACGGATGGACCAGCAGGCCTTTCCGCGGGCCGAACGGGTCGATCCTGCGCTGGTCCCCGAAAACCTGAGCAAGGCGCTGGCAGCGAAAACCGGGATCGTCATCGAAGGCCCGCTGGTGTTTGGGGATGGACCGCTCGGTGATATCTATGTCAGCCGCAAACTGGACGCTGCCCAGCACAGCAAAGCGATCGCCGGGCTGGTCGGGATGCTGAAGGCCCATCCGCAAGTTGCGGGTGTTTACACCGCCGATGAACTTGCCAAGACCCCGCTGCCCAGCGGCAATCCGCAGGACTGGAGCCTGAAGGACCGCGCCCGCGCTGGCTTCCATCCGGGCCGTTCGGGTGACGTTGTCATGCTGCTCGACCGTGCGGTGACGCCGATCCCCGAACCGATGCCGGGGGCCTATGTGGCGACCCACGGTAGCGCCTGGGATTATGACCGCCGGGTCCCGATCCTGTTCTGGCGGCGCGGGATGCGGGGATTTGAGCAGCCGCAACCGGTCGAAACCATCGATATCGCCCCCAGTCTGGCGGCGGTGCTGGGGCTGAAAGTGCCCGAAGGGGCATTTGACGGCCGCTGCCTTGATCTCGATGGTGGAGCAGGCAACAGTTGCGCACAATGAGGACGAAATGACCGACAAACGCGATCTCGTAATCCTTGGCGGCGGCTTGGTCGGCATGACGCTGGCCTTGGCGGCGGCGCGGGCCGGGATCACCAGCCATGTCATCGACAAGGCCACACCAGAGGAACTGACCGCTGAGGGCACAGATGGCCGCGCCTCGGCTATTTCGACCGCCAGTTGGAACCTGTTTTGCAATATCGGGCTGGAAGGGCGGCTGGAGCCACTCGGCTGCCCGATCAGTGCGATTGCTGTGACCGACGGGATGAAGCCGGGGCGGATCGATTTTCAGCCCGGAAAAGACGCGGGCACCTTGGGCCGGATGTTCGCCAACCGTGATATCCGGCTGGCACTGTTCGAAGCGGCCCGGGCCGAACCCGCGATTGCCTGGTCGAGCGGAGTTGAGCCGGCCGAGCGGACACGCAGCGAGCATGGTGTCTCGGTTAGCCTCAGCGATGGCCGCATGGTTGAAGGCAGTCTGCTGGTCGGCGCTGAAGGGCGGCAAAGCCCGACCCGCAAAGATGCCGGGCTGTCTTCGGCGCGCTGGGACTATCACCACCGGGCCTTTGTGACTGCGATCACCCACGAAAAATCGCATGACGGGGTGGCCTGGGAAATCTTCTTTCCGGCGGGCCCATTGGCGCTGCTTCCCTTGCTTGATCTGCCCGATGGCCGCCACCGCAGCGCGGTGGTCTGGACCTTTGATGAGAAGGACGCGAAAGGCATTTCGGCGCTCAGCGACGCCGTGTTCGTGGGCGAAATTGCCGCACGGATGGAAGGGATTTTCGGCCGGATAGAACTCGCCGCGCCGCGAATGTCGTGGCCGCTCAATTTTCACCATGCTGCCAAGATCGTCGATCACCGGCTCGCGTTGATCGGCGATGCGGCGCACGGGATGCACCCGATTGCCGGACAAGGCCTCAATCTGGGCCTGCGCGATGTCGGCGTTTTGGTTGAAGTGCTGACTGAGGGCATGCGGCTGGGGCTGGAGCCGGGCGATGCCCAGCTGTTGGCCCGCTATGAACGTTGGCGCTCGCTCGACATTACCACGGTTATGGCCACCACAGATGCGATCGTCCGCCTGTTCGGTGTGCCGGGCCGCTTGCCCAGCCTGATCCGCCGGATCGGGATGGCCGGGGTCCAGCGCTCGGGCATTCTCAAACGCTTTTTCATGGACGAAGCACGCGGGATGTCGGGCGACTTACCGCTGTTGCTGCGGGCTTAGAACGTCGCCTCGCGCATCGGTGCGGGTGGCGGGCTTGCTGGCGCAGTTGGTGTCACCGCCGGTCCCGGCTGGCGCACTTGCTCACCAGTACCGGCTTTCAGTTTTTCGGGCTCAGCCAGAGCGGCTTGCTCGATCTGATCGAGCGCCTTGTTGGCTTCGGAATAGCGGCGGGCCTTGGCAATCCAGTCGTTCGCGGCCTTGGCACCGGGCAGGCGGGACACTTCGTCGATCGCAGCATCAACATCGCCCGAGCTGAGCAGAAGTTTCGCTCGGGCGATCCGCGCTGCTGGCGCGTTGGCCCCCGGCGCATCGCGGTGGATCACGAACAGTCCCGATACTTTGCGGCTCATCCGCGACCAGGCGCTGTCATCGGGGGCGGCTCCGGTCAGGGTAGGCGCCAGCGTATCGAGTTCGGTGGAGAGGGCATCAAGCGTAACAGGCTGCTTGGCTGCCTCGATCACGGTATTGACCGCAGCCGGGCGCGCCGCGCTAAAGCGCAGCCGCAATTGTTCTTCGAGATAGCCAAGAGGTGCTCCGCGCTCGATCGAGCGGCGCGCAGCCAAGGCCACCAGCAGCGCTTCGGCGCGGGCGGTATTGCCCTCAGCGGCTGCAGCCTGAAGGTCGATCCGGGCTAACCGTTGCTCGAGCGCTGCGACCTGTTGTTCGAGCAAGGCCCCGGTGACCGGCGCGGCGGTGGCGCTGGGTGAAGGGCTCGGCTGGGCAAACCCGGCGCCGCTCGCGGCCAATTGGCCGTCGCCCTTGCCGGGAAGCGTAATCCGGCCATCCCAGACCAACCAGCCGATCAAGGCCGCTCCGGCGATAAACGCCAGCAGGGCCGAACCGAGCACGGCGCGCAATGTCCCGCCCGAACGGCGCGCAGGAAGCGGGGAGGAGCTATAGTAATCTTCAGGCATCTGCCGCCTTTGTTTTCATTGACCTGCCGGGCGACCCGCAGGCCACGGGTCTTGGCACATCTGCCGCGCCAATGCCAGCAAGGGCTTGTCTTCGGCGAAGGGAACTGTCGCCACCTCGCCCCAGCCATCGCCAGCCGCCGCCACTATCCGCGGCGAAAGCGCCGCAAGCCGCAAGGTTGCGCGGCGGATTCCGTGGCGCACACATTGCGCCGCAAGGTGCCGCGCCGCCTCTGCCGAGTGGATCGCAACGATCGCCGGTTGGCGCAACAAGGCGACCAGTTCAGCCGGCATTTCGCGCGGGAGCGAGGCATAGACCACCCGCTCTTCGATCGTCACACCCTTGGGCGGAGTCAGCGTCACCCGCTCTTCCCCGGCGAGCCGCAGTAGCCGTTTGTGCTGCGGTGCCAGTTCCGCAAGCATGGTCTGGAGCGATCCGGTGCCGCTGGCGGTGGCGGCAAACCCGGCCTCGCGCGCAGCCGCAGCGGTGGTTTCTCCCACGGCATAGACCGGCAGGCTCTTAAGTCCGGCAAGGCCTCGGCCGCCATAGCGAAACACCATCGGGCTGCCGATCAACAGGGCATCATAGCGATCCGGCGTTACCGCCTCCCAGCTGCGCGGCGAGACTTCAAACAGCGGAAAGCCATGCGCCTGCGTCCCCGGCATCCCTCGCGCCAGCGTCAGGCTGGCGGTGCAGCCTGGCTCTGGACGAATGATGATCAAGGGTACGGCCAAGTTTCAGCCCCCGGGTGGATCGAAGTGTGCGCGGATCGCAGGTCCGGCCTGCGCCAGCAGTTGTGCGGCGAGGCGGGCCGGTCCGTCAAGGTCTGTCAGTGCAAAAGTCGCTACGGCATCAACACGTTCGGCGCCATCGGGGCTGAGCAGCGCCGCGCGCAAGTTCAGATCTTCACCGACGGATCGGGTCAGCACCGCAATCGGGCTATGGCAGTTGCCGCCAAGCGCCGCGAGCAGAGCCCGTTCGGCCATCACCGCAGCGCGGCTGGGGCCATGGTCGATCGCGGCGAGCAGATCGCGTGTCGCAGCATCGGCGCTGCGGGCCTCGATTGCGATCGCGCCTTGCCCGGGCGCGGGAAGCCAGGTTTCCGGATCGAGCGGGGTGCCGAAATGCGCCATCCCCAACCGGTTCAGCCCGGCCAGGGCCAGCAGTGTGGCATCGGCTTCGCCCGCTTGCAGCTTGGCCAGCCGGGTCTGAACATTCCCGCGAATGCCGACCACCCGGCAGTCTGGCCGCAGGTGGAGCGCCAAAGCGGCCCGGCGCGGGGCGCTGGTCCCGATCCGCGCGCCGGGCGGCAGATCGGCCAGCGATGCCGCACCAAGCAGCACATCGCGCACGTCTTCGCGCGGCAGAATCGCGGCCATGGTGATTTCGGCGGGCCGGATCGTTTCGACATCCTTTAGCGAATGGACCGCAAGGTCGATTTCGCCGCTCAGCAACCAGGCGTCGAGCTCCTTGGTCCACAGCGCCTTGCCACCAAGCTCGGCCAGCGGACGATCAAGGATCTTGTCGCCGCTGGCGGTAACCGGAACGATTGCCACCTTCAGTTCAGGATGGGCCGCGCAGAGCCGGTCACGCGCCTCATGCGCTTGCGCCATCGCCAGCGGAGAGGCGCGGGTGCCCAGTCTTAGAAGTTTGGGTTTCAATGGGGGACGGGCGGGCATGGTGCCTTGTCCTATTGTGCAATGTCATTAAGGGAAAGTGGGCATGGGGATTGTCCTCGGAATTGAATCGTCTTGCGACGAAACCGCGGCCGCACTGGTGGACAGTGATCGCCGCATTCTTGCGCAGCGGATCGCCTCGCAGGACGAAGAACATCGCCCCTATGGTGGGGTCGTCCCCGAAATCGCCGCGCGCGCCCATGCCGAACGGCTGACCCCCTTGATTGCCGCGACTTTGGCTGATGCCGGGATGTCGCTGTCTGATCTCGATGCGGTTGCCGCGACCGCAGGACCGGGGTTGATCGGCGGGGTGATGGTCGGGCTGGTCACTGCCAAGGCGCTGGCGATGGCCAGCGACAAGCCACTGATCGCGATCAACCATCTTGAGGGCCACGCGCTGTCGCCCCGGTTGGCCGATCCGGCGCTGGAATTTCCCTATCTGCTGCTGCTGGTGTCAGGCGGGCATTGCCAGATTCTGCTGGTCGAAGGCGTGGGCCGCTACCGCCGCCTTGGCACCACGATCGACGATGCGCTGGGCGAGGCCTTTGACAAGACCGCCAAGATCCTCGGGCTGGGCTTTCCCGGTGGGCCAGCGGTAGAGCGGCTGGCGGCAAGCGGCGATGCCCGCAAGGTGCCGTTGCCACGCCCGCTGTTGGGAACGGCGGAGCCGCACTTTTCGTTCGCGGGCCTCAAAAGCGCAGTGCTGCGGGCGAAAGACAGCGGGCTTCATGCCGACGCCGATATCGCTGCCTCGTTCCAGCTGGCCGCGGTGGACTGCATCATCGACCGGACCCGCAATGCGCTCGGTCTGATTGATCGCCCCACCGCTTTGGTCGTCGCGGGCGGGGTCGCCGCCAATCATGCGGTGCGCAGCGCGCTTGAAGGCTTGGCGGGCGCATACGGGCTAGCCTTTGTGGCTCCGCCGCTGGCGCTGTGTACCGATAACGCCGCGATGATCGCCTGGGCGGGGATCGAACGGCTGGGGCAGAGTGATCCGCTCGATTTCGTCGCCCGGCCGCGCTGGCCGCTCGACCCGGATGCCGCCCCAGCGCGCGGCGCGGGGGTGAAAGCATGACCCTTCGACAAGCTCAGGGCGAGCGGATCGGAGTTATCGGCGCGGGGGCTTGGGGCACGGCGCTGGCGCAAGCGATGGCCAGCGATGGCACCGCAGTGCTGCTGTGGGCGCGCGAGGCCGAGTTAGTGGAGGAGATCAACGCCCACCGCAGCAACAGTCTGTTCCTGCCCGGGGTGCGGCTAGCCGATCCGATCCGCGCGACCCGTTTGCTGACCGATCTGGCCGAATTGCCGGTGCTGTTGGTGGTGACCCCGGCGCAGCATCTGGCCGGTGTTCTGGCCGGGCTGCCCGATGGCCCCCGCGATCTGGTGTTGTGTTCCAAGGGGATCGAGGCGGGAACCGGACGGTTGATGGCCGATGTCGCGGCTGAAGCTGCTCCTGCCGCCCAGATCGCGGTGCTGTCTGGCCCGACCTTTGCCCACGAGGTTGCCGCCGGACTGCCGACTGCCGTGACCTTGGCCTGTGCTGGCGGCGAAGCGCAGTGGGAGCGGATCGCCCCGGTGCTGTCGCGGCCTGCGCTGCGGCCCTATTATTCCGATGACGTGACCGGCGCGGAGATCGGCGGCGCGGTCAAAAACGTGCTGGCGATCGCTTGCGGGGTGGTCGAAGGACTGGAGCTGGGCCAGAACGCCCGCGCCGCGCTGATCGCGCGCGGCTATGCCGAAATGACCCGGTTCGGCCTGGCCCGCGGGGCCCGGGCTGAGACTTTGGCAGGGCTTTGCGGGTTGGGCGATCTGGTGCTGACCTGCTCTTCCCCCGCCAGCCGCAACTTTGCACTGGGCAAGGCGCTGGGCGAAGGGCTCTCGGCACAAGAAGCCCTGGCTGGCAAGAACAGTGTGGCCGAAGGCGCGCACACCGCGCCGGTGCTGGCGGCGCTCGCTCACCAGCATGCGATTGCCATGCCGATCGTCGAAGCGGTTAACCGGCTGTTGCTGGGTGAGGCTCCGGCCAAAGTGGTTGTGGCCGAGTTGTTGGCGCGGCCCCTGACCACCGAAGGGGTGCGGCTGTGAGCGAGAATGGCGCCAACCATCAGCAGGATATGCAGGCTCTGGCCAAGGGTGGGCAGACCAATGTGCTGGGCTTTCTGCTGCGGCTGATGGCACGGATCCCGTTTCTGATCATTGCCAGCCGGTTCTACGGGGCCGAATCGCTGGGCCGGTTTGCTTCGGCGCTGGTGATGGTCGAACTGGCGGCGCAGCTCTGTACGCTGGGGCAAAAACGCGGGTTGGCCCAGCGTTTGTCCAAGGATTGCGAGCATCCGTCCAACTCGATCGCCGATGCCATGGTGCTGACCACGCTGGCGGCGATCCCGGCCAGTATTGCGCTCTATCTGTTCCCCCAGGCGATGTATCCGACCGGCAATTTTACCGAGGCAGACCGGCTGCTGGTAATCGCGATCCTACCGTTGGCCTTGACCGACATTGCTCTGGCGGCGCTGGCCTATCGCTATGATGTCGCCAGCACGGTCAGGTCGCGGGCCATTGTCGAGCCGTGGACGCTGTCGATTACCGCCGGGCTATTCTTTTTTCTGATCCCGGCCAGCGGGCTGCAACTGGCCTTTGTCGCCTCGATCCTGACAGCATCCGTGGCGGCGCTGTGGCCGCTGTGGCGCAGCTATGGCGTGACCCAGGGCTGGCGCCCGCACCCGCTGCGGCTGAGCGAACTGGCCCTAACCAATTTGCCGCTGGCCGGGGCCGACGCGGTGGAATGGGGTACGCGAAAGCTCGACATCTTCATCTTGCGGTTCTTCGTCGGAGAGGGGGCAATCGGGGTCTATTACTTCGCCCAGCAGATCGCCACCTTGCCGCAGAAACTGAAAACCAGTTTCGAGCCGATCCTGGGCCCGGTGATCACCCGCAACCTCAAGGAGGGCAACTTGGCCGGGATCGCAGCGCAGGTCCGGCAGGTCGGCTACTGGATCATCGCGGCACAGTTCGGCATCGCCTTGGCCCTGGCTATCCCGGGGCAAGGGATCATGGGGCTGGGCGGGCCTGACTTTGTCGGCGGAACCGGCGCTTTGGCGTTCCTGCTGGCGGCCGAAGTCGTCGCGGCGACGGCGGTGGTGAGCGAGGCCGCGTTGGTTTACGTGGCGCGGGTCCAAAATCTGCTGATCTCGCTGTTGACCTTTACTTTGCAGGCCATGCTGACCTTTGGCGGTATCGCGCTGGTGACAAATATGGGCCTCAACGACAACTTCCGCGCCGCCGCCGCCGCCGGGGCGCTCATGCTGTCGCTGGGGGCGAGTTCTATCCTGAAAGCCTGGTTGCTCTCGGCCAAATTGAACGCCAGCGTCAACAACTGGCGCTGGACTCTGGCCTGGGCGGCGGCTCCGGCGGTGCTGGTCGGCTGGTTGGCGCTGACCTTGCTGCCCGAATGGGCCGCACTGATCTTTGGAATGCCAGCTATCCTGTTCGCTTATGCCTATGTCGTCTGGCATAAGGGCTTTGGCCCCGAAGACCGGGTGCTGTTTCGCCGAAATGTCGGCGGGTAACTGACGGAGGTGCTGCGATGATCGAGCTGACCGAGACCAATGGATTGATTCTGGGGCTGGTGGTGCTGGCAGTGCTGCTGACCGGCTGGCTGCTGTGGCGCCGCGCGCGTTCGGCTCCGGCCAAGCGCGAATACAAGCCCGATGTGCTGGATCAAGGCGCGGCATCGGTCCAGCGTAATCAGGCATTGATCGATGCCGCTCCGGCGGCCCAGATCATCACTCCGCCGGCGATGGCCGGGATGATGGCTGGGGTGGCCGAAGTCGTCGCGGTGGGTGCGCAAGATGTGGTTGAAGTGGCCGAAGTGGCCGCGTCGCCGCCGGCTCCCTCGCCCGCACCCGCTCCTGCGCCTGCCCCGGTTGAAGTGCCCGCGCCCGAGCCGGAGTCAGCCCCCGAACCGCTGCCCGAAATCGCCCCCGAGCCCGAATTCATTCCCGCGCCCGAGCCCATGCCGGAGTTTGAGCCGGGACCGGAGCCTGCCCCAGATCCGGAACCGACGGCCGAGCCGGAGGCGACCTCGGTTCCTGAGCTACCGTCAGCTCCATCCAGCGGCGCGGATGATCTGTCGCGGATCAAGGGCCTTGGCCCGAAACTCCAGGCCTTGCTCCCCACCCTCGGCCTCAGCACCTACGCCCAGATCGCCGCGCTGAGCGAGGCTGATCTGGCGGCGCTTGACGGCCAGCTAGGGCCTTTCGCCGGACGCCCCGCAAAGGACAACTGGGTCGAGCAGGCGCGGTTTTTGGCTGGTGGGAATGTGGCGGGGTTTGAAGAGAAGTTTGGCCGGGTTTGAGCTAGCGCTCTACCGCCCCCACTTGCCCTTCCGCGATTCCTTGCCAAACCGGCCCTTGCGCGTGCCCGGCTTGCCCTCGTTGCTTCGCCCCACGATCGGCGCGCGTTTTTCGCCATCGGGAATGCCAAGCTCATCCGCCTCCAGTCGCCGGATTTCATCGCGTAGCCGTCCAGCTTCTTCGAATTCCAGATCGGCTGCCGCGGCGCGCATCCGGCCTTCGAGTTCTTCGATGTAGCTGCGCAGGTTGTGGCCGACGAGGTTGTTGCGCTCCCCATCTTCCAGCTCGACCAGCACGCCATCGCGGCTAGCGGTGTCGGCAACGATATCGTGGATGTTGCGCTTGATCGATTCAGGGGTGATCCCGTGTTCGATGTTGAAGGCGTGCTGCTTTTCGCGGCGCCGGTCGGTTTCGGCCATGGCGCGTTCCATGGAGCCGGTGATCCGATCGGCATAGAGGATCACCCGGCCATCAACGTTGCGGGCGGCGCGGCCGATGGTCTGGATCAGGCTGGTTTCGCTGCGCAGGAAGCCTTCCTTGTCCGCGTCGAGAATGGCGACCAGCCCGCATTCGGGAATATCGAGCCCTTCGCGCAGCAGGTTGATCCCGACCAGCACATCATAGACCCCCAGCCGCAGGTCGCGGATCAGCTCGATCCGCTCCAGCGTCTCGACATCGCTGTGCATGTAGCGCACCCGCAAGCCCGCCTCATGCATGAATTCGGACAGATCCTCGGCCATCCGTTTGGTCAGCGTGGTGACGAGGGTCCGGTAACCTGCCTGCGCGACCTTGCGGCACTGCTCGATGCAGTCCTGTACCTGATCTTCGACCGGGCGGATCTCGACCGGCGGGTCGATCAGCCCGGTTGGGCGGATCACCTGTTCGGCGAACACACCGCCCGATTGCTCCATTTCCCACCCGCCCGGCGTCGCCGAAACCGCTACCGTCTGCGGGCGCATCGCGTCCCATTCGTTGAACCGTAGCGGGCGGTTGTCGATGCAGCTGGGCAGGCGAAAGCCGTATTCGGCCAGCGTGATCTTGCGGCGGTGATCGCCTTTGCTCATCGCGCCGATCTGCGGCACGGTCTGATGGCTTTCATCGACGAACAGCAGCGCATTGTCGGGTAAGTATTCGAACAGTGTTGGTGGCGGCTCGCCCGGCAGCCGCCCGGTCAGGAACCGGCTGTAATTTTCGATGCCCGCGCAACTGCCGGTTGCCGCGATCATTTCGAGGTCGAAATTGGTGCGCTGCTCCAGCCGCTGATGCTCGAGCAGCTTGCCCTCGGCCTCCAGCTCTTTCAGCCGCTCGGCCAGTTCGAACCGGATCGCATCGGCGGCCTGCTTCATCGTAGGTCCGGGGGTGACGTAGTGCGAATTGGCATAGATCCGGATGGTGGAGAGGCTCGCGCCCTTTTTGCCGGTCAGCGGATCAAATTCGGCAATCTCCTCAATCTCGTCACCGAAAAAGCTGATCCGCCAGGCCATGTCTTCATAGTGGCTCGGATAGATTTCGAGATTGTCGCCGCGCACCCGGAACGTGCCGCGCTGGAACGCGGCGTCGTTGCGTTTGTACTGCAGCGCGACCAACTTGCGGATGATCTCGCGCTGGTCTGCGCCGGCACCTTTTTTCAGGTCAAAGATCATCGCCGAATAGGTCTCAACCGAGCCGATGCCATAGATGCAGCTGACCGAGGCGACGATGATCACGTCGTCGCGTTCGAGTAGCGAGCGCGTGGCCGAATGGCGCATCCGGTCAATCGCCTCGTTTACGCTCGACTCCTTCTCGATGTAGGTATCGCTGCGCGGGACATAGGCTTCGGGCTGGTAATAGTCGTAATACGAGACGAAGAATTCGACCGCATTGTCGGGGAAAAAGCTCTTGAATTCGCCATATAATTGCGCGGCCAGCACCTTGTTCGGGGCCAGGATCAGCGCCGGACGCTGAGTGATCTCGATCACCTGCGCCATGGTATAGGTCTTGCCGCTGCCGGTAACGCCCAGCAGCACCTGTGTCGCCTCACCATTGGTAACGCCTTCGACCAGTTCGGCAATCGCGGTCGGTTGGTCGCCTGCGGGCGAATATTCGGAGACGATCCGGAACGGCCGTCCCGGTTCAGATTTTTCAGGCCGCACCGGCTTATGCGGCACAAACGCGCCAGAGGTGTCGGGTTCCTCAAGACCCCGGCGGATGATCAGTTCGGCCATCCGGGACATATGGCGAACATTTGCGCGCGGTTCAAGCCGGGCTGAGTGGCAAGGTAGTGCCTGTCGCGGCACGCAGCGGTGCTGCCCGTCTCGCGCTGGGACAAGGCAGCCGACCGAATTCCGCCAATCGCTTGCCGACTGGGCAATTGTGAAATACAAATCGCCGATTGGGCCGCCGAATCAGAACAAATCGTGTGCTTAGCGACGTGTTTTTCATCTGCGGTCCGGACTGTCTGAAAGGATGATCTCCGTGCTGCTTGCGGGGGTTTGATGAGCGGTCCGGACATTTTTATTTCGTATAATCGCGAAGATGCGGCGATCGCGCAGCTCTATGCTGATGCCTTGATCGGCGCGGGCCTGACGGTGTGGTGGGATGCCACGCTGCGTTCTGGCGAGGACTACGATGCGGTGACCGAACAGTCGCTGCGCACCGCCAAGGCGGTGGTAGTGCTATGGTCACCGCGCTCGGTCAACTCGCGCTGGGTCCGGGCCGAGGCGACCATAGCCGACCGCGGACACACGATGGCGCCGGTGATGATCGAAGCCTGCGACCGGCCGGTGATGTTTGAACTGAAGCAAACCGTCGAAATGTCGCACTGGCGCGGCGACCTCGATGACAAGTCCTGGCTGAACTTCGTCGCTGATTTGCGGCGCAAGGTCGGCCGCCCTGCTCCTGAGCAGGTGGAAGGGGGCACCCTTGCAGCCCCTTCCGTCCAACCCTCGGCCGGACCCGTTACGGCCGGTCGCAGCACGGTTGCGGTGCTGCCGGTGGGGTACCGCAGCGGCGATGACGAGCTTGAGGTGCTGGCGGAAGACCTGACCGAGGATATCACGCGAGAGCTGGCACGCAATGGGCATTTCCGGGTCATCGCTGCTGGCTCGATGGCGGCCTGGCGCGGCAAGGCGATCGATCACAAGGATGTCGGTCGGCAGCTTGAGGCGCGCTATCTGGTCGAGGGCAAGCTGCAGCGCAGCGGCAAGGATACCCGGCTGACCGCGCAACTGATCGACGGCAATACCGGCAACGTGCTGTGGTCAACGCGCCTGGTTGGCGTTGCTGATGACGCTGCGTTTTCGGCAGACACCCTGCCGGTTGCCGCCGCCGCGCAATTCGCCGAACAGATCGTTCAGCGTGAACAGATCCGGGCGATGGCCAAACGGGCGCCCCATTCGGCGTGGGACCATATTTTCCGCTCTGCCGCCCACTCGCTACGCGCCGATCGTGATGGCGCTCACCAGGCAGTTGAAGAGGCCCAGCTGGCAGTGGCCGCCGCGCCGGACATCGGGCTGGCCCACGCCTTGCTGGCCTCCGCGCTCGCAGCCTTGCCCGAAGCCATGGGGCTGAAGCCTGACCCCGAACAGATCCGCGAAATCCAGGCCCAGACCCGGCAGGCGATGCGGCTGGACGGGAACAACCCGTCGGTGCTGATGGCGCTGGCCGGGGCCTATAAGGGCTTGGGCGAATACGAGATCTGCCTACGGCTCGCACGACGCACGGTTGAGTTGTGGCCAAGCTCGCCGCTGTCCTATCTGATCCTTGGCAATTCATACCGCTTGCTGGGCCGCAACGCCGAGGCGATTGCCGCGTACCGCAAGCAGGACCAGCTCTCGCCGTTCGACAGCAGCCGCAACGTGGCGCTGACGTGTCTTGGCGAATGCCTGTTGGCAGAGGGTGAGCCTGAAGCGGCGGAAGATGCGCTTGACCGGGCGCTAATGCTCGCTCCCGAATACCCCGCCGCGCTTGAATGGAAGGCGATCATTGCGGACCATCTCGGCAAGGAGCGGGCCGCGCTCGACGCAATCCGGCAAATCCGCTCGGCCGAAGCGGCGGTGCCGCTTGACCAGCATGTCTGGCAGATCGAGCGTGACGGGCCTCTGCACGATCGCACCGGCGCGCACGTCGCGACCTTGCGGCGCTTGTGGCTCTCCATCGATGGCCCAGCTGCGGCGCCCGCAGTCCAGCCTGAGCCGGCCGAAGCAGCGGCGCCGGCCAGTCCGCAAGCCCTGCCGGATCCAGTCTTGGCCGAAGCACAGACCGTTGCCGAGATTGCCCAGTCGCCAGCCCCGCCGCAAGCCCCGCCGCAAACTGCGTCGGAAGCCGGAACGGTTGTGCTGGAACCTGCAGCCGCAGCGCCTGCTGTGGCCCTGGATCCAGGCGAAGCGCCGACACCTGCTGGTGAGCCTGACGCCGCGCCCAGTGCCATTCCGCTTAAGGCAGACAAGCCCGCAGCCACCAAGCACGCCCGCAGCAAGATGCCGACGGAGAGCGACGACGGCTCGCCGCCGCCACAAAACCCGGATCCCGCGCCGAGCGATGAATACCTCATCAAACCCATGGAATCAAAGTCAGCGCCAGCTGGCGGATCGGGCCAGGCGGCGAATGACGATATCGTGCCAGACAGTCCTCGGCGCAGCTTGACACCGCAGCGCGCAGCCATGCTGGGCGGCGCAATCATGCTGGCGGGAATCGGTGGCGCAGTGTGGTTCACCGGCGGCAAAGCCGGCGTTCCCGGCGACACCGTGGCATCGGCTCCCGCTGCGGTGCTCGCCGACCCGGGTATCACCTCGTCGAGTGAAACTGCGGCGGCTTCTGCTCCTGCTCCTGCTCCAGCCGCGTTCCAGCCGCTGACCGACGCGATGGCCGGATTGATTACCGCGTCGCGCAACGCCCGGCGTCCGCAAGCCGAACTGGCGGTGCTCTTGGCAGGCCAGCAAAAGCTGAATGCGCTGATCGCACAATCCGCCGCCGATCCGGCCAATACCGCAATTATCGCGGAGATAAACAGCACTGCTGCGGGGCTCGTCCGCCAACAGGGCGCGGCTCTCTCCAGCGATGGCGACCGCTGGCTGAAGGGGCAAGAGCAAGCTGCCGCTTCGGCCAGACGCAACCTGCCGCCGGAAGGGGCGGTAATCATCGATCGCGCCTTGATCAAGGCGCGCGCTGCCAGAGCTGACCTTGCTGCGGCGGTTGGTGCCTCCGGACGGGCACCCGACGCCGTCAGATCGCTTGTTGCCGCCCGCTCGGCGGTAGCTGCCTCCAGCCGGCTGTCAGGCTCGCCGGTCGGAGTGGCAGTCCGCGCCGCCGAAGCCGATACCAGCCGGCTGAAAGAGCGCCTTTCACGCACTCATGTCGAGATTGAGGCGGTGCGGGCTGATGTCGGCCGCCTGGTCGGTCAGGTTGCCGGGCTCGCTGCGATCGAGAAGCCAGGTCTGTTCGCATCGGGCACCAAAAAACAGTCGTACAAGCTGCGCAAGGACAACGCCGAAAGGTCCCGCAGTCTGGCTGCCGAGGCAGACCGGATTGCCGCAACGTCCGGCCCGGTCAACGATCTGGGCCAGTTGCAGGCGAGCCTGACACGGCTGCAGAGTTTGCGCAGCCAGGCGTCGAGCCTGCTCGCCTCTTCCAATGCAGCGCTGAAGTCTGCGGGTAAGGCCGATGACAAAGCAGGTGCACCTGACAAGAAATAGCGGCCCGCCCGGCGCAGATCCGGATCACGGCCAGTGTCGCTACAACGGTTTGGGTCAGCGATTTGCAATGGGCGAAACGGGTCATGCGCAAGGTCTCCCGATTGCCGCTCTAATAGAGCACCGGGCACTGCGCTGTGAACGGTCTGGCGTGAAAATTGCGCTACACCATTGCTGAAACGCGACAGCGGACGGCTAGATCTGCCCGTCCAAAGCCAGCCAGGCGTGAGCAAAGCGGTGGCGGGCTTCGGGTGAAGCGAAAGCGAGGCGCAGACCGGTTGAGGCGTGCAGGGCTTCGGCGCTGGCGGACAGGCCCTGGCGGCGCGGCAGCGTGCGCAACAGCATCGCGACAGTGGTTGGGCGCAGCGGCTGGCCGGTGCCGCGGTTGATCCATTCCGCGCCGATCGGGCGGGGCAGGCCGGTTGGCAGCGCCTTGGCCTGGGCCAGATCGAGCGCGCGGACGACAAAGGCCGCAGGCTCTGGCACCGTGCGGGCAATCGCCGCTGTGCCGCGCGGCAGCAACCAGCACCCTTGCGGAGCGGGGGCGGTACGGGCGGCAATTGGTCCAGAGTCCATAGTCGCCGGTCTAACCGGCGCGGCCCGCAGCGTCCGTGATAGCGCGCCGTACGCAATGGCAAACCTACTCGACAAGCGGGCCGACGTGGCGCAGCCTTGCCGCAGTATAAGTGAGGATCGAAGCGATGGGAATGGAACTGAGCCGGTCGGTAGCGGGCTTGACGGTGCTGGTCACCGGGGCGGCGAGCGGAATGGGGCGCGCGACGGCCGAGGTCTTCGCCGCCGAAGGTGCCAATGTCGCGCTGACCGACCTGTCCGCCGAGGCGGTCCAGGCGATCGCGGCGGAGCTGCGCAGCAAAGGCCTGAGCGCGCAGGGTTGGGCGCTCGACGTCAGCGATCATTCCGCAATCACAGCGGTGGTGGGACAGGTCACGGGGCACTTTGGCAGCCTCGATATTTTGGTCAACAACGCCGGAATTTCGGCGTTCTGCCCGATTGACGATCCGGCCTATGACGCGATCTGGGATCGGGGCATCGTAGTCATGCTGACCGCGCACCAGCGGCTGGTCCGCGCCGCGCTGCCGCATCTGCGCCGCTCTGCCAGCCCGCGCATCGTCAACATTGCCAGCACCGAAGCGCTGGGCGCAACCAACCGCGACAGCCCCTATTGCGCGGCCAAGGCTGGTGTCACCGGTCTGACCCGGGCGCTGGCGGTGGAGCTGGGCAAGGAAGGGATTACGGTCAACTGCATCTGCCCGGGCCCGATCGATACCGGGATGACCGCCAATGTGCCCGATGCCGACAAGCAGACTTATGCCCACCGCCGCACCGCGCTGCGCCGCTATGGCCTGCCCGAAGAGGTGGCGCACATGACGCTGAGCCTGTGCCTGCCCGCCGCCAGCTATATCACCGGGGCGGTGATCCCGGTCGATGGCGGGCTGATGGCGCGGAATGCGTGAAGGGGGTGCTTAGCAGGCCCCGATTAGTTCCAGCCAGCCACGGGCAAACCGGTGCCGGTCTTCGGTTGAAGCGAACGCGATGCGGAGTCCGGCGACTTCTTGGAGGCGCAATGCGCTAGTGCTCAGCTCAGCGCGGCACGGCAAAGTGCGCAGCAGCATCGCGATCGTGGTGGCGCGCAGCGGCTGACCAGTGCCGCGGTTGATCCATTCCGCGCCCAGCGGCTGCGGCAACCCTTTGGGCACGGCGCCAATCTGGATCAGGTCGAGCGCCCGGATTACAAAGGCTGCGGGTTCCGGCACTTTGCGCGCAATCGCGGCGGCGCTCGGCTGGAGCAGGCGGCAGGTCTCCAGCGAGCTGGCGGTGTCGGAGCCCAATGTGCTTGTGGTCATGGTGGAGCGTGTGCGCTCTGGAATGCGGCGTGTCCGTGATGACGCTCACGCCTGCATCCCCGCTGCGAACGATTTTGCCGACCAGCCGGGTCGTTCGTCGGACCGGCCTGCCGCTTCGCCGAAGCGCGGTGGCGAAACCCGCTGGGGCGGACAAGGTCGGGCGCAGCAACGCGATCAAGCACCGGGAGGGTAGATTGATGCGATTGAATCAAGGCTGTTTTGGACGGCTGCGCCCGGCGCCCAGTGTTTTGCTACTCGGTCTGGCATTGACGCAGGCCGGCCCGGCGCTGGCCCAGTCCGCCGCTGAGGTTGACGCGGCGGCAAACGCCGATGTTGCTGCCGTGCCCGTGACCCAGGATCGCGTCATCCGCTATGATGCGGCCTATTTCGCCGCGTTTGCGCCCAGCAGCGCGCTCGACATGGTCCGCCGCGTCCCCGGCTTTGCGATTGAGGATAGCGGCGGCGATGTGCGCGGGTTCAGCCAGGCGGCCGGCAATGTGGTGCTGAACGGCGCGCGGCCATCGTCAAAATCGGAATCGCTAGGCGAACTGCTGGCACGGATCCCGGCCAGCCGAGTGGTCCGGATTGAAGTGGGGCCGGGCGATCTCTATGGCTCGGACTATTCCGGGAAAAGCCAGGTGCTCAACCTGATCCTTTCGGACAGCGGCGGGGTCGATGGCAACGTCAAGGTCAGTGTGGCGCGGGTGTTTACCGGCTGGCTGGTGCCCAATGCGGAAGGCTCGGTGCTGATCAAGACCGGCAGTTCCACCATCAACCTGTCAGCCGGCACCGGGCGCGGCGGGCAGGTCGAAAAAGGCTTTGACGATCTGACCCGGCTTTCGGACGGATCACGGATCGAACTGCGCGAAAAGATCAACCGGATCGAGCCGCGTAATCCCTTCTTCGCCGCGAGCTGGGGGCAGAAGGGCGCGAACGGACGGGCGGCCAATCTCAACCTGCGCTATTCGCCCGGCAGCTTCTCGCTCAGCCAGACCAACCGGGTAACAACCGCCAGCGGACCGGTGCGCGATGACCGGCTGGTGCAGGATTACAGCCCGACCTCCTACGAAATCGGCGGCGATATCTCGCGCCCGCTGGGCGGCGGCACGATCAAGCTGGTGACGCTGGGCAACCGGCGCGAAAACGACAGCTTTGACGGCAGCTACAACCGGGTCGAGGGCGAAACGATTGGCGGGTTTGAGGCCTTGCAAGCCTCGCGCTATGACGAAGTGCTGGGGCGGCTCAGCTGGTCAAAGCCCAAGCTGGCCGGGTTCTCGGCCGAATTTGGCAGTGAAGTGGCCTACAACCGGCTGGAAAACGCCACCGAAGTCTATGTGCTGGGCCCGGCCGGGGCGCGGACCAAGCTGGACCTGCCGGTCGACAGCGCCGTAGTCGATGAGTTGCGGACCGAAAGCTATGTCAATCTCGGCCGCTCGCTATCGAAGCGGCTGCGGCTTGAAACACGGCTGGCCTTCGAAACGTCTGACTTGAAAGTGTCCGGCGATACGCAGGCCAAACGCAACCTCAGTTCCTTTAAGCCGAGCGTGACGCTCGACTGGAAGGGGCCGAAGGGCTGGCACATCCAACTGGTTGGGCGGCGCACTGTGGCACAGCTCGATTTCTTTGATTTTCTGGCCAGCGCTGAACTGGCCAACGACCGGATCAACGGCGGGAACGCCGATATTGTGCCGCAGCGCACCTGGGAATTGCGGCTGACTATCGACCGGCCCATTCTGGGCAAAGGCGTGGTTCGGCTGGAGTTCGGGCATGACCGGGTGTCGATGCTGCAAGATCGGATCCTCACGCCTGAAGGGTTCGACGCCCCCGGCAATATCGGTAGCGGCACCCGCAGCTTCGCGGCACTCACCATCGACGCCCCACTTGACAGTCTGGGGCTTAAGGCGACCCGGCTCAAGGCGTCTGGCGCCATGCAAGAGCACTCGGTCCGTGATCCGCTCACCGGGCTAACCCGGCCGTGGAGCGGGTTCCGGCCAAGTTGGAGCTTCAATGCCGAACTGCGCCGCGATCTCAAAAAATGGTCGTATGGCGCCGAAATCTATCGCGAAGATACGTCGACAGTCTACCGGATCGATGAGCTCGACAACTTCTTTAATTCCGGCCCCTTCGTGCTGGCCTTCGTCGAATTTCGCCCGGACAAGAAGACCACTATTCGGCTCGATATTGAGAATGCGGCCGATGTTGCCGGGCAAAGGCGGCGGTTGTTCTTTGATCCCGATCGCTCAATGGCTGCCAATCCCGTGGTCGAAGAGTTCCGCCACCGCGATGCCCATGTCGGGTTCGTCTTCTCGATCAACCGGAAGCTCTAGGTTCGGCGCGGACCAGCGATTGCCTGATCTGGCAGCGGTTTACGCTTTGTTGGGTTCGCTGGGCTAAGCCGCAACGATGGCGGGAATGCACACGATCCAGATGCTTGGGCTGTTCGGCGCGGCGTCCTATCTGGCGGCGCGGTTAGCGCGGGCTTCGGGGCGGGCGGCGTTCAACCGCTATGCGATCATTGCCCAGCCGCGCACCGGGCTCCCCGATATGCCGCGCGGGTTCCGGGTGGAGGAGTTGGGAGGTCACGCCCTGGCCAGGCACGAGGTCGATGCCGATGCGGACGTGCAGGCGCAGCGCTTTGCCGAAGGGCTGACCTGCCTTGGCGTGTTCGATCCCAAGGAGCGGCTGACCGGCCTGATCTGGTTGCGCGAAGGTGCCTACCGCGAGGACGAGGTGGCAGTGCGCTTTGTCCTGCCGCCGCTGTGCTGCTGGGACACCGGCCTGTGGATCGCGCCCGAATACCGGATGGGCCGCAGCTTTGCCGCGCTATGGACTGGCGTGGGCCATTGGATGGACGCACGCGGACTCAGCCATTCGCTCAGCCGGGTTAGTGATTATAACCGCACCGCGCTCAATGCCCACCAGCGGATGGGGGCTGCGGTGCTGGCGCATCACAGCTTCGTGCGGTTGGGCGGCTGGCAATGGTGCCGCACCGCGCGCCCTCGGCTGGTGCGGCTGGTGAGCGGGCGCGAGGCTGTGCTGAGCCTCGCGCCGCTGAGGGATCAATCAGCCAGCGTCAGCGCTTCGTAGCGTTCAAGGTGGTAATCGGCGCCGCCAAACTGGTTTTCGATCATGGTGCTGCGTTTGAAGTAGTGGCCGATGGCGAGTTCCATCGTGATCCCGATTCCGCCGTGGGTTTGCACTGCGGCTTGGCCAGCGACACGCAGGCTGCGGCTGACCTTGGCCTTCACTTGGCTGACCGCGGCCCTGCGCTCGGCGGGGGGGAGGCTCAGCTTGAGCGTGCCCATCAGCGCCATTGAGGTGATCTGTTCGGCCTCGATCAGCATATCGGCCATGCGATGCTGGAGCACCTGAAACTTGCCGATAGGCTGGCCGAACTGCTTGCGCTGCTGGGTGTATTCGACCGTGCCCGACAGCAGCTTGCGGGCAATTCCGCTGCCTTCGGCGCAGACCGCGACGGTGGCTTCATCGGTGATCTGTTCGATCAGCTCAATCCCGCCGGGCAGATGCGCGTCGCCCGGTATGGCGACGTTTTCGAAGTAGACTTCCGAGGCGCGGAAGCCATCGACCGTGGCATAATCGCGGCGGGTGATCCCGGGCGAATTGGCGTCGATCAGGAACAGTTCGACCCCGGCGCGTTCGCGGCGCGATCCGCCAGTCCGGGCGGTGACCAGCAAGTGCGTGGCCCAAGGCGCGGCATAGACCGAGGCCTTGTGGCCATTGAGCACGAAGCCAGCGCCATCGGCCTTGGCCGAAGTGCCGATGTCGGCGAGGTTATAGCGGCCCTGCGGTTCGGCATAGGCGAACGCGATTACGCAATCGCCGCTGATGATCTGCGGGATTACTTCGGCCGCCTTGGCTCCGCCGACGGCTGACAAAGCACCGCCGCCGATCACCACGGTCTGCAGCCACGGCTCGATCGCGATGACCTTGCCCAGCTCTTCCATCATGATCGCGTTTTCGAGGTGCCCGCCGCCCATGCCGCCGTATTCCTCGGCGAAGGGGGCGCAGGTCAGGCCCAGATCGCTGGCGATCGCTTTCCAGATGCCGGGATCGCGCCCTTCGGGGCTGGCCAGCATCTTCTTGCGGGTTTCAAAGTCATAGGTGTCGCCCAGAAAGCGCGCGAGGCTGTCGCGCAGCATATCCTGCGTTTCGTTGTAGCTCAGGTCCATTTTGGTTAAATCCTTACAGTCCGAGAACCATCTTGGCGATGATGTTGCGCTGGATCTCGTTCGACCCGCCGTAGATCGTGGTCTTGCGGGCGTTGTAATAGGTTGGCGCGGCCTTGTTGGCCCAGACTGGCCCGACGGCGTGTTCGTTGTCGCCTTCGCCAAAGCTGCGGAAATAGGGCGCGCCATAGTGGCCGGCCATTTCCAGCGTCAGCTCGGTCAGGCGCTGCTGGATTTCGCTGCCCTTGATCTTGAGGACCGAGCTTTCCGGCCCCGGACCCTGGCCTGCGGCCATGCCCGAAAGCGTGCGCAGTTCGGTGAATTCCAGCGCGGCTAGGTCCATTTCAAGCTCGGCCACTTTGCGCTTGAAGAACGGGTTGGCGATCAGCGGGGTGTCACCGTCGAGCTCAGTCGCGGCAATTGCGCGGATCCGTTCAACCCCGCGCTTGGAACTGGCGACGCCAGCAATCCCGACGCGTTCGTGGGCCAGCAGGAACTTGGCGCAGGTCCAGCCCTTGTCTTCCTCGTAAACCCGGTTGGCCACCGGAACCCGGACATTGTCGAGGAACACTTCATTGACTTCGTGTTCGCCGCCCAGCGTGATGATCGGACGCACTTCGATGCCGGGGCTCTTCATGTCGATCAGCAGGAACGAAATCCCTTCCTGCATCTTGGCTTGGGCATTGGTCTTGACCAGGAAAAAGCCCCAATCGGCGTGCTGCGCCATGGTGGTCCAGGTTTTCTGGCCGTTGACGATGTAATCATCGCCGTCACGTTCAGCCTTGGTCCGCAAGCTGGCGAGGTCAGACCCGGCGCCGGGTTCGGAATAGCCCTGGCACCACCAATCCTCGCCCGACAGGATCCGGGGCAGGAACTGGGCTTTCTGTTCGGCCGTGCCAAAGGTGTAGATCACCGGGCCAACCATCGACAGACCAAACGGCATCAGGCGGATGCAATCGGCTCGCGCAGTCTCTTCGGAAAAGATGAAGCGCTGGGTCACGGTCCAGCCGGTGCCGCCGTATTCGACTGGCCAGGCCGGGGCGACCCAGCCCTTGGCATGGAGCACACGGTGCCAGGCGAGGAAATCCTCCTTGGCCAATTCGTCCCCTTCGTCCTGCTTGCCGCGCAATTGGGCGGGATAATTTTCGGCAATGAAGTCGCGCACTTCTTCGCGGAAGGCGATTTCTTCGGGGCTGAATTCAAGGTCCATGGCCGCTCTCCAATGCTACTGTTGAGCTCAGTTTGGCGCGGAATTCCGGCCTTCGCAAGGGGAAGTTGACGTAATCGTAAAGCAGGCTCGGCCTGCCGCTACGGCAATGCGGGCAGACCCGCGATAGGGCGTGCTGCTGAACAGACCCGCTTTGGCTCCGGGACTGCGGTAGAAAATTGCAACGTCCCTGTGGAAGCGGTTGCGAATCGGCGCAGCTGAATTGGCCGCGAAACGCTTGCGCCCGCGCGGCCCGATGTTAGGCTGGCGGCTTGCAATCGCCTATCGGGAGCCGGTTACCATGCGCAAATCGATCGCCTATCCCTGCATCGCATTGGCCGCTCTGGCGTTGGCCGCCTGCGGAAAGTCTGCCACCCAAAGCGAAGCAACCGCCAGCGGTGGCAGCGGCGCGCTCGAAAAGGCCGCCAAAGTGGTCTTTCAGATGCAGCCGGGCAAATACCGCACCTCGGTCGCGATCCAGAAAGTCGAGATTCCCGGAATGCCCGCCAATGTCGCCGCGCAAATGAAGGCGATGATGAGCAAGAACTCGACCAGCGAAAGCTGCATCACCCCCGATCGCGCCGCCAAGGGGGTTGAGGTGATGAAAGAGCAAATGGCCAAGGGCCAGTGCAGCTTTGACAAGTTCGAAGCCACCGGCGGCACGGTCGATGCAGCCTTCACCTGCCAATCGGGCGACCAAATGACGGTCAAGGCGACCTCCAAGGGCACTTATACGCCGACCGGATCGGTCGTCCGGGCGACTGGCGATATGACCGGGCCGGGCGGGAAAACCATCCATATCGAGCATATCATCACCACCGAGCGGATCGGCGACTGCGCCTGAGGGCAAGTCCTTAAGCGCTTGACTTGGCAGGCTGGTTGGTGTCGCCTGCAACCATTGTTGAAACGGCGGCGCCTGTAAGCCGACCGTGAGGAGAAGGGGAAACAATATGAAGTACGTCAGCATGATCGCGGTCGGTCTGGTCGTGGGTATCCTTGCGCGGTACGTCTATCCCGGTGAAGTTCCGATGGGCTTGATTATGAGCGCGGTGCTGGGCGTGGTCGGATCGTTCCTCGCCGGCTTCATCGGTTCGATGATGGACAAGGAACCCGGTACCCAGCTGAAGCCCGCCGGTTTCGTCTATTCACTGGTCGGCGCGCTGGCGGTGATCTTCATCGCCCGGATGGCCGGACTTTCCTGACCCTTATTTGTTTGCTGAGGGCGGGGTGCCGAAAGGTGCCCCGCCCTTTGCTTGTCACGGAGGCCTGATAGTGAGCCGGATCTTCGATTTCACCCACGCGATCCTGCGCCGCCCGGGTGCGAGCGTGGTCAAGGGGCTGCGCGCGGGCGGCGGGGCTGATCCGGCGTTTGAGGACGTGCTGGCCGAACACGCCGGCTACGGCGCCGCGCTGGCCGAAGCGGGCCTCGCGCTGACCATGCTCGATCCGCTGGAAGACTTTCCCGACGCGATCTTTGTCGAGGACCCGGCGCTGGTCTTCTCTGAGGGCGCCATTGTGCTGCACCCCGGCGCACCCAGCCGGGCGGGTGAGGGGGCGTTCCTGCGCCCAGCGCTGGAGGCGCAGTTCGGCCAAGTGCTCAATCTGCCATGCGGCTATGCCGATGGCGGCGATGTGCTGGTGATGCCGGACAAAGCTTTCATCGGCCTGTCCGCGCGGACCGATGCCGCCGGGGCCGAGGCGCTGGCCGGATTGCTGGACAAGCTCGGCTACCGCGCCGAAGTGGCCGCGACCCCGCCTGAAGTGCTGCACCTCAAAACCGCCAGCTCGCTGCTGGATGGGGAAACCGTGCTGTCCACCCGCGCGCTGGCTGCGACCGGGATCTTCGCCGGATACCGCGTGATCGAAGTGCCCCTCGGCGAAGAAGGCGGCGCCAATGTGCTGCGGGTGAATGACCGGGTGCTGGCCGGTGCGGGCTATCCCCGTATTCTGGACGCGCTCGATGCTCATGGGCTAAACGTGGTGACCCTGCCCAATGCCGCGATTGCGACGATCGACGCCGGTTTTACCTGCATGTCGCTGCGCTGGCGGCAGGCCTGAGCGGGTTTGCGCGGATCACTGAGCCGCCTTGCACCGAAGCAGTATATCCCGTATATCCCGCGCCATGAACGTCCCGCACAACACCCGCACCTTCAAGTCCGGCAACAGTGTCGCCGTGCGCTTGCCCAAGGGCTTCGGCATCGCCGCCGGGGCCGAAGTCGCGCTGGAACGGCGCGGGCGCGAAGTGGTGATCCGGCGGATCGCCGATCCGGTGGAGGCAAAGGTGCGCATGGGACAGTTGGCAGACCTGCTTGACGCGCTGGGACCAATTGGAGAGGTCGAAGTGCGCGATCCCGATATCTTTCCTGACCGGCCCGGATTGTACTAATCCTTGGGCTACCTGCTCGACACCAGCATTGCGGTCCATTTGCGCGACGGCGACGCTTGGGCCACCGCGCGGCTGCGCCAGCTCGATCAGGACGCTTTTATCTCAGCGATAACCCGGGTCGAGCTGGAAAGCGGGATCTACGCCCAACCCGAACTCACCGAGCGCCGCCGCGCCGCTGTGCGCGCGCTACTGACGACCCTGCCCGTGCTCGATTTCGATTTCGACATGGCCGAATCCTATGGCACGATCCTGCAAACCACCGGCTTCTCGCGCCGGAAAATCATCGACCGAATGATCGCCGCAACGGCCCTTGTTGATGGGCTGACGCTGATAACCTGCAACGGCGATGATTTTGCCGATGTGCCCGGGTTGGAGCTGCTGGTTTGGGATGCGGGGTGAGGTGTAATTGGGGCACTGTCACCCTAATCAAAGGTAACAAAGCTCCACACGAACGTCGTTGAGGCTGTTACCTTAGGTTACCTTATGTGAGGTTCCAAGAAGGGTGCCGCTGTGCTGGGGCGGGATCGGCTACAATGGGAAAGAGCGAGAGCAGAGTTTGACAGATCAGCGCGGTGTAGGAAAGTTGGCGCGCGGCACAAACAAGCCGGGGACACGGTATTCCGTGTCCCCCTTGCAAGGGTGCAGATTTGGACGGATGATGAGGGCAAGAGATGGTTGGGGTTGAGTTTAGGGGTTATTGCACCTGTCACCGTAACCCCTGTCACCGTAACCCAAGTGTGGTGTCCCCGGAATTCTGTGTCCCCGGGATTCGACTAAGGACGGCATGTAGGGCAGTTTACGCGGCTGTTGCCAAATTTTTCTTTTGGAACTTTGGCAGCCGCTTCTGGATTGCCTGGCTTCTGTTGACGCAAATCTTGCTGAGACCCCGTTTCCTGCGCAACCGATTGGCTATTAGTATTGATTGATCCACACCGCTTCTGGGCTTTGAGGGCCAGTAACTGGTTCATGCGTAGGGTGGCGGTTCGTTCAGCCGCGTTTTTTTCGCTGGCGTTGCCTATTCCCCAATCGCCCAGAAATCCCATGACGGAAGCACCGTTGATCTGCGCGCCATCCGAGACCTGTCCTCTAAACGCCTCGATTTTGGCAATTTCGACCTCAATAGCGTCACAACTGTAATACTGGCCTTCGGCAGCAGTTAATGGTTGAAGCCGCCCATAACGTTTTGTTGCGCATCCCGAAACACATAAGGCTATGGCAAGCACGGGAACGACTAAAGCTCTCAGGCGCATGTCCGGAACTCCGAATTTAAAGGATGAAGTTTATGAACGAATCGAATTCGTTGCAGACAATGCCGGTTTAATGAAAAACTACAATAGGTGCTGGAATTACGGTGACACGTACAATAACCCCCAAACTACGCTGCCCCCAAAGCCCCCAAACTACCCCGCCCCCAAAGCCAACAAACAATCCGCCTTCAAATCCGGCAGGCTCCCCGCCACCGTCCGCCAGATCGTGCCCAAATCAACGCCGTCGTAATCATGCCGTAACAGGTTGCCCAAGCCCCGCACGGCATCAACCGGGGTGCGGGGCGAGATTTCGGCCATGCGCGCCGGGCCAATCTTGATCACGGCTTCGGTGATCCTTTGCAGGCAGCGCTCGACCGCATCGATGGTCTTTTCATCAGCTGCGAAGGCTTTGAAATCCATCCCCGCAACGTGATTTTCGATCCGGGTGATGTTGTCCGCGATATCCCGGAGCCGCAGCGCCTCGCGCTCAGTAGACACGCAGCCGGTCCCGGTCGATTTCGGACTGGATGCGGGGGTTGCGGGCAGGTTCGACCACCAGATCGACCGGCGCCCCGAGTAGTTTACGAACCTGTTCGGAAATCGCGGCGAAGCGGAACAGGTCGATCCCGGCGCTTTCTTCAAGCGTAACCGCAAGGTCGACATCCGAACCGGCCTTGGCCTCGCCCCGCGCGGTCGAGCCGAACAGCGAAACCCGCGCCAACCCCATGGCTTCGAGGCGCGGCTGGTTGCGCTTGAGGCAGTCGATTGCGGTCTGGCGGTCCATTGCCGGAATCTGGCGGAGAATGCGGGAAGCGTCAAGTTTTTGGGTTGCTGAGCACCTTCACCGGCAGGCAAAATGCGGGATCGGAATGCTGTTTTTCGCAGGTGCAGCAATAGCGTCTTGACTCTGTCACCCCATCGGGCAGTCATTGTGGCGAAGGGGACGCTGCCGCAATGAGCCACAAGCCGCCGTGCTTTGACGAGATGTTCGATGCCGATGGCGCGGTGCGTCCGGCCTATGCGGGCTATCGTGAATGGCTGCACGGGCAGGACGCGGCGGCGCTGCGGCGCAAGGGGATTGAGGCGGAGGGGTTCTTTCGCCGGACCGGGATTACATTCAACGTCTATGGCGATGATGCCGGGGAAGAGCGGTTGATCCCGTTCGACATAATTCCGCGGATCGTCACTGCGCGCGAATGGCGCAAACTGACCAAAGGGATCGAACAGCGCGTGCGGGCGCTCAACGCGTTCCTCCACGATATCTACCACCGGCAAGAGATTGTCCGCGCGGGCCGGGTGCCGCAGCGGCTGATCGCGGAAAACGCTGCGTTTCTGCCGCAGATGGTCGGTCTGGCGCCGCCGGGCGGGGTCTATACGCATATTGTCGGGATTGATCTGGTCCGCACCGGGCCGGACGAATTCATGGTGCTGGAGGATAACGCCCGCACCCCCAGCGGCGTTTCCTATATGCTGGAAAACCGCGAGACGATGATGGCGATGTTCCCGGAGCTGTTCACCAAAGTGAACGTCCGGCCAGTCTCGGACTATCCCCGCCGGCTCGCCCAAAGCCTCGCCGCCTGCGCTCCGGCCTGTGCCGGAGAACGCCCGACTGTCGCGGTGCTCACCCCCGGCATCTACAATTCCGCCTATTTTGAGCACGCCTTTCTGGCCGACCAGATGGGCGCAGAACTGGTCGAGGGCAGCGACCTGCGGGTGGTCGATGGCCGGGTTGCGATGCGCACCACGCGCGGGTTTGAACCGGTCGATGTGCTGTACCGGCGGGTCGATGATGAATACCTCGATCCGCTCAGCTTCAATTCGTCGAGCACCTTGGGGGTGCCGGGGATCATGGACATCTACCGCGCGGGCGGGATCACGATTGCCAATGCGCCGGGCACCGGGATTGCCGACGACAAGGCGATCTATTCGTTCATGCCCGAGATTATCGAGTTCTACACCGGCGAGCGGCCGATCCTGGCGAACGTGCCGACCTGGCGCTGCAGCGAGAAGGACAGCCTGGCCTATGTGCTGGATAATCTGGCCGATCTGGTGGTCAAGGAAGTCCACGGATCAGGCGGTTACGGGATGCTGATTGGGCCCACTTCCTCGCGCAAGGAACTGGCCGATTTCGCAGTCAAGCTGCGGGCCAAACCGTCGAACTATATCGCCCAGCCGACGCTGTCGCTGTCGACCGTGCCGATCTTCACCAAGGGCGGCCTCGCCCCGCGTCACGTCGATCTGCGCCCGTTCGTGCTGGTATCGCCGCAGGGGATCGATATCACGCCGGGCGGGCTGACCCGGGTGGCGCTGAAGAAGGGCAGTCTGGTGGTCAATTCATCGCAAGGCGGCGGGACCAAGGACAGCTGGGTACTGGAAGAATGATGGCCAGGAACATCACATGCTAGGCCGGACCGCCAACGGCACCTACTGGATGTCACGCTATCTTGAGCGTGTCGAGAATACCGCGCGATTGATTGAGGCGGGGTTCCGGATGGCGCTGACCCGCGATGCTGAGACCAGTCAGGGTGAATGGCGCTCAGTGATCCTCACGATGGGGCAGACCCGGTCGTTTGAGGCCAGCTATGGCAACGATTATGCCGGGGAGCGGGTCTGGAATTATCTGCTGCGCGACAAGGGCAATCCCGGCTCGGTCCTGGCGATGATTGAGGCGGCGCGCAGCAATGCCCGCTCGGTCCGCACCGCGCTGACCCGCGAGGTGTGGGAGGCGATCAACGAGGCCTGGATGGTGCTGAAAGAGGCGCTCGCCCGCCCGGTGCGTGAGGCGCTGCTGGGGCAGATGCTGGCGACGATCCGGCGGCAGGCGACTTTGGTGCGCGGCGCGTTCGATGGCACGATGCTGCGCAATGAGGCCTATAACTTTTCGCGGCTCGGCACTTTTATCGAACGCGGAGACAGCACCGCTCGGATCCTCGACGTGAAGTACTATGTCCTGTTGCCCTCGCTGGCCTGGGTCGGATCGAGCCTCGACAATGTGCAATGGGAGAGCGTGTTGCGCTCGGTCTCTGGCGACCGGGCTTACCGCTGGCTCAATGCAGGCGCGATCGATCCGCGCGGGATTGCGGAATTTCTGGTACTTGACCGGCGCTTCCCGCGCAGTTTGCATTTCTGTGTCGATAAATTGCGCTCAAATCTGATCGGCCTGGCCCACGAATATGGCCACGAAACCGAAGCGCACGAACTGATGCGCGGGCTGGGCACGCGGTTCCATGAAAGCACGATCCAGTCGGTGTTCGATACGGGCCTCCACGAATTCATCCAGGGCTTCATCGCCACCAACCAGCAGGTCGCCCAAGCGATCGAGCGTGATTACCGGTTTTACGCATGAGGCGCTTTTAAGCATGAGATTGCGGATCGGACATACCACCCGCTATGATTTTGCCCGGCCGGTGGCGCATGGGCTGCAGCGGCTGCGGCTGACGCCGAAGAACACGCAAGGGCAAAAGGTGCTCGAATGGCGGATGGACCTGACCGGCGCGCGGACCGAGGTGGAATACGAGGATCACAACCATAACCGCACCGTGCTGGTATCGGTCGAGCCCGGCGCGCGGATGGTCGAGGTGCACTGCGAGGGCGTGGTCGTCACTTCCGACAGCGCCGGGGTGATCGGGCATCATTCGGGCCACATGCCGCTGTGGGCGTTCCTTAGCCAGTCGGCGCTGACCCGGCCGGGGCCGAAAATCCGCACGATCATGGCCGGGGTCGATGTCCCGCGCGATCAACCGCTGGCGCTGCTGCACCGGCTGTCAACGCTGGTGCTGGAAGCGGTCGACTATGTCACCGGTGAAACTTCGGTCCATACCAGCGGCGAGGAAGCCGCGATGATCGGTGCCGGGGTGTGTCAGGATCACGCCCATATCTTCATCGGCGCGGCGCGCGCGCTGGGCGTTCCGGCCCGCTATGTGTCAGGCTATCTGATGATGAATGACCGGATCGAGCAAGAGGCAGGCCACGCCTGGGCTGAAGCCCATATCCAGAACCTTGGCTGGGTCGGGTTCGATATCTCCAACGGGATCAGTCCGGATGAACGCTATGTCCGGGTCGCCACCGGGCGCGACTATCGTGAAGCCGCGCCGATTACGGGCATGAGCTACGGAGCTGGGGAAAGTTTGCTAGAAGTGCGCTTGGCGGTTGAACAGCAGGTTTCGGAACAGTAGGTCAGTTGTGTCTGGGGGATCGCTGAAGTGACCTATTGCGTTGGAATGCTGCTCGACAAGGGGCTGGTGCTGATGAGCGACACCCGGACAAATTCGGGCGTCGATAACGTTTCGATATTTCGCAAGATGCACAGCTGGTCAGTGCCCGGCGAACGGATCATCACGATCATGACTGCCGGCAACCTTGCCACCACGCAAGGGGTGGTCAGCCAGATCGAGGAGCGCAACAAAGCCCCGTCGGATCGGCACAATTCGCTGCTCGAAGCCGAAACGATTTTTCAGGTGGCGACCATCGTCGGCAAGATGCTGCGCGAAACGATCGCAGTCTGTGACGCCCGAAATGGGGAACAGGCGGCGGGAACTTTCACCGCATCGATGATCGTCGCCGGCCAGATCAAGGGCGGGGAGCCGCGGCTGTTTCTGGTCTATCCCGAGGGTAATTTCATCGAAGCCAGTTTCGACACCCCATTCTTCCAGATCGGTGAGACCAAATACGGCCGCCCGATCATCATCCGCGGCTACAGCCGCGACATGAGCTTTGAAGATGCGGTCAAACTGCTGATGGTCAGCTTTGATTCGACCATCAAGGCCAACCTTTCGGTCAGCCTGCCGCTGGATCTGATGGTGATCGAGCGGGACGCCTTTGAACCCGTCCATCAACGCCGGATCACCGCGCAGGATCCTTATTATCAGGCGGTTTCGGCCGGTTGGAGCGAGGCGCTGAAAAATGCGTTCCACTCGCTGCCGGACTACAGCTTTTATTCGGAAAAGCCGGACTGATCTTTCTTGCTTTCTGACTTGCAATTTCGATTAAATGCCTCTACATTAAATAATGCAAATTGAGTTCGACCCAACGAAAGATGACGCGAATCTTGCCAAGCATCGTCTTTCGTTGGCCGATTTTGAGGGATTTGATGGTGAAGCCATTGTTAATGTTGATGATCGCCAAGCCTATGGTGAAAGTCGCTTTCGAGCCTTTGGTCGAATTGACGGGCTTGGTTATTGCATCGTCTACACCCGGCGGGGTCTGACAATGCGTCTAATCAGTTTCCGCCGTGCGCACGAAAAGGAAATGCGTCGTCATGAGCAGAATTAAACTGCCAGAGGACTTCGATGAAAATCCAGAGTGGACCGAGAAGGATTTCGTCACTGCGCGCCCTGCGTCAGAAGTGCATGGAGCAGAATTCGCTGCCTTACTGATTCGTCCGCGTGGCCGCCCTGCGGTTGCCGCAGATCAACGTAAGGCCAAGGTTAATCTCCGCCTTTCGCCAGATGTCCTCGCTGCATTGCGGGCCACTGGCACGGGCTGGCAAACTCGCGTCGACCATGCGTTGCGCAAGGCGTTTTTGAAGTAGGTAGTGGTACCGATTTGGAAGGAATTTCACAATGGCCAGAGTGCGAACTGCGACGACAGAAGTCTCAGCGCTTCGCCGAGAAGCCATTGAGTCGGCGCTCAGCACCGCAAGCCAAGTTGGAGATGCAACGCTATTTTATGAAATGGTCGAAATGCGCAATCCTTCCCGTTCGTACTGGGTAAAGCATTGTGGAATCGACATTTCGCTGAAGGCGGTCGTTACCCTTGCTTTGCGAATTGAAAAGCCGGGTGTTCAAGCCAAGGACTTCCATGCGGCGGATGCAAAAACACGGCTTGATAAGCTTGGATTTAACGCCTTTCGGGGGAAATGCATCACACCGCTTTGAATGGCTAGCTTACCGGCAAAACGCCCGCCCGCTCAGTTCCAGATGCAGGTGATCCTTGTGCGCGGCGTTGTAGGCCGGACCCAGCACGGTGCCAAAACGCTTGCAGGCGCTCGCGTGGACGGCGGTGAAGAATTTGCGCACTGCCGGGCTCTTATCGTTCCAGTTGCCCGAAACAGTAATCCGGCGGCCATCGGCCAGCACAAAGCCTGAAATGTCGATCGCGTTGGCGGTCGCGTGGGCGCTGCGGCGGCCGGATCCGGCGACATTGCGGCAATTGTAGCTGCCCATCGTCTCGATCCGGACGATCGGGCTGCCGAGAATTTGCTGCGCGGCGCGGTCTGCGCCAAACCGGGCCCAAGCGGCG
>JANMOU010000018.1:0-23169 GCA_031369495.1 Novosphingobium sp. | reverse complement strand
TGTCACGATGGCATGGTGTTCCGACCCTGAAGATACGCAGCTAAACCAGCTCAACCCCTGCGCGCAGCAGCGAGGTGCGGGGGAAGGCGATTCGGGCGGCAGCGAATCGGGCGGCGACAACGGGCAGGATCAGCTCGGCACCGCGACCAAGACCCGCACCAAATCCAAGAAGCCGAGCCAGTTCAAGGTGCTGCTGCTGAACGACGACTACACTCCGATGGAATTTGTCGTCATGGTGCTCAAACGCTTCTTCAACATGAACCTCGAACAGGCGACCCGGGTGATGCTCCACGTTCATCAAAAGGGCATCGGCATCTGCGGGGTATTCCCCTATGAAATTGCCGAAACCAAGGTCAATCAGGTGATGGACTTCGCCCATCGCAACCAGCATCCGCTGCAATGCACGCTGGAGAAGGCCTGAGCGTCCTGCCTCGCACCCGCGATTGGGGCTTTCCCTTGCAAAGCGCGAACGATAAGGCTTGCCTGACCGCCGCTTTCGGCGCGCATCAAGCCGGGCTGCCCTTTGCCATTCCTCACCGCCACAGATCGATACATCTTTCGGCTCGTCGTCGGGCCGATGGTGGCGGTGTTTGTCATCGCCGCTTCGCTGCTGATCCTCGACAAGATGCTCAAGCTGTTCGATTTCGTCGCCACCCAGGGCGGTCCGGTCAGCGTGGTGTTCCGCATGCTGGCCGACCTGCTGCCGGAGTACGCCGGGTTCGCCATTCCGCTGGGGCAGATGCTCGGCATCCTGTTCGCCTTCCGCAAGCTGGCCACCACCAGCGAGCTCGATGTGCTGCGCGCCGTTGGCCTGAGCTACAACCGGTTGCTGCGGGTGCCCTATCTGATCACCGCCGCGCTGATGGCGGTCAATCTGGTGATCGTCGGCTATCTCCAGCCGATGTCGCGCTACTACTACGAGCAGTTGCAATATGAATTGCGGTCCGGCGCGCTGGGCGCGGCGATCAAGGTCGGCGAATTCACCACGCTGCAGGACCGGATGGCGCTGCGCATCGAGCAAAGCCGGGACGAGGGCCGGCAGCTGATCGGAATATTCGCCCGGGTCGCCAATACGCGGGGCCAGGTGCTGTCGATCTCCGCACGCGAGGGCCGGTTTCTGGCGCTCAAGAACAATCCCGACACCATCATCCTGCGGCTCAGCCAGGGACAGATCCTGCAGGACGCGCCAGGCGCTGCCCCGCGGGTGCTCAGCTTCACGCGGCACGATCTGCCAATCGAGCTGCCCGCGCTCGAGCGTTTCCGCCAGCGCGGCACGGACCGCGAATCGATCCTGCCCGAACTGCTGCGCATCGGCTGGGGCGATGAGACGCCGCCCGACGCCCGCCTGGTCAGCCGGGCCAGCTTCAACTACCGGATAGCCGAAGTGGCGATGATGATCTTCCTGCCGCTGCTGGCGGTGGCCCTGGCCATCCCGCCCAAGCGGTCGACCTCCTCGCTCGGCGTGTTCGTCTCGATCGTCGTGGTCGTGGTCTATCACAAGGTCTGCCAATACGGGGAGGACGCCGCCGCGATCGGCCGCGCCGATCCGATGCTGGTGCAGTGGGGGCCGTTCGTGATCTTCGCTGCGCTGATTGGCTGGATGTACTGGCGCATCGCCTATGTCCCCGGCGGCCAGCCGATCGGCGCGCTGGAAAAATTCTTTGCCGTGATCGGTAAGCGGATCACGACGCTGCTCAAACGGCGTTCGCGCAAGGCGGGAATTGCCTGATGCTAAGCGAAATCTTCCCCTCGCGGACCTTGACGCTCTACCTGATCAAGCTGTTTGTCGGCCGAATTCTGGGCGTGCTGGTGCTACTGGTGCTGGTGCTGCAGATGATGCAGCTGCTGTCTGAAAGCGGCGACATTCTGGCAGTGCCGGGCAATGGCGAGGCCGAGCTGTGGTACTATATGTCACTCAACGTGCCGCAACTGATCGCGCGGTTTCTGCCCTATTCGGTTCTGCTGGCGACACTGTTTACCTTCTGGCCGCTCAACCAAAACAGCGAAGTGATCGCAATGCGCGCCGCCGGGCTGTCTGCGCACCAGATCCTGGCACCGCTGCTGCTGGCTTCGGCCGCGGTTTCGCTGGTCAGCTTCGTGTTCAACGAAACCGTGGTGACCAAGGCAACCGGAACGCTGAAAACCTGGAGCAAGCTGCGTTATCATCCGATCCCCGCAGACACCGGAGTACGCGCCAACGTATACCTTAAGGACGGCCCGCATATCCTGACCGCCAGCACGGTCACCGGCGCCGGCGATGCCATCGTGATGAGCGGCGTCACTTGGTACAGGCGGGACATGAGCGGGATGGTGGTGGAACAGGTTCGCGCCGATCGTGCCAGCTATGCCGGTCCTGGCTGGCGGCTCGAGAACTCGCGGCAATTCGATGTAAAAACCACCATGCAGGCGCCGCTGGCCAGCCGGGTGGTGGCGCAAGGGGTTTCGCCCGGACAGATCATGCTGGCCAAGATTGATCCCGATGGCGAAAACATCTTTGAACTGAGCCGCTCGATCGCAGCGCTGAAAGAGGCGGGGCGGCGAACCGCTGAACTCGAAGGCAAATGGTGGCACAAGATATCGGGGCCGCTATCCGCCATGCTGATGCCGCTGCTGGGCTCTATCGCCGCCTTTGGCCTTGCCCGATCAGGCCAGCTGCTGATCCGCGCGATTGCCGGGATGGCCTTGGGCTTTGCCTATTTCGTGGTCGACAATGCCGCCCTCGCGATGGGCAATTTCGGCGGCTACCCCGCGCTGATTGCGGCCTGGGCGCCGTTCATGCTGTTTTTCCTGCTGGGCGAAACGGTGCTGGTACGGACCGAAGAGTAGGCTCCTAGCGCCGCACTATCGTTGAACGCGCGATCTTGCCCAGCAGCGGCATGAAACCGGTGTAGCTGGAGCGTTCATAGGTCGATCCCACCCCTAGATGCGCCGTGATCCGGCGGTGCGCCTCACCCAGCGAGTGATAGGGCACCGAAGGCAGCAGGTGATGAGTGGCGTGATAGCGCAGGCCGACCGGGGCCCACAGCGGGGCCAGCATCGCTGGCGGCGGGACGTTTACCGAATCGAGGTATTGCCCGGTCACCGTCATCGCATCGCCGTCATTCTCCCAAAGGTGCGCTACCAGTGTGCGGATCTGGTTGAGCAGCGCGGTAGCCGAAACCACCGCAAGACCGATCAGCAGCGGCCGCCAGCCAAAAACTTGCGTGCTGGCCAGCAGCGCCCACGACCAGACCATCACGCCCAGTTCCTGCCAGCGGACCATGGTGGCGAACGCTCCTTCAGGCGGGCGGCGGCGGAAATCAGGGTTGATCGACAATGACGAGGCGCGCTCCCACACCAGCTTGCGCAAGGGCGGGATGATCGCGCCCAGCGGCACCAGCAGGGCTGAACGGATCAGCAGGCCAATCGGCAGCAGCATCGAAATCACGATAAAGGCCGGCAGCCGCCAAGGCTCCATCAAGGCCAGCGGCATATATTCGGGGTCTTCGGCCGTGCCATAGCGCGTCCGGGCGTGGTGGAGCGTGTGGACCCCTTCGTACATGTACGATGGGGTCAGCATCGGCACCCCGACAAGTAGGTTCCAGACCAGCCGGAACCCCGGCAGTGCGGTTTTGTGGATATGAGTCAGTTCATGGATGAACAGCAGCGCGCGATAGAGTGTGAACACCGCCAGAAGGCCGCTGGCCCAGGCCGCCCATCCGCTCAGCAGGATGGCCCCGGCAAGGCCGGCATAGCCGACTGCCGCCGAAACCAGCATGTCGGGCCAATAGATTTCCGGACGTGCGGCAGAAATATCGCGCGTCAGCTCAACCGCTGCGCGCAGCATCACCATGTCATCAGGAGTCGTAGACTTAGACTGGTTCATCTCGATCGGGTTCTGGGCGTTCATCAAAATATTCCATTGAGCCCCGGCTTCGCGTAGTGCCGGGTGTAATCGCGGGTCGCATTGACCTGAAACAAAGGCAGGATCGTGGCAAAACCCGCAAATAGTTCAGCAGAGATAGCCATCACCCCCGTGGTCAACAAGGCAGACCTGAAAGCTTTTGTCGATCTGGCTTATCGGCTCAATCAATCAGACCCCAACTGGGTCCCGCCGCTGCGCGGTGAAGCGATGGAATTGGTCACAGCTGGCAAGAACCCGTTTTTCGACCATGCCACGGTCCAGTTCTTCCTTGCCCGCCGGAACGGAGAGGTCGTCGGGCGGATTTCAGCGCATATCGACCATCTCGCCACCGCGATGGACCCGGCCCAGGGCATGGGTCCCGCCACCGGCAATTGGGGCCTGCTGGAGGCTGAAGATGAGTTAGTTGCCAAAGCACTGATCGGGCAGGCCGAACAATGGCTGCGCGAACAGGGTATGACCCGCGTGCTCGCACCTATCTCGTTGTCGGTGTGGGAAGAGCCGGGCCAGCTGACCAAGGGTTTCGACCATCCACCAACGGTGATGATGGGTCACCAGCCGCAACGCTATCAACACTACATTGAGGCCTTGGGCTATAACCCGGCCAAGTTGCTGCGGACCTATGAGCTCGACATCGTCGCTGATTTTCCTCCACTGATCGCCCGCATCGTCCAATCGGGCGAGCGCAATGCCAAGATCAAGGTGCGCAAGGTCAACAGACGCAATTTCGATGCCGAAGCGGCGATTATCCTATCGATCCTCAACGATGCCTGGTCTGACAACTGGGGTTTCGTCCCCTTTACCAATCGCGAGATTGCCTATGCCGGCAAGAAGTTCAAACCGATCGTCCGCGAAGACCTGATCATGATCGCCGAATATGAGGGCGAGCCGGTGGCCTTCATGATGACCCTGCCCGATCTGAACGAAGTGTTGCACCCGATGGAGGGCAAGCTGTTTCCGTTCAACTGGGCCAAGTTGCTGTGGTGGCTGCGCAAACCGAAGGCCCGGACCATGCGAGTACCCTTGATGGGCGTGATCAAGAAGCACCAGTCGAGCCGGCTCGCCAGCCAGTTGGTCGTCATGATGATCGATAAGATCCGCCATGCCGCAACCAGCCAATATGGCTCAACCCGCGGCGAAATCGGCTGGGTGCTCGACGACAACCAGGGCATGAACGCAATTGCCGAGGCAATCGGCGGCACGATCAACAAGGAATACACAGTCTACGAGAAGGCGCTTTGAGGGAGAAATCGGATGGCAAAGGTGCTTGGGCTAGGCGGGCTGTTCTTTAAATCGGCAGACCCTGAGGCAACCCGCAGCTGGTATGCCCACGTGCTCGGGATTTCCTTCGAAAGCTGGGGCGGCACTGTGTTCGATCCGGCAGACGCCGCCGCCCATCCCGGCGCGGGCACGGTGTTTTGCCCATTTGACGCCGATACCGGCTACTTTGCGCCGTCACAGTCCGACATGATGTTTAACCTGATGGTGGATGATCTGGCTGCCATGCTTGAGCGCTGCGCCGATGAGGGCGTCGAGCCCTATGGCCCGGTGCTGGATGAGGCCAATGGGCGGTTCGCGCACATCATCGATCCCGATGGACGCAAGGTAGAGCTGTGGCAGCCTAAACCGATGGCTTAATCGCCGTCCTTGTCGACCGCAGTCGTCACCGCCACATCCAGCGTCACATTGCCCAGCGTACGCATGATATCGGGCAGCATTTCCACCGCCACCAGCAGCGCCAGCGGCGCGATCGGCACCCCCATCGCCATGGCAATCGGACCAACCGAAATTACGAAGCTGATCGTACCGGGCAAGGACACTGAGCTGAGCGAGACCAGAAAGGCCACGAACACCCCGGCCATCAGCGCAGCCGCAGTCAGCGGGGTTCCGGTCAGGTACGCGGCATAGATCGCCACGGCCATGTTCATCGCCGGACTGGTCGCGCGGAAGATCGCCACCGCCATCGGCAGGACGAAATCTGCGGTAGCCTCGCGCACGCCCAGCCGCCGGGTCGCGGCCAGCATCGCAGGCAAGCTGGCGAGCGAACTTTGGGTGGAGATTGCAACGGCATTGACCGGCACCATCGCTCGGGCAAATTCGCCCAGGCCGCGCCGGGCCACCGTTACCGCCAGCACATAGCCGCCCAGCAGCACCACAAACCCGGCGGCGCTGACCACCACGATGTAATGCGCCAGCGCGCCGATCGCGTCGGCCCCGGTCTTGGCCCCCAGCGCCACTGCCAGGCCAAACACCCCAAGCGGCGCAAGCATCAGCACCCAGCCAACGATCACCATCATCGCCCCGGCCAATCCTTCGAAGAACTGCATAACCGCGCGGCGCGGGCCTTCGCCGACCCGGGTCAGCGCCAGTGCAAACAGCGAAGCGAACAGCACCACCGGGAGCATCTTGCCCTCGGCGGCGGCAGCAAAGATGTTTTCGGGCATCATCGCGTTGAGGATATCGGATACCCCCGGCACCTTGCCTGGATCTGCCAACCCGCCACTGAGCGCGGCAACTGCCTTTTCCGGAACCGGAAACAGTGTCAGCAAACCGGGAACCAGCAGCGCCGACATCGTCCCCGCCGCCAGCAGCACCATCACGAACATGCCAACCGCACGCCGCGCGAGTTGCCCGCCGTTGGCCGCTGCCAGCGTCTGCGAAATTCCTGTCACCACCAGTCCGATCACCAACGGCAGGATCGTCAGTTGCAGCGCGCGCAGCCACAGGTTGCCCATCGGTTCGGCCACCGCCAGAATCGGACCCAGCGTTGCGCCGCCCTTCAGCGCGATCCCCACCGCAAAGCCCAGCGCCAAACCAGCAAAAGTCAGCGCCGCCGGAACACGGATTTCCGGAAAGCCGCTTGCGGCCTGTTGGTCTGTCATGGATTGTCCCTACCTGCGTTTGATTACGTGACTTTAGCGTGCCAAACCGACATAGCAATTTATCAAGATACCTCCCGCTATGGGGCAGACATGGGAAGACAATTTTTTGGTACCGACGGGATCCGCGGGCTCACCAATTCGGGCGTAATGACCGCTGCCACCGCGATGAAAGTCGGGCAGGCGGCCGGAACCCGGTTTTTGCGCGGGGCGCACCGCCACCGGGTGGTGATCGGCAAGGACACCCGGCTGTCGGGCTACATGCTGGAAAATGCGCTGGTGGCGGGCTTTACCAGCGTCGGGATGGACGTGGTCTTGACCGGGCCGCTGCCGACCCCGGCGATTGCCCTGCTGACCCGCGAGCTGCGCGCCGATGTCGGCGTGATGATCTCGGCCAGCCACAACCCTTACCAGGATAACGGGATCAAGTTGTTCGGGCCCGATGGTTTCAAACTGTCAGACGAAGATGAGCTGGCGATCGAAGCGATGCTGGCGCAGGACCTCGCCCTCGCTCCGGCGGCAGAGATCGGTCGGGCCCGCCGGATCGAGGACGCGCGCGGGCGTTATATCCACGCGGTCAAGGCCTCGCTGCCCGACGATATCCGGCTCGACCGCCTGAAGATCGCGGTCGATTGCGCCAACGGCGCAGCCTATCAGGTCGCTCCATCGGCGATCTGGGAACTGGGCGCCGAAGTGGTTGCGGTGGGCGTTTCGCCCAATGGGACCAACATCAACGACAAGTGCGGATCGACGCACCTCGCGCTACTTAAGGAAACGGTGGTGGCCAGCGGCGCCGATATCGGGATCGCGCTCGATGGCGATGCCGACCGGCTGATCGTGGTCGATGAAAAAGGCCAGACCGTCGACGGCGATCAGATCATGGCTTTGATCGGCACCGAACTCGCGCGGCGCGGCCAGTTGAAGGGCGGCGGGATAGTTGCCACGGTGATGTCGAACCTCGGCCTGGAGCGCTATCTGGCAGGCCAGGGCCTGAGCCTTGAGCGGACCAAAGTGGGGGACCGCCATGTCCTCGAAAAGATGAAAGCTGATGGCTTTAACGTCGGGGGCGAACAGAGCGGACATATGATCCTGCTCGATCATGGCACCACTGGCGATGGCACTGTGGCCGCGCTGCAAGTGCTCGCCGCGCTGGTCAAATCGGGCAAACGGGCGAGCGAAATGCTCCACCTGTTCGATCCGGTTCCCCAACTGCTCAAAAATGTCCGCTTCGCAGGCGGAAAGCCGCTGGACGATGCCCGGGTCAAGGCGGTGATCGCCGAGGCAGAAGCGGCGCTCGTCGGCAAAGGCCGGCTGGTGATCCGCCCATCGGGTACTGAACCGGTGATCCGGGTCATGGCGGAAGGCGACGATGCGGCGCAGGTCGAACAGGTGGTGGACGCGATCTGCGATGCGGTAAAGGAAGCTGCCAGTGCTTGAAATGCGTTACTCGTTGGCTGAACCAATCCCAGAGGTTTTCTCTGTTGCCAACTCTCTCAATATGGCTGTTGACGCACACTTGCTTGGCAAGCGTGATGAAGCCGCTGAACTTCTCCGGCGAGCAAACTGCCCAAAAGTCTGGGCTTACATTGATGCGGGCTGGGGCAAAGGTGCTAAAGACCGATACAAGTTTCTGACTGTTCCTGACGCGGCACCGCGCTTGCCACTTGCTGACCGTCCTACGCCTCGGATGCCAACAAGTGCGGTGAAATCCTATGTAAGGAATCGTGACCAAAAGCATTGTAGGTTTTGCGGCATGCCACTGATCGATCCGTCGGTCCGGAAGGCGATGGTGTCTGAATATCCCCAAGAGATAGGTTGGCTGAGGACCGATATTGGAAAACATGCTGCATTCATGTGTTTATGGCTCCAATACGATCACATCCTGCCCAATTCTCGTGGTGGAGATAGCTCCGCTAACAACATTGTGTTGACTTGTACGGCCTGCAATTTTGGTAGAATGGAGACGACTTTAGAAGAAGGGCGACTTCTTCACCCATTGGAATTTCCTCGGGCAAAATGGTCAGGATTTGAAGCTTGGGATGGCTTAGAGCGGTTTTTAAAACCCTTAGGTGATGAAAATGCTTGAAATGCGCCCCGATTGCGAAAGATGCGGCGCGGACTTGCCGCCCGAAGCACCCGGTGCGTTCATCTGCTCGTTTGAGTGCACCTTCTGCGCCGAATGCGCCGATGTTCTGGACGAACGCTGCCCCAACTGCGGCGGCGAACTGATGGACCGGCCCAGCCGGGCGGTGAAACACCACGCCAAACATCCGCCTTCGGTGGTGCGGAAGCATAAGGCCTGATGCCCCCGCCCCGCATCCTTTCTATCGCCGGATCGGACAGCTCTGGCGGCGCGGGCATTCAGGCTGACATCAAGACGATCACCATGCTGGGCGGCTATGCGATGACCGCAATCACCGCGATCACCGCGCAGAACACGCTGGGGGTGACCGCTGTTGAGGTGCTCTCCCCCGAACTGATCGCGGCGCAGATCGATGCATGCATCTCGGATATCGGGGTCGATGCGGTGAAGATCGGGATGCTCGGCTCACCCGCGATCGCCGCAGTGGTGGCAGACCGGCTCGAGGCGCTGGACGTGCCGATTGTGTTCGATCCAGTGATGATCGCGACCAGCGGCGCGGCGCTGGCCGACGCAGCGACCATCGCGGCGTTCGAACGGTTGATGCAATTGGCCACACTGACCACGCCCAATGTGCCCGAACTGGCTGCCCTTGGCGGGCATGATGGGATGCAAGCGCGCGGGATCGCCTACCTGGCCAAAGGCGGCGATAACGAAGGCGAGCGGATTGAGGACACCCTCATGCTCCCCGGTCAGCCGCCCCACGTGATGGCCGGCACCCGGATTCACACCCGCCACACCCACGGCACCGGCTGCACCCTGTCGAGCGCCATCGCCACCTATCTGGCGCGCGGGCTGCCGCTGGCCGAAGCCACCGACCGCGCCCGGCTGTTCGTCCGCTCAGCGCTGCGCGCCGCACCCGGATTTGGCGCGGGCAATGGGCCACTTGGCCACACCGAAGCGCGGGGCTAATCCAGCGCGTAGAATTCCCGAATCACCGCCCAGGCCTCGTCGGCCGTTTCGACCCAGTGGAACAGCTTGAGATCATCCGCGTTGATCACGCCTTCTTCGGCCAGCGCGTCGAAATTGACCACTCGGTTCCAGAATTCACGCCCGAACAACAGGATCGGGATCGGCTTCATCTTGCCGGTCTGAACCAGCGTCAGCAGCTCGAAAAATTCGTCAAAGGTGCCAAACCCGCCGGGGAACACCGCCACCGCCTTGGCCCGCAACAGGAAATGCATCTTGCGCAGCGCAAAGTAGTGGAACTGGAAGGCGAGCCGCGGGGTGACGAACAGGTTGGGGGCCTGTTCGTGCGGCAGGACGATATTGAGCCCGATCGTTTCGGCCCCAGCCTCTACCGCGCCGCGGTTGGCCGCTTCCATGATCGACGGCCCGCCGCCCGAGCAGACCACGAACTGGCGCATGCCCTGTTCAACGATATTGCAACTGGAGGCGATATGGGCGAGCTCGCGCGCCACTTCGTAATACCTGGCCTTGGCCGCCAACCGCTCGGCCACCGCCTTCTTTTCGGGCGGCGCATTGGCGATCAGCTCCGCCGCCGCATCAGGCGAGGGTATCCGGGCCGAGCCATAGCAGACCAGCGTCGATCCGATCTTGGCCTCTTCAAGCAGCATTTCGCACTTCAGCAATTCCAGCTGAAACCGCACCGGGCGCAATTCCTCGCGCAGCAAGAAATCGGTATCGCGGAACGCCAGCTTATAGGCCGGATCGCGGGTCTGCGGGGTGGAGTGGTCCTGTGCTTCGACAAACCCGGCTTCCTGCTCGGCCTTGTAGAAGCGGCGGCGGTTAAGCCGCGTTTCCTGTTCTTCTTCAGTCATTGCGCCCTTGTCGGGCTTTCGCGCGCTGCTGTCAAAGGGAGAGAAAACTGGATGCCCGACAAGGATTATAATCCACGCTTATGGCAATCCAGCGAAGTCCCTGATATCGTCCTAAGTGCCTACATTTTGTAGGAACTATGTCCACGGACGTTCCTTGACATTCCGCCAAATCCAGCAGATATGTGGGAGCCAGTGTGGGAACCACGAGGCGTGACATGGCCAAGCTAAGCGAATTGAAGGCGAAGAATGCCAAGCCAGGAGTGCACGGCGACGGCTCGGGCCTGTATTTGCGCGTCAAGCCTAGCGGCGCAAAATCTTGGGTTCTGCGTGTGCAGCATCTTGGCAAGCGTGAAGACATTGGGTTGGGCGGCTATCCCGCTGATCTTTCACTTGCCGAGGCGAGAGAGAGTGCGGCCCGCCTGCGAAAACTCGCCCGGCAAGGTGTTGATGCCCGCTCGGATCGCGACAAGGGCAAGGTTCGCATCCCGACCTTCGCCGAGGCGGTTATCGAGGCTCACGCTGCGCTATCCAAGGGTTGGTCAGAGCGGACCGCTGCGGCCTTCTTGTCGTCCCTGACGGCCCATGCGGTGCCCCGCATTGGCTCAACACGCGTTGACTTCATTCAGTCCGATCAGGTGATTTCCGTGCTGTCCCCGCTCTGGACGACAAAACCGGCGATGGCAAAGAAGCTCCGCGTCAGGATCATGCAGGTTCTGCAATATGCAAAGTCGCACCGTTGGCGCAGTGACGCACTTCCAACCACGAAGGACATAAGCAACGGCCTCTCCAAGCCAGCTATGGGAACCCATTTCGCCGCAATGCCGTTTGCCAGCGTTCCCGACTTCATGGCTGGTCAACTGACCAAGGAAGAAACGGCTGGGCGCTTGGCTCTTTTCTTTACGATCCTCACTGCCGCACGGAGCGGTGAGGTTCGCGCCGCTCGTTGGGAACATATCGACCTAGAGGCCCGCACGTGGTCGCGGCCCAAGGAATTGATGAAGATGAGGACGGCACACGTTGTCACACTCAATCTGGCCGCTGTGGCGCTGTTGGAGCGCGCTGCCGAGGCATTCGGGGCAACCGGCCTAGTCTTCCCCGGTGCGTCGGGAGACAGGCCGCTAAGCGATATGACGCTGACAAGGGTAATGCGCGTGGCTGGCGAAGCCGCGACAGTTCACGGCTTTCGCAGCGCCTTCCGGGATTGGGCAGCCGAGAAGATGCCGACCGTGCCCGCGATGGTGGCTGAAATGGCCCTCGCTCACAGGGTTGGGACCGCAACGGAGCAGGCCTACCTGCGCTCGGACCTGCGCGAAATGCGCCGAGTGCTCATGGACGGCTGGGGCCGCTTTGTAGCGCCACCGCTCTCGCCGGGCGGGTCCAATGTCGTCACCTTGCCATCGCGCGATGCAACGGCAGTTGCCTGATGGCATTTGGAGCGCGCGCTTGCGGACGGCTGCAAATCGGCCACTCCCCCCACGAGTATCCCGCCCAGTTTCAATTGAAACTATATTCGATCCCTCAAGCGGCTGGACTCCACTATGAGCATGGCCAAACTGACATCAAGGCGAAGCGGACAGCAAACCATGACCATTGACGTGATACGGAAAAACCTTGGCGATTGCCAGAACGAGCCGGTCATTCAGGATCAGGTGATTGCCTACATGGAGCAAATCGGTGCGCCCATGCTGCTCCGCGAAATCTATCGACCGCTCCATCTCCCCAAGGTATCCGTGAAAAGGGTTTTGGGCCGTCTCCACGCAAAGGGAATTCTTACCCGCTGGAAGATCCCGGTGCGGCGCCAGCGACCTGGGCGGCTCGAACACCCTGCCCCGCAAGATTCGGCCACCATGCACTGCTATCTCTATGCCTTTGCCGAAGCCCCCCCATCGTGAAGCGGATCACTACCTTTGCACTGATCGGCTGGGCAGGGATCATGGCCCTAGGTTGGTATCTGGCCGATGGGCGGGCGCGGCGCTGCCCCGACACTTACAACTGCGCAGCGAACGAGTTGGGCACACGTGACGCCTTTCTCATTGCTGGGCTATTAGTGCCATTCCTGATCGCCGTTTTGCTCGCGATCCTGAACGCGAGAAGCGGTGCGCCGTCGATCAATCAGCCGCGGGGAACCAGCGGCCCGTTGCTGACCCACAACAAGCCGAAATGGGCTTACCGCCGAGCAGTGCCGTGGAGGCTGATAATACCAGCAGAACCGCGAGCGCGGGTACCCATGCTGCTCTTATTGCCGCTGGCTCTTTTGTTGGTAATCGCAGTCGCGCTGAGCGCTGAGTTGGGGGCACCAAGAAAAGGCACAAACAGTTTGCCAACGTCGGGCAGCGCGGCTGACTCGGAAGCAGCCATTGCGACCGACGCGGCCAAACCAGACAATGACGAGGCGCAGGTCTCATGGGAGCGCACGAGCGACACGCTGACACCTTTGGAAGAAGACCCGAACGAGCAAGACGCACCTCTTGCTGAAGAGGAATAGCCCCCGATCAACGCGCGGCGCTGCTAGACCTTAGGGAGCGGACGTTGGCGCAGTCTCAGCAGGGGCCGGGGGGGTGCTGGTTTGGAGGCTTGTCCGCTGAGTGGGCGATGCTAAGTTGCTTTCATGTCACGAAGGCGCAGACGTTCATTCTTGGATGGTGAGGTGGCGCGACCGATAGGCGCGTTGGTTCTTTTGGGCCTGCTCTGGCTGGCTTCCGAAACCGGCCTGATTTTGTGGGCTACCAGTCACTTGATGGGGATGTTGCAACCACATTAGGCGGCGCGTTGGGAGTGTCTTGCGAGACAAGCGCGAGACCGACCTTGCGCGGTCGATTGAGGAAACCGGGCTTTGGCTTCAATGGGAGATTGTACGCTAGAGCTGAGGGAACGGCCAATCGGGTGGAGCCTGTTTGGCGATGTTGGCGAGAGTGAGTTGAAACGCCCAAATGTCGGCATATCCCTCGTCATCAACTGCCACGGTGAAAGGGATCATCGGAGGCCACGGCAATCGCCACCACTCAGCAGTATTCAGCCTGCCCTTACCTTCAAGCGGGCAGCACCCCAAATCAGTGAGTTGCCGTTCCCATTCCTCGCGTGGGAGCCGCCTAAGCGCAATCAATGATGGTGAACGCCGACATACTGAGCAGCACCGCACATATAGGCGGGCATTGCTTCAATATGCTCAACGCCGATTTCAGACGCTTTCGTCACAGTGACGGGCATCCCATACATTGCGGAAAGAATAAGTGTGAGGGCTGGTTCAACGTCTGCGAGAACCGCATCTGGGTCGCGATGCGACAGCACAAAGCCGGGGACGCGATCGCAATATGCACGCAGCCCACCGTCTTCACGCGGTTCAAAAACTACATCCAAAACGAATGGTCCTGAAGGACGGCTTGCCATAATTTTCCTTTGCGCCCCTACATCGACTGAACATTCAAATCGCCACTTTGATCCACTCAAACTAAGCGAAATGTGTGATGAAGGGGTAAACGGTGAAGTAGCGTGTCAATCGCATCCCTTCAAGCGCTCAATTCAACGTAGTACGCATGGGCGTACTACGTTGTCGTCAAAAAATCAAACGCCTCGCTGCCAATACCCTGCCCAGCGGCGCGACACAGGGTTGCCTAGCGCAGCCACCCCGACCATCGCAGTCTGATTGCCGTTGCACGCGCGGCGGTTGTCTCCTGCGCTGGCGCTGTGACGGTGACTGACAAGTCACGCGCAGCCCCACTCAACTCGAGTATCTGGCCGCAATCGGCGTGGTGGACTCTGAGCCGAATATCAGGAACAAGCTGAACCATGGAAAATTTACAGCGGCGTTCTTGATCCAATGCGTAGCGGCCATGGGAGAAAAATCCTTGCGATTGGACTGGCACTGTTCCTTTGCGCCGCAAAGGAACCACAGGAACAGGCCCAAGGCCAGCCTACTGCTAGCCAAGCAGAAGAAGCGGTGGCGGCCCACGCTCCCTACTCCGGCTACAATCCCGACCCCTGCTATCAAGCCAAGAGCTATAACGCCGCCGATCTGTGCGCCCAATGGCGCGCCGCGATTGCGGCTGAAAAAGCAACGGAGATTGGATACTGGGGAAACTTGATTGGCGGCCTGGCCGCTGCGCTCTCTTTTCTCAGTGTTATTCTTGTAATCATTGCGCTGAGACAAACCGAGAGGTCTTTGGGGGAGGCGAAGGTCGCGAACGCCATCACGAGCGATATAGGCCGGAGGCAGCTTCGCGCGTATCTCTCTGCCGAAGACCACATGATATATGCATTCCACCGAGGCGGGCAAACAAGGCTTCATGTAAAAATATGGAACCGGGGTCAAACGCCAGCCCGACACGTTGAGGCGTGGTGCATGATCGCGCCGACAGCCGGCGACCCTGACAAGGTTAAGATCAGAATGACCCCAGATATCGCAAGGTCGCGCGCCGATGTGGGGGGCGGCCAGTGGGTGATTTTGGAAAACGACAGTCTCGCACCACTCGCAAATGACTCCTACCAGAGCGTTGCATCTGGCGGGCTGGCCATCGTGTTCGCGGGATATATTCGGTATCAAGATATTTTTGGGAAAACCCATCGAACTACGTTCAAATACTATTATCGAGGCAAAGGGAATTGGGCGGAAACCGCTGCGGACCTTAACGCTTGCGGCAGGGGCAATAACGCCACCTAACACACCGCAAACGATGACAGCCGCAACTACGGCCAGTGACCAACGCCCAAGCATTGGTGCCACCATTAGATCGCGTGCTACTCTCCGAATTATTTGATTCGGGAGTAGATTCATGTGGTGGCACGTTGCCTGCGATGCTTTGCGGTCCGGTAAGCGCCTCGCCATCACTTACGGGGGATTTACCCGCGTTGTTGAGGTCCACGCTGTCGGGACTACCGATGACGGAAATCCCATCATGCGCGCTTGGCAAGTCCAGGGCGGGAGCCAAAGCCGTAACCCCTCGCCGTGGCGGCTGTTCCGGCTCGACCGGACTTGGCAATATGCCGTGCTCGATGAATGCAGCGAGGCTCCCCGGGCTGGGTATAAGCGAGGTGACCCGGCGATAGAAATCATACGCTGCCAAGCCTAAGCAGCCAGCGCCCCTGAACCGCGCGCTGCGCCGCGCGCCCCCTGATAAACGTGCGTCGAGCCATCAGCAAAGGTGACAGTGATGTTCCGTGGCATTGCTCCACCTCACCAATTCGACACAGAAGGGCTATTGGCGCGGGGCGCTGGCTTGGGTTTGGCGGGCACCCAAGCGTTGCCGTCATAATACATTTTCTTCCCCCCCGGGCCGGTCGCTGTGGGAGCGCCTGCCGGAACGCCGCCGCGCGACTGCGCAGGCTTCGCCCGCGCTGCGGCGTTGGCGCGATTGCGCTCCGCACGCTCTTGCGCGGCCTGGCGAACAGCCAGAACAGGGTTTCCCGTCTGCTGGTAAATCTCGATTGCCCTGTCCTTGAGCTGAGATTTTACCGCCGGAGCAAGCGTTATCCCGTAGATTTTGAAATGGTCTGTCAGCTCGGTATCGATCATTCCCACGGCCGACTTCGACAGCATCCGTGGCGGCTTCGCAGCAGCTCCGGGCTTGCCGGGCTGGGCTGCAGGGCCGCCGACGTTCTTGAGGGAGAAGTGCCAGCCGCCGAGCTTCTTGCCGTTGGGGCCAGTGCGCCCGCGTTCATCGATCGCTTCCACGACCTGAACGGTTCCGCCGCTGTCCGCTTCGATCTTGGCCGCTGCCTGCTGGACGGTCATGCCGGGGATGGGGTCGATGTCGTAGGCTTGAACGCCGGGCGTCTTGCCGAGGTGCAGGGATCCTTCAACACCGCCAACTTCGCGGTTGCGTTGTTCGCTGCGCAATCCGCTGTTCTGAGTGACGCCGGGGAACGAACGCGTGATCGCGTCAAAGCCCGGCGCGGGGCCAGCAGCCTTCGTGGCGGCAGCGGTTGCCCGGCCAGCGACATTGATCCCCGCCACCTTCTCGCGGCTGCCTGCGTTGATGTTCGCCACCGGCACGTCGTCGCGGTTGTTGACGGTGGCAACGTCGAACGCGGACTTGCGGTTAATCCCAGCCACGCCAAACTTGGTGGACTGGTCTTCGCCCGCATCGCGCGCAGAGATTTCGTCGGCCCGCCCCGGGGTGATAGCAAAATTCTCTCCGGGCGTCTTGCCCTGAGCAATCAGCCCGCGGCGCGCCATCTCGTCACCGCCGCCGAATGAGGCAGCCGTGCCGATCAGCGCGCGAGGGTCGATCTTGTCGCCCTGCATGATCGCGGCGTTGCCGAGGAAGGCAGGAAGCCCGGCCCGGAAAATCTCGTCGCGGGTGGGCAGCGGCGCGCTTGGCCCGGCATCCTGAACGAAGTTCGGATCGTCCAGCGACGGCATAGGAGGTGGCGCCTCATACATCTTGGCGAAAAAGCCCGGCATCCCTTGCGCAGCCGCGTTCTGCTGGTCAACTCCGGTGGTCTGGCTGTCATACAGCCCGCCGCGTGACCGCGCCATGGCGGCCTGCGCCTCACGCAAGTCCACCTCGGACTGCTGTCGCCGCTGAGCGGCGGCCATGGCTGGGTCGCCAAGGATGGCACGAACCAACGAAGGGCCGATGTCCTCAAGCGGATTGCGATAGGTGAAGTTGGGTGCGCGGGGCATAGGTTTTGATCCTTTCGGGACTGGGGGCGTTCAGTCGTCTGCTGTTGGTGCGAGCGCCGGGAAGGGAAACGGGCCGTCGGGTGGGATCGCCCCTTGCTCAATCAGAAACTCCTGTAGCCGCCGTGAGACCGATACGATTGCATTGATCGACGGATTGCGAAGATCGGAGATGCAGTGGATCGTCGCGCTTGGCCGAGTGTCGGGATTGATCGAGTTGGTCTCGATGTCTTGTTGCTGCTCGCAGCAGTCTGGGACCAGCTCAAGCATGGGCGTGATCCACAAAGCCGTTGTGCTGTCGGCGGCGAAGGACCGGCGGGGCGAACACTTGCCTAGCCGGTCCCTTTCGCCGGTTGGGGCTATTGGATGTAGATCGGGCCGCAGTGTCCGTGCGGCCGTTCGTCGAGACCGCGAAGCCAGGTGTGCCACATGTCTTCGCCAGGGCGCTGTTGCACGGTGAAGCGAGTCTCTGCGACCCATGCGTTGGTGTCGGCCATCTTGTTTTGCTCCTTGGGTTGGCGACTGCTTCCAGTAGATAGACACCACAACTCAGCGAGTGGGGTGTCCTTACTAAGGGGTGCCGCAATCGGAAATCACTGAAATATAATGATTTCATCTTCGGCGCCTCCGCCTCATTGTCGTCGCCTGGCAATGGGAGGATTAGTTGAAAAAGTGCGGAATTCCGCCATTCCCTTAGGGCTCGACGGCTGCCCGTCGCCAGCATCGCAGCGTTGCCGCGCGGCCCCGGCAACGGATTTCGCGCGGGTTCGACGGCGGGCATCATGCCGTTCCCGGCTCAAAAGGCTCGCCACGAACCGCCAACAATCCATCAGCCCGGTCAGTCACGCGGCCGGCTTCAATCAAAGACGCTACGCCCCTGCGGATCGCTTGGCGCGATACTCCAGAGAGTTGAGCGAGCTTCCGCTCGAACAGCTCGTGTCGGCCCGTACGGCGCAGGGCGCGGCCAAGGCTGTTTTGTTCGACGATGGCATCGAAGATCAAGCCAAGGTCAAGCTCGCCTCCGGCAGCACCGGAGGCGATCGTTTCGGCTGGTACCAGTGTGTGAGTTTCGGAATCGTGTTTCCATACGCTCCATTCCGTCGAACGGACCCACAGCATTTCTTCAGTGAAGTTGTGCTTAACCGGAGCAAGCTTGACAGTGCTGCCGTTGCTCCGCCGGTCCATCGCAATGACCATTCGGGGGCGATTAGTCACGGCAGTCGCGCCGAGAATCGCCGACTTCGCATCGTGGACCGACTTGCCATTCATCCCGGATTTGGAAACGTGCTGGGTGATCACCACCGCACAGTTCATATCCTCGGCAAACCGCTCCAGCGGCATGTAGAATTCGTTGATGACGTCGGAGGACTTTTCGTCACCCTTGAGAAACGGGCGCATGGGATCGATGACGAGAAGGTCCAGCGCTGGAAAGCCGCGAAACCCGGCCAGGAGGGCAGGAAGGTCCTCCCTCGTTCCCTTGCGCTCGGCATAGGCGCTACTTCCCCATACTTTGGCGTGGCACTCGGTTCGATGGCAGTCCATTCCGGCAGCGCCTTCGCCATAGATCACCGCGCACATCACCCGGCCAGTCACTTCAACTCCCAGGACGGTTCGTGGGCGCGTGAGCGCAATCCCGCCCAAGCTCGATAGCCATTCGTGCACCAAGCTAGTTTTTCCCGCCGAGCCGTCGCCTGCCAGAATGGTGAGCACTCCGCGTGCAAGTACCCCTTCGACCAGCCAGTCGGTTGGCTTCCCGCTTGTCTCGCGCTCCATGGCATTACCGAATGCGCGGAACATATCTGGCTGTCGCCCACAAGCCACCCAGCGCTCGACCAGCCGAGCAAGCCGCTCGCGCGGGATCGAGACACGCACCAGCCAATCGTCGCGGCTCTCGTCAGGCACAGGCGCCAAGTCAGGCGTTGCCTCGCCACCCCATTGCCCAACGCCCAAAGCGCCGCCCGCGGCTGCCGCATGCAGGATGGTGGCGTTGCTCGGCTGAGCATTCATCGTGATAGTCAGGGTGCGACCACCCAAAGATGCAGGAAGCTCGATCTTGAGCGGAGCAATGGCCGCTAGTGAAGTGGCGGAAAGGTCAGCGTCGCCGGCGCGATGGACAAGGAAGAACCTTGGAGGGCAAAATTCATCACCCAGATCGGGGCTCAAAGGGTAATTGGCAAAGTCCGCGCGGATCAGGCCGAGCGAGTGACAGTGTGAACGCAACGGTTCCAGTGCTGCGGTTACGGCAATACTGAGGTCGTCCGCCATGCATTGACTGAACTCCCCGGCATTTTCCGGCTCCCCAGCCACCACACAATCTTGCAAATTGTCAAACGGACCCGGTTGCTCGTAATCGGACCCGCCATCGACCTCAACTTCATATAGGACTCGGATTTCGTAGGCGTGGAAATCGTCATCTTGCTGTTCTGATGCAGCAAAAAGTGCATCTTCCGCCTCCAGCTTGGCTTGGCTCTCGGCGATTATGCCCTCGATCCAAGCTTGCTCAGCCTTGTCGGGGCGGTGGGGCTCGCTCACGCGGCGGCGCCCATGACGGGAAGCGAGGTCAGCCAGCGCAATTGCTCGGTGCGCTCGATCAGGGTGCGGCGCCCGGCCTTTCTTCCTGAAATCCGGAGGGCTTGCAACTCAATGTAGATGGCGCTTCTCGAAATTCCCAAGCGCTTGGCGGCCACAGCCACCGAGTCAGCAAGGGGTTCAGGGTTTGTGGTCATGCTGGGCACCTCGCTATTGTGATGGCCGACCACGAATGATGGTGGGCTTTCGCGAGGTTTGGCTGAGCCGGTTGGGGGGAACCTAAATCTATTTTTGCGGCGAGCTTCTCCCCGGAACCGAGGCAGTCCATCTGCGAAGGGCCTGCTTCAATTTGTCAGCATCAGATTTGATCGTATCATCAGGCCGTGCACCTCGCCCAGCGGCGGCCCTTGCTGCGATCAGCGCACTACGCAGAGAAGACGATTTTGACAGGTCGGGATAGAGCGCGCCGCACACAACGGCCAACAAGCCAAGCTCCCACGCTCCCTTGCCATACTCTGCTTCCCAGTCGCGCGCCGGGGCGCCACCCTTGTTTCTTGGCTCTGGCGCGATTGGGGCATTGAATATGCGGGCAGCTTCACTCGCAATCCGGTTCAGGAAGGCCTCGCGACCCATCCCTTTACGACGGGCGGCACCTTGAACAAGAACTGCGATTGCTGTTGCTTCATCCAGGTTTGCTGGAAATTCCGCCAAAACGTCAAAGACATCGCCATCGTTGCGAGGGTCGCTGAATGAGGAAACGCTCTGCCGACGCAGCGGAAACGATCTGCGTGGTAATTTAGAATGGGCGTTATTCATGAAGCATCATTAACGCATTTGGTCCACAGAAGTCCAGCACAGGTTTTAATAAACTTCAGAATTTCATATAGTTCCTACAATTTGTCGGAAAAGGTATGACGCGCAAAAAAATTAGTGCGGGTCGCTGGTATATAGATCGACGCATCGCGGCGAGGGGGGCCGGGGGGTGGGGGCGGCCAGAGGCCATGCAGGGTGATAATTGTGACCCCGCACCACCCTTCCCCTGCCCGGTAGGGGCGCTCTGGCGCTCGTCCCCAATCGCCCCGCACGCTGTTGCGCCGCACCTCTTTTCACCCCCCCAGGGGGTAAAGGTCGGCACTCTTGAAAATAAATGTGCTGGGCGAACTTCGGCGATGGCCAGACAGATCAGACAATGCGGACAGCATCGCCGCGCCAGAACGCGGGCAATCCGTTCCGCACGCTTCGGTGGCCGACAGACCGGAGTGAGGCGGGATTGCGCCTTCATCCGCAGTGTGCATTTTCAAGGCTTCACCCAGCAAACAGGAGCACCAACATGGCCGCTGCAATCATCTCTTTCCCCACCCAGTTCGAACGTGACGAAGCCGAGTTCGTCCGCAAGTCCACATCCCACTATGTCAGGGCCGTCGAGGAAGCCGCATCGCTTTGGAGCGCAGTGGCCACATCTCTGTCACCTGATCGAGTCGGCTTGTCGCAGCGGATCGCGGCCTTCAGCGGGCAAGTTGAGCACCTAGCTCGATATCGCCCGGAATGCCTCGGAGACACCGTGGCGCTGGCGGGGGGCTGCTATATTGAGTTGCAGCTTATGCCCGGCGCGCTTCGGTCGATCCTTGGCCGCGCCGCGAATGACTGATCGGGAAGCGTTGCGCGAGGGGACACCCAGCGGCTTCAAACACGTTGTGGGAACTAATGTGGGAGCGGCAACGGCGTAACCGCCAAATCACGCTTTAAAACAGCATATTAGTGCTTGGAACTGGATGCCCGACAAGGACTCGAACCTTGATTGACGGTGTCAGAGACCGCTCTCTTACCATTAGAGGATCGGGCAATCCGGGCCGTGCCTCTAGTTCCGCCTGCGCCCCGCGTCAAGCGCCGGGCGCGCCCGGGCCTTGCTCGATTGGCCCGACAGGTCTAGCATAGCTGCAGGTACCCGCCGCAATGGCTGGGAAAACAATAATGAGTGCAAGTGTTATGGCGGATCTTTCTCCGCCGCCAGGTGGTGCATCAGGGCGAGGCACCCGTCAGGAATCCACCGATTCCAGCGCCTCCCCCCCCGAACCGCGCCCCGGCGGCCCCAGCCGCAGCGAAGCCGCAGCTTGGCCGCAGGCGCCATCGCGCGGCGCTCCCTTCAACGCCCCGTTCCACCGTCAGGCCTTTGCCGCGATTGACCTTGGCACCAACAATTGCCGCCTGTTGATCGCCCGCCCGCAAGGCGAGCATTTCGTCGTGATCGACGCCTTCAGCCGGGTTGTGCGGCTGGGCGAAGGTCTCGCCCAAACCGGACGGCTGAGCCAGGAGGCGATGGACCGCGCGCTGGGCGCCTTGCAGATCTGCGCCGACAAGCTGAAACGCCGCAATGTCCACCTCGCCCGCTCAGTCGCGACCGAAGCCTGCCGCCGCGCGGTCAACGGCGAAGAGTTCATCGAGCGAGTCCGCGCGGAAACCGGAATCCTGCTCGATATCATCTCGGCCCAGGAAGAGGCGCGCCTTGCGGTGATGGGCTGCCATCTGCTGCTTGAAGCGGGTGACGGCCCGGCGATGATCTTTGACATCGGCGGCGGCTCGACCGAGCTGGTGCTGGTCGAAACCCGCAGTGGCGAAGTGCCGATGATCCACGATTGGCACTCGGTGCCGTGGGGCGTGGTCTCGCTCACCGAAACCTGCGGGGCAGAGCTGCCGGACGAGGTGAGCCGCACCGCCCGCTATGCCCGGATGCGTGAACTGGTCCGCGAGAGCCTGGCGCCCTTTGCCGACCGCGCCGCGCAATCGCTGGTTCGCAAGCCGACCGCGCACCCGCTGCGGTTGCTCGGGACCAGCGGCACCGTGACCACACTCGCCAGCCTGCACCTGCAACTGCCGCAGTATGATCGGCAGGCGGTTGACGGCCTGATCGTGGTGACCGAACAAATGCGCAGCCTGTGCCGCAATCTGGCGCTGATGTCGCAGCCCCAGCGCCAGGCCCAGCCCTGCATCGGGCGCGAGCGGGCCGATCTGGTGGTGGCCGGCTGCGCGATCCTCGAGACGATCTTTGACCTGTGGCCCGCGACCCGGTTGGGCGTGGCCGATCGCGGCATCCGCGAAGGCATCCTGCGCAGCCTGATGGCCAGCGGCGACGCGGGCGAGCGCACCCGCGCGGCGCTGCGCCAAATGAAACGAGCAAGTCATGAGTGAGATATTTTCCATGTTTCGGTTCGGACAAGCCGAACCTTGCGCAACACCGGCCCGCACCCCCCGCCCCGCCCCCCCGCAGGGTAACAAATGGGTGGCCGGGCCGGGGGAGCGGGCCCGTGGTTCCGCCAGCCCGG